>ONDO01000018.1 GCA_900316625.1 uncultured Lachnospiraceae bacterium | reverse complement strand
GGAGACTCAATCAGTCACGAATGAATTACATCTTCTCGTGGAAGGTACGGCTGATTACGTCCATCTGCTGTTCCTTGGTAAGGTCGATGAACTTAACTGCGTATCCGGATACACGGATGGTGAAGTTAGCGTACTCAGGCTTTTCGGGGTGGTTCATCGCATCGATGAGCTTCTCACGGCCAAATACGTTAACGTTAAGGTGATGAGCACCATTCATGAAGTAACCGTCAAGGGCGGATACCAGGTTGGTGATACGCTCATCTTCGCTGTTTCCAAGCGCCTCAGGGTTCATGGACTGGGTGTTGGAGATACCGTCGAGTGCATACTCGTAAGGAATCTTAGCAACAGAGTTGAGGGAAGCAAGAAGACCGCTGGTCTCTGCGCCGTAAGAGGGGTTGGCTCCGGGGCTAAGAGGAGTCCAAGCCTCACGTCCGTCAGGGAGCATACCAGTGTTCTTACCGTATACTACGTTGGAAGTAATGGTAAGGATAGAGGTGGTAGGCTCAGAATTACGATAAGTATGGAACTTGGTGAGCTTCTTCATGAAGGTCTTTAAGAGCCATACACCGATCTCATCTGCACGGTCATCATCGTTACCGTAACGAGGGAAGTCACCATCGATCTTGTAACCTACTGCAAGTCCATCCTCATCACGCTCTACATGTACGGTAGCGTACTTGATAGCGGACAGGGAGTCGATTACATGAGAGAAACCTGCAATACCGGTAGCGAAGGTACGGCGAACATCGGTATCGATGAGTGCCATCTCAGCTGCCTCATAGTAGTACTTGTCATGCATATACTGAATCAGGTTCAGGGTGTTTACATAGAGACCTGCAAGCCAATCCATCATCTTGTCGTACTTCTCCATAACTTCATCGAAGTCAAGGACATCGGAAGTGATGGGTTTGTACTCAGGGCCTACCTGCATCTTGTTCTTCTCATCGACACCACCATTGATAGCGTAGAGAAGGCACTTAGCAAGGTTTGCACGTGCGCCGAAGAACTGCATCTCCTTACCGGTCTGGGTAGCAGATACACAGCAGCAGATGCTGTAATCATCGCCCCAGATCGGACGCATTACATCATCGTTCTCATACTGGATGGAGCTGGTATCGATGGAGATCTTAGCAGCATAACGACGGAAGTTCTCAGGCAGTCTCCTGGAGTAGAGAACAGTAAGGTTGGGTTCCGGAGAAGGTCCCATGTTTTCAAGAGTATGTAAGAAACGATAGTCGTTCTTGGTTACCATATGACGTCCGTCACCACCAAGTCCACCGACTTCAAGGGTAGCCCATACGGGATCACCGGAGAAGAGGTTGTTATAGGACTCGATACGAGCGAACTTAACCATACGGAACTTCATTACCATGTGGTCAACCAGTTCCTGCGCCTCGGTCTCGGTAAGAGTACCTTCCTTCAGGTCACGCTCGATATAGATATCGAGGAAGGTTGATACACGACCAACAGACATTGCAGCACCGTTCTGAGACTTAACAGCTGCAAGGTAACCGAAGTAGAGCCACTGGAATGCTTCACGTGCGTTCTTAGCGGGCTTGGAGATGTCGAAGCCATAAGACTCAGCCATCTTCTTCATCTTACGAAGAGCACGGATCTGATCGGCGAGCTCTTCTCTCTGACGGATGATCTCATCGTACATGCTGCCATCGCCACAGTTATTGAAGTCATCCTGCTTCTGCTCGATCAGGTAATCAATACCATAGAGAGCAACTCTTCTGTAGTCGCCGACGATACGTCCACGGCCATAAGTATCAGGAAGACCGGTAATGATCTTGGAGTGACGTGCAAGCTTCATCTCAGGAGTGTAAGCATCGAATACACCCTGGTTATGCGTCTTGTGGTACTCGGTGAAAATCTTGTGAAGTTCAGGATCCGGCTCATATCCATACATCTTGCAGGATTCTTCTGCCATCTTGATTCCGCCGTAAGGCATGAATGCTCTCTTCAGGGGCTTGTCCGTCTGAAGACCAACAACCTTTTCGAGATCCTTCATGGACTCATCAATATATCCGGGACCATATGCATCTATGTCAGATACAATCTTGGTCTCCATATCGAGAACGCCCTTATGTGCACGTTCTTCCTTCTGGAGCTCCTGAAGTCTGCCCCAGAGCTTATCCGTAGCGTCGGTGGGGCCTGCAAGGAAGCTCTCATCTCCGTCGTACTGGGTGTAGTTCTGCTGAATGAAGTCACGGACATCTACACCATCTGTCCAATGAGTGCCTTTAAAGCTGCGCCATTCTTCTCTCACTTTCACTCTCTCCTCGTATAAAACTATATTTAGTGTTTCTTTTCTAACTTCGACAATCATACATTAGGAATGATTGTTTGGCAATACTAACAGTGTTAATTTTTTCACATGTTTGTAAAGAAGTGCAAGATTGTATACAGTTTTACAAAAATGCACAAATTATCATCGAAAAGGTCGCATAAAATGGCACTTTTTAAAAAATACCAATCTCATCTTAGGATGCATCGTTTGCATACAACTTTTTCAAAAAAAATACCTCCGGACCATTCACCGCAGATCTACGGCAATCGTCCTGAGGTAATTCTAACACAATGCAGACCACAAGATGTTGTATAAAACACATTTTGTTATTACATTTTTTCATTACATTTAGAAGTAGATAATATCGTTTGCATGCTGCGCGAAGTAATTCTCAACTTCTCTCTCCATTTTCTCCATGAGATCACAGGTCACCCTGCTCTCATTTCGGAACTCCAGCAGTTGTTTCAGATATCCTTGCTCCATGGCAATCTCTCTGCTCTTGGGGAAAGTCAGTTCAAAAGCAAGACATACATGTGATGCGATATGGTCCGCTGCCGTCATGATGTAATCCGCTCTTCTTTGCACTACATGGTGCTCCTTCATCGCCTCTTCCACTGCAGGTGAAGTATCACTACAGCGAATCTCTTCTTCCGTACAATTTATAATATCTGTAAGGGGAGTCTCGATATTCACACGGAAGATATCCACCTTATCGGCATCCCTAAGAATACTGGAGAAGAGCCTCTCCCTCTCAGGCTGATCCTTTGGAAGACGGAAAGCGGAATGAAGGGAGATTGCATTGTGGATCAGTTGGGGCCAGTCCTTAGGACAAGCCTCCTCAGCCATACCCTTCAGATAATCTTCCACTCTGCCCATCCTGCCGTTCGGCATCTCATCGAAGAAATGCTCCTTTACCTGGTAAGCTTCCGGGAAGAGCACCTGACAACTCATAAGAGCATGGGCAATGGACTTCGCATCGATAAAAGTCCCGTAGCGTCTTACCTGCTCGAATCTTCCTATATCATGCAGCATGCCCAGAAGCCATGCCAGATCCTGATCCTCCTTCGAGAAGTTCAGCGACATCGCAATCTGGTCTGCGACCTCAGCCACATGGTAGGTATGCTCGATCTTCAGCGCAATCTTAGGATCCGATGAATCGTAAGCATCGGTGTATGTTTTAAAGACCTCTTTCACATGGTCTCTGTCTAATCTGTACATATCACTATTCTTTCCTAATTCTGCAGATTCTTCAGTTCGTTCATCATCTCAAGGTCATCCGGAGTCACCTTCATATTGCAGGTCACCGGATCCGTACCCGGCTTGGTAACGGTCATCTCGATCACCGTTCCTTCCGGAAGTCCACTGAAGAGGACCTTCTGCAGGAAGGATTCCACCTTAGGGTGGTTGTTATTGAATTTCTGTCTCATTGTCATGAGTTTGATCATAGCTGCCGGATTCATAGCCATTGTTAGCCTCTTTCTATAACTGTAAGAACTTCTTCAATTCCTGATAGACATGTGCGATCGGAAGCCCCACCACATTGTAGTAGTCTCCCTCGATTCCACTGATATACTTTCCGAAGCTGCCCTGGATCCCATAAGCACCTGCCTTATCCATGGGTTCTTCCGTGCGTGCATAGGCCAGGATCTCTTCCTCAGTCATTGCAGCCACATGCACCTTTGTCTCTTCGTAAAATGTAGAGCAGCCCATAGATGCGTTATGATCTGTAGCCTGGTCGTCTTTTAGAGTTCCGAAGATGGTTACCCCGGTATAAACTTCGTGACTTCTGCCCTGCAATGCGCGGATCATATTCGCAGCTTCTGCGTGTGTCCTTGGTTTTCCGAGAATCTTACCATCCACTGCGACAACCGTATCTGCCCCCAGCACCAGGGCCTGATCCGGATTCCAGATCTCATCTTTGGTGGGCTCGAGATCCTGTGGTGCAGACAGGTCTTCGATACCCTGCATAACCAGGTATTCCACCAGATGGAGCTTTACGTCTTCTGCCTTCTGTCGTGACAGTTCCATCACAACAGAAGACGGCGTATCTTTTGTAATCTTCTCTTCCACACGACTCTTCACGATCATAGGGCTAAGGCCCATCTGTTCGATCAGTTCCTTACGTCTCGGAGATGCTGAAGCTAGAATTAATATTTGTTCCATTTTTTATTTTCCTTTATAAAACCTACTGATGTATTTTACATGAAAATTTAATATTTGAAAGAATTGTCAGAGATACTTTCAAATGTTTTATAATCTAGATATAGATAGGAGTATCCATGAAAAAAGATTCGACTCAACTTCGCAATTCCGGCTTTCTTCTCATTGCCGCGCTCATCTGGGGTACCGCTTTTGTAGCGCAGGCCCAGGGCGGCTCTTATGTAGGAGGCTTTACATTTACAGCTCTAAGAAATTACATTGCCGTCCTCTTTCTGATTCCGGTCGCCTTCCTTACGGATCATCTCCGCAGGAAGAAAACGTCCACAAAGAATGACAAGCCATCTTCCATGGAGACGCGGAAGGAGGAAGATCAGATACTGAAGCAGCACATGATTGGGCCCTTCACCAAGGCTGAACTTCTCGGTGGGCTTCTGGCAGGCACAGCCCTCTGCGCTGCATCCGTCTCCCAGCAGATCGGTATCGCTTACACCAGTGTCGCAAAAGCAGGCTTCCTCACCGCAGTCTATGTCATCCTGGTACCCCTGCTTGGTATCTTCTTCGGTCACAGGATCAAGCCCTACCTCCTGGTCTGTACCGGCCTATCCTTACTTGGCATGTACTTCCTCTGTCTCTTCGGAAATGATGCCTCCGGCTTCTCCTTTGGAGATCTCTTAGAGGTCCTCTGTTCGGTCCTCTTTGCCATTCAGATTCTTCTCCTGGATCGCTACTCTCCCAGATGCAGAGCTGTCTATCTTAGCATGGTTGAATTTTTCGTCTGCGCAGTGGAAGCTTCCTTCTTCATGATCTTCATGGAAGGTCCCGCGCCGGAAGACATAGGGCATGCCCTTCCGGCACTTCTCTATGTCGGTATCTTCTCGAGCGGCGTTGCCTACACCCTGCAGACCATTGGTCAGAAGGATCTGAATCCTGCCATCGCATCCCTCATCATGTGCTTAGAATCTGTGATCTCCGCCGTCTCAGCCTGGATCATCTTAGGCCAGGCCATGACCGGTGTTGAGATGTTTGGTGCGAGCCTTATGTTTGCAGCAACCGTGATCGCGCAGATCTATCCCTCACTGAAGAAGGTTCAGAATTAAGGCAGAAGCGAGTCGGTTCATAACTGGCTCGCTTTCTTTATATGGAGGCGCCTCCTGATCAGCAGGTGCTGCGCCCTTATCTTCTTTCACCGTCATAAGGGAACCTGCGCGCTCCCGAATCTCCTCCGGGAAGTCCTCCTGGCGGATTCTTACATTGAGCCCGATACCGATTACCACCCACTGGATATAATCGCTCTCGTATTCCTTGCCAGCTTCGGTCAGAATTCCCCCGACCTTCTTCTCGCCCAGATAGAGATCATTCTTCTCGTAACTTAATTCCAGACCGCACACGTCTCTTACCGCCGATACAGCCGCTTCTCCTGCAAGTTTCTTCATCTCTTGCGGATTGCTTAATACCTCTTCCGGGAAGTGCTCATCCGGTCGTAGTAGCAGGCTAAGATAGATGCCGCCCTTGGGTGAATAGAAGCTATGATTTCGACTTCCATTTCCCGAATTCTGGCTTGCGGCAAGCACCACCGTCGGTGATGAAGCCCCAGCGATGGCAAGTTCCTTGGCTCTTACATTCGTAGAGCCGATCTCGTCATAGAACTCTATGGGAAATATAACGTTCTTCCGAACACCCTCTTCCGTCAGGTAGTCCGGGCATTCCGTAAGACAGTAGCCACGTCTGGTTACTGCATCAATCTTATATCCGGATTTTCTTAATTCCTCAATTGCCTTCCAGATTGCATTTCTGGACAGGCCGAGTTTCTCCGCTATCTCCACACCGGAGACATAGGAATTTTTATGTTCTTCCAGGAGGCTTAGAATCTTATCCCTTGTTGCCATCTTACAATCCTTTTCCTCGAAATCGATATCGATCTACTTGTGCTCTTCCTTGAGTTCCTTATCGTTTTATCTACTTGTGCTCTTCCTTTAAGTTCCTTATCGCTTTATCTACTTGTGCTCTTCCTTGAATCCCTTATCGGTTTACACATGCACTGTCCTTTACTTCATATCAGGAATGCCCGCCACACGAGATGCGACGGGCATGTAAATATTCTATATGATCCCGGCAGAGCGTTCTTTACCCTGGCCGGTAAGAATCAGAATCTGAAGTATATAACTTCCAACGCTGCAGTTTACCGGTTCCGCTTCTGGGAAGGGGCGCGGTCCGGATCTCAATGCGACGGATCTGTCTGCTATCACTGGTGCGATCATTCCATTGATCAATCTGATGTTCAATCTCTCTTCGATTGTGTTCACTGGCGACCACGATGATGGTCAGTTCATTATCCCTAAGGCAAAGGGCGACATCTCTCTGTAGCTTGGATGATAACTGTGCTTCGAGTTCCGTGCAGAACATCTTCTCCCCGCCTGGAAGCACCATAACATCCGTCATGCGGCCGATGACATGCAGAGTACCACGATCAACGAAGGCCAGGTCTCCCGTATGGAACCAGCCGTCTACCAGCTTCCGCCGGGTTGCTTCCGGATCATTATAATAGCTCTCCATGATACAAGGAGTCTTTACCAGAAGTTCTCCCTTCTCACCGATTTCAATCAATGTATCCGGGCAGAGTCGCATGGCATAGGGATCTCCTTCTCTGCTCGAGATAGCGATGCCAGATGCCGTCTCAGTAAGTCCATACCCGAAGTAGAGGCTGACACCCTTGCGGCGGGTTGCATCGATCAGACTTTGATCACAGGGACCACCACCAACCAGGATGATACCAAGTTCCGGATTCAATCCGTCCACCTGCAGAAGGAATTTTAACATGGTCGGTACCAGGCTCATGATGGTCGGCTTATAATTCACAGGATCTGTTGCCAGTCCCCTGACACCAGTGCCGAGCTGTATGGTTGCTCCCTGGGTCAGAGGCCAGAGGAATCCGCATACGAAGCCGAAGACATGAGTGAGGGGAAGAACGGATAGCAGACGGTCTTTTGAGCTACAGGGTAACATCTTCTGTCCGTTCCAGGCACAGCGAAGCAGGGCCGTCTGTGTCAGTACGACCGCCCTTCCCTTTGAAGTTGTACCTGAAGTAAAAAATAGAAATGATTCCGGATGGTATTCGATGCAGTTCTCCCACACACGTGGAATGTCATCATCTTCTACCGTAACATCCACAAGAGCTGTCTGGAAGCCCGCCACGATTGCTCCTACAGCATCGATGATCCAATCCTTAGACAGGAGCTCATGGATCAGAATGGTAGCCGGTGGCTTATCATTCTCATCCTTTGGAACCCTGTGGGGATTCCCATACTGCTTCACATACTCCTCTGCTTTATCGAAGATAGCAGTTTTAAGTTCAGCATATGTAATGTATTCTTCTTCGTCGTTTGGATGAAAGGCAATTGCGGGTTTATCACCATATTCTGCCGCAAGATCCTCTAGCAAAGTGTCGAATGTTTCATAGATCTCTTTCATAGACTATGTCTCCCCGGATACCCCGATTCGTGATTCGAGCAAAAATACACTCTTATCATAACATCTCTGAGAATTTCCTTCTATTCGGCAATTTGCAATAAACTCTCTGTCCTAATTAGGGGATTTCGACCGAAAAAAAAAATATATTTCTTAACCGAGAATTCCGGTCAGAAAAATCTCAAGACCGATGGCAATCAGGATCAGACCACCGACGATGGTTGACTTATCAGAAAGCTTCTCTCCAAACTTCTTACCGAAGCGAAGACCGACCACGCAGATACCAAAGGTAACCAGACCGATGATCAGTGCAGAGCCATTCGCCTGAAGGGCGTCATAACTTGCAATTGTAAATCCAACCGACAGAGCATCGATTGCGGTTGCAAGGCCCTGTAGCATCAGTTCACCGGGAGCAACTTCTCCCTTACCGGAGAGTTCTGCTTCCTCTTCTTCGAGTTCTTCTGCACGGCGCTTATCTCTTACGTTCTCAATGCCTTCCTTTAACATCTTGCCACCGATGCAGGCAAGAAGAAGGAGTGCGATCCAGGGGATAAACTTCTGGCAGGCTTCAAATCTCTTCGCTGCTGTATGTACACAAAACCAGCCAATGACAGGCATCGCATACTGGAAAACGGCATATACGCCAGCAATCGTACACATACGGCGTGCCTTCATCTTCGGCTCGCGGAGACCGTTAGCGATGGAGACAGAGAAGGCATCCATGGCAAGACCGACACCAAGCGCTACAGAATTAATGACAAATATAAAGAAACCCATGATTTCTTCATCCCTTCTAGCGTCCAACGGATGAATTGTATCATAGGTTTCTATGTTATAGAGAACTAACTTTTATTGTATCAGTGATTCGTTCTTCCATTCAGCCTGAGCTTCGAAAAGCCAGTTTTCGAAAGCTTCCATTCCCTCACCCGTCTTTGCAGATACAGGGAAGATCTTGATGTCCGGATTCAGTCTCTTCACACGGCAAACGCACTTGTCCATATCGAAGTCGAAGTAAGGAAGGGCATCCATCTTGGTAATCACGAGCGCATGGCTGGTGGAGAACATAAGGGGATACTTAAGGGGCTTATCATCGCCTTCCGGAATGGAGAGGATCATAACATCCTTGCCTGCTCCGGTATCGAATTCTGCAGGACAGATCAGATTGCCGACATTCTCAAGGAAGATGAGGTCGAGCCTGTTATTATCCATAGCCTCAAGAGCGCGTCTTGTCATGCCGGCATCCATATGGCACATACCATCGGTGTGAGCCTGGATAGATTCCGCGCCAAGATTCTGGATCTTAATCGCATCTACATCACTTGCAATATCTGCCTCCATAACGCCGATGGAGATCTTCTCCTTCATATCAGTGATCACACGGGACAGAAGGGTTGTCTTACCAGATCCAGGGGAGGACATGATATTAACGATCAGAGTTCCCTGGTCCTTGGTATCCTGACGAAGCTGGTCCGCATCGCGATCATTAGAATCTGTAACGGACGCATTCAGTTCGATTACTTTCATTCCGCACTCCTCTCTGCTTCTACAGCAGCCACAAGCCACTCAATCCACTGATCAAATCCATCACCGGTCTTTGCAGACAGGGGAAGAACCTGCATCTTGGGATTCAGGGGAGCCACATTCGCCTTTACCTGATCTAAGCTGAAATCGAAAATCTCGCAGGTATCAAACTTATTGATGAGAAGAACATCACCAACTGTGAACATCAGGGGGTACTTGAGGGGCTTATCATCACCTTCCGGTACAGACAGGATGACAACACGCTTATTTGCACCAACATCGAATTCTGCAGGGCAAACAAGGTTACCAACATTCTCAAGGAAAACGATGTCTAATCCTTCGAGTCCGAGGCCCTCGAGGCCACGCATAGTCATATCCGCATCCATATGGCAGGAGCCACCGGTATGAAGCTGAATTGCCTTGGCTCCGGCTTCGGTAACGCGCTGTGCATCGATATCATCATCCACATCCGCTTCCATAACACCGATCTTATAACGATCCTTCAAGGCATTGATGGTACGGCAGAGCGTTGTGGTCTTACCTGCTCCGGGACTTGCCATCAGGTTGATGAGGAATGTTTTATTTTTCTTCAGTTCCTTACGAACCTCAGCTGCAACACGATCATTGTCTTCGATCACGCGCTCTTTGGTTTCAAGGACTTCAAAAGCTCTATCAGACATAATTTTTAATCCTTTTCTACATATCTGTCTTAACTTCTCTTGCTCACAGATGCCTGCATCATACAAGGTCTGTTCATATTCGGTCTATCTATTTTACCATGCTTTCTGGAATATGAATAGCAATTTCCCGACCATTGGTCATTTTGTGTGTTTGGAATAGCATGGAATTGCCTGTAGTAGCATGGCATTGCCTATAGTGGCATGGCATTGCCTGTAATGACATGGCATTGCCTGTAATGACATGGTATTGCTTGCAGCAGCGATTCATTCATGTTAGTCTCAAATTACGTGGAATCTACCACATGCTTGTATCCTATATGTCTCTTAGCATACATTTCAACGATATTACTTTGGACCAGTCCTGATTCCGGAGGTAGCTATGGATATTGATTACGCATTCCTACAGAAGACACTCCTCTTCCGCACCATAAGTGAAGAAGAGATCATGCCCCTGCTCCTCGCCCTTCAATACAGAACAACTCTCTTCGAGAAAGGTGAAACGATCCTTTCTGCTGGCTCCATCGCCGATTCTATCGGGCTCATCGTAAGTGGTGGCGCCGATATCCAGCTCAATGACGAATGGGGAAACAGAACGATCCTGTCCCACATTTCCGAAGGACAGTACTTCGCGGAGACATACGCTATGCTAGATCATGCCATGTTGCCCGTCGACGTGGTGGCAACCGAGGATTCGAAAGTGCTCTTCCTTAAAGCAGATGCACTGAAACAGGACATGCCTGAAACAGATGCACAGATAGCAAAGATGCGGTCTAACATGCTCTCCCTTGCCCTGAAGAAGAACCTGGTCTTATCTGGTCGTATCTTCCACACCGCACCGAAAACCATCCGAGGGAAGGTCCTCGCCTATCTCACCACGGAAGCCCGCCAGGCCGGAACCGAGATGTTCGATATTCCCTTCGACCGACAGCAGCTGGCGGATTATCTCAACCTGGACCGGACAGCCCTCTCTAAGGAGCTCAGTAAGATGAAGAAAGATGGACTCATCGATTATCAGAAGAACCACTTCAAGGTCATAGCACACTAAGGCCTGGAAGAATTCCTTAACCGAAGATCCTGACTGAAGGTCCTAACTGAAGGCCCTAACCGAAGATCCTAACGGAAGGTCCCAATCGAGGATCCTAACCGAAGATCCTGACTGAAAGTCCTAACCGAAGATCCTGACTGAAGGCCCTAACCGAAGTTCTTAATGGAAGACCTTAGTAGAGTGCCTTGTAGGAAGTGATCTCGCTGTCGTCCTTCATCTCTCTCATATAGGTCTTAATATCCCTATCGTCTTCCGGCGTGAAGACATAAGTTGCCTCCGGACCGTCTGCCGTCAGTCTTCCAAGGATTACGACAGCTTTATCCAGAACAGGGTCCTTCTCGTCATCCTCAAGGTTCTCTAACTCATCATCTTCACGGTTGATATCTTCCTCTTCATCCTGTTCTTTCTGGTCCGCCTGCCCTGCCCCGGCTGCCTTCTGGCTTTCTTCCGGTTCACAGAGCGTCGGATGGGAAGACAGAATCAGCCTCATCAGGGTCTCATACTCCTCTAAACTCCTGTCACTGCTCCGATAGATTCCCCTCTTATTCTCTTCTGTATAAGAAGTAAAGGTCGCATGGTCCCCCGTAAGAGACAGGGTATACTGCTTGCCGGTCGCACCGCCATGTGCCAGATCATACTCATACTGCAGACTGATCGACGTGCTGTGATCCAGCAGGTATTCTATGCTTCCTTCCGGCTCCGTCGATTCCTGCCCACGAAGCTCACTGATATTTTTCTGACTGTCTCCACAACCTGTAGACAGGGCCGTGATAAATATAAGGCATGCGATAAGCTGGACTAATTTTTTCAAGTAAGTCACCTCGTTAATTCTCTAAATCTGTCGATATATTTTACTCTAATTATCATGAATTGGGTATGGCATTTATGATGCAGTCTGTTACCATAAGGCATGTAACTAATTTTCGTATACATGAGGAGAGAACACTTATGTTTAAAAACAAAAATGGTGCAAGTCAGACCGTAAATCTTAATCCACGCATCGGCAAAGGCTTTGTGATCGGAGTAATCATCGCAATCCTTGCACTGATCATTCTTCGCCACTGTTTCTATACACAGGACATCGGCGAAGCTATCGTTCAGAAGAACTGGGACGGCAAGATCTTAGGTTCCACTTCAGAACCTGGTCTTCATCTCAAGGCTCCCTGGGTAAGCAAAGTTTCCTATGATACCCGTAACAACCTGATCAACTTCTATGGCGATGCCGACTACCGTTATGACGGCGGTGCTGCCAACGGTCCTGATGTTACTATCAATGATAAGTCCGGTGCCTCTGCCGATATTGACATCCAGGTTGTATACTCTCTGGATCCTTCCGCTGCCGAGCAGCTCTATGCTGACTATGGCACTCAGACCAACTACACCCAGTCTTATCTCTCCAATGATGTTCGTTCTGTAACCCGCGAAGTATCCGGAAAGTACGACACCATCACAATGCTGACCGATCGTAGCCAGTTCACTAAGGCAGTTCAGGAAGCACTCGCGAACAAGTGGGAAGCGGATGGCCTTCATGTCGAGCAGGTTTCTGTTCAGGATGTTCGTTATCCCGAAACCATCACCAGCAAATATGCAGAAGCTCAGTCCGCTGAGATTGCAAAGCAGCAGGCCTTAAACGAGCAGGAAACCGCCAAGGTCCAGGCTGAGACCAAGAAGATCGATGCGCAGGGCGAAGCAGATGCCAATGCCATCCTCGATTCTTCTCTTACCGAAAAGGTCTTAAAGCAGCATTACTACGACACACTGAAATACATCGGTGGCAAGGGTAACCTGGTTGTTGTTCCGGAAGATTCACAGCCCATCATCAACACCACTCCGGCTACTCCCGCAGCAGAATAAGCATACAAGGAGTTCTCCTGCAGCAGAATTACCGGTATAACAAGTACTACTTCTCAGAATAAATTATCCCTTTTGACAGAGTTACTCCTTCGGAAATATAGAGCAATCCGTAGAAAAATCCCAGGCCGAGAGCAAGATCAGCTCAAGGTCTGGGAATTTTTCTGCCTTATTTGGAAACGATCTATATTTACGAAGAACTCAATGTTTATTCGGTGATGATCTCGTAGCTGTAATCAGCGAGGTTGGCCTTCAGAGTCGCCTTAGCGCCGTCCTTAGACCAGATCATGGTCATGTTAGCGCCATCCACTGTCACATCAAAATCAGCATCGAAGCCGAATGCCTTGCATTCCTTACGGAACTTCAGGAGCTTAAGCTGTTCCTGAACGGAAGGCCAGGTCAGTCTCTCCTTGATATCTTCGGGAGAGAGATTGGTACGGTTGATCTCCTTGTGGCCGCCTGCGCCTGCGCGCTTCACGGCTTCGTGATCGTTCTTGCCCTGGAAGAGGTCAAGATACCATACCTGAGGCTTACCGGGCATGAACATCTGGATTGCACGTGCTAAGAGCATCTTCTTATCATCTTCGCCGAGAGCAGAATAATACGTGGCATTTACCTGGTAGTACATGTTCTTGGCACCATGAAGATCCTTAACATATCCGCCACGAGAGACAACGATGTCGATCAGGTTCTGGATACGGTCTTCAGCGAGAATTCCCTTCAGATCAAGAAGAGGAATACCATCATGGCAGCCCAGCATATTAACGGTATCAATTCCATTCGCCTTCATCTCGCGCGCCCAATCAGCAAGATGCGCTCCGTTATGGCTCTCGAGCGCGTCAATGAGAAGGCCGGGAAGGAAGAAGTCATAGGTCATGTAACCCTTAGCTGCAAGGACCTCATAAGTCTTCTCGCCGTAGGATGCATGAATCTCAGGCAGAAGCTGAAGGTTGTACTTATCAGCAATCTTCTGAACTCTCTCCAGGGTATCCCAGGTTGCGGGTTCGTTCATGAAGTTCTTTTCGCCGGGTGCCTTGGGTGCATATGCGAATGCATCCAGACGTACAATGCGGGCACCATACTCAGCGAGAGTCTTAAGAACCGTATCATAATATTCCCAAACCAGATCAGACTGGATATTCAGATCCATCTGACCAAGATACTTACGGTTTGCTTCGAGGCCGTCGACGACAAGCTGCCGATAGGATTCGTATCCTGCAAAGTCCATCTCGGAAGGAGTCTTTCCTTCATCGATAGCTGCATTGATCTTCTTAGAGAGTATCTCAGCAGTGATATACTGCATCTTCTCTCCGGCAAGTCTTGCCATCTTCATCAGATCCTGTGCGTCCACCTTATCGTAGCGAACTTCCTGATAGAAGGTGTTCCAGTAAGGAACGTCCTTACCATCCGGGAAACGGATCATGAGAATGGGAAGTCCCGGCTTACGGAAGAACATATCCTTAATGATATCTGCATCCGGCTGGATATAACCTTCTTCGGTCATCTGACCATGGCCTTCCCAGAACTTATTCCAGTTGATGAAGAAGTCCTTATACTTGGAATTCTCACCATTTGTAATGATGTCCTGGAACTGGGGAGACAGAACGGACAGGTGATTTAAGATGAAGTCCAGCTTCAGGCTCACACCCAGATTCTTGATATCTTCAATGGCCTGGCGGGAAGCCAGTTCTTCATTGATGGAATAATCGATCACAGAGAATCCACGATCCAGATCGGTGTTGAATACGGAAGGAAGGATGTAGAAGGAATCAAATGCTCCCCTAACATCGTCTGTCTTCAGTACATTTACGATATCTTCTAATGTGCCGCCGATGCTGTCAGGATATGCATTCAGCATAGGGCCGCTGCTTATATTTCTCTTAGCCATTTTTCTACCTCATAGCGATTCACACAAGTGCGATAACTCTTCGAACAAAGAGCCGGTCTTCCTTTAGCAGAGACCCATATTTACCTTGTAGTCATCATAGTTCCAGAGTTCTCCGCCCTTGGAGATGATGATCTTAGCCTTGTGAGCCTGGCTCTTCAGAAGTTCCTGCTCGATCTCGAGAACCATGGTGGTGAAGGGGCTGTCGATCGCGCCGTCTCTGTTTCTTGCCTTTCTGTGTGCAAGAGTCTCCTCAGGGGTGGAGTTCAGAAGAACGGGGATATCAACACCGGTGAAAGAATCATTATTACCGTGTGTCCACTCGATGATGAGCACGTTGACTTCGGAGAAATCGATCTCAGAGTACCAGAGTTCGGTATCTTCACGGCCCATTCTCTTCATGAAGATCTTCTCATCGCCAGCCTTGAACTGATTCAGGATAGCTTCTACTTCCTTGAAGTTGGTCTCGTTCGGAGTTCCAAGATAGCCTTCAAGCCC
The DNA here is from genome assembly GCA_900316625.1 of uncultured Lachnospiraceae bacterium. Classification (GTDB taxonomy): domain Bacteria; phylum Bacillota; class Clostridia; order Lachnospirales; family Lachnospiraceae; genus Lachnocurva. The sequence continues at coordinate 18,993 of ONDO01000018.1, read as the reverse complement.
CATACGACCACCCTCGAGGTAGGATGCCATCCAGGGATACTCTGCAACATGATTCTTGTTCGCATCGTCACCATTCTTCATGAAACCATGAAGTGTCTTAAAACGCTCTTCGGTGTAGACACCGTCAGAGAGCATCTTCCGGATGCCCTCGTAACGGAAGACACGAAGACGTTCCGCATCGTTATACATAGGAATACGAAAAGGATAGTTATCACCGGACATGGTGTAAGAACCAATACCGTTCTGATTGAAGTAGTAAGACAAAAGAGATGCGATCTCAGACTTACCTACGCCGGAACCACCGCAAACGGTCAGAACGAACTTATTCTTGTTCTCCTTCTTAGCCTGCTCTGCCATCATAGGAATCAGAGCCTTTAATATAACGTTTGCCTTCTTGATGTGGTCTTCGCCGATCTCAACCTTATCACCAGGCATATCACCATGAGGGATATCGGGTGTAACTTCAGGCATGGAGAGATTGTTGTCTGCAATGAGCTTTTCTAACTTTTCCTGTAACATACGTTTTCTTCCATTTCTATGAAAATCATCTATATTCGCTGAGCAATAGGCTTTATGTTTTGTATGATTATAAATAGTCACTTTGATTCAATATGTCAACCGGTTGACATATTTTTTCACAAATTATGTCCGGCTAAAGATATATGCCGGACATTGCTAAAGCCCTTCCGTTCTCATTAGGTTATGAGAAATATGCTAAGTACCTCCTAACAGTAACAATAATTGGCTTATGGAAAATAAGCATTACTAACAATATAATTCCAATGATTGATAATCTTACAAACATAAGCCAAAAAGGTATTCTGACTATTTTCTTTTCCAACGAAAAAGGCAGCCTGCCCATGATAATCTGTCCTGAAAACAGACATATATCACAGGCAAGGCTGCCATTATTAAAATCTGTCGAGAATCTCACCATCTCTGGAGATGGTAACTACCTGCCAGGGAATGAACTTACCAGATCTCTGAAGGGCAACTTCTGCAGCATGCTGAAGACCACCGCAACAGGGAACTTCCATACGAACAACGGTTACCGACTTGATATCGTTATTCGCAATAATCTCTGTCAGCTTATCGGAATAGTCTATGTCATCGAGTTTGGGGCAGCCAATCAGGGTGATCTTGCCCTTCATGAACTGCTCATGCATGTTTGCATAGGCATAGGCAGTACAGTCTGCTGCGATAAGAAGCTTGGCTCCATCATAGAATGGAGCTCTGGTGGGCAGAAGCTTAATCTGTACCGGCCACTGTTCGAGACGGGAGACAGGACGAAATGCTGGTGCCACCTCTTCTTCCTGGCGAGCAAACTGGGCCATACGGGAACCAGGGCAGCCACTCTGTGCATCTTCTCTATGCATGGTCATGGTACGGGAACCAGGGCAGCCACCCTGATGCAGACCTGCACCTGCAGTCACTCCGGGCACTCCGGAAGGTGCTCCCATAGGGAAAGGAGTCGCTGCGCGGAAGAGTTCTCTTCCCTTCTCATCTAATGCCTTCTTCTCCTGTGCTTCCTTTACCGCTGCTTCATCATATTCGGGTGCTTCACGCTGTTCGAAAGTAATTGCTCCGGTCGGGCATCCGGGGAGACAATCTCCAAAACCATCACAGAAATTCTCACGCATGAGCTTTGCCTTGCCATCCACAATGTCAATCGCACCTTCATGACATGCTGTTGCGCAGAGGCCACAACCATTACACTTTTCTTCATCAATATGGATAATCTGACGTACCATCTTTACTCCTCTTTCTATGCCTGGGCCCACGGCCAGACATTCACAATACTTATGGGCTGCTCTACATTTCCGAAGCACCCCCTAATGAATGCTATCCTATCAGAAAAGAGAAAAAGAGAACGTGGCAAAAACCACATTCTCCCTAAACTTTGTCTTCAAACTTCGTCTTCTAGCGGAATGCCCAGGTAATTCTTGATTTCCTTAAGGAAGGTCTGTCCGATATGATTCTGAACATATCCTTTCTTCTGGATATATCCGATCTCCATCACGGCATTCATGTTCTCTTCATCCCCCTTATAGGGAACCGCGATGTAATCACTGCCGTTCAGTTCCTCGCAGATGATACCGGAGCAGAGGGTGTAGCCGTTCAGGCCAACCATCAGATTCAGCATGGTGGCGCGGTCCGTGGTGTGGATCACACGGGGGTATTCGTTCTCTGTCAGAATCTCCTCAGCCAGGTAGTTCGATGCATCCTTGCCCTGATCGAAAGAGAGGCAAGGGTAATCTGTCAGCTGTTCGAAGGTGATGTACTCTTCCTCAGCAAGCGGATGGCCTTTCCAGATGTAGACGTATGCATTGCAGTCAATCAGGTGATGGAACTCAAGACCGCCTTCATTTAGAAGCTTGGTGAGAAGTTTACGATTGTAATCAGATTCATAGAGAATGCCAATCTGTGAGCGCATCTCGCGGACATTCTGAATCACGCGTGCAGTCTCTTCCTCCCGAATAGAGAAATCGAAGGAAGATGTTCCGAACTGCTTTACGGTCTCTACAAAGGCCTTATCCACGAAGCTGTAATGCTGGGTGGATACAGAGAACTTCTGTCTGACAGTCTTGGCATCCGAATACTTATCGTTGATCCATTGATATTCCTGGAAGAGCTGTCTCGCATCCGCAAGGAACTCTTCACCTTCCGCGGTAAGGAAGACGCCACGGCTGGTACGGATGAAGATGGTAATTCCGATTTCCATCTCTAACTCACGGATAGCGCTGGTGAGCGTGGGCTGGGACACGAACAGTGTCTCCGAGGCCTTATTCATAGAGCCCTTTTCTGCAATCGTAATGACATATCGAATCTGTTGAAGAGTCATGGTAACCTCTTTTCTGTTTTGTTTTTCTTTTCCGGAAATATAGGCTCATTTTATAACTGATAACTGATAATGACAATATACTAATAGCATTCTTCACTTTAATATGATAAAATCCCTTTCGAACTTATTAATGGATTTGGATGCGAAACCGCTACGGCGGCGAGCTTAATAGGGAATCCGGTGCAAGGCCGGAACAGCAGCCACTACTGTATGGGAGCAAGATACGGATGCCATTGGAAATGTAGAGCCATACTCTACAACTCTGAGAAGGCGTATCAACTGCATCGTCAGAACTTCCGAGTCAGGAGACCTGTCCAAGTCAGGATTCCTGCCCTGGCGTTGGGGCTTAGAGGAGTAGACATGAAAAAGAAAACAAAAGTAATCTTAGGCGCCGTCATCCTGGCGGTTCTCGTTTGTGCACTTGCAATCGTATATAACATTGCAAAGCCTAAGACAATCACCGGAAGCAAGAACTACACCGTCGAAGTTGTTGACAAGGACGGCGCATCTAAGACTTACGAAGGTTCCACCGATCAGGAATACCTCCGTGGCGTCATGGATGAGCTTACCAAGAACACTGATTTCACCTATGAAGGTGAAGACAGCGAATACGGCTTTATGATCAATAAGATCAATGGTCAGTCTGCAGTTTATGACACAGATGGCGCTTACTGGTCCATCTATGTTAACGGCGAATATGGTCAGTATGGTGCTGACTCCCAGCCCGTTAATGATGGTGATGCATTCAAGTTTGAATACACCCTGGCACAGTAAGATATCCTATGAGTAAGAATTCTCTTTCTCATAAGTCCGGCTTAAGTGTTCAGAATATCGCGATCCTCGGGATGACAACTGCCATCCTCGAGGTCTCGAAGAAGGTTTTAGAAGCAGTTCCCAATGTGGAACTCGTAAGCTTTCTACTCATTATGTTCACACTGGCCTTCGGCCTTAAGATGATCTTCAGTGCCACCGCCTTCACCATCCTCGAGATTGCCTGGCACGGCCTTCATTCCTGGGTCATCATGTATCTCTATGTCTGGCCCCTTCTGATTCTCGTGATCTGGCTCTTCCGAAAGCATGCCAATGTCTGGTTCTGCAGCTTCGTTTCAGCCATCTACGGGCTCTCCTTCGGTGCCCTATGCTCCATCGTCTACATCTTCATCGGTGGGCCTTACATGGCTTTCACCTGGTGGGTAGCAGGAATTCCCTGGGACATCGTTCACGGAGTCAGCAATTTCATTATCTGCCTAGTTCTATACAGGCCGATCGATCTTGCCATGAAGCGGATCCTTCAGATGATTGAGAACAATCCAGGCGAGTGAAACGATCAGAATCGTACATAAGCGCTTTATATATCCAAAACGCCGCATCCAAAATCATGGTTGTGGCGTTTTTAATTCTAGATTATATTTTATTCTATATCTCGATTGATCGGAACATCTTCTCAACCGCCGCATCATATTCGCTTCGGTTCTTAGCTTTTCGAATCTCTTTCAGTCCCTTATCCCGCTCTCTTCCTTCTGAGAAATATGGACCGGTTCCGAAGTAGACCCAGAATTCCTTCATGCGGGACATGGCATTACGATCTTCTCCCATGTACTCTCTGTAGTTATCAAAGAGAACCTCGTGGAAGTCTCTCAGCTCTCTTACGCGTTCCGGACTAATCTCAAATTTATTAAATCCATTATTAATATCTATCGCAAGAAATGGATCTGCAACAAGCCCACGTCCAATCATAATTGCAGCTGTTGCCGGAAAATCATCCTGTATCCGTTCTGCATCTCTCACAGTACGGATATCGCCATTGTAGACGACGGCATGCTTGGACATATTCAGGAAGCGTTCATAACGATCCAGATCCGGACTTCCGCCGTAACCCTGGCTTCCGATTCTAGGATGCACTTCTACCTCACAGAGAGGAAGGCTGTTATATACATGCACCAGTTCCTCCATGCGGCCGGAATCCATCATTCCTATTCTGGTCTTAACCGAGAAGCGGATGGTCTTATGAAACGGATCACGTTCTATTCTACCGCCGGTCTCTATCCTGCTCATGCTTCTCGCATCTTCGAAAATCATATCTTCATAGGAACGGTCATCAAAACGGTAGCCCTGCTTCTTGCAACGATTCACCGCTTCTTCCAACAGCATTCCAAGTTCCTCGGGATCTTCAAGCAGTCCGGAGCCCCTGTGCCTCTTCATAACCGTTGCAGAAGGGCAGCCCAGATTCAGATTCACTTCAGAGAAGCCCCTTTCTGTGAGTTCGATCATTCCCCACGCCAACTGGTCGGCATGGTTGGTCAGAAGCTGAGGAACCAGTTCGCCAACACGGTTGTGCTCCATGGCGATATCCCTTTCTTCAGGACTGCCAAATTTTAAATTCTGATTTACATTTATGAATGGAGTAAAGTAACGGGCTATCCCACCCGCACATTCTTCGAATGCATTGCGAAAAGGATAGCCCGTGATTCCCTCCATCGGAGCGAAGTCAATTCTCATTTAGTTCTGGGTCTCCATAGAAGACTGAATCATCTGTGTCGTATAAGCCGCTTCAACGCCACCCTTGCCGGTGTTCTCGTCAATGCAAGGATCTGCTTTGGGAGCGGGTTTTGCTTTTGCTTTCTTGTCAATAGGGGTTGCATCACCGATACCAATTGCTTCGCCGATCAGGCCAAGGCTGGATACGGATGAAGCGATGTCACTGGGCATGTAAATCTTGGTAGCACGACCATCTGCAACATCCTTGAGTGCCTGAATACCTTTCAGTTTGAGAACAGGTTCGGAAATTCTAGCCTGATTTAACTTTTCAATACCAGCTGCTTCTGCCTCATATACCAGGCGGATGGACTTTGCTTTACCTTCTGCAAGAGCAATCTGTGCATCTCTCTCAGCTTCTGCAGAGAGGATCTTAGCCTTCTTATCACCTTCTGCACGGGAAACAACTGCTTCCTGATGAGCCTGTGCCTCGAGGACTGTCTGACGACGTTCGCGTTCTGCACGCATCTGCTTGGTCATAACCTCTTCGATCTCTCTGGGAGGATTGATGTTCTTAATCTCAACACGGGTAACCTTGATACCCCACTGATCGGTAGCATCATCGAGAACTGCCTGCATCTTGCCGTTGATCTCTTCACGGCTGGTGAGTGTCTGGTCGAGTTCCATCTCACCGATGATGGAACGAAGAGTTGTTGCGGAGAGGTTCTGAAGACCGCTCATGGGATTCTCTACACCATAGGTGAAGAGGGCGGGATCAAAAACCTTGCAGAATACAACAGAGTCGATCTGCATTACAACATTATCCTTGGTAATAACCGGCTGAGGAGGGAAGTCAAGCACCTGCTCCTTCAGGGATACTATTTTCGCAACACGGTCAATCAGAGGGAGCTTAACGCGAAGACCAGCCTCCCATGTTGTCTTATACTTACCAAGTCTCTCAATTACATAAGCCTTTGCCTGGGGTACGATTCTAACATTTGTGAAGAACAGAATTAAAATCAGTACCAAAAGAATGATCAAAAATGCCATAACTCTCCTCCATTCATTCTGATCAGTAAAAAACTAAATTCTATTATACAAGACTTCTATATCGATGTCACATCATCCGGTCCAAAACTCTCCGGCAGGAGTTCCTCTAAGGTGAAGCTCTTGATTTCTTTCGGAGTCCCAAGCAGGACTACAAAATGCTCTGTGTCCGGACAGAACTCTCTTAATACCTGCCGGCAGACACCGCAGGGCGGGTAATGACCTGAGATCTGCTCGCCTCGTCCGCCAACGACAGCGATCTTCTCGAAATCTCTAACACCTTCTGAAATTGCCTTGAAGATGGCGGTGCGTTCTGCACAATTGGTAGGGCCGAAGGCGGCATTCTCGATATTGCAGCCGCGGAATACCCTGCCATCCTTGGAAAGGAGGGCTGCACCGACATGGCAGTTTGAATAGGGTGCATAGGAATACTCCCTGGCCTTCACCGCCTCTTCCATCAACTCACGATCTGTCAACCTTCTTCCTCCATCTTCTGCCTGATCTGCCGTCCGCCTTTTGGATTGTCTTCTGTCCATTTCTACGCACGCTTCCTAGTTCGACTCCTCTACCCCCGTAAAGAAAGGATTCTCCGGGTCCGTATCTGTCGGATCCCAACCTGTTCTCTCGTCTTCTTCCGGCACAGGAATGATCTCTGGCTTGCCAAGTGGCCCCGGATCTTCACTGTCATAGATCTCCACTGTTGTCTTCGATGGAATCGTATCGTAGATCCACTTAGCATCTCTTACACAGAGACGGATGCATCCATGAGATGCATTCTCTCCCAGTTTGTTATATTCCCCTGCAACAAGGGTGTTGGGTCTTGTCCTGCGATAAGGAACCGAGTGAAACATGATTCCCTTATAGATTCGAATCGCATATTGTCCGTAGACATGTCCAAGCAGTTCCCGCCAGCGATACTTCGTCGACATATGATAGATTCCAGTCGGTGTCGACCAGCATTCTCCGACGGAACATACCATAGCACGCACAGGAACTGTTGGCTCTCCGGCTTCGTCATAAGTATAGACCGTCACCGTATTGGCCTGCCGGTTCACCCGAATATAATAACCATCTCGAATCACAGCATCCGGATTCACATAGAAACCGGGTTCGTAGGTATTCTCCAATCCATTCTCAATGCCAGGGAGATTCCCGGTGGAGTCCGAAGACGCACCCCTAACAGTTCCCGGATCCAGGTCCTGTTCACCATCTTGTTCAGTGCCTGGATTCGTATTCGGAGCCAGGTTCTGTTCACCAGTCACTTCCGCGTCCAGATTCCCCTCTGCGCTGGCGTAAGCCTCGAAAAGAGGTTCATCCTCCACCGCCAGGTCCGGATTCTTCAGTCTCCGGATTCCCTGTCCAAGCCTCTTATGCAAGGAGGGATTTACACAGAGCAGACAGATTCCGAACGCGATGATTCCAATCAGTATGAGCATAAGAAACATAAGGCCACCCTGAAGTACGCTTGAAAGGGGACCTCTTCCTGTCTCTTTTTCTTTATTTAAGTTACGTATTTTCGTCATATTTTCATATTATTACAGAAGATTAGAATTTGCTACCGCTTCTGTCCATCAAAATGCCAGAACAAGCATCCTTATAGGCTTTTCCTTCATTGACACACCCATTCTACTGTGATATTTTTTCCGAGTAACCTGTTTGTATCCCGGATATGAGATTGCGAAGACCAGTCTCGGGAACAGAAGCAGAAAGGAAGGCACTTGAAACATCTACTTCTCGTTGTAACTGCATCGATCGCAGCTTACAAAGCAGCGGATCTGGCACACGCCTTTGTTAAGGCTGGCGTTGATGTCCATGTCATCATGACAAAGAACGCAACAAATTTCATCCATCCGCTGACCTTCGAAACTCTTACTCAGCACAAGTGTCTGATCGATACCTTTGATCGGAATTTTGATTATTCTGTCGAGCACATCTCGCTCGCAAAGCAGTCTGACCTGGTTATGGTCGCTCCCGCATCCGCAGACATCGTCGGCAAGCTTGCCAACGGCATCGCCGATGACATGGCAACCACCACGATCATGGCCTGCACCTGCCCCGTCCTCATTGCTCCTGCAATGAATACCAACATGTACTTAAATCCCATCTTCCAGGATAATATGAAGAAACTCGCCTCCTACGGCTACCGCGAACTCAAGCCCGTGTCCGGACTTCTCGCATGTGGCGACGTAGGCACCGGCAAGTTTCCTCCTGTGGACGAACTCTTCGAGGAAGGTATGCTCTACCTCTCCCACGATCATGACCTCGCTGGCAGGAAAGTTCTCGTCACAGCAGGTCCAACAGAAGAAGCCTTAGATCCCATCCGCTTCCTGACCAACCATTCCACCGGTCGCATGGGCTATGCCATCGCGCGTTCTGCCGCAAGACGCGGCGCAGAGGTAACCCTGATTACCGGCAAAACCAATCTCAAGGACCCCAAAGGTGTGGAGCTTGTCCACATCGTAAGCGCCCAGGATATGGCAGATGCTGTATTTAAGCGTTCTGAGGAAGAAGACATCATGATCTTCGCAGCAGCCGTTGCCGACTACCGTCCCACCACTATCGCTCCCGAGAAGATCAAGAAGAGCGATGAAGACTTCTCCATTCCTATGGAGCGAACCATCGACATCTTAAACACCGTCGGCCACAATCGTCCCGCAAAACCCCAGTACATCGTCGGTTTTGCAATGGAGAGTGAGAATCTCCTCGACAACGCTTCTGCAAAGCTCGACAAGAAGGGTGCCGACATGATCGTTGCGAACTCTATCCGCGACACCGGCGCCGGCTTCGGCACGGACACCAACAAGGTCGTCCTCTTAACCAGAGAAGGATCCACGGATCTTCCCCTCATGTCCAAGGACGAAGTCGGTGACCGTATTCTCGACCAGGCGCTCATCGCACTTTCCTGATCCATCACAGAAGAGACTCCTCTTCGTAAATGTAGAACGAAACCATATTTTGCGGAGGCTAGATCAATGATACTTACCATAGACATCGGAAACACAAACATCGAACTCGGCGTTGTTGACGAGCAGGGCATCGTCTTCCAGGAGCGTATCTCTACAGATATTGATCGTACAGAACTCGAATATGCCGTACTGATCAAGAATGCACTCGAGGTTCACGGACTGACTGGAGACGAGATTACTGGCAGCATTATGAGTTCTGTAGTTCCTCCGCTTGTTCACATTATTAAATCAGCAATTAAGAAATTAATCGGTATCACTCCCATGGTTGTCGGCGCCGGACTGAAGACCGGTCTGGATATCAAGATTGACAATCCCAAGACACTTGGCGCAGATATCGTCGTGGATTCCGTTGCAGCCAAGGAAATCTACGGTGCTCCCTGTATTGTCATCGACATGGGAACCGCTACCACCATTACCGTCATCAGTAAGAACGGCGATTATGTCGGCGGCGTCATCGTCCCTGGTGTCAGATCCTCTCTGGAAGCTCTGGTTAGTGATACCAGCCAGTTACCCCGGGTCTCTCTCTCCTCCCCCAAGCGTTTCATCTGCACCAATACCATAGACTGTATGAAGTCAGGTATCATTAATGGTCAGGCTGCTCTGGTGGATGGTATGATCGATCGCTTCTGGCAGGAGCTTGGTTATCAGACCAATGTCGTTGCTACCGGGGGACTTTCCCGCGTTATCATCCCGAAATGTAATCATGATATAACTTTGAACAATGACCTTATGATGGTTGGTCTTAAGCTGATCTACGACAGAAATCACTAAGAACGATCGAATATGTATATTATTACCGCAAGGCGTCTCTTCGTCTTGCGGTTTCTGTATATTTTGACTAGAATATAGATACAGACATCAAATGTGGCAGGAGCCGCTGAGAGGGGAAGGTGATCTTATGTATCCCGTTATAACAATCAGTAGAGAATTCGGTAGTGGTGGACATTCCATCGGCGAGAAGGTAGCCGAAAAGCTTGGCATACCTTTCTATGATGGTGAGATCGTCAATCGCGCAGCTCAGGAGAGTGGCTACTGCAAGGAACTGATCGAAGAGCAGGGAGAAGCAACTTCTTCTGCCAGCAAGTGGTTCGATATCTCTGCAGCCAGCACCATGTACTTCCAGAGCCCACAGGATGAGATTTTCCTGGCACAGCGTAAGGTTATCTTAGATGCAGCTAAGAAGGGGCCTTGCGTTATCGTCGGACGTTGCTCCGATTACATCCTGAGAAAGGCCGGTGTTCCCTGCCTGAATATTCTCATTCATGCAGATATGGTACATCGTAAGAAGAGAGTTCTCGAGCGTTATGGCGACATGAAGGAAATGGGTGTCGAGAAGCGTATCGAGAAGAAGGACAAGCAGCGTCGCACCTACTATCGCTACTACACCGACCAGCATTGGGGCAAGTATGAGAACTATGATCTTGCCCTTGATAGTGGAAACCTCGGCGAAGATACCTGTGTACATCTGATCTGTGAACTGGCAGAACAATTCCCGACCAGGAAGTAGTATTTCTGACACCAGATATGACCTAAAAAACCTCAGTATCCTCTACATCAGGGATACTGAGGTTTTATTATGTGAATTCATGTCTTAACCATACAAAACCATATGGATCTAATCCATAGTTCCGTGCCAGCCACTTCTTTCCATTCAGAAGATTCGTACACTCCTATTCCTCATGTACGTATGCTGCTTCCTTATAAGGACCGAAATTAAGTCTTCAATTAGAATTACTCTTTCACGTGGCTTTCTGTCAATCCCTTTACAGTTTTTGTGCATCTTGCATATTTTTATCTGCTTATTTTAGTTTCAAATTGACAAATCGTATGTCAACCGATTGGCATTTCACCTTCTCCTAGGTATTATCACAACATACAGAGCAAGCAAGGAAATTGCTCGAATAGAAATCTTTTTTTCATGAATCAAAAAGTGCAAATAGCAAAGAGGAGTTACTCATGAAAAACAAGAAACGTCTTCTGGCACTCGCAATGACAGCCAGCATGGCAGCAACAATGATGGTTGGATGTGGTTCTAAGACCGCAGGCAACGGTTCCGGCAAGGGATCCGAAGCAGCTTCTAACGGAAGCGCAGCAGGAATCACCATCTACAATTCCAAGACTGAGATCCAGTCTCAGATGGAAGACATCGCTAAGGCTTACACCAAAGAGACCGGCGTACCTGTAAAAGTTACCGTACAGGGAACCGGAAGCACCGTAGCAACTGATCTGTCTACTGCTTACGCTTCCGGTAATCCTTACACCATCTCCATGGTAGATGCAAAGGATATCTACTCTATGGGTAAGGAACATGCTGTTGACCTTTCCGGTGAAGAATGGACCAAGAACACCAACTACGCAATCGGTGTTGACGGTGCAACCTATGGAATGCCCGTATGTATTGAAGCTCGTGGCGTTATCTACAACGCAACTGCTATCAAGAACATCACTGGTGAAGATTTCGATCCTGCTTCCTGCCAGACTCTGGACGGATTCAAGGAAGTACTTCAGAAACTCGCTGATGGCGAAATCGCATTCATGTTCGGTGGTAACTGGGATTGGTCCGTACTCAACGCTTATGACTACACCGATGGTCTTGGCATGATTCCCGTTCCTCAGAACACGGATGGCAAGTTCAACACCCTTCTTGTTGGCGGTGGTTCCAAATACTTCTTCGTTGACAACTCCGCTACTGAAGAGCAGCAGAAGCAGGCTAAGGACTTCCTTAACTGGCTCGTTACTTCCGAAGCCGGTCAGGATGGCCTTGTAAACAAGTGTGCACTTGTTCCTGCATTCACCAACATCACCCTTCCTGTAGCTGATCCTCTTGGCAAGTCCGTTAAGGAATATGCTGATGCAGGACAGCTCCTCCCCAGCTACGATTACCTGCCGGATGATCACTATGCAAAGCTTGGTGGGACCTCCTTCCAGAAGTACCTTGCAGGTCAGTCTGATCGTGCAACCTTCGCATCTGAGATCAACGACTACTGGAAGAGCGCAACTCTTTCCCAGCACTAATTTATAACGGCCTCGGCCGGGAATCGATGCAGTGCCTCGACTTCGGGGCGCTGCATCAACCTATTTTATGGAGGAAGCCCTAATGGATAACAACAAAATGTCCTTTAAGGTAAGGCAGTTTCTGATGTTTGCGGGTCCCGCACTGGTTCTCTTTGTTGGAACCGTCATTGTACCCCTGATCTATGGTTTCTACCTTACTTTTACAAGCTGGGACGGCGTAGCTCTTAATAAACCTTTCGTCGGTGTCCAGAACTACATTGATGCCTTTCATGATTCATCATACTGGGCATCTCTTGGAAGAACTTTCATTTATTCATTTTTCGCAGTCATTCTTATTAATCTAGTCGCTTTTGCTCTTGCTTACCTGGTTACCCGGGGCATCAAGGGTCAGAACTTCTTCCGCGCAGGTTTCTTCGTTCCGAACCTGATTGGTGGTATCGTACTTGGTTACGTATGGCAGTTTGTTTTCAATCGTGCATTCGTTTCCATCGCTTCCGCTATCTCCGGAGGCAATGTTCCTTCTCTTCTTGCTACCGAAGCTGGTGCAATGTTCTGTCTCATCTTAGTATCCGTATGGCAGTATGCCGGATACATGATGCTGATCTATGTTGCTGGTTTCATGAGCGTTCCCGAGTCTCTGAAAGAGGCTGCACTGATTGACGGATGTAATCCCGGACAGGCTCTCCGCAAGATCATCCTTCCTCTGATGAGAGCATCTTTCGTACAGTGCTTATTCCTTAGCATTACCCGCTGCTTCGTAGTCTACGACGTTAACCTGTCCCTGACCAACGGCGATCCCTTCGGATCTTCCGAACTCGCAGCGATGCACGTATATAACACCGCATTCACCTACAGAAACTATGGTGTCGGCCAGGCCGAGGCTCTGATCCTCTTCATCGTCTGCGCAATCATCGGTGTAACTCAGGTTTATGTTGGTAAGAAAGGAGAGGTGGAAGCATGAATACACATGTTGAAGAATCCATGTCTCAGAAGGTGCAGAAGACACTCAGGTTCATCCTGCTCTGTGTCCTCTTCGTCATCTTCGTATTCCCCTTCGTCCTTGTTATCATTAATGTGTTCAAGACCAAGGCAGATATTAATACCGCTCCGCTCGCTCTGATCGGATCTCACGGTTTCTCCCTCGATAACTTCCCCGCAGCAATGGAGAAGATGAATTTCTGGAAGGTATTTACGAACTCTCTGATCATTACGATCTCTGCAACCGTACTTACCATCCTCTTCTCCTGTATGGCAGCTTACGTTATCGTTCGTAACAAGTGGAAAGCCTGTGCAATCTTCTTCGCAGCAATGATTGCTTCCATGGTTATTCCCTTCCAGGTTCTGATGGTTCCCCTCGTATCCGTCTACGGCGGTATCTTAGGTGTCCTGAACCACAGACTGACCCTGATCCTTCTCCATGTCGGATTCAGCGTATCCATGGCAACCTTCATGTATCACGGTGCCATTCATACCAACATCCCCAGGGAGCTTGAAGAAGCGGCTTACATTGATGGATGTACCAGATGGCAGACCTTCTGGAAGATCGTATTCCCTCTTCTCGGACCGACCACTGCTACCGTCGCTATCATCGATGCTATGGCATTCTGGAATGACTACCTGCTTCCTTCCCTGGTACTTACCCAGAAGGATCTCTACACAATTCCAATCTCCACCAAGGTGTTCTATGGAACCTATTCCACAGACATCGGTCTTGTAATGGCAGCACTGCTTCTTGCAATGCTTCCTATCCTGATCCTGTATCTGTTCTTACAGAAGTTCATCGTCAAAGGTGTTACTTCCGGAGCAGTGAAGGGCTAAATCCATAAAGGCAGGGGAGTTCGCATACTGCGGGCTCCCTTGTCATCTTTGTATCTGAATAGTTCCTAACCATCACTCTATATAAATTAAGTTGTAATCATTGTATTTTGAACAAATCGGAGAATATATGATCCATCTGACGATTACCGGCCAATATATGGCCTGCCCCATCTGGGCAACAGATTCCCTCGACAACGAATACAGCACCTTCTCTGTCCTCATGGGAGAGAGAGAGATCTTCCACCTGAATATTCCCGTCACCGATTCTGCTTCACACGAACCAGACGGTTTTACCTACTTGAAGTTACCGGGCGACCTCTTCGTAAATGAAGAGCCTGCATCGAAGTCTGTTAAGAGTCAGAAGACTCTGCTTGTCATGCTCTCTCCCCAGGAAGGAGAAGCTATCGATTCCGACAGAATCATGGCTTACCTTAACCATATCCATTTCGTCGACAGCCCCAAGTGGGAAGAGCAGCCAGAAGACGAGCTTCACTATCACGCTCCTTATGGCTTCCTCAATGACCCCAATGGCTTTACCTACCAGAATGGACAGTGGATTCTCTATCATCAGCACAATCCTATGGACCGCCAATGGCAGAATATGTCCTGGGGAAGTTCCTATTCAACAGACGGACTGCACTACCATTTCCGAGGGGATGTCCTCCTTCCGGACCGTTCCGGCAGCAGCTTCTCCGGATGCTCTCTTCTTAATGAAAGAGGGCTTCTCGGCCTGCCCAAGGACGCCATCCTCTTCTTCTATACCTATGCAGGCAGAAACCCTCTCATCCATGAAGGAAAGAAGCATAAGGGAGATGTTCACTTCACACAGAGACTCGCTTATTCTCTGGATGGAGGAGAAACTCTTCTGCCCTACCCTGCTTTCGAACTCGCAGAATATACAAGAGAGAATCGAGATCCTAAGATACTGTGGCACGAAGCGAGCAAGAGTTATATCATGGTATTGTTCCTGGAAGCAAATGCTTTTGCCATTCTTCGCAGTACAGATCTTCTGCACTGGGAGAAAACACAGGAATTCTCCTATCCTCCTATGTGGGAGTGTCCTGATCTCTTCTGCCTAAAACGTGGCGAGGAAGAAGTCTGGGCTTTCACTTCCGCAGACGGATTCTATTATCTGGGCAGCTTCGACGGACGTGAATTTCACGAAATCCAGGAGATGCAATCACTCTTTGACACAAAGGGTGTGAGTCCCTATGCGTCACAGACTGCCTTCGGAACCGATGGAAGAATCGTTCAGATTTCCTGGCTCCGAACAGAAAACCACGGCGAACTCTGGAATGGACTGATGAGTATTCCGAGAGAATTCACCTTGGGCGGTGAAGAGGGTTCTTATTACATCAAACAGGAATTCATACGGGAAAGCTCTTCATTTACGAAGGAGATTGATGGCAGGACGGTGATCAGCGACCGTCTTGCTCGAGAGAGTCTCGACGCTGAAGGGCGCATCCTTCATGTAGATCAGTCATTCTGATCAGAGGACTGCAAAATGTTACTAGAAAAAGGGGTTTTAACATGGCGACCATTAAAGACGTGGCCAAGGAAGCAGGGGTAGCAGTTGAAACCGTATCGCGCGTCATGAACAACCGCGGATACATCAGTGTAAAGACCAGGAAGAAAGTGTACGATGCCATGGAACGGCTGAACTACACACCCAACGCCCTCGCTCAGGCTCTGTCCAAGAAAACACTCGACATCATTACGGTTGTTGTTCCGCATATTATTCATCCTTACTTCGCCAAGGTTCTCTCCAAACTGGAGAAGGAATGCACGAAGAACAACTACAAGCTCTTCGTCTACAATTCCGGCGGTGATGAGGAGAAGGAAGAACATGTCCTTCGCATCTGTCAGAATAACTTTGTCGCTGGTGTTGTGCTCTTCTCAGCAGATATCAGTGAAGAAATCCTCGAGCAGTTCCATATTCCTATTGTTCTCGTCGAGCGAAACGCCATCGGTAAGGCGCATTCTATCCAGTGTGACAACATCGCTGGTGGCGAGGCTGCTGCGGAACATCTGATTTCGCATGGCTGTAAGGATATGGTTGTCATCGGCACCATGAACACGACCCAGATGCCTGGTGATACCCGTGAAGATGGTTTCCTTCGTGTGGCTGTTCGTAATCACTGTGCATGTGCAGTATACCGTAGTTCCCCCGATGAATATAACAACATGGAATACTACCCTCTGATCGAACAGGTTCTCGACGAGCATCCCGACTGTGACGGCATCTTCTGCACTTCCGATATGATCGCAGCTGAAGTTCTCCAGGTATGTAATCGAAGAGGCATCTCAGTTCCGGATCAGATCAAGGTCGTCGGATTCGATGATGTCGACCTTACCAAGAGAACTTCTCCTACCATCACGACCATCCGCCAGCCCATGGATGAGATCGTCCACCGCGCCGTATCCATCATTACTGACGTAAACGAAGGCAAGAAGGTTCCTACCAACACGATCCTTCCCGTCACTCTCGTAGAACGTGAGTCTACGGCGGTTCATTAACACATAGATAGATAAAGAGGAAATAGATGATAAGAATCAGCGAAGATCAGAAGCTCATTACCCTTGAGACTCTTCACTCCACCTACCAGATGAAGATTGACCAGTACGGTTTTCTCCTTCATCTCTACTATGGCAGCAAAATCTCTGGTGACGCATCCATCCTGATCGTTCCCAGAGATCATGGTTTCTCCGGCAATCCTTACGATGCAGGTAATGACCGCACCTATTCCCTCGACCATCTTCCCCAGGAGTACTCCGTATATGGTGGAGCAGACTACCGCTCTACGGCTCTGGAAATGAAGAACGAAGACGGAAGTTACGGATGCGATCTACGTTTCCATAGCCTTAAGATGAGCGAAGGAAAGTATGCCTTAGAAGGGCTTCCCGCATCTTATGCCGCAAATCCTGCCAAGGACTGGATCAGCCCTCATGCTTCTTCCCTCTGCTTCTCTAAAGAAGATAACGCAGAATCTCTCTGCATCACGCTTAGGGACAAGGTATCCGGCGTAGAAGTTGATCTGCTCTATGGTGTCTTCTATGAGGAGGATGTCATCACGCGTGCCGTAAGAATTCGAAACAATGGCTCTGATCCTGTCCGTTTAGAGCATGTATCCAGCCTGAATCTGGACTATAGCTATGGTGCCTACGACCTTACCATCTTCCACGGAAGACATGTAATGGAGCGCCTGCCCCAGAAGCACGCCCTCGGTCATGGTATCTTTAGCATCGGTTCTTCCAGAGGGACTACCTCACACCAGTACAATCCTTTCGTCATGCTGTCTACGAAGAATGCGACAGAGGACGCTGGTGAATGCTATGGTATCCACCTTATGTACAGTGGTAACTTCCACATGACAGCAGAGATGGATCAGTTTAAACAGACAAGACTTACCATGGGTGCCGGCGACAGCACCTTCTCCTGGAAGCTCTCCGCCGGTGAGACTTTCACTGCTCCGGAAGTCATCCTCTCTTATTCGGAAGCTGGTTTTTCCACTCTCACAAACCGAATTCATAACTTTATCAACAAGTCCGTCATCCGTGGTGGATGGAAGACAAAGATGCGTCCCGTTCTTCTCAACAACTGGGAAGCAACCTACTTCGATTTCAATGGAGACAAGCTCTCTTCTCTTGCTGATTCTGCAAGAGACCTGGGCATGGATCTTCTGGTCCTCGATGATGGTTGGTTCGGAAAGCGCGAAGGCGACACTTCCGGTCTGGGTGACTGGAAGGTGAATACTGATAAGTTGGGATGTTCCATGGGCGAACTTGCAAAGGCTGTAAATGATCGTGGCCTTCTCTTCGGTCTCTGGTTCGAGCCGGAGGCAATCAGTGAAGATTCTGATCTCTATCGTGCTCATCCGGACTATGCACTGAAGATTCACGGAAGAGATCCGGTAAGATCCAGATTCCAGCTCGTTCTTGATTTCTCCCGCAAGGAAGTTGTCGACTGCATCTGGGAACAGATGAAGGAGATCCTCGACAATGCGCACATCTCTTACGTCAAGTGGGACATGAACCGTAGCCTGTCTGATCTCTATTCCAAGGCCCTTCCGGCGGATCGTCAGGGCGAGGTTTCGCATCGCTATGTTCTGGGTCTCTATGAGCTCTTAGAGCGCTTAAATCGCACCTATCCTGACCTTCTGATCGAAGGCTGCAGTGGCGGTGGCGGACGATTCGATGCCGGTATGCTCTACTACACACCTCAAATCTGGTGTAGTGATAATACAGACGCCATCAACCGCTTAGAGATCCAGTATGGAACTTCCTTCGGTTATCCGATTTCCGCTGTAGGTTCTCATGTATCTGCCGTTCCCAATCATCAGACCGGCCGCATCACTCCCTTTCATACCAGGGGCGTGGTTGCTTCCGCTGGTTCCTTCGGATACGAACTGGATCCCACCCTTCTCTCTGATGAGGAAAAAGCGCAGATTCGCGAGCAGATCAAGTCCTTCAAGCAGGACTACGCACTCTCACATGAGGGTGATTACTTCCGCCTGGCTTCCCCCATGGGGCAGGGACTTGATTGTCTTCCGAATGCGCTTGGCTATGATGATGATCTGTCTGCCTGGCAGTTCGTCTCTAAGGAACAGGATCGTGCTCTGGTTAGCTTCGTCATGACGGATGCGAAAGGCAATCCCCTTACACGCTTCCTTCGCCTGAAGGGGCTGGATCAGGAGGCCATCTACCACATCGAAGAGCTGGATGCAGATTATCCTGCTTCTCTCCTTATGAATGCCGGTATTCCACTCCCCTTCCTGGGCGCGTATGAAGGCGACACCTGGCATCTTCAGAGGATCTAGACGGCAGGAGAAT
>ONDO01000006.1 GCA_900316625.1 uncultured Lachnospiraceae bacterium | reverse complement strand
AGGTCTCAAGGTCAACATGACCAAGAGTAAAGTGGACAAGCCGCAAGGACTTAAATACCTTGGATTTGGATTCTACTTTGACTCAAGAGCACATCAGTTTAAGGCAAAACCACATGCAAAATCAGTAGCAAAGTTTAAGAAAAGAATGAGAGACCTTACTTGCCGTAGTTGGGGCGTCAGCAACAGCTACAAAGTTAAGAAACTCAATCAACTTATTCGAGGTTGGATAAACTACTTCAGAATAGGAAGTATGAAAACACTTTGTAAAGAACTTGATGGAAACATCAGATTCAGACTTCGTATGTGTATTTGGAAGCATTGGAAAACTCCGCAGAATAGAGCAAAGAATCTTATAAAACTTGGAGTGCCTAAATGGGCTGCATGGAGAACCGCATATTCAAAAGGATATGCAAGAGTCTGTCATGCATCTGATATATCCCAAGCTATAAGCAATAAGAGATTGGCCTCATTCGGCCTAATCTCTATGCTAGACTACTACACCAAAAGGTGTGTTACCTGTTAAGTTGATTGAACCGCCGTGTACCGAACGGTACGCACGGTGGTGTGAGAGGTCGGAATTCCTCAATTAAGAGAAATTCCTCCTACTCGATTGGAAAGCGATAGAAAATATTTGGCATATTATTTCATACTTGAGTATTTATGCAATAGACTAGGGTATTTTCTTGTGGTAAGATTCAAGAGTATGTGAGTAAAGAACCAATGAGGTGAAACATGTCGAAAGTTGCAATTCTTACAGATAGTAATAGCGGAATTACACAGGGTGAGGCTCCCGCTCTCGGTGTGTATGTTCTTCCTATGCCTTTCTATATTAATGATCAGCTGTATTATGAGGATCTTGATCTTACACAGGATCAGTTCTATCTGAGACTGAGAGAAGACTCCGCCAGAATCACGACTTCCATGCCTCTGGTTGGAGATCTTGTGGACAAGTGGGAAGAGCTTCTTGATGAATACGATGAAGTTGTCTATATTCCCATGTCCAGTGGACTTTCTTCTTCCTGCGAGACAGCAATTATGATGGCAGAGGATTATGATGGCAAAGTCCAGGTAGTTAATAATCAGCGAATTTCCGTAACTCAGAGATTGTCTGTCATGGAAGCAAAGAAGCTTAGTGACCAGGGTAAATCTGCAGCTGAGATTAAGGAATTCTTAGAAAAGACAAAGTTCGAGTCCACCATCTATATCACGGTTGGAACTCTCGAATATCTAAAGAAGGGTGGCAGACTAACTCCCGCAGTAGCTGCAATTGGTACACTTCTTCATATCAAGCCGGTACTTCAGATTCTCGGCGAGAAACTGGACAGCTTTGGCAAAGCTCGCACAATGAAGCAGGCCAAGCTTATTATGATGGACGCAATTGAGAAGGATATGAAGGAGCGCTTCAAGGATCCGGATCATAGTCATTATGTGATCTCGATTGCACATACGGATAATGAAGCTGAAGCTCTTGAATTCCGTAAGGAAGCATTAGAGCGTTTCCCCGGGCATGAGATTATCATCAATCCTCTGTCCCTGTCTGTATCCTGTCATATCGGACCTGGAGCTCTTGCAATTACCTGCTCGGTAAAACACGAGATCTAAGTCAAAAATCATCGATAGATGCCTTAAAATGGTTCTATATATAGGAAAAAGAAATGGGAGGCTATTATGGTAACAGCAGTAGTTGGCGCTAACTGGGGTGACGAAGGAAAGGGTAAGATTACTGATACTCTTGCGGATCAGGCTGATGTCGTCGTTCGTTTCCAGGGTGGTGCGAATGCAGGACATACCATCAAGAATCAGTATGGTAAATTTGCACTTCATACCGTTCCTTCTGGTGCATTTCACCAGAACATTATGAATATCATGGGTGCTGGTGTAGCATTCGATATTGATAAGTTCATGAACGAGATCGAGGAGATTACCTCCAAGGGTGTACCTATGCCTCAGATTATGATCTCTAACAGAGCGCAGGTTATGATGCCCTACCATGTATTGCTTGACTCCCTTGAAGAAGCACGTCTTGCAGGCAAGGCTTTCGGTTCCACTAAGTCTGGAATCGCTCCCTTCTATTCTGACAAGTATGCCAAGATTGGCTGGCAGCTGCATGAGTTCTTCCAGGATGATGACGTCCTGATGGAGAAGATCAACCGCATCGCTGACATCAAGGATGCAATCCTTGTAAATCTCTATCATACGGATAAGATTGATCGTGAAGGCCTTCTTGACTGGATCAAGACCAGACGTGAGAAGGTTAAGCCCTTCATCGGCGATGTATCTCTGTATCTCTTTAATGCGATTAACGAAGGCAAGAACGTCCTTCTCGAAGGACAGCTTGGTACCATGAAGGATCCCGATAACGGAATCTATCCTATGGTAACTTCTTCCTCTCCTCTGGCAGCATATGGTGCTGTTTCCTGCGGTATTGCTCCCTGGGCGATTCAGAAGATCGTTGTTGTTTCCAAGGCTTACAGTTCTGCAGTAGGTGCAGGTGAATTCGTATCCGAGATCTTTGGAGATGAAGCAGAACTCCTTCGTAACCATGGCGGTGACGGTGGAGAATACGGCGCAACAACCGGACGTCCCAGACGTGTTGGCTGGTATGATTGTGTAGCATCTAAGTTCGGTTGCCGTGTTCAGGGCTGTACCGATGTAGCATTCACGGTCGTAGATGACCTCGGATATCTCGATGAAATCCCTGTCTGCGTCGGCTACGAAGTAGACGGCAAGATCATTAAGGACTTCCCTGTTACCACCGTTCTTCCTAAGTGTAAGCCTGTATATAAGGTATTCCCTGGTTGGAAGTGCGATATTTCGGGCATTAAGAAGTATGAAGATCTTCCTGAGAAGTGCCGTGATTATATCGAATTCATTGAACAGGAGATTGGCTTCCCTATCACCATCGTATCCAACGGCCCTGCACGTGAAGATATTATCTACAGAGAGAGCAAGCTTTCCAAGTAATTCTCTTTCATAAACGACTATTTTATCTCGCTATATATCCTTCCTTCGGAAATGTAGAACATTCCGGAGGGAGGATATTTTTGTTGAAATAGAGCGTTTTATGCATGCAGCGTTTGATTCTCTTTTTCATAGGAATTAAAGCTTCTTATTTCTGCTTTTATGTAGATGCTAATTTATTAAAAAAGTGTTAACATATTTTCATAAAGCAGTTCTGCAGTGTGCCGTCAGAACTCTACCATAGTAAAGAGTGTATTTAATAACGGCACGGGGATATTATTGGAGGAAGAATAAAATGGCTGGTATTTTAAAAAGATTTGGTGACATCATGTCTGCAAACATCAATTCTCTTTTAGACAAATGTGAAGATCCTGAGAAGATGATCGATCAGTATCTGAGAGATATGCAGGATGATCTTGGTAAGGTGAAAGCAGAAACTGCATCTGTAATGGCAGCAGCAAAATCCGCACGTCGTGAAGCAGAAGAGTGCGAGGAGCAGATTGGTGTAATGCAGAATTATGCTGAAAAGGCTCTGGTAGCTGGTAATGAGGCTGATGCAAAGCAGTTCCTCGCAAAGAAGCAGAAGCTCGAAGGTCAGCTTCAGACTCTGAAGGCAGCTGCAGATACTGCAGAACAGAATGCAGATCATATGCGCCAGATGCATGATAAGCTTCAGCATGATATCTCTGAATTAGAAGAGCGCAAGTCTGAAATCAAGGCTAAGGTTGCTGCAGCAAAGACCCAGGAACGTATGAATGATCTTACTGAGAAGATTGGTAAGACCGCAGGTGCCGGTGCTGCTGGAAAGTCTGCATTTGATCGTATGGAGAAGAAGGCTGATGAGATGCTTGATGCAGCAAATGCACGTGCAGAACTGAACCAGTCGTCCGCAGAAGAGCAGTCCATCGAAGACCTTACTAAGAAGTATGATTCCAATGGCTCTGAGAGCAGCGTAGATGATGAACTTGCAGCCATGAAGGCAAAGCTCGGTCTTTAATTTAAAGTTTACAAAGAATCCTCTAAGCGCGCTGTAGATTGTTATGCTATCTGCAGTGCGCATTCTAGGTTCTAAATCCAGGTGATAAAGGGGCGTTATGGAAAAGGAAAACTCATACAAGTGCCAGATGTGTGGCGGTAACATGGTATTTGATCCGGTTACACAGACACTGAAATGCGAGAATTGTGGTACGGAGATTCAGATTCAGGACGATGGTTCCGGAATGGTAGAACATTCCCTGGATTATAGAGCACAAAACACTGTAAAAGCATCTGAGAAAACATCCAGGACCATGAAGTGCAATGGATGTGGTGCGATGATTGAGGTGGAAGCAAATTGTACTTCCCTGGAGTGTCCATACTGTGGTTCTCAATATGTTTTGGCAGACAAGCAGGCTGATGTTGCTTTACCTGATGGCGTAGTTCCATTTGTAGTGGAGAAAAAGGAAGTCGGCAATATTCTACATAAATGGTTAGAGAAGAGATGGCTTGCTCCTTCTTCTCTTAAAAATCTCTTTCAGAGCGGTAAGATGGACGGTATCTACCTTCCCTATTTCACTTTTGATGCAAAGGCAACTGCAACCTATACCGGTGAAGGTGGCCGTGAGAGAGTTGAACATTATAAAGACTCGGAAGGACATGACCAGACACGTACGCATACCGATTGGTATCCGACCTCTGGTATCCTACATATGAATTTTGATGATATCCTTGTTACAGCATCTGACAAAATGCCGAAGAAGCTATTATCTGCTCTGACATTTGATACCAAGCATGTGAAGCCCTATGAAACAGAGTATCTGTCTGGATTTCGTAGTGAAGTACTTACCAGAGATCTCTCGGATGCACATAAGGAAGCTTCGGATATTATGCAGTCCAGACTGCAGAATGAAGCACATAATGATATTTGCACAAGATATGATGCGGCAAGGAATGTAGTGGTTCATCCTACATATTCTGATGAGACCTATCGACATATACTCATGCCCATCTATTGTGGCTCTTATATCTTTAAGGGCAAGACCTATACGGTTTGTTTGAATGGACAGACAGGAAGCATTAGTGGTGAGTATCCAAAGAGTCCTCTGAAGATTCTGTTTTTGATTCTGCTTGCAATTATTCTTTTTGCTCTGTTATACATGTTTATTAACAATTAACGAAAGGATATTACATGAGCTTATTCAATCAGTTTGCTAACGTAGTCGAATGGCAGGAATATCGTGATGATATTCTCTTCTGGAAATGGTCCAATGAAGAGATTAAAAAAGGTTCCCGTCTTATTATTAAGCCCGGCCAGGATGCTATTTTCCTTTATAATGGCCGAGTAGAAGGTATCTTTGAAGATGAAGGTTCTTTTGATATCGAGTCTCAGATCATTCCCTTCCTCTCCACACTGAAGGGCTTTAAGTTTGGTTTTAATTCTGGTATTCGTGCAGAAGTGCTCTTTATTAATACCAAAGAGATTACCGTAAAGTGGGGCACGAAGAATGCCATTAATATTCCTGCACAGGGGCTTCCTGGAGGAATGCCGATTCGTGCATTTGGTACTTTTAATGTAAAGATTGATGATTATCAGGTCCTGATTGATAAGATCGCTGGTATTAAGGTTCAGTATACGGTAGATGATGTCAAAGAACGTGTGATGTCTAAGCTGGATCAGCTTCTGATGAAACATATTTCGAAGGAAGGGCAGGATATGTTCCATCTGCAGGCATATGCAGATGATATTGCAAAGGGTATCCGTGAAGACCTTGATATGGATATGCGTAAGATCGGTATCGCTATCACCGATTTCGCTGTATCTTCTTTCAATTATCCGGAAGAGATTCAGAAGATGGCAGAGAAGGTTGCTTCTCAGTCGATGATCGGTGGCAATATGGCTACCTATCAGCAGGTTGCGATGACCGATGCTCTAGCTAAGGGAAATGGTGCAGCTGGTTCTACTGCAGCAACGATGATGGGCATGGGCGCCGGCCTTGAAATGGGCCGCCAGATGGTTCAGTCCATGCAGCAGGCAAATCAGGCGAATCAGACCAGCCAGGCTACGGCAGCAAAGTGGGATAACAGCGAGGGGAATCCCGCTGGATCTGCCCCCAAATTCTGCCCTAACTGTGGAACACCTACCAATGGTGCAAAATTCTGCAGCAACTGTGGTACCAAACTAATCTGATAAAATCACAGGTTATTCACACTTTTTTAATTAAAGAAAACTATACTAACTAACGGCGGTTCCTAAGGACCGCCGTTTACTTGTGTTAGTTTTACAGAAATGAATGGCTGGAGGGAAAAATTGATAGAAGTAAAATCTCTGGTAAAGAAATATGGATCGAATCGCGTGGTAGATGATCTTAGCTTTACCATGGAAAAAGGGCATATCTACGGCCTGTTAGGACCGAATGGAGCCGGTAAATCGACTACAATGAATATGATGACAGGTTTCTTGGGCGCTACGAGTGGAAGTGTTACGATTGATGGCTTTGAAATCTTTAAGGATGCAAGAAAGGCAAAACGTCTGATTGGCTATCTTCCTGAAATCCCGCCTGTTTATCCGGATATGACGGTTGAAGAATATCTTGGATTCGTATGTGAATTAAAAGAGATGAAGGGCAGAAAGAACCGTAAGGAAGAGGTGCTTCGCGTAGCCCGTATAGCTGATGTCGAATCCGTATTTGATCGTCAGATTAGTAACCTGTCAAAAGGTTATAAGCAAAGGGTAGGTTTTGCTCAGGCTCTGATTGGAAATCCTATGCTGATCATCTTAGATGAGCCGACGGTCGGACTGGATCCCAGACAGTTACAGGAATTCCGCAGACAGGTAGAACTACTGAAAGAAGATCATGTTGTTCTTATCAGTTCTCATATCCTGGCTGAGGTAAATGAACTCTGTGACCATATCTTTATTCTGTCTAAGGGCAAACTTATTATGTCTGAAGATGCCGACCAGCTTTCAACCAAGTTTGAAAAGGTTCGTAAGATCCATGTCCTCGGTATCGGAGATGCTGATTCCGCTCGTATGGCGATTACGGAGACAATTGAATGTGTATCTGATGTGATTACAGAAGATCTTGATGATCACGGCCAGACGCGCCTTACGGTTGAATTTACAGGTGAAGAAGACCTGAGAGGACAGATTTCTCAGCTGCTTGTCGAAAATGGTTTTACCATTCTGGAGATGAAGGAAGAAGAGCAGTCCTTAGAGGATGTATTCCTTGAACTTACTGCAGGTCCTGAAGCTTCTGATGATGAAACGGAAGATGATTCTTTGAATGAAACAGAAGATGATTCTAAAGATGATTCTGAGAATGATACAGAAGATGAAACGGAAGATGATTCTAAGAATGATTCTAAGGACGATTCTGAGGAATCTGTTCATACAGAGAAGGGAGATGAAAAGTAATGTTTGCTATTTTAAAGAAAGACTTCTTCTCTCTCTTCAATAATGTTGTTGGATTTATCTTTATCGCAGTGAATATGGCCTTCTACGGGCTCTATTTTCTGGCCAATAACCTTCTCTCGGGTTCTCCTTCGATTTCAGCTACTTTGGGTGGTGTGCTCCTGATCATGCTGATTACGACACCGCTTCTTACGATGAGAACCTTTACGGAAGAGCGGAAGAACAAAACGGATGTATTGCTTTTGACCTCTCCGGTATCTGTCAGCAGGATGATCATAGGCAAATATCTTGCCATGGTCCTGGCTTTTTCCATTAATACGGTATTGATTGCACTTTCCATCTTTTTCCTTCGTATTTTTGGGAAGGTATCTTTCAAAGAAAGTTTTGTTGCTTTGCTTGGATTCTGGCTCTTTGGATGTGTCTGCCTTGCCATTGGAACCTTTGTTTCATCTCTTTTCGAGAGCCAGGTTCTTGCTGCAATCATAACTGAGGGAGTGCTTCTTCTTGCTTACATGATGTCAGCGATTACCGGGATGTCTAAAAGTGGTAATTTTGTAACCAAAATCCTTGGCTCTTTTGATATTCTGTCTCCTTATAACAACTTTGGAAATGGAATGATCTATCTGTCATCGGTGGTATATGATCTGTCTCTGGTTTTCCTGTTTCTCTTCTTAACGGCTGAAGTCATTCTGAAGAGAAGATGGACCATTAGCAGAAAGAAGATTCTTACATCTACCTTTAGTGTGACAGCAATTGTCCTCTGTTTTGCAATGGTTATTCTGGCAAATGTTGGAATCACGAAGATCCCTGAAGCTTATCAGACACTGGATCTGTCTTCGAATAAGTATTATTCCCTGACTAAGGCGACGAAGAAATATCTGAAGAATCTCGATTCTGATGTTACCATCTATTGCCTTTCTACCAAGGATAAGTGCGATGTTGCCGTTCGCCATACTTTATCTCTGTTTAATGCAAATAAACATATCTCTGTTCAGTATATTGATCCGGATCTGAATCCTACGTTTGCCAATAAGTATACGAAGGAGTCCTTAAGTGAAGGAAGCCTTATATTTGAGAATACAGATAATCAGAATACGGATACCTGCCCTTATTACATGTTGTATTCGAATTCGAATGATTCTTATACACTGTATTCTTATGCGCAGCAGTCAGGAGCTTCTTATGATAAGGTCTATGTTCAGACGGCAGATGGATATGATGCAGAAGGTCAGATTCTGAGCAGACTGCAGAAGGTTAACAGCGCAGAGATTAAGAAGGTATATCAGCTTGCTGGTCACAGCGAAGTTGAAT
The DNA here is from genome assembly GCA_900316625.1 of uncultured Lachnospiraceae bacterium. Taxonomy (GTDB): domain Bacteria; phylum Bacillota; class Clostridia; order Lachnospirales; family Lachnospiraceae; genus Lachnocurva. The sequence continues at coordinate 69,290 of ONDO01000006.1, read as the reverse complement.
TAGGTAAGGCCGAGACGAATTATCTTAGCAAGAAAAATCTGACTCTTGAAACCCTGAATCTTCGTACAGATGCGATTCCGGATGATTGTTGTCTTCTGATTCTGAATGGACCTGTTTCGGATATCGGTACGGATGAGCTTGATCTTATTCGTGATTACTTAAAAAAAGGTGGTAAGATGCTTCTTACCATGAATCCAGACTCTATTACAAGTGCTGATGGTACACCGAATCTGAATGCATTCCTGACCGAGTATGGTCTGACTCCGACTGTGGGTATTGTTGAAGACCTCGATTCTTCCTACAGAAATAGTCAGAATAACTATTTCCTCTATCCGGACCTTACCAGTGCATCCAGCCTTACGGATGGTATTGCTACGAAGCCTTCGGTGCTTGTTCCTTATGCAATTGGCTTTCGTCTTCCTACAGATGACAATTCTACAGCGGTAAGTATTCTTAACACTTCTGATACAGTGAAAATTGCCTCTGTTGAAGATGCTACAGCTGCCTACAATAATAATGAGAATAGTGATGAGAGCAGTCTGGCAGATCTTGATACACAGGGAAGAGTATCTCTTGGTGCTGCGGTCTCTACGAATAATGATGGGAAGAATAATCTCGTGGTTCTGTCTTCCTGCTATATGTTCTTAGATAACGTAGAACAGATTGCTCCTGGTATGAACAGTGCTTTGTTTGGAAATATCGTTTCGAATAGTATCGTTTCATCAGATGATAGTGATGCTATTGTGGTGGCTCCCAAGCCTTATAATGCGACTGTTCTTCAGTTTACAGCACTTCAGGTTGGAGTCTTTGCGGTTGTTTGGATTGCACTCATTCCTCTTGCACTTCTCGTGTTTGGAATTACCATCTGGGTGGTTCGAAAGAGAAGATAAAGCTATAATAGGTTCCAATCGGAAGAAAAGATTGAAAAACCAAAAAGGATGGGGAAGAATTATTCTTCCTCATCCTTATTTTTTAACTGATCCCGATTCCTTTTGGAGATCTTTATGTAAGTATTAATGACCCATAACATGATGGGAATGACGATGGTGGCAGCGATGGATCCGCCGAGAAGATGCATGGTATTTGGATCATCAATCAGTGCAAAGATGAAGGTTAAGACATATAAACCGACGAGAATGATAATTCCAAGCAGAGCAGTTATAGATCTTAATTTATACATGGTTTACCTCTTGTCTATGCTATTTTGTTAGAACGAAATAATTGTACTGTACTTTACGAAAACTTTTCAAGTCTGGATAGATATTTTATGCATGGAATGGTAAAATAATCATGTTCTGCCAAAGGCAGATAGTAGAAATAGAAGGGAAAGTAAAATTATGAGTTTACTTGAAGATTGGCGAAATGATGCCTATGACAGAGGAGAAGACCCTCAAAAATTAAAGGCTTTTTGGGATGCTTATTTCATTAAGGAGAGAGATCTCTATCAGGTCCTTCTGAAAGATCCTAAGAACGTTGTTACCGGTACTGTTGCTGAACTGGCTGAGAAGTATGGTCTTGATCTTATGACTATGGTTGGTTTCCTGGATGGTATCAATGATAGCCTGATTACTCCGAACCCTATTGAGACTATGGATGCTGATACCAAGGTTTCTCTTGGATTTGATGCAAAGAAGCTCTACATGAATATGGTAGATGCAGAAGCTGACTGGCTTTACAATCTCCCTGAATGGAATGATATCTTCACGGAAGACGAACGTAAGGAACTCTATCGTGAACAGAAGAATTCTAAGACCATTCGTAAGCCTAAGAAGATTGGCCGTAATGATCCTTGCCCTTGTGGTTCCGGAAGAAAGTATAAGCAGTGCCATGGTAAGCCTGGCGCAGAGCCTCTTGATCCGAAATATCTTGAGTTTTAATTTCTGATGATTACTGCAATATAATCTGATGTTAGATTCGATCTGATATACATTAGACAATGAAGATCCATCGCGTGATATGCGATGGATCTTTTCTTATGCTTTAAGTTTTTCGATTGTATCATAGAAGCTTGGATAGGAGATGGATACACATTCCGGATGATCAAGAGTGAGGTCAGAATCTGCGGCTAGTCCTGCAATTGCAAAGGACATGGCGATTCTATGATCCGTATGTGTTTTAATGAAGGCTCCGTGAAGGGAATTTCCTCCCCGGATGATCATGCCATCCTCTGTAGGTGAAATATCAGCTCCCATGAGGCTTAAGTTTTGACATACGGTATCGATACGATTGGATTCTTTCACTTTTAATTCTGCTGCATCCCTTATGATTGTTTTTCCACTGGCAAAAGCTGCAAGTACAGCAATAATGGGAATCTCGTCAATCAAAGTTGGAATAATATCACCTTCGATAACGGTTCCATGTAAGCTGGAAGAAGAAACAGTGAGATCTGCGACAGGCTCTCCGGAAACAAGCCTTTCGTTTGAAAATTCAATTTTCCCACCCATATCTTTGATGACAGTGATAATGCCGGCTCTTGTCGGATTTATGTTTACATTCCGTAAGGTGATTTCAGAGTTGGGGACGATCAGACCAGCTGCTAAAAAGTATGCAGCAGAGGAGATGTCACCGGAAACCTTTATTTTCTGTCCTGTCAGAGTGGGATTTGGTTTTATGCTTGCGGTTAACTGATTAGTGCTGATATCAGCGCCAAAGGCACGTAGCATCCTCTCTGTATGATCGCGGGAAAGAGCAGGCTCTGTTACCGATGTTTCGCCATCTGCGTAGAGCCCGGCAAGAAGAATACAGGATTTTACCTGTGCGGATGCTACGGGACTGTTGTAGTGAATACCATGAAGTGTGGAAGGGCTAATAATAAGAGGAGCACATCCGTTATTATATTCGGATTTAATATCTGCTCCCATCTGTGTCAAAGGATCCATAATTCTTTTCATCGGTCTGGATTGAATAGATTCGTCACCATTCAGTCTACTGGTGAAGTTTTGACCAGACAGAATTCCACTGATCAGTCGGGTAGTGGTTCCGGAATTTCCGACATCAAGGGTAGTTTCTGATTCTTTTAAACCGTGTAGTCCATTACCGTGAACTAATACAGTATCACTACCAAAGCTGTGATCAATCTCTACACCCATTCTGCGAAAACATTCAATTGTACTTCTGCAGTCGGCTCCATCCAGAAATCCGGTGACTTCGGTTAATCCATTTGCTATCGCTCCAAACATTATGGAACGATGGGAGATGGATTTATCCCCAGGAATAGAAATCGTTCCTCTTAGTGATGATAGAGGAGAAATTCTATTAGGAATTAATTTATTAGTTAAAGGAATCTTGCTCATCTATGGCACGTCTTTCTGTCAGTCAAAGTGTGAATATATGGAAATCCATCTTATTTCTTTGTGTGAATGGTATAACCACGCTTGGTAAGGATTGCAAGAGCATCCTTCATTGCTGTGTCTTCATAGAATTCTATTCCAAGCACTCCCTGCTCGAATTCGCGGTTATGTAACACTCCGATATTTTTAATGCTGATTTGATTTAATGCTAAAATCAAGGAAATCATAGCAATTGCACCGGGTTCATCTTCAACATCCAGGTAGAATTCATAGGAGGGTGCGAGAGCACCTTTGGAACGAACGGGAAGGGAATCACGATAGTCTTTTGCAGTCGAAAACAGAGTCATGAGTTCATCTGGATCGGAGTCTGATACGGCTTTTTCAAACTTGGCAAACTGAGCTTTGTAGAGATTCATTAGTTTTAGAATCTCATCGCGGTTAGACAGACAGATGTTTTGCCACATGATCGGAGAAGAAGAAGATATTCTTGTAATATCACGAAAACCACCGGCTGCGATTGTTTTTAAGATTTCATCTTCATTGTCTTCAGCATTTACAAGATTCACCAGTGATGCAGAAATAAGGTGGGGAAGATGACTGATCGCTGCAGTAGAAAAATCATGTTCTTCAGGACTCAGTGTGATAGGTATTGGTCCGAGAGATTGGATGTAGTCCTTAAATCTAGATGTAATAGTGCTGTCTACATCCCTGTTTGTCGTTAAAACATAGTATGCATTCTCCAGGAGCTGAACTGAAGAGTATTCGAAACCGGTATGTTCTGAACCTGCCATCGGGTGACCACCGATAAAGCGGTCGGATAGTCCTAGTTCATTTACGGCTCTGTGGATGTCACCCTTGACACTGCCAACATCTGTGAGAATTGTATTAGCGCTTAAATAAGGCTTTAATTGTTTAATATAATCTATATTATATTTTACAGGAGAGCATAAGAAGATGATATCTGCTTTGGCAAGTTCATCGATTGATAAGAATTCATTGTTTGAGATGACTTGTTCTGCGAAGGCCTGCTGAATCGTTTCTATATGATTTGCATGCGCTATGATTTCAGTATCGGGATAGTATTTTTTAATTGCTCTGGCGATGGAACCACCGATTAATCCCAATCCTATGAAAGCTATTTTATTGAATTTAATCTCCATATATCTGTCCGTTCTATATTTATGAAAATGTCTGCTCTAATTATAGTTGAGATTGGGTCATTATTCAGTAGAAATGTACTCTTCTCGCCTAAAAATAATTAAAATCATCCTAGCGGTTCTCTATTCTAAAGTCAACACATTAACGTAGAAAAGTGACCTCCCACAAACGCCCATATTACTTGACATATCAGTCTTGTGTGATAGAATTTTCAAGATAATTGTTTACTCAGGAGGAGATTACTATGGCTGAAGTTTATGATCATTCCGCCGTTGAAAGAAAATGGCGCAAGATCTGGGAAGAGAAGCCCGTCAATGTAAACGACGGTAAGAAGAAAAAGTACTACTGTCTGGATATGTTCCCATATCCTTCCGGAGCCGGCCTTCATGTAGGTCACTGGAGAGGATATGTTATTTCTGATGTTTGGAGCCGTTACAAGATGATGAACGGTTACTACATCATTCATCCCATGGGTTGGGATGCTTTTGGACTTCCGGCAGAGAATTATGCAATCAAAACCGGCCAGCATCCTTCTATTTCCACCGAAGCTAATATTAATAACTTCAGACGCCAGGTTAAGCAGATCGGCGCTATCTATGATTGGGACAGAGAAGTAAACACCACCGATCCTAACTTCTATAAGTGGACTCAGTGGATCTTCGTTCAGATGTTCAAGAAGGGACTTGCATATGAAAAGGAAATGCCCCTGAACTGGTGCCCCAGCTGTAAGGCGGTTCTTTCTAATGAAGAAGTAGTAGATGGCAAGTGTGAGCGTTGCCACAGCGAAGTAACCAAGAAGAACCTTCGTCAGTGGATGCTGAAGATCACCAAGTATGCAGATCGCCTCCTTGATGGCCTTGATGGCCTTGACTGGCCTGAAAAGGTTAAGAAGATGCAGACTGAATGGATCGGTAAGTCTACCGGTGCTGAGGTTGATTTCCATGTGGATGGAAGAGAAGATGTTCTGACAGTTTATACAACCCGTCCTGACACACTCTATGGTGCAACCTTCCTTGTAATTGCTCCTGAGCATGCGCTTGCGAAGTCTCTTGCAACCGAGGATAAGGTTTCTGATGTAGAGAACTATATTAAGGAATCATTGAATAAGTCTAATGTTGATCGTATGCAGGCGAAGGAAAAGACCGGCGTATTTACCGGATCTTATGCTGTAAATCCTCTGAACGGTGCCAAGGTTCCCATCTGGATCTCTGATTATGTTCTTGGTGATTATGGTACTGGCGCAATCATGTGCGTACCTGCACATGATGATCGTGACTTCGCTTTCGCTCGTAAGTTTGATCTTCCTATTATTCCTGTTATTGCTCCGGAAGGAGTAGAACTCGATGGCAAGACCATGGAAGAGGCATACACTGCAGCTTCTGGTGTGATGATCAATTCCGGTGAGTGGAACGGACTTCGCTCTGAGGACCTGAAGAAGGATGCTCCTGACTATATTGAGAAGAAGGGCTGGGGACGTAAGAAGATCAACTACAAGCTTCGTGACTGGGTATTCTCTCGTCAGAGATACTGGGGTGAACCTATCCCCATCATTCATTGCCCGGATTGTGGTGCAGTCCCTGTTCCTGAGGATCAGCTTCCGGTTGTTCTTCCTAAGGTTGAGTCCTATCAGCCGACAGACAATGGTGAATCTCCTCTTGCTGCAATGGATGATTGGGTAAATACCACTTGTCCTTGCTGTGGAAAGCCTGCAAAGCGCGAGACCAATACCATGCCTCAGTGGGCTGGATCTTCCTGGTATTTCTTACGTTATGTAGATCCCCATAACAATGACGCTATGGTAGACAGAGAGATTGCAGACAGAGACCTTCCTGTAGATATGTACATTGGTGGTGTAGAGCATGCTGTTCTTCATCTGCTCTATGCTCGTTTCTATACAAAGTTCCTGCATGATATCGGAGTGGTTGATTTCGATGAGCCTTTCCAGAAACTCTTCAACCAGGGCATGATTCTTGGACCTCAGGGTATCAAGATGTCTAAGTCTCTTGGCAATGTTATCTCTCCGGATGACATGATTGAAAAGTACGGTTGTGATGCTCTTCGTATGTATGAGCTCTTTATCGGACCTCCCACCCAGGATGCTGCATGGGATGATCGTGGTATCGATGGTGTAAGACGTTTCCTGACCAAGGTTTGGAACCTGGTTGTTGATAATATCGATAAAGATTTTGCTGAGACAGCAGAACTTATTAAGATTCGTAACCGTATGGTATACGATATCAGCAGTCGTCTTACCAACTTCAACCTGAATACCGTTGTTTCCGGATTCATGGAATATACCAATACACTGACGAATTACGCCAAGGAAAATGGTGGTGTCGATAAGGCAACGCTTGAGACCCTGTCGATTCTCCTTGCACCTTTTGCACCTCATATTGCTGAGGAACTGTATTCTAAGTTTGGCCATGAGACTTCTGTATTCGATGCGGGCTGGCCTACTTATGACGAGAAGGCAATGGAAGATGATGAAATCGAAGTTGTCGTTCAGGTTAATGGCAAGATGAAGGGTAAGATCAATGTCGCTAAGGATATTGCTCAGGCTGATGCAATTGCGACAGCAAAAGAGATGCTTGGTGATAAGCTGACCGGTAATATTGTTAAGGAAATCTACGTTCCAGGACGTATCGTTAACATTGTTGCGAAATAAACTGATTGAATGTGTAACTTCAGCCTCATACTGTATGGTATGGGGCTGATTCATCATTAAAGTTCCGGTATTTCTTATACTGAAAATGGGAACAGGGGATTTTTGAGAGGAAAGAGATTATGGCTAAAATTCAGATGACAACTCCGTTAGTTGAGATGGACGGAGATGAAATGACCCGAATTCTATGGAAGATGATCAAAGAGGATCTGATTCTTCCTTATGTTGATTTGAAGACTGAGTATTATGATCTTGGTCTGGAGCACAGAAATGAGACCAATGACCAGGTTACGATTGATTCTGCAGAAGCCACGAAGAAGTACGGCGTTGCAGTTAAGTGCGCAACGATTACTCCAAATGCTGCCCGCATGACAGAGTACAATCTGAAGGAAATGTGGAAGAGCCCGAATGGTACGATTCGAGCTATCTTAGATGGTACCGTATTCCGCGCACCCATCATCGTAAAAGGAATTGAACCGAATGTTCGCAGCTGGAAGAAGCCGATTACGATTGCTCGTCACGCATATGGCGATGTATATAAAGCTTCTGAGATGAAGATTCCTGGACCTGGTAAGGTAGAACTGGTTTATACCGCTTGTGATGGCAAGGAAGAGAGAGTTCTTGTGCATGACTTTAAGTCGGCCGGCGTCGTTCAGGGCCAGTATAATCTCGAACCTTCGATTCGCTCTTTTGCAAAATCCTGTTTTGAATTCGCCCTGGATACCAAGCAGGATCTCTGGTTTGCCAGCAAGGATACGATCTCCAAGAAATATGATCATACCTTCAAGGATATCTTCCAGGAGGAGTATGACAAGAACTACAAGCAGGCCTTTCTTGATGCAGGGATTGAGTATTTCTATACCTTGATCGATGATGCAGTTGCTCGTGTAATGAAGTCTGAAGGCGGATTCATCTGGGCTTGTAAGAACTATGATGGTGATGTTATGTCAGATATGCTGAGTTCCGCTATGGGTTCTCTTGCAATGATGACTTCCGTCCTCGTTTCTCCTCATGGTTATTTTGAGTATGAAGCAGCACATGGTACTGTTCAGAGACATTACTATAAGTATCTGAAAGGTGAAGAAACCTCAACCAACTCCGTAGCTACCATCTTTGCATGGACGGGTGCCCTCCGTAAGAGAGGTGAACTGGATCAGCTTCCGGAACTCGTTGATTTCGCTAATCGCCTGGAAAAAGCAACTATTGACACAATCGAAAGTGGAAAGATGACTGGAGATCTCGCTCTGATCACCTCCCTTCCGAATCCTAAGAAATTAAATTCTGAAGAGTTTATCCTGGCAATCAAGGAAACTCTTGATATGGAGGCATAAAATTTGGCTACCGTACTTTCCTGTTCTGATCTCTCGAAAGCATTCGGATCCGATCTGATTTTTGAAAACGTTTCTTTTCAGTTAGAGGAACATGAGCACTTAGGTATTCTTGGTGCGAATGGTGTTGGTAAATCCACCCTGCTGAAAACAATTGTGGGCCAATTGACTCCGGACACTGGTAGTGTTACAAGGGCGTCCGGTGCCAGCATAGGTTATCTTGCCCAGTATCAGGAGAATTCCGTTGAAGGCACGATCTATGAGATCGTGCTTTCCGCGCGTAATGACCTGCTTCTTGCTGAGGCAGAACTTCGCTCTATGGAAGAATCTATGGAGAGATTATCTGGGGATGAGCTGACACAGTTGATCGATAATTATCATAAGAAGAGTGAAGCTTTTGAATCTAAAGGCGGATTGGTTTTCCGTTCTGAAGCAGCTGGAGTTTTAAAAGGTCTTGGTTTCTCGGAAGAGGAATTCGAAAAGACTTTCCAGACCTTATCTGGTGGACAGAAGACACGTGTGAACCTGGGTCGCCTTCTGGTGCAGAAACCTGACATCCTCATTCTTGATGAGCCGATCAACCATCTGGATCTTTCCAGTATCGAGTGGTTGGAAGGCTTTTTGGCAAACTATTCCGGTGCTGTCATTATCGTTGCCCACGATCGCTATTTCCTAAATCGTACGATCGATCATGCACTGGATCTGTCTCGCCATGAAGCAAAGATGTATAAGGGAAACTATAAGGCCTATATCGAGCAGAGAGACCGATATCTTCTTACACGTGAGCGTGAATATGAGAAACAGCAGGCCGAAATCGAGCATCAGGAAGCTGTCATCAAGAAACTGAAGCAGTTTAATCGTGAGAAATCGATAAAGCGTGCGGAATCCCGTGAAAAGATGCTTGCGAAGATTGAACGCGTGGAACGACCGGAACGGGAACAGACTGGAATGAACCTCGTTCTTGAACCGGATCAGCGTAGTGGAAATGATGTTCTTGAAGTAAAGGGACTATCCATGCGTTTTGATGATGATCCTTTTCTCTATCGTAATATCTCCTTCCTTGTGCACCGACAGGAGAGAGTTGCTATTATCGGAGATAATGGTACTGGTAAAACGACTACCTTAAAGATCATAAATGGTCTGTTAAAACCGGTAGAAGGCAGCGTGAGAATCGGTACGAATGTCAGCATAGGTTATTACGACCAGGAACAGCAGAATCTTGATGAATCGAATACCTTGTTTGCTGAGTTACAGAATGCGTATCCTAATCTCGATAATACGAAGGTGCGTTCTGTTCTGGCTGCTTTCCGCTTTACCGGGGATGATGCGATGAAACGCATCTCTGAATTGTCCGGTGGTGAGAGAGGAAGAGTATCCCTTGCAAAATTAATGCTTTCCGGAGCTAATCTTCTGATTCTCGATGAGCCGACCAACCATCTGGATATGGATTCCAAAGAGATATTAGAGAATGCACTGAATTCCTTTACCGGAACGGTTCTCTATGTTTCTCATGATCGTTATTTTATTAATCAGACAGCAACGAGAATTCTGGATCTGACCCAGGCAGGACTCGTAGAGTACCTTGGAAATTACGATTATTATCTGGAGAAGAAGGCACAGTTTGAAGAGGCTGGTCTTCTGAATTCTGGAGTGAATCCGAATTCTTCCAAAGATATTTCTTCTAACAATGAAACAGTTGCTGCCTCTGATTCAAAGTCGGATTACAGATTACAGAAGCAGGAGAAAGCGGCCAGAAGAAAGATCGAACTTGCTCTTGCAAAAGCGGAAGAATGTATTTCGAAACTGGAAAAGGAGAAAGAGGAGATCGAAAGACAGTTTTCAGATCCCGAAACTGCTAAGAATTCTGCAAAGTTAAACGAATTATCCGCAAAACTCGAAGAGATTAATCTCGAACTTACAAAACAATATGATGAGTGGGAACGCTTATCCACAGAATTAGAAGACTAATTGCTCTAATACTTTGATAATAAATTGACAATCTTTGCGTGAAAATCTACAATAAAGAGCAGAAAATTTGTGTGTGGATTTTATATATGCTTTGTTAGGAGTAGAGGATGCAAAATGGTATTTCTTCAGCGGTTATTCGTAGAATGCCCCGCTATTATCGTTACCTCGAAGAATTACTTGATAATGGTGTAGACCGCATATCTTCCGGCGATTTGTCGAAGAGTATGCATATAACAGCTTCTCAGATTCGTCAGGATCTCAATAATTTTGGAGGATTTGGTCAGCAGGGGTATGGCTATAATGTCAAATACCTGCATGATGAGATTGGCAAGATCCTTGGACTGGACCAGAGACATAATATCATCGTGATTGGTGTAGGTAATCTGGGACAGGCAATCTCTAACTATGTGAATTTTGATCCTCTTGGATTTCACATGGTAGGGTTATTTGATGTTAATCCTGCCCTGAAGGGAAAAGAGATTCGTGATATCCCAATCCGTATGATTGATGAACTTCCGGAATTTCTGGAGAATCATCAGGTGGATATTGCAGCGCTTACTCTTCCCAAGGAGAAGGCAAAAGAAGCTGCAGATCTTGTGTTGTCTTTTGGTGTTAAGGCAATCTGGAATTTTGCGCTGGTAGATCTTGATGTTCCTGATGATGTTGTTGTCGAGAATGTACATCTGTCTGACAGCCTGATGAGACTTTCTTATGATATTTCGCGTAAAAATCCGAAAGAGGATTCATAATGGATGAAAATGCTTTTAAAACGGCACTTTCAACGACTCAAATCCCGGTGCTTGTTCTGGATCAGAAATGGCACCGGCTTTTTGCTATCAGTGGTAAGCCCAAAGAAGTCGCTGAATGTGAGAAAAAATTAAGAGACCTCTTAGCACTTCAAGGTAAGGTTAATACTGACCTTAAGAATCTGAAGAAACTGAAGGCGCAGCTTATGCAGGACATTATGGAGAATATGGGGGATGATAATACCCCAAAAACTCCTGAAGTTCAGAAAAAGATGGATGAGGACAAGCGCCTGATCGATGAAGCAAATTACAAGACGGAAGAGCTGGAGGATCAGCTCTTAGATCTTCCTGCTGAAATTAAAAAGATCAATAATGAACTCATGCTTCTCACTATGTCCTTCTGCTACTCCAAACTCCGTACCAACCAGGATGAAGTGAATGAAATTTCGGACTGGATTGATCGCTTTCGTGTGGAACTGAAGAAGAATATCATCCGGAAACAGAATCGTGAGATCAATAATCGTGAAATATATGCATATATGCACGATATATTTGGCAAAGATGTAATTAATCTTTTTGATATGCGCTTTGATGAGATCGAAGCGCAGGAGAAGAAGGAGAGAGAACTCGAAGCCGAGAAGAAAAAGTCGGAAGGGACTACAGATTAAGGTCTGGAAAGGAATCGTTTTATGGAACTTGTCTTTCGTGCAAGTGAAATGAAAGAGATTGATCAAAATACTTCAGATAAATTCGGCCTGGATGCCGCAATCCTTATGGAGAGAGCTGCTCTACAGATGGCTGATATCATCGAAGAGCGTTTCCCTAAGGATTTTTCCGTGGGAATTCTCTGTGGACCGGGGAATAATGGTGCAGATGGTGTCTGCCTTGCCCGGATTCTTTTTCTACGCAAACATTCTGTCAGATTCTATGTCTCCGCCAGGTTAGATTCCTGCAGCGATCTGATGCAGAAGCAGATTGAGATTGCAGGAAAGTATGGTCTCCTTCCTGAGAAAGCTGTTTTGAATCTTTCGTCTTCCAGGATCCTTGTGGATGCCCTCTTTGGAATTGGTCAGAATCGTCCTCTGGAAGGGCAGTACCTGCTGGACTATCAGGCACTTTCGGATTTTGCAGGAATTCGAATTGCCTGTGATATCCCGACAGGAGTTGATGCTGACACCGGTCAGCTTTTGGGCTTCTGTATTCCTCAGGATATGACGATTACTTTTGCCTATCGTAAGATGGGACAGTTACTCTATCCCGGGCGCTCTATCTGTGGTGAACTTCTTGTCGCAGATGTTGGAATCTATGAAGATGAGTCGATTCAAAGGAAGGTGAGATGCTCTCTTTTAGAGGAGTCCGATCTCCCGGGTCTTCTTCCGAAACGTAGAGCAGACTCGAATAAAGGAACTTACGGGAAAGTGCTCGATATCGCAGGTTCAGGGACAATCTCTGGAGCTGCAGTCTTAAGTGCAAAGGCTGCGTTGAGAGTTGGAGCAGGTTATGTCCGTCTATATAGTGATGAGAGGAACCGGAATATACTTGCAACATCCTTTCCTGAAGCAATTATTCATGGTTATAGAGCAGAAGAGGTGGATTATTCTGTACTCACCAATCTGATACAGGATGCGGATGCGATCCTGATCGGTCCTGGTATCGGCACGGACAAAACTGCATATTCCATTCTGGAGCACGTATGTAAGTATGCCAAAGACAGGCCTCTTGTGATTGATGCAGATGGTCTCAATATTCTCTCGGAACATGAGGAATTATTAGAAAATCTTCCAGTGAATACGGTACTTACTCCGCATATGGGAGAACTGTCCCGCCTTATGAAACTGTCGATCCCTGAGATCAAGGCACATGCTGTGGAATATGCTCTACATTTCTCGAAGAGATATAAGACCGTTCTGGTGATGAAGGATGCGACAAGTTTGATCTGTGGGCAAAGCGGGAATGTTCTCGTGAATACCTATGGCAATTCAGGTATGGCAACAGCCGGCAGTGGAGATGTTCTGGCGGGAATCATCAGTGGGCTCATGGCTCAAGGCCAGGATCCCATGAATGCAGCTTCCTTAGGAGTTCTTCTGCATGCTTTATCTGGCGATATGGCTGCCAGAAAGAAGAGCGAATATGCAATTCTTGCATCTGATATTCTTGACGGAATGACCGATGTGTTATTAAATATTGAGAAGTGAATTTAACAGTTCTAAGGAGAATGAACTTACTATGGAATATAACCGCGTATGGGCTGAAATTGATTTGGATGCAATTCATCATAATCTGGAGGCAATGCATGAGAATCTGAAGCCCGATACGAAGATTTGTGCAGTCATCAAAACAGATGCCTATGGACATGGCGCTCTTGAGATTGCCAGAAGTCTTGAGGAGATTGATTATGTTGCCGGGTATGCTACGGCAACTGTAGATGAGGCACTGGAACTTCGTGAGAACGGGGTCCGTAAGCCGATTCTGGTTCTTGGATATACCTTTGAAGATTCATATGAGGACATGGTACGCTTTGACATTCGTCCGACGATTTTCCGTCTGGACATGGCCAAGGCTTTTTCTGATGCAGCATGTCGTCTTGGGAAAAAGGCACCGGTTCATATCAAGATTGATACCGGTATGAGTCGCATTGGCTTTCAGGTGGAGAAGGCTTCCGTTGAAGAGATCCTTGAAATCTTCAAACTTGATAATCTGGTACCGGAGGGGATCTTTACCCACTTTGCCAGATCTGATGAATCCGATAAAACTTCAGCAAGAGAGCAGTATGAACTCTTCCGCCAGATGATCCATGCACTCGAGGAGCGTGGTCTTAGCTTCCAGATTCATCATTGTGCCAATTCTGCAGCCATTCTTGAACTTCCGGAAACGGATCTTGAGATGGTCCGTGCCGGCATTACGCTCTATGGACTCTGGCCGTCTGAGGAGATGGATCATTCCTTCCCCTTAGAACCCGCTCTGTCTCTTCATTCCAGAATCGTTCATATTAAGACTCTGCCGGCTGGTAGAAGTGTGTCCTATGGTGGTACTTTTGTAACAACAGAAGATACGCTTGTGGCTACGATCCCGGTTGGATATGGTGATGGTTATCCCAGAGGACTTTCTTCTAAAGGCTATGTCCTTATCCACGGACAGAAGGCACCAATTCTTGGCCGTGTCTGCATGGATCAGATGATGGTCGATATTACAGGTATCGATGGAGTGAAGATCCTAGATCCCGTAACCCTGATCGGTAGAGATATGGATCGTGAGATTAGCATGGAAGAGTTAGGCGAATTGTCTGGACGCTTTAATTATGAATTTGCCTGTGATCTGGGCAATCGCATTCCCAGAATCTATTTCAGGAATGGGCAGGAAGTAGCACGAAAGCACTACTTTGACTAAGGAGCATTATGAATTCAGACATTATTACATTTCTAATTCTATTAGGGCTTCTGGTGCTTTTGTTCCTGACCTGGTCTGTTTCTGCATTTAGGGCATCTGTTCTGAATCTCTCTGACAGTGAACGTAAAAGTTTTGATGAGAAATATAAAGCCAGGAAGAAGAACCTGCATCGATATCACGACAACAGTGCTCTTATGGATCGTACATACGAATTTCTGTCTCTCTTTTTTGGCTTTTCCTTTGAGATTCTAATCTGTTTCCTTTTGTACAGACTGGATTCTAAGCTGGTAAATGCACCTGGACTGGTTCTCTTATGTGTATTTATTGGCCTTATACTGTTTTGCCTTCTTGGAGTTTACATTCCCTACTATATCTACTCTACAATTCCATCTCGTCGAATCTATTTCTTCCTTGGGGTATTCCATCTGGAAGAAGTTGTTTTTCGCCCTCTGATCTATCTCATGTCAAAAGTCGCACATCTGATTTCCCGTCCTTATGCGAAGAAGGGCAGTAATCCGGATGATGTTACCGAAGAAGAGATTCTTACCATGGTTAACGAGGGCTCCGAACAGGGCAATATTCTGTCTTCGGAAGCAGAGATGGTTCAGAATGTTCTCGAACTTGATAATAAGGATGTAAAGGATATTATGGTTCATCGCAATGAGATTGAAGCGATGGATGGTAATCTTACGGTTCGGGAAGCGATTCAGTTCTTTCAGGAAAATCATTATTCGAGAATCCCTGTTTATTCAGAGAATCTTGATCATATTCTCGGTATCATTCACATCAAGGATGTTCTGCAGTATGCTACCAGACCGGATATGGCAGAGCAGAAGATCTGTAATGTAAAGGATCTGATTCGTCCTGCGGAAACCGTTCCGGAAACGCATGGGGTACATACCCTGTTTTCTACCATGCAGCTTGAGAAAACACATATGGCGATCGTTGTCGATGAATATGGGCAGACCTGTGGTCTTGTATCCATGGAAGATATCATCGAGGAAATTGTTGGTAATATCCAGGATGAGCATGATGAGGAAGAGGATGCAGTTATTGAAGTGCGTCATGATGAGTTCCGTATGGATGGACGAACCAGTCTTGACGAAGTATCGGAAACCTTATCCTGCGATTTTCATTCGCCGGAATTTGAAACTCTGAATGGCTATCTTACAGATGCCATAGGTCGTGTTCCGTCTGAGCACGAACATTTCGTTGTAGAACGTAAGGGCTTCCGATTTGAAGTATTAGATGTAACGGATCGCTTAATCCGGGAAGTCTGTGTAACACGACTTCCCAAGGAGCCTGAGCCTGGAGGAGATTCTTTGGATTCTTGAACTCTACATTCGGAAATGCTAAAGTTTATATATCAAGTTAAGAAAGGTATTTAGTAATATGTCAGGACATTCAAAATTCGCAAATATTAAGGCAAAGAAGGAAAAGAACGATTCCGCAAAGGGTAAAGCATTTACCATGATCGGTCGTCTGATTGCTGTCGCAGTTAAGGAAGGCGGCGCAGACCCTGCAAATAATGCAAAGCTTCGTGATGTTATTTCTAAGGCAAAGGCAGCAAATATGCCTAACGATACCATTGAACGTGGTATTAAGAAGGCTGCCGGCGATGCACAGAGCGTAAACTATGAGACCTGTGTATATGAAGGCTATGGCCCTAGTGGTACTGCAATCATCGTTGAAACTCTTACCGATAACCGTAACCGTACCGCTAGTAACGTTAAGGCTTGCTTCACTAAGGGCCATGGTAACGTAGGTGCTCAGGGTTGCGTATCCTTCATGTTCGATAAGAAGGGACAGATTCTGATCTCCAAGGAAGACTGCGATATGGACGCTGATGAGCTTATGATGGAAGCTCTTGATGCAGGCGCTGATGACTTCAATGAAGATGAAGATGGATTTGAAGTTCTGACTGCTCCTGAGAATTTCTCCGCTGTTCGTGAAGCCCTTGAAGCAAAGGGAATTGTTATCGCTGAAGCGGAAGTTAAAATGATCCCTCAGAACACCGTTTCTCTTTCTGATCCCGAAGATATTAAGTGCATAAGACGTATTCTTGATCTTCTCGATGAAGATGACGATGTTCAGGATGTATATACTAACTGGGAAGAAGCTGACGAGGAATAATCACCTCTAAAGGGGAGATCGGACATGAAGAAGATTCTGTTTGCTGCAAGTGAATGCGTACCTTTTGTTAAGACCGGTGGTCTTGCAGATGTTGTGGGTGCACTGCCGAAGGAATTTGATCCTTCAATCTGGGATGTACGTGTTGTATTACCGGATTATACCTGCATTCCACCTCAGTACAGGGACAAGTTTGAGTATGTAACTCATTTCAATCTGACTTGTGGCCCTTTCATCGGAGACAAGTATGTTGGGGTAATGCAGTATAAGCTGGATGGAATTACTTATTATTTCATCGACAATCTGGATTATTTCGAGTGTTTCTACCCCTATAGTGAGACCAGACGTGATATGGAACGCTTTACATTTTTTGATAAAGCGGTTCTGTCCATGTTACCGGTTATCGGTTTCCAGCCGGAACTGATTCATTGTCATGATTGGCAGACAGGCCTGATTCCTGTATATCTGAAAACAGAGTTTCAGGGTAATCCCTTCTTCTGGGGAATGAAGACGATTATGACCATTCATAATCTGAAATTCCAGGGAGTCTGGGATGTGAAAACCTTGCAGGGACTTTCGGGTCTTCCGATGAATCTCTTTACTCCGGACAAGCTGGAATTTAATAAAGCTGGTAATATGCTTAAGGGTGGTCTGGTTTACGCGGATTACATCACAACTGTGTCTGACTCCTATGCAGAGGAAATCCAGACACCTTATTATGGTGAAGGGCTCGATGGACTTCTTTCTGCAAGGCATTACGATATGCAGGGTATTATCAATGGTATTGATTACAAGATGTACGACCCTGCAACAGATAAGAGCATCTATAAGAACTATAGTGCGAAGGACTTCAGAAGAAATAAGAAGGTCAATAAGACCAGACTTCAGGAAGAGCTTGGCCTTACGGTCGATCCTAAGAAGTATATGATCGGTCTGATTTCGCGTCTCACTGACCAGAAAGGCCTTGATCTTGTTAATTACTGCATCGAAGGTATTGCTGATGAGAATACTCAGCTGGTAGTGATTGGTACCGGTGAATCACAGTATGAGAATATGTTCCGTCATTATGCATGGAAGTTCCCTGACAGGATTTCTGCAAATATCTGTTATTCGGAAGGCTTGGCGCATAAGCTCTACGCAGCCGCAGATGCTTTCCTGATGCCTTCGAGATTCGAGCCCTGTGGTCTTACTCAGCTGATTTCTTTCCGTTATGGTACGGTACCGATTGTTCGTGAGACTGGTGGTCTGAAGGATACAGTTACACCATTTAACGAATATGAGCATAAGGGAGATGGTTTCTCCTTTGCAAACTACAATGGAGATGAACTTCTGAATGCTGTTAATTATTCCAAGTTTGTTTTCTTCGATAAAAAAACGGATTGGAATCATATGGTTGACAGAGGTATGGCAAAGGATTATTCCTGGGCTCATTCAAAAGCCAAATACGAAGAACTGTATCATTATCTGATCGGATGATTTCTTACACGGCATTTCCTATGGAAATGCCGTGTTTTTTCATGACATGGACATCTAGATATGGTAATATTAAAAAGATAAAAACCCAAAATATTGCATGCTGTAAGATAAAATAGAAATGGATATTTGAATGGCGTCAGGAAGTCGTAAAACGTCAAAAACGAAAAATACACAGAAGAAGCCGAACACTGGTAAAAAGTCAAAGTCTAAAAAAGTAGTGGAAGAGGATTATGGGGAGCTACCCGTTTTTACTCAGGATTTGATCCTGTTTGCAGTCCTTGCAGTGATGGTTCTTCTTTTCCTTGGTAATCTGGGTTTTGGTGGACTTGTGGGATCCTATATCTCGGGATTTCTCTTTGGTTTATTTGGAACCATGAACTATTTCCTGCCGATTCTGCTTGGACTTGGTTCATTCTTCTGGTTTTCGAATAGAGACAATGCCTTCGCAAAAAGAAAATTGATCTATGCTGGTATCTTTTATGTCTTCTTTGCTGTTCTTATAGAACTATTCATGCATAAGTCCGATTATGTAGGACCGGTAAAGGGGTATTTTCTCAGTATGGAGAGCCACCTGGGCGGTGGATTCTTCGGAGCACTCTTTGCTGAGATTTTCGTCACAGCCTTCGGAATGGCCTTCGGTGTCATCTTAGATATCATAATTCTTATTGTGATGCTGATCCTGATTACTGAGAAGTCCGGAATCGAGAAATTCCTTGAAAAGAGGAAGATCTATAAGGCTAAGAAAGCAGCCAGAGAAGAACGCAGACAACAGGAACTTGATGAGGCACCGCTTGAAATCATCGACGCTTCTTCCGATGTACGTATGAGACGTAGAACCGGAAACTATGAGCGGGAACCTCAGTCGAATATTCATAATGGTAGACGTGTAAGACAGGTTCGAGAGCAGGTATTAAATACAGATCCAAATGCAGATCGGTCTGAACGTCGTGCCAGTGGAGTAACTCTGAATACCAAGATCGAACCCAGAGTGAATGATATCAATCATATGTCCGATGAGATCTCTGAAATCACGGCACAGAGTCTTATGCATATGCAGGATCAGCCAGTGAGCGATGTGGATGTCATTGATCTCAAAGCAGAGGAATACCAGAAAGAAGCTACTCCGGTTAGTCCTTTTGATCCCTTCCATCATGAGGCGGCGGCAATCCCTGCGGAAGAAGTTCTTACACCGCAGATGGATGAGGTCGCTCCTGTGACGGAAGAAGAGCCTCCGGTTCTTGAGCCTCAGGAAATTACTGAAGTTCGTGTTCATGATGTAACATCGGATAATCCGTTTCCGAATGCATTTTCATCGAATCAGACAGTCGCACCGAATAGTGCAGATACGGAGAAAGCTCCTGTTCATCATGAATATGTCTTCCCTCCGGTGGACCTGCTTCGTAAGGGCAAGAATTCTTCAGGAAGTGGCAGTAGCATCTACAGGCAGACTGCAGAACGCCTGAAGAACACACTGAACAATTTTGGTATCTCCATTGACGGTGATATCTCTTATGTGAATGGTCCGACAGTAACCCGATATGAATTCAAACCTTCTGTTGGTGTGAAGGTTTCCCGTATCGTGAATCTGACAGATGATATTAAGATGAACCTGGCAGCTACAGATATTCGAATTGAAGCACCGGTTCCCGGTCGTGATGTCGTCGGTATCGAAGTCCCCAATAAGGAAACAGAGATGGTTGCATTCCGAGATCTTGTAGAATCGAATGAATTTCGAACAGCAAAATCCAGAATTGCCTTTGCAGTTGGTAAGGATATCGGTGGACAGGTTATTATCTCTGATATTGCAAAGATGCCTCACCTTCTGATAGCCGGTGCAACCGGTTCCGGTAAGTCGGTTTGTATTAATACCATTATCATGAGTATCCTCTACCACGCGAAGCCGGAAGAGGTAAAATTCATCATGATCGATCCCAAGGTTGTAGAACTTTCGGTTTATAACGGAATTCCTCATCTTCTGGTACCTGTCGTTACAGATCCCAAGAGGGCTTCCGCAGCGCTTCAGTGGGCTGTTGCAGAGATGACCGATCGTTATAAGAAGTTTGCGGACACTGGCGTTCGTGATATGAAGGGCTATAACGACAAGATTCATGATGGTAAGATGAAAATCATGAATAATGGTGAAGAGGTCGAAATCGCCGTTAAGAAGATGCCTCAGCTTGTGGTTATCGTAGACGAGCTTGCAGATCTGATGATGGTATCTTCGAATGAAGTAGAAGAAGCCATCTGTCGACTGGCACAGCTGGCAAGAGCGGCAGGAATTCATCTTGTGATTGCAACTCAGAGACCTTCTGTTAATGTCATTACAGGTTTGATCAAGGCGAATATGCCGAGCCGAATTGCTTTCTCTGTAACTTCCGGCGTGGATTCGAGAACCATTCTTGATATGGTTGGCGCTGAGAAGTTGCTGGGTAAGGGCGATATGCTCTATTATCCACAGGGACTTTCCAAGCCGATTCGATTGCAGGGCGCTTTCTGCTCGGATGATGAAGTATCGGATGTAGTAAACTTCATTAAGAAGCATAATTCAGTTGACGCAGATGAAGAACAGTTAGAGATTCAGCAGAAGATGGAAGAGGCAGAGTCACAAGAAGGCTATACCTCCATTGATGGTGGCGGCTCTGGATTCTCCGATGGCAGAGATGAGTATTTTGCTGAGGCGGCTCGCCTTATTATTGATAAAGAAAAAGGTTCCATCGGTATGTTGCAGCGTAAATTCAAAATGGGATTTAACCGAGCTGCGAGAATCATGGACCAGTTAGAGGAATTTGGGGTAGTTGGACCAGAGGAAGGCACGAAACCGAGAAGAGTTTTGATGTCCCCTCAGGACCTGGAAGATATGCTTAACAAAAAGGAGTAATCGAGTATGAAGTCGGATATCGAGATCGCACAGGAAACAGAGCTTTATCCTATCACCAAAGTAGCTGAGGACATGGGCATTAGCCTGGATGACTTGGAACTTTATGGTAAATATAAGGCAAAATTCTCAGATGAATTCCTGCATTCTATTGAAGGACGTCCTGATGGTAAGCTGATTCTGGTTACAGCAGTGAATCCTACACCTGCCGGAGAAGGAAAGACGACACAGTCTATTGGACTTGCAGAAGCTTTCGCGAAGCTTGGCAAGAAGGCATGCCTTGCACTTCGTGAACCCTCGCTTGGACCTTGCTTCGGCATCAAGGGTGGTGCTGCCGGCGGCGGATATGCTCAGGTGCTCCCCATGGAAGACTTGAACCTGCACTTTACAGGAGATTTCCATGCGATTACTTCTGCCAATAACCTGCTTGCTGCACTTCTTGATAATCATATTCAGCAGGGAAACCAGTTAGGCATTGATCCCAGACGTGTTGTCTGGAAGCGTTGCCTCGATATGAATGACAGAGCACTTCGTAACATTGTCATTGGTCTCGGTGCCAAGTCAGATGGTATGGTAAGAGAAGACCATTTCATTATCACCGTAGCATCTGAAATCATGGCAATCCTCTGTCTTGCGGATGACCTTCATGATCTGAAGGAAAGACTTGGAAGAATTATTGTTGCTTATAACTTCAATGGAGATCCTGTTACAGCAAAGGATCTGAATGCTGTTGGCTCTATGGCAGCTCTTCTTAAGGATGCAATGAAGCCGAATCTCATTCAGACCATTGAGCATACACCTGCCATTGTACACGGTGGACCTTTTGCGAATATTGCACATGGCTGTAACTCTGTTAGAGCAACCAGGACCGCATTAAAGCTTGCAGATTACGTTATTACCGAGGCAGGCTTCGGTGCGGATCTTGGCGCTGAGAAATTCTTTGATATCAAGTGTCGTATGGCAGGCCTTAAGCCGGATGCAGTAGTTCTTGTTTCCACTGTTCGTTCTCTGAAGTATAACGGTGGCGTCCCTAAGACGGAGCTTACTGCACCGAATGTAGAAGCTGTAAAGCGTGGTATTGTAAACTTAGAGAAGCATATTGAAAATCTTCAGAAGTATGGCGTACCGGTTGTAGTGACTCTGAACGCATTCCTTACGGATACCAAGGAAGAAACCGACTATATCCAGAAGTTCTGTGAAGAGAGAGGCTGTGAATTCGCACTTTCCAAGGTATGGGAAAAGGGCGGTGAAGGTGGTGTAGAGCTTGCTGAGAAGGTCCTCTATACTCTTGAAAACAAGAAGTCTGATTTCCATACTCTCTATGAAGATGAACTTCCTCTGAAGGACAAGCTCGAGAAGATTGCAAAGGAAATCTATGGTGCGTCTGGTGTTGAGTTCTCCAAGGCTGCAGAAAAGGAACTGGCACATCTTACGGATCTTGGAATGGGCAATTTCCCGATCTGTGTTGCGAAGACGCAGTATTCCTTATCGGATGATGCTAGTCTTCTTGGCAGACCTTCTGACTTCACCCTTCATGTACGTGAAGTATATGCCTCTGCCGGAGCAGGATTTATTGTTGCTGTAACTGGTAATATTATGACCATGCCGGGTCTTCCGAAGACACCTGCTGCTAATAATATCGATGTAACTGATGATGGTGTGATCACCGGACTTTTCTAAATGAGGACTCTATGGAAGAAAAGATTATCGATGGAAAATTCATCTCACAGACGATCAAAGACGAGTTGAGAGATCGTGTTAACAAATTAAAGGAAGAAGGCAAGGAGGTTAGTCTTGCCGTTATCCTTGTCGGCAATGATTCTGCAAGTCAGGTCTATGTCCGTAACAAGAAAAAGGCTTGTGAGTATGTAGGAATTCGTTCCTTAAGCTACGAGCTTCCGGAAGAAACCAGTGAAGAAGAACTCTTAAAACTGATTGATGACCTGAATGAGAGAGAAGATTGCCAGGGAATCCTGGTTCAGCTTCCCCTTCCCAAGCACATCGACAGTGAGAAGGTCCTTCTTCGCATTGATCCTAAGAAGGATGTCGATGGTTTCCACCCGGTGAGTGTGGGAAATCTCTCCATTGGTAATCCCGGTTTTGTCTCCTGTACACCGGCTGGTATTATCGAACTCTTAAAGCGCTCAGGAGTAGAGCTGGATGGTGCAAATGCTGTTATCGTAGGCCGTTCCAATATCGTTGGAAAGCCCATGGCTATGCTCCTTCTTCGTGAAAATTGCACGGTTACCATCGCACATTCTCATACCAGGAATCTATCGGAAGTTACTTCCCGTGCCGATATTCTTATTGCTGCCATTGGTAAGCCCAAATTCTTTAAGGCAAAGGATGTCAAAGAGAATGCGGTTGTAATTGATGTCGGAATGGACAGAGATGAAAATGGTAAACTCTGTGGGGATGTAGATTATGAGGATATGCTTCCTAAGGTAAGTAAGATCACCCCGGTTCCCGGTGGAGTTGGACCTATGACGATTGCTATGCTGATGAAGAATTGTGTGGACGCTGTCGATTTATTCTAAATAACGGGTATCTATGATTTGTTCAAAATGTAAAGCAGAATTTGAGGATTCTCTTCTCTATTGTCCCCAGTGTGGGCAGGCGGTTCAGATCGTTCCGGATTACAATGTTCTGGACGAGGACATTATTCCATCCATGCTGAAAGAGAAGGAAGCTCCTTCAAATGATGAAAATTCCATATCGTCCATCCCGAAAACAAAGTCTTCAGGTAAGAAGGGGCTGTCACAGAGCAAGAGACGTTACATCTTTGCTTTTGTGCTTACTCTTTTCCTGGTCATCGGTATCATTGAGGGCATCAATATCTATTCCGAATCGTATTCTGGTTTGATGAAACGTGGTACCAGTGCCTATAGTAGTGGGAATTACAATCAGGCGGTAGCAATTCTCGAGAAGGCGAGCCTGAAGAAAAAGACCAGTGAAGTCTATGCTCTTCTAGGCCGTGCTTATGCTGCGAAGAATGATTCCGAAGCCGCCAAATCAGCCCTTGAGCAAGCTGTCAGTATCAATAACAGTGACGTTGATGCTTATCGTTCTCTGCTTGAACTCTATGCGAAGGATGAAGAGATGGATAAGATCGCTTCACTTAAGAAGACGGTTAAGGATGAGAAGGTTCTCTTACTTTTCGATGACTATGTGACAGACAGTGTCGTATTCTCCATCAAGGCTGGAAACTATGATACGGATCAGCAGTTGAGACTGACTGCACCCAAGGGGCTTGATATCTATTACACAACGGATGGTAATGATCCGACCGGGTCTTATGGTGAACTCTATTCGGAGCCGATCTTACTGAAGGATGGCACGACTTTCGTTGCAGCTGTCTGTAAGTCTAAGTCTGGAATCTTTGGTCAGGTTACTAAGCAAAAGTATCTGATCTCTTATTCCGCTCCGGATGCGCCTCTTGTAACACCGGATTCTGGTAGCTACAGCATGGGTAATGTGATTAGCATATCGACCACTCCCGGCACGGATATCTATTACACCTGGGACAATACAGACCCGACAGTGAATAGTTCACATTATATTGAGCCAATTCCCATGATAGAGGGTAATCATGTATTGTCAGTGATCGCTTATGACCCGGTGCATAAGATGCTTAGTCCTGTTGTTAGGAAGAATTATGTTCTGAATCCGTGAGGTTTTGCTATGAGAATGGTAGATCTGATTGAAAAAAAGAAATGTGGACTTGAATTAACTTCCGATGAGATTTCTTTTATCATCAAGGGAATTATGTCCGGTGAAATTCCGGATTATCAGATGTCTGCTTTCCTTATGGCAGTTTGTTTTCAAGGAATGACGGATCAGGAAGCGACAAGCCTTACATTTGCGATGAGAGATTCCGGTAAGATCCTGGATCTGTCTAGCGTACCGGGAAAGAAGATTGATAAGCATTCTTCCGGTGGTGTCGGTGATAAGACAACGCTGGTACTTGCCCCTATCATTGCAAGTCTTGACGTTCCTGTAAGTAAGATGTCCGGTCGTGGTCTGGGCTTTACCGGAGGTACGATAGATAAGCTGGCCTGCATTCATCCATTTTCGTCACCGGATTCCATGGATGATTATGTAAATATGATTCGTGAGCATAAGATTGCAATCTCGGAACAAACGGGTGACCTTGCACCTGCAGATGGCATATTATATGCTCTGCGTGATGCAACGGATACTGTTCAGAGCATTCCTCTGATCGCATCTTCCATTATGTCCAAGAAACTTGCTTCTGGTTGTGATGGGGTAGTGCTCGATGTTACCTGTGGATCTGGTGCTTTTATGACCAATCTGGAGGATGCAAGCCATCTTGCCAAGCTTATGATTACCATCGGAAAGTCCTGTGGAAAGTCCATGGCAGCTGTGATTACTTCGATGGAAGAGCCCCTGGGATATGCCATCGGTAATATTCTGGAGGTCAAGGAGGCTATTATGGCCCTGCACGGACAAGGCCCGGATGACCTGATGGAAGTTGTCTATAAGCTGGGTTCTTATATGCTTCTTCTGGCAGATCGAACCGATAATCTGTCGGATGCGAGAAAACTGATGGAAGAGCAGGTGAATAACGGAAAGGCTTATGCGAAATTCCGTGAATGGGTCGTTTTACAGGGCGATGCGTCGGCTGGAAAACTCGTTGATATGCCCGCTTCTTTCCCCCGGGCAGAACGAATCGATGTGATCACTGCGGAAGAAGACGGCTATATCAAACTGATCGACGCCAAGGCTCTCGGCACCGCAGTGATGATGCTGGGTGGCGGCCGTAAGGAGAAGGGGGACAGTATCGATGAAACGGCTGGCATTGTACTTCATGCCAAGGTCGCAGATTATGTGAAGAAAGGGGATCCCTTACTGGAGGTTCACTGGAATCCCAAGGATGGAAGGGAAGAGGCTTTTCAACTGATCAGGAAGGCCTTCGTAATGTCTAAGGAGAAGACAGAGCCAGTAAAACTTATACTCGGAGAATTTACTTAATGTCAGAAGAAATCAGAACCTTAGATATTCCCAATGAGCATTTGGGCAATATTTTTGGACAGTTAGATGGAAATGTAAGGCTTATCGAAGAAACGCTTGATGTTACAATCGTTCTTCGCGATGGTGTGCTGAAAATATCCGGTACCAAAGAAAATACCGGAAAAGCACTACATGTGCTGAATGAACTCTACGAATTGTCCCGCCGTGGGAATGAGATTACTCAGCAGAATGTCGATTATGCTCTAAGTTTATCGATGGAAGACTTGGAAGATCATATTATGGTGAAGACGGATTCAGATTTAATCTGTCATACCATTAGTGGTAAACCAGTAAAACCCAAAACGGCTGGACAGAAGCGTTATGTGGATGCCATCCGTAAGTCAATGATCGTTTTTGGAACAGGTCCTGCCGGTACTGGTAAAACCTATCTTGCCATTGCTATGGCAGTTACAGCCTTCCAAAGAGAAGAAGTTTCCCGTATTATACTAACCAGACCGGCAATTGAGGCTGGCGAGAAACTGGGTTTTCTTCCCGGTGACCTGCAGAGCAAGATTGACCCCTATTTACGTCCCCTCTATGATGCTCTCTATCAGATCATGGGGCAGGAAAACTTCCAGAGGAATATGGAAAAGGGTGCCATTGAAGTGGCTCCGCTTGCATATATGAGAGGCCGAACTCTTGATAATTCCTTCATCATTCTAGACGAGGCTCAGAATACGACACCTGCACAGATGAAGATGTTTCTAACCCGAATCGGTTTTGGCTCCAAAGCTGTGATTACAGGTGATGCCAGCCAGAAGGATCTCGCCCCTGGAGTGATCTCTGGACTGGATGTTGCCCGCAAAGTATTATCTTCAAAAGTTAAGGAGATTGCTTTTATCGATCTGACCGGAAAAGACGTTGTTCGTCATCCGCTTGTACAGAAAATCGTTAATGCATACGAGGAATATGAGAAAAAACAAAGAAGTCCCCGCAAAAAAAATTCATAGTAGGAATCTGTCTGTACAACGTATGCTCTATGTGATTGCAATCATGATGGTTTCCCTGATTTTCTGCTCCATTATGGTAAGTCGTGCAGAAATCCTCCTTGATGAGATTGTATGTCTACTCATGGTCCTTGGGGTTCTACTTGTGGTTGCCACATCCGCTATGGTGTCTGCCCGATATTTTGGATATGAACTATATTCCGGGACCAGCCTTAAGTATGCTTTTTTTGCTATTCTCCTGCACTGGATTCTGGTATTTTTTTGTAATTATTTACCGGAACTTTATCTACCGACATTTCTGATTCCATTTATTCTCTTACCCTTTATTGGGGAAGAAGCTACCCTGCTGATCGGAATCTATGATGTTATGCTCTTATCTGTTTTGGAAGGTAAGAATCTGTATTTTATCTTCTTACAGACGACATTGCTCCTTGCAGGAACCATCATAGCCCGTATGTATCGTGATTACAGGGATGAGAAGCCGGCTACTTTCCTATCTGTAATTATCTTCTGTGTAGCTTACTTTTTGCCCATGATCCAGCATTATCTGCAGTATCACGGAATTACATTAAAGGTTCTGCTCCTTGTATCCATCATTGCGCTTGCCGAAACGCTACTTATCGTATTTGTCTATCCGCTTCTTTATCGCATTACCGGTACAGAAGAGGAAACTCTTTTGAATACGATTCTTTCTGAAGATTTTGGCCTTAGGGAAGAGATCTCGCTTTTCTCAAAGAAGGATTATTCCCATGCCATGAAGGTTTCAAAGTACGCAGCCAAGGCAGCTAAGGTTGCTGGCTGTAATGTGAAAGTTGCAGAAGCAGGTGCGCTTTATTATCGTCTGCCCAAGGTTTATGGCGAAGATGGTATGGAATATGCCGTGAAAGTCATGGAGAATATGTGCTTTCCTCATGATGTAATTGACATTGTCTATGAATATAATGCCAAGTACCGGAAACCATCCTCCCCGGAATCTGCACTTGTTCATATGATTGACCAGGTCATCACTCGTATAGAACTGATGGATCATGGCGTCGGTGACAGTTCCTGGAACCAGAACATGGTAATCTATCAAACCTTGAATGAGATTACACAAAATGGGCTCTATGATGAATCGGGAATGAGCATTAATCAGTATCTTAAGGCAAGAGATTATCTCTTAAGGGAGGATTTGAAGAAATGACGATTGATCTATCTGTAGAAACGGAACTTTCCTTTGATTTTGATTATGAGAAAGTTGCAAGAGATGTAATTCATGCAGTACTTCTGAATCGAGAGTTCCCCTATGAGACGGAAGTGAGTCTTAGCCTTGTGGATGATGAGACCATTCATGAGATGAATCGCGATTATCGAGAGATTGACAGGGCGACAGATGTTTTATCTTTCCCCATGCATGATTTCCCGGCTCCTGGGGACTTCAGCTTGTTGGAGGAAGAATCTGATCTTATGAATCCCGAAACAGGTGAAGTCTTGCTTGGAGATATTGTGATCTCAGTTGATCATGTCAGAGCACAGGCAAAGGAGTATGGCCACAGCGAATTAAGGGAATTTTCTTTTCTAATCGCTCACAGTATGTTACATTTATTAGGATATGACCATATGGATGATGATGAGAGGGAAGAGATGGAAAGTCTCCAGGAATCAATCCTTCAGGGGTTAGATATTAAGAGGAATTAGTTATTTAGGGAGGTATTGTAAACACATGATGAAGAATCGTCAATTCTACGCAACAGGCACAGCTATGATGCTCATGGGGTCTGTGCTGTTTACCGGATGTGGCCAGAAGGCAGCTTCTAAAACTGCTAAAGAAGAGAAAACCACGGAAGAAGAAACTACCGAAGAGGCTGAACCCGAAGTAGATCCAGCAACCATTTTTCCACGTACCAAAGATGGTAAGATTCAGTCGGTTATCGATGGAACTTATATTGACGAAGAAAAGGCAAATACCCGTCCCTTCGCAATTATGATTGAAAACACCCATGCCTGCACACCTCAGTATGGTCTGAATGAAGCGGGGGTTATCTATGAGTGCCCTGTAGAGGGTGGTATTACCCGTTATATGGCAATCTGGCAGAAACCGGATGATTTCGACCGTATCGGCAACATCCGTTCCTGCCGTCCTTACTATGTATGGCTTGCAGCTGAATGGAATGGTGTCTATGTTCATTACGGCCAGTCCTTCCAGGGTCAGGCAGCACTTGATACCGGAATCGTTGATGACCTGAATGGCCTTTCCAGTCTTTCAAACCTTGTCTTCTATCGTTCTTCCGATCGTAAAGCACCTCATAATGCATATACCAGCACCAAGGGTATGATGGACGGCGTCGAAGCAAAATCTCTGGATATGTCCTATGATCAGGATCAGTATATTCATTGGAATTACTCCGATCCGGACGGCGATCCTTTCGTACCGGAAGGAGATAATGTTTCTGATGTACAGGTACTTGACCTCTATTACTATGACAATGATCCTTACTTCATCTATGATCCTGAGACCGGCGACTATACCCGTTATGAATTCGGTGAAAAGCAGATCGACAAGATTACCGGTGAAGATGTAACCGTTAAGAATATCATTATCGAGAATGCAGACAACGGATATTACGATGACGAGCATTATCGCGTGAAACTTGCACTCGTTGGAGCAAATGGTGGTGAGCTTCTCACCCAGGGAAAGAGAATGCCGATCTCCTGGTCTAAGGAGAAGGATAGCAGTGTAACTCATTACTATGACATGTATGGTAATCTGATCACCTTAAATCCTGGCCGTACCTGGGTCTGCGTTCAGGAAGCAAGCAACTGTGAAGAAACTAAGGAATACGCAACTCTGGAAGAGTACCAGGGTAAGTAATTTCCGATTTGATACTAGAAAAGTGTTTTTGATTTATGACTGATTCTAAGAATCGGACAAATTCCATATTGGTTCAAGGTTCGATCCTTGCAATCGCCTCATTTATCAGCCGTCTGGTGGGACTCATTTATAGAGTCCCCCTGACGGCTATTATCGGTAAAACAGGTAATGATTATTACGGTACTGCATATTCGGTTTACAGTATCTTATTAATCATCTCTTCTTACAGTCTTCCTCTCGCTGTGTCTAAGCTGGTATCGACCCGTGTGGCTCAGGGAGAAATGAAGAACGCCCGTAAGATGTTCCGTGGTGCCATGCTGTTCGCCCTCATTAGTGGTGGAACAGCAGGAACCATTCTTTTTGCCTTTGCAGATGTATTCGCCGGATGGCTTCAGACTCCGCTTGCAGCTATAGCATTAAGAGTTCTCGCACCGGTTCTTCTGGTGACCGCAATCGTCGGCGTTTTCCGTGGATTCTTCCAGGGGATGAGAACGATGATCCCGACTGCCGTTTCCCAGATTATCGAACAGATTGCAAATGCAGTTGTAAGTGTCCTCGCCGCATATTTCTTATTTTCTTATGGCGCAAAAGTAGGTGCTGTCCTTGGAAATAGCGAATTCGGAGCTGCTTATGGTGCTGCAGGTGGCACACTCGGTACAGCAACAGGTTGCTTTGCTGCACTGATCTTCATGTTCATCCTCTATATGATGTACAAGAAGACTTTCAATCGAAAATTAAGAAAAGACCACACCCATAAGGAAGAGAGTATTGGCCAGGTCTTTCATATCATATTAATTACTGTAATTCCCGTTATTCTTAGTACGACACTCTATAACATTACATCTTTGGTAGAGATGTATATCTTCAAGAATGTCGCTGTTGCCCAGGAGTATCCGGTTCGTGAGATCTCTGAGTGGTGGGGCGTTTATAATGGTGAATTTCTGGTTCTGCAGAATGTACCAATCTCGATTGCCAGCGCAATGGCATCAACTTCGGTTCCTGCTTTGTCTGCATCTTATGCAGAAGGGGATCGTAAGGGGGTTCGTTCTCAGATTCGTTCCGTTACACGTTTTATTATGGCAATCTCTTTCCCCTGCATGGTAGGCCTTATGGTTTTATCCCAGCCACTCATGGTTCTGCTCTTTGGCGATGCGGATCCCATCTCCGGTAAGATGTTGTTCTACGGTGCACTTGCTGTACCATTCTATTCTCTTTCCACGCTTTCAAATGGTATTCTGCAGGGTATTGATAAGATGAAGATCCCTGTTCGTAATGCAGCGCTTACGATCATTTTTCATGTTTTGATGCTTTTAGTTCTTATGGTTGTATTCCATATGAACATCTTTGCAGTTGTCATTGCGAATATCTTTAATGGACTCTTCCTTACCATTTTGAATGACCTGTCTGTGAAACGCTACAGTGGTGTTCGACTGAATATTAAGAAGACCTACCTGATACCTCTGTTATCCGCTGTGATCATGGGTGCCTTTGTATATCTTGCTTACTTTGTAGTTGATTATATTGTTGGAATTACCGCAGTTTCTGTCCTTATTGCGACCCTCGTTGGATTGTTTTCTTACTTCGTTCTGATTATCAAACTGAAGGGTATTACAGAAGATGAACTGTATCGCTTCCCTAAGGGCGGAACCCTGATCGCTCTTGCACGTAAGATGCATCTGTTGTGAGGTATTCTATGATTGATGACGAAATGTATGATCTGATTGTGATTGGAGCCGGCGCAAGCGGGCTCTTTTCTGCGATTAGCGCGAAAAATAACGGGGCAGAGAAAGTCCTGATTCTTGAAAAGACAGATAAAGCAGGACAGAAGCTGCTTCTTACTGGAGATGGTCGTTGCAACCTGTCGAATCAGGAATTTGACCTCTCAAGCTATAATTTTTATGCACAGATATATCATAAAGAAAATACAGCTTTTTTAGATACGGCTTTTCATTCATTTGATCCGGATAAAACCTTAGCATTTTTCAATGATATGGGACTTATGGTTTCTTATAGAAATGGCTATATTTATCCCACATCTTATCAGTCCAGGACTGTCCTTCAGGTCTTACTTAGGGAAGCAGAGAGCCTTGGTATTGTGATCGAATATAATTCGAATGTAAGAAACATAGAGCATATCGAAGATTCCACAGATTACCAGGTTATAACTCAAAGATTTAAGTATAAGTCTCATTGTGTCATTCTTGCATCAGGAGGCTCATCTTTCCCCAAAACAGGTTCTTCCGGAGACGGATATTATTATGCGAAGAAGCTGGGGCATACGATTATTAAACCGCTTCCTGCACTCACAGGTTTTATCCTGGAAGATGCAATCGTGGAGAGATTATCAGGGATTCGTATGATGGCTAAGGTATCTTATCGGAATCATTCTCAAAAGGTCTTTTTCAATACTGGTGAAATTCAGTTTAATAAGTATGGGATTTCCGGTATTCCGGTAATGAATATAAGTGGAAATATTATTCGTGATATGGATGAAAATAAGGAGCAGACTGCGGTATGCCAGCTTAATTTCTTTCCTTATTGGGATGAAGATATTTTATCCCGGCAGATTGCTTTAAATATGGCGGATTTTATTGAGAAGAGACCTTTTTGTCTCTTAGAAGAATTGTTATACGGATATTGTAATGAAAAACTGGTAGAACTGATCCTTCAGAGTAAGGACTTTGATCCTAAGATGAGACTCTGTGACTTTCTGAACAGAAGGGAAGACAAGACGAAGGAATCTATTCTTCAGCATTATTCAAATGAGTTAGAAAGATTGTGTGATGCATTTTTGCGATTTGATCTAAAACTCATTGGATATCAGGATTTTAAGACCTGCCAGGTTACGAGTGGTGGTATCTGTTTGGATGAGATTGAGCCCGAAACGATGGAATCAAAGTTAAATGATGGCCTGTATTTTGCTGGTGAGATTGTTGATGTGGATGGAGCCTGTGGTGGATATAATCTACAGTGGGCATGGACTTCTTCCTATCTTGCAGGCAGAGCAGCTGCGATAAAATTAAGGCATTCTAATTGAGGTTATATGTTAGAAATCAGTCAGATAAAGATTCCGGTAATGCCGGATTATACAGAGAATCTAAAGAAGAAAACGGCTTCCCTTATTTCGGTTCGTCCTGAGAAGTTTATCGAATTTGTAGTTTATAAACGCTCAATTGATGCCAGAAAAAAGCCGGAACTCTTTTACGTTTTTACTGTTCTTGTAACGCTTTCCCGTGAGGATGAGAAGAGGGTTCTTTCGAACCCTAAGATCAAAAATGTTAAGCGTGCAAAAATGATGGCTTACCAGCCGCTTCGGATGGAAAAGAAAGCTCTCCGCCCTGTTGTTGTCGGCGCAGGTCCTGCTGGCCTTTTTGCCGCATATTCACTTGCTCTTGCTGGAAATCCTGCACTCCTGATTGAGAGAGGAAGAGATATAGAGTCCAGAAAGCAGGATGTAGAAAATTTCTTTTCGACTGGCCTTTTGATTCCAGATTCCAATGTCCAGTTTGGCGAAGGCGGAGCCGGAACTTTCTCTGATGGTAAGCTGAATACACAGACGCATGATAAGTTAGGTCGAAATCGTTTTGTCCTGGAGACTTTTGTGAAATTTGGAGCACAAGCGGAGATCTTAATTGATCCGAAACCGCATGTAGGTACGGATCGTCTTCGCCTTGTGATCAAGAACCTTAGAGAAGAACTGATCCGGCTTGGAACCGAGGTCCGATTTGAGACAAAGCTTACGGGGCTGTCTATTGAGAATCGAAAACTTAAGGGGATTACGGTAAATGGGGATCTTGAGATTCCCTGTCAGAACCTTATTCTTGCAATTGGACATTCTGCCAGAGATACCTTCGAGATGCTGTATACGCTTGGAGTACCTATGCAGTCCAAGGCATTTGCCGTTGGACTGCGTGTGGAACATCCTCAGGACTTCATAGATCACAGCCAGTATGGAAGAGACAGAGATTTCCTCCCTGCTGCCAATTACAAGCTTGCAACTAACCTGGAAAATGGAAGAGGGGTATATTCTTTCTGTATGTGTCCGGGAGGTTATGTTGTCAATGCTTCCTCCGAAGAAAAAATGACCGCTGTAAATGGAATGTCTTATTCCGGTAGAGATTCCCAAAATGCCAATTCTGCCATCATTGTTTCGGTGGGCGAAAATGAATATGCTCTCGACGATCCTATGGGTGCTATACGTTTCCAGAGGGAACTTGAGAGGAGAACCTATGAACTGGGCCAGGGGAAGATTCCTCAGCAGTTATTCGGGGATTATGTAGAGGGCAAAAAGAGTACGGGCTATGGTGCTATATCGCCGATTACCAAAGGCAAGACGGTACTTTCTGATCTCACAGGTATTCTGCCATCAGATGTTCGAAGTTCCCTCATTGAAGGCATGAAGATCTTTGATCGTAAGATCAAGGGCTTTGCAAATGAGGAAGCAATTCTGTCTGGTGTGGAGAGTAGAACCTCTTCGCCGGTTCGTATTCATCGTGATGAGAATGGTATGTCCGAGATTCGTGGCCTCTATCCTTGTGGTGAGGGTGCGGGCTATGCTGGTGGAATAACCAGTGCGGCTATGGATGGTCTTAAGATGGCCGAAGCTCTGATCAACAATAACCAAGAGACAAATTGATTAGTAAGGAACTGTAATGGGTGAGATTAATATCGACGATGT
The DNA here is from genome assembly GCA_900316625.1 of uncultured Lachnospiraceae bacterium. Lineage (GTDB taxonomy): Bacteria > Bacillota > Clostridia > Lachnospirales > Lachnospiraceae > Lachnocurva. Next base: position 34,763 of record ONDO01000006.1, on the reverse strand, counting down.
ATCGCCGATGATGCAACATTATCTTCAGAAAAAAGAAGAATATCCGGATTGTATCCTCTTTTATCGCCTGGGTGATTTCTATGAGATGTTTTTCGAGGATGCGAAAACCGCTGCTAAAGAGTTAGAGTTGACACTGACGGGTAAAAACTGTGGATTAGAGGAACGCGCGCCTATGTGTGGAGTTCCTTTTCATGCTGCAGATACTTATATCTCCAGACTTGTATCGAAGGGGTATAAGGTCGCTATCTGTGAACAGCTTGAAGATCCAAAGCTTGCCAAGGGAATTGTAAAACGCGATGTAATTCGTGTGGTTACCCCTGGAACCAACCTGGATACCGCGATTCTCGATGAATCCAAGAACAACTTCCTGATGAGTGTAACCTTCCTGTCCGATCGGTTTGGAATTGCTGTCTCGGATGTTTCTACGGGCGATTTCTTCGTTACGGAAGAATATACACTGAGGGCTTTCTTGAATGAGGTGCAGAAGTATTCTCCGTCTGAGATTATCTGTAATGAAGCCTTCCTGATTAGCGGAGCTCCGATCGAGGAATTCCGTAATCGCGAGAAGATTGCTGTTTCCAAACTGGATCCTTATTACTTCGAAGAAGATCTGGCACAGGAATTACTTCTTCGCCACTTCAAGGTTCAGAGTTTAGAGGCTCTGGATCTAATGGATATGCCGGTTGCAATGACCGCTGCCGGTGCCTTATTACAGTATCTTAAGGAGACACAGAAGACCAATCTGCTTACGATTACAGAGATCAGTGTCTACCGTAATTCTAACTATATGATCATTGATTCTTCTTCCAGAAGGAATCTCGAACTGGTCGAAACCATGCGAGATAAGGAGAAGAGAGGATCTCTGCTCTGGGTTCTTGATCGTACCAAGACAGCGATGGGAGCGAGATTCCTTCGTCAGAATCTTGAGCAGCCTCTTCGCGATAAGAAGATGATCGAGGATCGATTTGATGCGATTTCAGAATTGATAGAATCTCTTGCGGATCGAGAAGAACTCCGCGAGTACCTGAATGCAGTCTATGATCTGGAACGTTTGATGACACGTATCTCTTATCGTACGGCGAATCCCAGAGATCTTGTGGCTTTCCGTAATTCTATTCAGGTCCTGCCTGGTATTCGTAACATTCTGTCAGGGATGAAGAGCGAACTCCTTCAGAATCTCTATCAGGAACTGGATCCTCTAGATGATCTTACCAAGCTCTTGGTGGATGCAATCGATGATGATCCTCCTGTTTCTGTCCATGAAGGTGGCATCTTAAAAGAAGGCTACTCCAGTGAAGTAGATGAACTTCGCATGGCTAGAAGAGATGGTAAAAGCTGGCTTTCGGATCTTGAAGCAAAGGAGAGAGAACGTACCGGTATTAAGAAACTTTGCATTAAGTATAACAAGGTTTTCGGCTATTATCTGGAAGTTACGAATTCCTTTAAGGACCTGGTTCCGGATCGTTATATTCGTAAGCAGACTCTTGCGAATGCTGAGAGATTCTATACGGAAGAACTGAAAGAGATGGAGAATAAGATACTGGGTGCGGAAGATCGCCTTACTCACCTGGAAAATGATATCTTCCAGCAGATTCTTACAAGTATCTGCGATGAGATAGACAGAATCCATCATTCTGCCAAGGCTATTGCCTATATTGATTTCCTTCAGTCTCTGGCTGTCTGTGCCGAGAAGAATCATTACTGCAGACCCAAGATGAATGAGAATGGAAGAATTACCATTCGACATGGTCGTCATCCGGTTGTAGAGAAGATGATTCCAGAGGGTTCCTTTATCGATAATGATACGGTTCTTGATGATAATGACAATCGTATGGCAATCATTACAGGACCCAATATGGCGGGTAAATCAACCTTTATGCGTCAGACGGCACTGATCGTGCTTATGGCACAGGTTGGTTCCTTTGTACCGGCGAAAGAAGCGGATATCTCCATTGTTGATCGTATCTTCACACGTGTCGGTGCATCGGATGACCTTGGTTCCGGTCAGTCTACCTTTATGGTAGAGATGAATGAAGTCTCGAATATTCTGAAGAATGCAACCCGAGATTCCCTTCTCATCTTAGATGAAATCGGTCGTGGAACCTCAACCTATGATGGCTTGTCCATCGCCTGGTCTGTTGTGGAATATATTTCGAATCCAAAGATTATTGGAGCAAAGACGCTCTTTGCGACCCATTATCACGAACTAACGGAACTTGAAAACAAACTTCCTGGTGTACATAACTATTGCAGCGCTGTTCGAGAGAATGAGGATGGTATTGTCTTCTTACGTAAGATCGTAAATGGTGGTGCGGATCGTAGCTATGGTATCGAGGTTGCGAAACTTGCTGGGCTTCCTGAACCGGTATTGGAGAGAGCCAGAGCCATTCAGGAACAGCTTGTGAATAACGATCTGTCCGATATCGCTTCTCTTGTTGATAACGAAGTTATTCCTCCGTCGAAGAAGGCAAAATACAAGAAACCAGATGATGTGGATCGAAATCAGATGTCTCTCTTTGCAACGAATTCTGACAATGACATTATCGATACACTTCGTAATCTGGATCTTACGCATATGACACCGATTGAGGCTTTAAATCGTCTGTACGACTTACAGAGTCAGGTAAAGAATAGATGGTAAGAAAAGAAATTCAGGTATTAAGCAAAAATACGATTGATCAGATTGCAGCAGGTGAAGTTATCGAACGACCTGCTTCTGTCGTAAAGGAATTGACGGAGAATGCAATTGATGCCGGTGCAAGCGCTATCTCGGTAGAGATCAAAAAGGGTGGTATCAGTGAAATCCGTATTACGGATAATGGATGCGGTATTCCGGTAAAGCAGATCCATACCGCCTTCCTTCGCCATGCGACCAGTAAATTAAGAAAAGCAAAGGAATTAGATTCCATACATTCTCTTGGATTCCGAGGGGAAGCTCTCTCCAGTATTGCTGCAGTATCTATGGTCACCATGATTACAAAGGCATCAGAAGAAGATTTTGGTTCTCAGTTTATGATCGAGGGCGGAGAGGAAGGTGAGTTACAGGAAATCGGTGCTCCTGATGGTACCACTTTCATTGTTCGTAACCTCTTCTATAATACGCCCGCCCGAAAGAAATTCCTTAAGTCTCAGCAGACGGAGAGCGGATATGTACAATCGATGATGGAGCATCTGGCCTTGTCTCATCCCGAGATTAGTTTTCGATTCTCTACAGATGGCAGAGAACGTCTGCAGACATCTGGAAATGGGAAAACGGAAGATGTTGTCTACCAGATTTTCGGTAGAGAAATCGTGAAAAATCTGCTCCCCATTGAACAGAAGACGGAATACTACAGTCTGAAAGGATTTCTCGGTAATTATACGGTCAATCGCGGAAACAGAGATTTCGAGAATTTCTTCGTAAATGGAAGACTGGTCGAGGATAAAATCCTTCGAAAAGCTGTAGAAGAGGGTTACAGAGGTTTCCTCATGCAGCACCAGTTCCCTTTCGCAGTGTTATTCTTCCAGTTTCCAGATGGTACCATTGATGTAAATGTCCATCCTGCCAAGAAGGAAATCCGAATGGATCATGGACCGGAGGTACTCAGCCTCTTGTCCGCTGCCGTACATGAGCGGCTGACCAGGCGGGACGATATCATTGCAGTCACTCTGACCAAGGAAAAGAAGGAAGACCATGTTACACCCAAAGTGTCAGCGCTTCCCTTTGAAGAAAAGCATCTGAAACAGGTGAATCGTGCTGTTGAAGAACACGCAGCTTCCGTTCTGAAGGATACAGCCATCTCCAGATATACGGAAGAAGTGACTAAGCCGGTCCAGATGTCCTTCCTCTCGGAAAAGAGCCGTCCCTTCTATCGAATCATAGGTCAGGTTTTCGATACCTACTGGATGTTCGAATACGATGGGAAGCTCTACATTCTGGACCAGCATGCAGCTCATGAGAAGGTGAATTATGAGCGCTTGATGGCATCTCTTAAGAATAAGACCATGACCTCTCAGATGGTTTCGCCCGCACTGATTATTACGCTTAGTATTCAGGAAGCAGCAGCCTTAGAAGAGCATAGAGCAGATATTGAGGCCCTGGGATTCGCATTCGAATCCTTTGGAGGGCATGAGTATCGTATCACTGCGACCCCAGGCAATCTCTATTCCATTGATACCAAGCACCTCTTCATGGATCTGGCTGCTCAGGCTGTCTCCTGGAAGGCAGATGAAGAATCCGCTCTGATCCGCGAACGCGTGGCAACCATTGCCTGCAAGGCGTCCATTAAGGGAAATCAGAGAATCAGTCAGATGGAACTTGAGAAGTTGCTGGATGAGCTTTTGATGTTAGATGAGCCCTTCCATTGTCCACACGGAAGACCGACCATGGTGTCGCTGACAAGAGATGAACTCGATAAGATGTTCAAACGTATTGTTTCATAAGGAAGCCTATGGAGAAGAAATTACAACCACTGATCGTGATCGCCGGACCTACCGGTGTCGGGAAATCCAAACTTGGAGTTGACCTGGCTCTCTGTATCGGTGGCGAGGTTGTATCCTGTGACTCTATGCAGGTCTACCGCCGCATGAACATCGGTACCGCTAAGGTCACTCCTTCGGAAATGAAGGGCATCCCCCATTACATGATCGATGTCCTCGAACCAGAAGAACCCTACGATGTGGTTCTCTTTCAGAAGATGGCCAAAGAAGCAATCGAGACCATATATTCTCATGGGAAGATTCCTATTCTCGTCGGTGGAACTGGTTTTTATATTCAGTCCGTTCTGAAAGATATAGATTTTACAGAAGAAGATGGGGATTCTCTTTATCGTGCAGAGTTAGAAGAACTTGCCAGAAGAGAAGGAAAAGAGAAGCTTCACGAGATGCTTCTTCAGGTGGATCCTGTATCAGCAGAGAAGATTCACTCTAACAACATTAAGAGAACCATCAGAGCACTCGAGTATTATCATAAGTCAGGGCAGGCAATCTCCTTGCATAATGAAGAAGAGAGCAGGAAGCCTTGTGTCTATGATAGTCGCTTCTTTGTCTTAACAGATGACAGAAAAGTTCTCTATGACAGAATTGATAAAAGAGTCGATCAGATGATGGCGGATGGCCTGTTAGATGAAGTAAGAAGTCTGTTAGCGGAAGGCTGTAAGGCTGATATGACCAGCATGCAGGGAATCGGATATAAGCAGTTAATTCCCTATATTGAAGGAAAATGTGATCTTAATAGCGCTGTTTTATCCATAAAGCAGGATTCGAGGCATTATGCCAAGAGGCAGCTGACCTGGTTTCGCAGAGAAGAAGACACCATATGGCTTGACAGGCAGGAGTATCCTACAGAAGAAGTTCTGCTCCAAAAGGCAATTGAAGAGATCAAGAATAAATAATAGTTAGATAAAAGGATTCGTAATGAAAATATCAGATGAAGTAATGAATGAGATGTATAAGTCCATGGGAATCTCGGAAGCTGTCCGTGCCTATGGTCAGAAGACCTTGGAGAAATTAGAGGAACGTTTTCGCGAAATCGATCGAGTCACGGAATTCAATCAGCTTAAGGTATTAAGAGCAATGCAGGCTGCAAAGGTAGATGCAGAGTGCTTTAATGCTTCGAGTGGATATGGCTATGATGATATCGGACGTGAGAAGATTGAGCGCGTCTATGCAGAGTGCTTTCATGGAGAAGATGCCCTGGTACGCCCTCAGATCACCTGCGGAACGCATGCTTTATCTCTGGCCCTGATGTCTAACCTTCGTCCTGGTCAGGAGTTACTTTCCCCGGTAGGAAAGCCCTATGATACCTTAGACGAAGTCATTGGGATTCGTCCTTCCCAGGGATCTCTTGCGGAGTATGGAATCTCTTATGCCCAGGCAGATCTTCTTCCCAATGGTGACTTTGATTACGACGAGATTCGTCGTAAGATCAACGATAAGACCCATCTTGTGACCATCCAGAGATCAAAGGGATATGCGGTTCGTCCTACCCTCTCTGTTGAGAAGATTGGAGAGCTGATCTCCATTATTAAGGGAATCAAACCGGATGTGATCGTCATGGTAGATAACTGCTACGGCGAATTCGTAGAAGATAGAGAACCGCTTGAGGTTGGTGCTGACATGATCGTCGGCTCACTGATCAAGAATCCTGGTGGAGGAATGGCTCCCATTGGTGGTTATATTGTCGGTAAGAAGGAATGTGTTTTGAATGCCGCTCATCGGCTGACTTCTCCCGGACTTGGCAAGGAAGTCGGTGCAACCCTTGGTATGAATCGTAGCTTCCTGCAGGGATTCTTCCTGGCTCCGGTCATTACTTCGAATGCACTGAAGTCATCTATCTTTGCAGCGAATCTCTATGAACCACTTGGTTTCCCCTGCCTTCCGAACGCAACAGAAGAGCGATTTGATATCATTCAGGCGATTACGCTTAAGAAACCTGAAACATTGATTGCTTTCTGTTCTGGAATTCAGGCTGGTTCCCCCGTAGATTCTTATGTTACACCGGAACCTTGGGATATGCCCGGATACGATGATCAGGTCATTATGGCAGCAGGAGCTTTTGTGCAGGGATCATCCATTGAATTATCCGCAGATGGTCCTTTGCGTGAACCCTATGCTGTATATCTGCAGGGCGGTCTGACCTGGCCTTCTGCTAAGTTTGGAATCCTTTATTCCTTACAAAAACTTTATGAGGCCAATCTTGTGAGCAGAGATTCCTTATGCTAAAATAATTCATAAGTGTGCGGATTTCTGAGCTCTGATAGACGAAGGGCTTAGGAATGAAAACAGAAAACAGACGAATGACGCTTTGTCAGATGAAGAACCCGGATAATCCTTATGAGAAAGGACTACGTCAGGGAGTGGCTTCCCTTTCGAATCAGGAGTTACTTGCTCTCTTGATTCGAAGTGGTACAAGACAAAGGAATGCAATTGAACTTGCCGGCGACCTTTTGCAATTACATGGGGAAGGTCTCCGGAATCTCTGTGTTCTGAGTCTTGATGAACTGAAACAGATTTCTGGAATCGGGAAGATTAAGGCCCTTCAGTTAAAGGCTGTATCTGAACTTGCAAAGCGAATCTCCGAACAGGAGAGAAGAGAGAAGATTCTTCTAAAGGATCCCAAGTCAATCTCAAACTACTTTATGGAAGAGATGACCTATCTTTCCACGGAGCAGGTTCGTATCTGTTATTTTGACCACAGACTGAATATGACTGGTCAGGAAATCTTATCGATTGGCACCAATTGCAAAGCTTTTGCAGATGTCAGCGAGGTATTAAGACATGTATTTCGGGCAAATGCCGATGGCTTTGTCCTCTTACATAATCATCCTACAGGTGATCCTGAACCGTCTTACGATGACCTTATGGTGACGAAGATGATTAAAACTGCCAGTGATCTGGTCGGTTTACATTTCCATGATCATATCGTGATCGGTGATCATACATATTATAGTTTTAATGAACATGGGGAGTTATCTTCCCGGGAGGAAATTTAATGTCCAATCAGTATGGTATTGATCTCGGAACTTTTCAGCTCAAGATCTTCGACAAGTCTTCGAATGGTGTACAGACCTGCAAGAATGCAATTGCTGTAATTCATAAGGACCAGATGTATTCTTACGGGGATGATGCTTATTCCATGTATGAGAAAGCACCGGAGTCTATCCAGGTTTCTTTTCCTATCGTGAATGGTGTTATTGCAGATTTCGATAACATGCAGACCATGCTTCTGCAGGTTTTGAATCATGATCTCGCTGCCCATCTGAAGGGGGCTGATGTTGTTCTGGCTGTTCCCAATGATATTACAGAGGTTGAGAAGAAGGCCTTCAACGATATGTTCCAGAAGTCCAAGGCGAAGCTCCATTCTGTAATGCTTTGTGAGAAGCCTCTTGCGGATGCCCTTGGTATGGGCATTGATGTCTCTTTGCCGACCGGTGTTATGGTCGTCGATCTTGGCGCTGATACAACTGAGATCTCGGTCATCTCCCTGGGTGGACTGGTTCTGTCTGAACTCCTTCCGACTGGTGGTAATCGCCTGGATGATGCTATAGTTGGCTACATGAAGAAGAAATTCAATCTTGTGATTGGTCGTAAAACCTCTCGTGAATTAAAGGAGTCCATCGGTGCTGCAAGTGTTGGCCGTGGTGGTTCTCTTGAAATTGTCGGTCGAGATGTAGTAAGTGGTCTTCCCATCCCTATGACTGTTGAATCTGACGTGATCTATGAGGGAATGAAGGAAGAACTGGCAAGCATCGGCGCTTCCATTAAGAGAATCTTAGAGAAGGTTCCGCCTGAACTTGCTAAGGATATCGTATATTCTGGTATCTATCTTACGGGTGGTACTTCCAAGCTCTACGGTATTGCTGAATACTTTGAAGGAATCTCCAACATTAAGGTGAATGTTGCTGAAGATGGTGAGACAACCGTTGCACGTGGTCTTGGCAAAGTCCTTCATGATCCTAAGTTCCAGCAGTATGGCTATACCATGAAATCTCGTATTTTCAGTTAAGGAAGAATCATGAATCGCAGAAAGAAAACAATTCCAAGTAATTTACTTCTGCTTTTCCTTTTGATCCTGTGCGTCATGGTACTCTTTACCAGCTATGTCTCAGGATTTTCTGGTGGCGTATTCAAATCTGTCTCCAACTATGTCTTTGTGCCCATGCAGAAAGGCCTTGATTTCGTTGGCTCTTCTGTGTCCGAATCTCGTGAAAACGCGGTGACGATTTCTGATCTTAAAGCACAGAATGCTATGCTGACACAGCAGGTAGAAGACCTGACGACCCAGCTCAATAACACCCAGCTGGAGCAGTCTGAGTTAGAAGGATTACGTGAATTATATAATCTGGATCAGCAGTATTCAGATTATGAGAAAACCGGTGCCCGCGTAATTGCAAGAGGCGGTTCGAACTGGTTTAATACATTTACGATCGATAAGGGTAGTGATGATGGAATTAAGGTGAACATGAATGTTATTGCAGGTTCAGGACTTGCAGGCATTGTGACCGAGACAGGTAAGTCTTATTCTATCGTAAGAGCTGTTATCGATGACACATCGAATATCAGTGGTATGTCTCTTAATACCGGTAATCTCTGTATTGTATCCGGTGATATTAAGACCATGACCAATGAGAATCGTATCAATCTGACGAATCTTGAAGATCCGGATAATCAGATTACGGAAGGGGAACCTATCGTTACCTCTAACATCTCTGATAAGTATCTTCCGGGTATTTTGATTGGTTATGTTACAACACTGTCTGAGAATGCGAATAATCTTACCAAGTCCGGTACATTGACACCGGCTGTTGATTTTAAGCATCTTCAAAATGTTCTTGTCATTATGCAGGTGAAAGAGGGTAGTACGAAATGAAGATTCGTTATGCCGTTATCCGAATCCTGACGAATTGCGGGGGGCTGTTTCTTTTCTATATGTTACAGACTTCCCTTTTTAATTATCTTGAACTTGCAAATGTAGTGCCCAACCTCTTGTTGGCATTCACATCTCTTTCCGGTTTCTCGAAGGGTAGAAAGCAGGGCATGCTGATTGGCTTGTTTTCCGGATTCCTTCTGGATTTCTTCTCCGGTCAGTTATTCGGAACATATGCTTTACTCTATATGATCATTGGATTCCTAAATGGATTCTTTAGGACCTTGTTCTTTGGAGATGATGTGAAACTGCCTATGTTATTCGTTGGAATCAGTGATATTTTAGCTGGATGTGCTATCTATCTGATTGGCTTTGCGATTCGTGGAAAGATAGATTTTACTTTTTATCTGAATAACATTATTCTTCCCGAAGCAATATATACCGTTATCCTTTCTATTTTCCTCTATGCAGGAATGAATCACATTGATCAGAGATTAACAACTTACGAACGAAAGAGGGAACGTCGTCTTGGATGAGTTTCTTGATTTTATAAAAAACAGAATATTTTCTTCCAGGACTCGTGTGATCGGCTTCTTAATGATCATCTTTAGTTTTGTCATTCTTGCACGACTCTTTGTTCTTCAGATCATTCGAGGAGAACAGTATCAGTCTAATTATGACCTTCTGGTTGAGAAGACAGAGTCGATTGATGCGACCCGCGGAAATATCTATGACCGTAATGGAGTACTTCTTGCTTATAATGAGCTTTCTTACGAGGTAACCATCATTGATTCTTATGTAAATCAGTCTCGTGATGATCGCAATAAGAATCTGAACAAGGAACTTTATCTCCTGATTTCAGGACTTCTGAAGCATGGAGATGATATTGATAATGACTTTGGCATCTCCTTAGACCAGAACGGCAAGTATGTCTATAACGTCTCCGGTACGGCACAGCTTCGTTTCCTTGCGGATGTGTTCGGCTATTCATCCATTAATGATCTTAAATATAATAAGGATCTTGGTGCGAATGAAGGCGAAGCGACTGCAGAACAGGTAATGAATTATCTGATGGGCAGTAAGAAATACAATATTTCTACCAAATATGACGAAGAGATTCGTTATCGTATTGCTGTGATTCGTTATAAGATTGGATTGAATTCTTTCCAGGTATATCTTGCTACGACAGTAGCATCCGATATTAGTGATGAATCGGTTGCTTTTATCGAAGAGAACTCTAATGAGATGACTGGTATCAGTGTGAAGGAAGGTTCGATTCGTAAATATACGGATGGCAAATACTACGCGCATATTATCGGCTATACCGGAACGATTTCGACGGATGAATACAATGAGATGTCGAAGACGGATCAGACGGTGGAGCGTGATGATGTTGTTGGTAAGGCAGGTATCGAGCAGTATCTGAACAGTGAACTGATCGGTACAAAGGGCTCAGATACTCTCTATGTCGATAGTGTCGGTAACCCGATTGAAGTGACAGACCATAAGGATGCCAAGACCGGTAATGATGTATATCTGTCAATCGATTCTGTTCTTCAGAAGAGAGTTTATAACCTGTTAGAGAACGAAGTTGCAGGTATTCTGGTTTCCAAACTGGTCAACCAGAAGGAAGTTGTAATTCCGGAAGATACTGCAGATCTGATGATCTCAATCTATGATGCTTACGTTTCTCTGGTGAATAATTCCATTGTGAATGCAAAGCACTTCTCTAAACCGGATGCTACAGAACTTGAGAAAACGATCTTAAGCGAACATGACAAAAAAGAGAATGATGTAATCAAGGCTTTGAAAGACCAGCTTTCCCAGCTTTCAGGTGCAGCGTTCAAGGATCTTCCTGAAGAGTATCAGGATTATACGACTTATATCATCAGTATGCTTAAGACCAATAAGGTACTGCTCACGGATCAGATTGATACTACAGATGAGACCTATATCAATTGGGCTAATCAGACGATCAGTGTGAATGAATATCTACGTTATGCTATCGAGCAGAACTGGATCGATATTACCAAGATCAATTCGAACTCCAAGTATGTAGATACCGATGAAGTCTATGCGGCGCTGATCTCTTACATTCTTGAGAATTTACCTGACAGTGATGGATTTGAAGATGAGATCTATCGTTATGCTGTATTACAGGACTATATTTCAGGAGAGCAGCTCTGTGCAGCTCTCTATGATCAGGGCGTTCTTCCTCAGGATGACGCAACAGCTGAAGGCTTAAAAAATGGTTCTTTGTCTGCATATAATTTTCTGATTCAGAAGATTGGAAAACTTGAGATTACTCCCGGACAGCTTGGACTTAAGCCTTGTTCTGCATCTGCAGTTGTTATGAATCCGAATTCCGGAGAAGTTTTAGCTTGTGTAACTTATCCTGGTTACGATAATAACCGTCTTGCAAATCATGTAGATTCTGCATATTACAACTATCTGGTGACCTCAAGTGCATCACCCATGTACAACAATGCAACCCAGCAGAGAACGGCACCTGGTTCTACTTTCAAGATGCTGTCTTCCGCAGCAGGTCTCTGCGAGGGAGTTATCACACCAGAGACGAAGATATTAGATCTAGGTGTCTTCGATAAGGTTTCCAACCAGCCCAAATGTTGGGCATATCCAAGAACTCATGGTGATATCGATATGATGCAGGCCTTAGAGCATTCCTGTAACTATTATTTCTATGAAGTTGGCTGGCGTCTGGCTGGAGGAGATAATAATTATGTTGATGCAACAGGTATCGATCGTTTGAAAAAATATGCTGATATGTTCGGTCTTACCGAGAAAACAGGTATAGAGATCGAAGAAAATGTATCTACTTATGCCACAGAGTATCCGGTCATGGCGGCAATTGGACAGTCGAATAACAACATTACGACTATTGCTCTGGCAAGATATGTATCCTCTATTGCAAATAATGGAACAGTATATAACCTCTCTATACTCGATCATGTACAGAATGCAGATGGTGAGGTAATTAAGCAGTTTGGACCGACAGAAAGAAACCATATTGATGCACTTACGGGTTCCCAGTGGACCGCGATTCGCACTGGTATGGAGATGGTAGTTCAGGATATGACGACCTTTACCGGATTCCCGATTCAGGTTGCAGGTAAGACTGGTACGGCACAGGAGAGTAAGCTCTCTGGTGACCATGCACTTTTTGTTGGTTATGCACCTTCAGATGCACCACAGATTGCTGTTGCATGTCGTATTGCGAATGGTTTCAAATCATCGAATGCAGCTGCTGTCGGTAAGGATATCATTGGTTGTTACTTTGGCAATGAAGAATCGATTCAAAAGGCAGAAGCAGCAGAGGCACTTGCATTAGAGAGCGGTGTAGTGGGAGATTAATGAGAATGGATAAATCGTTTGACTTAAAAGGAACTTCATATGGACTTACCCTGATCTTAAATCCGGATGTCATGATCGAGAAACTGCTGACAGATATCTGTATGAAGTTCGCAGAAAACCGCTCCTTCTTCGGACAGACAGAGATGGTTCTTTCGATTAAGGGCAGATCCCTTTCGGATGAAGAATTTACCGCAGTTGTTCAGGCGATTGAATACAATTCGGATATTACGATATCTCTTGTGGAGATTGAAGATCACTTCAAGGAAGCGGAATTCTTCAAAAGTCGCAAGAACTATGAGACGAAGCGTATCTATGATAATGCACATATCCATATTGGTAATGTGCCCTATGGCAAGCATATTCATTCTGATTCCGGCCTTGTGGTGATCGGTGATGTAGACGAAGGCGCTGAAATTACAGCTGCTGGTAATATTATTGTTACAGGAGTCTTAAATGGCCTTGCATCCGCAGGTCAGCCTGGTAATTCTGAATGTTTTATCTATGCAGGACTTATTAAAAGTACAACGCTGATTATTGGAGAACAGGAAGGTGAGCTTCCTCCCAAGAAGGGATTTTTTAAGGATAAGAAAAAAGATGGTGGAGATGTTCTGCTTTTCCGTAAAGACCATTTTATTATCACGAATATTCAGGATGAAATCTTTATGAACTATCCGAATAAGAAGAAGGGTTAACTGTGTTTCGTAATTATCAGTTTAAAAACATCAATTATAGATTGATCATTGCCGTAATTCTCTTAACAACGATTGGAATTTTGGTTATTGGTTCTGCAAATGCCGATTATCAGAATCGTCAGATTACCGGTCTGATTCTCGGTATGGTAGTTCTTACCTTTTTTACGCTCTTTGATTTTGAGATACTTTTGCAGTTCCACTGGTATTTCTATGGGCTCACCATTGGCTTGCTAATGGCGGTTTTACTATTTGGTGATGATAGTAAGGGCGCAACCAGATGGCTGGACATCGGTATTCGTTTTCAGCCTTCCGAAATCGGCAAGATCTTTCTGGTTTTGTTTTTCGCCTGGTTCTTAACTACCAAGTCAGAAGAGCTGAATAAACGTAAAACGATTCTCGAACTTCTGCTTTTTGCAGGAATTCCCCTCCTTTTAATTCTGAAGGAACCGGACCTGTCTACGACGATTGTTACCTTCATGGTTATTGTCTCTGTCGTATACTGTGCAGGACTGTCCCGCAAGATTTTCTTACCAATATTACTTGTTGTAATTCCTTTAATTATTATCTACCTTATGGTTACTTATCAAACCAAGACAACGCCTTTCTTAAGTGAGTATCAGGGCGTTCGAATTCTTGCCTGGATGTTTCCTAATGATTATCCCGGAAGTTCTTATCAGCAGCAGAATTCAATCATGGCAATTGGTTCCGGGCAGCTTCTTGGTAAGGGACTTAACAATAACAATTTCGACTCGGTTAAGAATGGTAATTATATCTCTGAACCACAGACTGACTTTATCTTTGCTGTAGCAGGAGAGGAGATTGGCTTTGTTGGTGCTGCAATAATTATTGTCCTTCTTTTGATTATCGTATTAGAATGTCTTTATACCTCGAAAAAGGCAAAATCTCTTGCCGGCGAACTGATCTGTATCGGTATTGCCTGCATTATTGGATATCAGAGCTTTGTTAATATCTGCGTTGTAACCGGCCTTATGCCCAATACCGGTCTTACCTTACCTTTTGTAAGTTATGGACTAACATCCCTGGTCACACTTTACATGGGAATAGGAATCGTGCTAAATGTTGGATTACAGGCAAAAAAATATTAGTTTTAAACAAGTTATGCTATACTTTAATCGTTGAAGAGAAAGGAGTTCTTTATGAATATTGGTCTTGTTGCACATGACGCAAAAAAGAAACTCATGCAGAACTTCTGTATTGCATACAGAGGAATCCTTGCGAAAAACGATTTATACGCAACGGGCACGACTGGAAGACTTGTAGAAGAAGTAACGAATCTCACTGTGCATAAGTTTTTGTCTGGACATCTGGGAGGAACCCAGCAGTTGGGCTCTCAGATTGAACATAACAACATTGATTTAGTAATCTTTTTAAGAGATCCATTGACTCAGAAATCCAACGAACCAGATGTTAATAATATTGTACGTATCTGTGATGCGAATAATATTCCTCTTGCAACGAACCTTGCAACTGCGGAACTTCTGATCAAATCCCTTGACCGAGGAGACCTTGATTGGCGTGAAATGTATAAATAAAAACTCATTTTGCTGCCTGGCAATGACCATTGCTATGGCAGTGTGTTTTACGTTTACATCCTGTGGCGTAGAAACAAAAACATCCTATCATGTATATGACACCTCTGATCAGTTAGGCTTGTCCTCATCAGAGAATATCTCCACTTCTATTCCTCTATTCGCAAGCAATCTCTGCCTGCCTGTATTGGACGACTCTGATCAGAGTCTTGCACCGGATGTTGCTGCAACTGCATATTCGGCAGCTCTTTTTGATGAGACGACCCATCAGACGATCTTTAACTACAAGATGACGGAGAGAGTATATCCTGCATCTACAACGAAGATTCTGACGGCTCTCGTGGCTTTAAAGTATGGCAATCTGGATCAGAATATTACCTGTTCCAAGGAGATTCTGAACATTGATTCCGATTCGTCTGTTGCACATCTAATGGTAGGAGATACCTTAACCCTTCGTCAGTTGCTCTATGGCCTTATGCTTCCCAGTGGTAACGATGCTGCCATTGCGATTGCAGAAGGTGTAAGCGGATCTCTTGAAGACTTTGTGAATCTGATGAATCAGGAAGCACAGTCCATCGGAGCTACCAATTCACATTTCGTTACAGTGAATGGTTTGCACGACGAGAATCATTATACGACAGCATATGATATGTATCTGATTTTCCGTGCTGCCTGTGAATATGATGACTTTATTCAGTTAATCAGTGCGAAATCTTTCGATGCGTCTTTTACCGGCGCAGATGGAAGCATTCGCCAGGTAACCTGGAACAATACAAATCGTTATTTAAATGGTAAGTTCAATACCCCAGAAGGAATTACGGTTCTGGGAGGCAAAACCGGTACCACCGGAGAAGCCAGATATTGTCTGGTTCAGCTCTCTACCGCACAGAATGGTGATCGCCTGATATCCTGTGTCTTCGGCGCAGATGCCCCTTATAATCTATACCTTGATACATCTGAGATGTTGAAGATTACCAACCCTTAAGAGAGTCTATGGCTAAGAATACCAAGGTCGTAAAATTTCATACTGCGATGCAGTTCCGCATTGGAATCGTCATTGGACTTATTCTTTTGCTCTATCTGGGATTCCATATTTTTTCGTATCTTACGAGTAAGAACACCTCAGTCTACGAAGTAGAAGCCGGCACGATTGTACAGAACAATCATTATAAAGCCCTGGCAATTCGCCAGGAGTCTGTCGTAACAGCAGATCACGACGGATATCCGGTTTATTTTGCACGTAATGGTGCCATCGCCGGAATGCGTACTCAGGTTTATGCCATGGATGATACTGGCTCTGTTTCGAAGAAACTGGCAAAATCCGACGCTGATATATCGAATGTCTCTAAGGACGATATTGAAGAAATTGAGAATTCTATTCACAACTTTGTTAAGACTTATTCCCGCGTTGATTTTAATAAGACCTATGCCTTTCAGTCTGATCTTTCAGAAATGTTAGAGCAGTCTTTTCGTGCAGGTGCAACCGCAGAATTATCTGGTAACATAGATGAGGCGATTGCCCAGAACAAATTCCATTACTACATTACGGAGAAACCTGGTTATCTGCTCTACAGCTTAGATGGTGGTGAAGGGATTACTTTGGATACTTTCACGAGTTCTTCCTTTGATGCCGCTTCTACCAAGGCAAAAGATCTTCGTACCACAGGTAAGCTTTCCACTGGTGATCCTGTCTACAAATTGATCACAGATGACCACTGGCAGATGGTGATGGAGATTCCTCAGGAATTAGTGAAGAGAATCACGGATGAAGAGATTACATATCTGGAAGTCAAGTTCGATGAAGATAAATCGACTTCTTGGGGAGAAGTTTCCCTAATGGAAAAGGAAGGTTTACATTTTCTTGTATTAAATCTTGATGACAGCGTAGAACGTTTTGCAGATGAGAGATTTATCTCTGTAGAATTGATGTTGGATGAGAAGAGTGGACTTAAGATCCCTAATTCTTCTATTGTTGAAAAAGAATTCAACAAGGTTCCGATTGCTTATTTCTACAAAGGGAATAATTCTTCTGATCTCGGTGTGATGAAAAAAGGTGATGCATCGGATGAATTTGTATCTTTGTCCATCTATAAGAAGGATGATAATTACTATTACATCGATCCGCTGGAACTTCCGGCTGGTTCAAGACTTCAGATGCCGGATTCTGCTCAAACATACACGGTAGGAGAAGAGCATACCAATCTAAAGGGTGTCTATAATGTAAATCGTGGCTATGCGATTTTCCAACCGATTGATATTCTGTATTCGAATGAGAATTATACGATCATTGCAGATAAGACTGCATTTGGCGTCGATCTCTATGATCATATTGCTCTTGATGGTGCAAATATTACTGATAACGAAGTTATTTTTTAAGGAGTGTTATTTATGGCAGATATTAAAGAAAACTTAGCGAATGTACGTAAGAATATTGAAGATGCTTGTAAGAAGGTCGGACGTGATGTATCAGAAGTCACTCTGATCACTGTATCTAAGACCAAGCCTCTTTCTGATCTTCGTATTGCATATGAAGAAGGTTCTCGTGATTTCGGTGAGAACAAGGTACAGGAGCTTGTCTCTAAAATCGATGAGATGCCTTCTGATGTAAAGTGGCACCTGATTGGTCATCTGCAGCGTAATAAGGTTAAGTATATCGCTGGTAAGGTGGCTATGATTCATTCTGTAGATAGCTATCGTCTTGCTGAAGAGATTAATGTTCAGGCTAAGAAAAACTCTTGTGTGATCCCTATTCTGATCGAAATCAATATTGCTGGAGAAGATACAAAATTCGGTATTAAACCTGAGGAAGCAGAAGAACTGATTCGTGAAATCAGCGAACTTGAAAATGTCAAAGTATCTGGTCTTATGACCATTGCGCCGAATGTAGCTAATCCTGAAGAAAACCGTGCTTACTTCAAGGCAATGAAAGACTTGTTTGTTGACATCTCTTCAAAAAACATTGATAATGTAGAGATGAAGGTTCTTTCTATGGGTATGACGAATGATTATACGGTAGCCGTAGAAGAGGGCGCAACTATGATAAGAGTCGGTACCGGAATCTTTGGTGCCAGAGACTATTCCAAATAATATTTAACGGAGATTATTCATGGGATTATTTGAGAAGTTCCTCGATGTAATGAAACTTAACGATGAGGATGATGAGTACTACGATGATGATTACGAAGATGATGATGTACAGCCGCAGGAGAGAAGATCTTCTAGAAAAGAAGAACCTGTAGAAGACGATGAACCTGCAGCAGCTTCGATTCGCATTACTGAGAAGAAATCTGCTCGTCAGTCTTCTAAGGTAACACCCCTTCGTGCTGGTGTTAAGAGAAATGGTTCTAACGAACCCATGGAAGTATGCGTATTCAAACCCACTTCCTTTGAAGATGCAAAAGAGATTGCCGAGACCCTGATTTCTCATCAGACTGTCATCCTGAACATGGAGGGTGTTGATGTAGGCCTTGCCCAGAGAATTATCGATTTTTCATCTGGTGCCTGCTATGCATTAAATGGTAACTTGCAGAAGATTTCGAACTTTATCTTCATCATTACTCCTCATTCCATTGGTATTTCCGGTGATCTTCAGGAGATTGTGAATGCTTTCGATTTCTCTGGAATTCAGACAGGCTTCTAGTATTTGTAATATATTGTGATACAAATATATTTTGGCGGGACATCGGTTCCGCCTTTTTTTGAATAAATGAAAGGTGTTCTTTATGCAAGAGTTTGAAGTACGATATCAAGGTCGTCCATCATATAAAATCTGTATTACGAATTCCTGGAATGATCTTGCAGATAAGATTTTAGAGCTTGGTAAGAATTGGGGTAAGGTTTGTATTGTCAGTGATTCAAATGTTGCTCCCTTATATCTTTCAAATCTTCTGGATTGCCTGAATGAGAGAAAACTCTTTACTTATGTTTCGTCCTTCGTTTTTGAAGCAGGAGAGGAACATAAGAATCTGGAAGAAGTTCAGGATCTGTATGCACATCTGATCGAAGAGCATTTTGATCGTAAGGATCTTCTGATTGCTCTTGGTGGTGGTGTTGTTGGCGATCTTACAGGGTTTGCGGCTGCAACTTATCTTCGTGGGATTGATTATATCCAGGTTCCGACAACTCTCTTAAGCCAGGTAGACTCTAGTATTGGTGGCAAGACCGGAGTGGATTTTCGAGGCTTTAAGAACATGGTTGGAGCCTTTAAGATGCCTAAGCTTGTATACATGAATAACACCGTATTATCGACTCTTCCTCCGGAACAGGTGGCTTCTGGTATGGGAGAAGTGGTCAAATATGGTTTGATTCGAAATCGAGAGTTTTTCTATTGGCTGAATGAACATAATGATGATTTCCAGGCTATGGTTCCAGAGACTCTGAATCAGGCAATCTTCGAGAGTTGTCAGGTGAAGAAGGAAGTTGTTGAAGCGGATCCGGAAGAAGCTGGAATACGTGCTATTTTGAACTTCGGACATACGATTGGACATGCTGTTGAGAAGCTCATGAATTTTAAACTTGCTCATGGTCAGTGTGTTGCCATTGGTTCATGCGCTGCAGCCTTCTTGTCTATGCAAAGGGGCCTTCTTACGGAAGAAGCATACCATTCCATCCTTATGACATTACAGAATCTTAACCTTCCGACCCGTCTTACAGAAATTGACAAAAATGGAAAGATTGTTTTCCAGCCCGATTTTGATGAAAACGATATCCTTGAAGCTAGTAAAAATGACAAGAAGAGAAATGGAAACAAAATTCGTTTTATTCTCTTGTCTGGTATCGGCAATGGAATCATGATGGACGATGTAAGTGATGAAGAGATTCTTCTTGCATCAAAGAGCATCCTCTAACCGATGTTATAATATGTCCCAGGTGGACTTATTGATACTTGTTTTTATTTAGAAAGTATGATTATGGACCAAAATCAGATTTTCCCTGATCCCAGATATGTTAAAAGGAAAGAAATTAAGAAAAAAGTTCTTCGTGCATGTATTTTCATTTTCCTGATCCTTCTTTTGATCCTGTTTGATCAGTGGACCAAAATACTTGCAGCTAAGTATCTTCGAGATATAAATGCTTTTGTATTAATCCCTGGTGTATTAGAGCTTCGTTATCTTGAAAATACTGGTGCAGCCTTTAGTATGATGGCGAATGTTTCTGTATTTCAGTCGATCATGAAGGTTTTGACACCGCTGATTGTTCTTTGCTTGTTTGTGTTTTTGGCATTTATCCCTGCAAAGAAAAGATTTCGATATCTTACGATTGACCTGATTTTCATTATTGCTGGGGCTCTTGGTAATTATGTTGATCGTCTGATTCGACAGAGTGTCATAGATTTCATCTATTTTTCGATAATCGATTTCCCAATTTTTAATGTGGCCGATATCTATGTAACTTGTTCCGTAATTTTCCTCTTCTTCCTTATTCTTTTTTATCTCAAGGATGAGGATTTAGAAGAACTGAAGAATGCAATGCCATTTTTAGGCAAGCATTGATGTATATTTAGGAGATTCATCATTAATATTAGAGAATTTACCATCCCTGATGAATTAAATAAGACGCGTTTAGATAAAGTCCTTGCAGAACTGGCGCCGGAACATTCTCGTAGTTACTATCAGAAATTACTTCGTTCAGGAGCAGTTACTGTAGATGGCAAGGAAGTTACGGATAAAACACAGGGGAGATCCGGACAGATTCTGTTCTTATCTGAACCTGAACCTAGAGAATTGTCTGCGGAAGCCGAGAATATTCCGATTGATATTCTCTATGAAGATGAAGACATACTCATTGTAAATAAGCCCAAGCAGATGGTTGTTCATCCTGCACCAGGTCATCCGAATGGAACGCTGGTCAATGCGGTACTTTATCATTGTGGTGATTCTCTGAGTGGAATCAATGGCGTACTTCGTCCTGGAATTGTTCATCGAATTGATCAGGATACGACTGGATCCTTAATCATCTGTAAAAATGATAATGCGCATCTGAAGGTCGCAGAACAGATAGCTGAACATTCTCTAACCAGACGCTATCTTGGAATTGTTCATGGCCGTCTTCCAAAGGATGAAGGCGTAATTGATGCTCCGATTGGCCGCAATCCCAAAGATCGCAAGATGATGGCCATTAACCGAATCAATGGTAAAGAAGCCATCACGCATTATAAGGTTCTACAGCGTTTTAAGGACTATACCTACTGCGAATTTCGCCTTGAAACAGGTCGAACCCATCAGATTCGTGTTCACATGGCATCCATTGGACACCCGATCCTGGGAGACCCTCTATATGGCCCGAAAAAGTGCCCGATTAAGGGTCTGGTTGGTCAGACACTTCATGCATGGAAGATTGGCTTTATTCATCCTATAAGTGGCGAATACGTCGAATTTGAGGCACCTGTCCCTGAGTATATGTCCAATTTACTGAAGAAACTACCAGAATAATGATTCATTATGAGTGTAAGCTCATATATAATGAAATCCCCGGTATTCATATACTGGGGATTCGTTTTACTGGTCCTTATTCATTTTCTTATAATCGACAGCGTTTCTAGCCTGACGTTTGTGTTCGTCTTCAATGGCTGCATAATAATCAATGGTTGTATTGATGTTTTCATGGCCCAATACGTCAGCAACCAATCGTATATCGCCTGTTTCGCGGTAGAGGGCAGTACCATAGGTACTTCTAAGCTTATGTGGCGTAATTATCTTGTTTGGAACGGCAATTTTCGCGTATTTCTTGACCAGGTTTTCTATAGCGTCTACGCTGATTCTTTTCCCCTGAAGGGAGAGAAACATCGCTTTTTCATGTCCTTCGCGTACCTGGATTCCTTTACGTTCGAGTTCCAGATAGTCTGATATTGCATCATGTACCGGATCTCCAAAATAGAGAAGATCCTGGGCACCACCTTTTCGTACAATTGTCAGTGTATTCGCATTTAAATCAACGTCATTTAAGTCCAGGCCATTACATTCTGAAACACGAATTCCGGTATTTAACATTAAGGTTAGGATGGCTACATCTCTGAATTTGGTCTTTTCAGCGAATTTTCTCTGACGATCCGACATTGTTCCGGCACCGTATTCCGCAGTATTCATCATGCTTTGAACTTCAGCGGCATTCATACGAATGATGTTTTTGTCTTTTTTTAGCCTTGGTAAAGGAACCAGTTCCATTGGATTTTCTTTGATTTTTTTGTATACAAGAAGGAACTTAAACATACCACGTAAAGGTGACATTTTACGAGCAATCGCTTTTTTGCCGTTCTCATGGTAATGATTACGATCGACATTCAGTTCTAAGTAACGTTGGTATTCGAGAATATCTTCAGGTGAGATCTTAGATATAAGGTCCACAGAGATTTCTTTGGGATCTTTGTTACGAAAAACCAGGTTTTGATCCTTCATAAAGGTAAAAAAGGTAATCAGATCATAAGAATATTGTACTAAGGTGCTTACCTGTGATGTAACTTCCTTAGAATGGATATAATCAACGGCACAGGGAGGCAATTGGATTAAGAGCTCACGTAAACGTATGGTTTGAGCTTTCTTTTTTCCTTTATAGAATTCTGAATCTTTTCCCATAATAAAATCCTTCGTTCAATAGAAACATGCGAAGAGAAATAAAAAATTAGTTCACAGTCGAAAGTTTATCTAAATTACAGGCAATAAGTTCTGGAAGCCCCGTATATAAGATTTACAAGATATTAACGTAATCATATAATATCATACTTACTATCGGAAAAACAGATATTTTTCCGATAAATAGATTTCGCTATATTACTACTCTTTAGTTCTCATGAACGCCAAATTTCTTCATATTATCAATGATTCTGGAACGAACCAGATCTGCAATCTCAGGTGTTTTTAAATCTTTATATTCTTCAAAATAGATTGGATCCCGGAAACATACCTTAGTGACAACTCTACCAAGTGTCATGGTATTAAAAGGCTTATAAGTATCAATTAAACAAACTGGAACAATTGGTGCCTTAGCCCTTACACAACATTTAAAGCTACCTGGCTTAAAATGCTGTACCTGGTTCTTGTTATCCTTGTAACCGCCTTCTGAAAACAGAATAAAGCGTTTACCTGCCTTAATTTCTTCCGTCATTGCGATGATGATCTGCAGATTCTGTTTGAGATTATTTAATTCCAGACGCTTAGCACCAAGCATATTGACCATTTCTCTTACGAAAAATTGATATGATTTAGCTTTGTCCATTACAAAAGAACAAGGGAGTTTGTGTGCATAGATGATGGATGTTGCATCATATTTGCCCTGGTGATTAGGATACATGACATAACCGCCTTCCTTAGGCAGTTTTTCCTGACCATATACTTCTGTGACTATCTTGCCTGCTTTATTCATGCAATCAACAAGATGCTGTGCATAGAGATACCGATCCATGTCGGAATATCTCTCGTGATTTTGGGCCATCTTACGCATATTGATGATCATAAATGGAATTTTAAATAGATTATAAAGAATGATCTGGATGAGACGTAACATAAAAAGCCTTTCCGAAGGGTTCTTTGTCTTCGATTTTGAGTAACTAAGTATTCAGGCGATACTTATTATATCGAAGACAAAGATGCTGTTCAAGAAAAGCTGTTTGGGATCTATTTTTGGACCTCGCTATAGTAAGGAACCGTAATACTGTCACCGACTCGAAGTGCTGTATCAGTCATATGATTAATCTCCATCACTTCGTTAATATAGCTATTCTTGTCATGATAATCATTTGTCATATACTGATCTGCTACCGACCAGAGACTGTCACCGGGAAGGATCTCTACACTTGTGTAGTACTTATAGGAATTATGTGCATTCTTTGCAGAACTCATGCTATGTGAAAGTACCGTTGCAAGAATGATTCCAAGGATAATGGCTGTAAAGATTAACATTGCTTTCTTATAATGATTCTTACGCTGTTTTGCTCTTCTGCTTCGGTTCATATCAATAACAGGAGCTGTCTTATATTGTCTTACCTGATTCATCTGTGTCATAGTATCACCTCAGATATTAATGAACGAAACGAATGTTCCGAACAACTGTTCTGAAAACAATATAATACCCGAACGAACGTTTGTCAACTATAATTCGAACATATTTTTGGGAATATATGTTTGCTTGCAGGAGATGACTATGCTAATATTGATATAGATGTTCTAGTTATTACATTACATATACACTTGGAACCATTGTAGAAAGGAACCAGCATGTCATACGGTAAGATCACTCCCAAACAAAAGGAGATTCTCGAATATATTAAAAAGGAACTACTTAATAGAGGATATCCGCCATCTGTTCGAGAAATTGGTGAAGCTGTAGAACTTCGTTCCACTTCTTCTGTCTTCGCTCACCTCGAGAAATTAGAGAAGAATGGCTATATTAGACGTGATCCGACCAAGCCCCGTGCGATTGAGATTATCGATGATAACTTTAATCTGGCTCGTCGAGAAGTTGTGAATGTACCTCTTGTAGGTCATGTTGCAGCTGGTGAACCCATTCTTGCTGTTCAGAATATTGAGAACTACTTCCCTGTTCCTGCTGAATATATGCCAAATGAACAGACATTCTTACTTAAGGTTAAGGGAGAATCCATGATCAATGCAGGTATTCTTGATGGAGATATGATCCTGGTGAAGCAGCAAAATACCTGTCGTAATGGTGATATGGTTGTCGCTCTTGTAGATGACAGTGCAACAGTTAAGACCTTCTATAAGGAAGATGGTTACATCCGTCTTCAGCCAGAGAATGACAACATGGATCCTATTATTGTTCCTGATTGCCAGATCTTAGGTAAGGTGTTCGGAGTTTTCCGTTTCTTCTAGTTTTGTTAAATACACGAAGAGGATTGCAATTGTACCGACCCCCAAAAAGTTAGACCAAAAATCTAACATTTGGAGATCGGTATTTTTGTGTCTAAGTATTCGGGCAAACCCTTGTATGCGTTCCATCATGCTGATCCACATAAGGAGTAAACTGATGTCTCTCGATCATCTGCATATAATGCCCGCAGGTCGTATGTTTCTCGTGATACTCACTATTGAGAGGCGCCCAATCCGTCCATGTATGTTGATGCGGTGGGGCAGGCGGTGGGGCAGTTCCACCGCCACTGGATGATCCCACCGCCAATGCCATCAAACGGGTCGATATAGGTCAGGTAGGTAGGCCCCGGTGCGACATATACGCCAGCGATATTTGCATATCCAGCAGCTAATAACTGATACTTGATCTCTGCTATATTCAATCCATAGGTGGCACACATCTGAGCCAAAGGTCCATCCAGCGCAGATGCACAAACGGGGTGTGATGCCGGAATGTAGGTATGGTCACCCTTGGTAAAGGTATGTCCTGTCTGACCACCGAATTCATCAATGGGCCAGCCTCCCGTGGTCGCTACTCGAAGCCGTACACCCCTTCCATCAAATTCATAATAGAAAAGGTAAGTATTGGCTCCCTTTCCGCCTCCTGCCGTACCATCCAGGTCACTTCCCGCAGCGGATGCTTTTGAGGGAGGCGACAGAGCCAGGAATAGTCCCAGCATGATAACAGGCAGGATTCGTAAGATCTTATATCGAATTGTTTTCATGTCCCATTTCCTTTCATATTTTTTGCGTCTCACTTAAACATAGAAGACAGAATTGGTCCGGTCGTACAAAAAAGCCCCACTCTTCGCGAGTGAGGCCTAAGCTTAAGTTAATTGATGAGCGCAATCATGGCACAACCATAGAGTAGTGCCTTGACATAAAGTGCCGTGAATGCAGCCAGAATCGGTGCTTCCAGTTTTGCGACTTTGCACACAATGCGCATAAAGCGCATGATACGGTGCATGACGCAATGGATACGATATGGAGCTCTGCCTTTCAGTCTGTGGATCTTCCAGATCACTGTTGTGTAGATCTCATGGATCTCACGCAGAACATCATGGCTGAACCAATAGATTCTTCCTTTATGGAACAAGCGATTCCTGGTCCTCTTCCTGCAGTAAAGATTCAGCTTTACAGGATCTGCTCCTACGCGGTACATGTTGTATACTCTGTAACTATAGCAACTGTTTGTCATAATATTTTTCCTCCTTTTAATGACAATTTATGCAACTTATTTTAAACATGTAAAAAGAGCCACCCGATTTTGGGTGACTCTCATGATCAAAAAGGAGGCAGATATGAAATATTAGTTGAAGCTGACTGCGCTGGGCGCATCAGCAGGCGAAAATCCGATCTGGTTACCATTTGCATCGAACATATAAAAATTACCCGCAGCATCGGATGCACCGTACATACCACTATCCATAGGCCAAGGTTCGCCAATTCTTGCCGCTGCTTCATATCCTGCGTTATGTGCCGGTGCTGGTGCCGGTGCGGGTGCACTTGCTGCGGGTGCCGGCTGGGCCTCTGCCTTCGCTGCGTAGGTTTCAGATCTCTCCTTGGCACGGTTCTGGTCACCTTCTGCGACGGCATACAGAGCCTTTACCGTAGTAAGGGCATCGTATGCGTTCTGATATTTTCCCTTGTTGTAAGCATCGGTATAAGTGTCCATGTTCGAAGTGACATCGGTCTTATACGCATCCGTGTAATATGAGCCATATTCAGCGGGGTCAATGGCGCTTACTTCGGCATAGAGATCATCTACGGTCTTCTTCGACGCATCATAACGATCCGTTACAGCCTTCGTCAGTTCATGGAAAGCGGATTCCTCATCCTCGGTCATTTCTTTCTTGGAGATCATTACACCGAATGAATCCAGAGAGGAATAATCAGCGGCTCTTGCAGAATCCATCGCTTCCTGAGTTGCCGCATCGACCGCTTCGGCAACATCGAGATACAGAGAGTTCTCGATATCGAAATCTGCCGTGTCATATTCCTTCTTCAGGTTCTTAAAGCGTTCTTCCTTCGCTTTCTTCTCTTCCGCTTCCTTCTTCTGCTTTGCCTGCTCTTCGGCGATCAATGCCTGCTTCTTCGCCTGCGCTGCATTGTACTGATGGATGCCGAAGCCACCTCCAAGCAGAAGTGCTCCAACGATAATAGCGATTAAAATCTTTGTCTTCATAAATAAACTCCCTTTATTCATACCAGATATTTCAGCTACAAATATATATTGGACAGGCCCAAGTAGAATGTACAATTTAAATTTCAGGAATTTTAAAAAATAATTTCTTAGCACTCCAGATCAGAGTTCTTCCGGATTGATTTCCTTACCGTCTTTCCAGATACGCTCCAGATTATAGAATAAGCGGTCTTCCTTGGAGAAGAGATGCACGATCATGTCACCATAATCCATAAGAATCCAGGTAGACTTGGAATTGCCTTCGATCTGCCGAGCATGAAGACCATTGGTATACATTACTTCATCAACAGCATCTTTCATTGCATTCAGCTGGTTTACATTAGAACCACTTGCAATCACAAAATAATCAGCAATAGGGCTGATTTGACCGATTTCTAACAGAGTAATCTCCTCTGCCTTCTTATCATTAAGCGCCTGATATACTTTCTTCAGTAATTCTTTATCCATTATATTACCTCTTACTTCACTCTCTAGTCTCCCATCGTAAGCTTACGATAGAAGTCATATGTCGCTTGGGTTGTCTCGTCAATTTCTACATTACAAGTATCAAGATATGCCAGAGTATCTCTAAGAATCATGGTGATCGTTTCATCGAGATTGATAAAGGCATGATTACGCAATTCCGTCAGATTCTTCGCTTTATCCCGATTCGGTTCAATATAGTCAGCTACGAAGAGAATCTGATCGAGAAGGTTCATATTAGGAATTCCGGTGGTATGTACCCGGATTGCATGAAGTATCTGTGGATCAGTCACATCATAGCGTTCCTTGGCATAATATGCACCAAGCTTGGCATGAAGAAGGGAAGGGTTTCTTCTCTCTGCTTCCGTAATCGGAAGATCATGCTTCTCTGCTGCCTTTATAAGTTCGTCTGCTCCCATGTACTTGGCACAGTCATGAAGTAATCCGGCATAGAGAGCATCCTGCATGGGATAAGAATAACGCATGGCAAGAGATGCACAGGTGTACATAACACCAAGCGTATGCTCATATCGAGAACCCTTTAATCTCTTTTTAAGATCTTTTCTAATATCTTCCAGATTCATCGTAGAACTTCCTTCTAAGTAAGCTTTGGAATCTGCATAGATTCGATGGGAATAGAGATACTGTATAACAGCTTCAGGGAGTGTATTCATTAACATCTCCCGGAAATCGTCATATACCTTCCTCTCATCAGGGAAGGACTCCATCTTGTAATATGAGGACCAGAATCCTTGACACTCTCGGCGGATTTCTGTCGAGGACACATCTACCAGCTTCATGTTAAGGGCATGAAAAGTGGTATGGTACTTATCTCCTGCCGCTTTACATTTCCGAAGGAGAAGCTCGAAAGAATTCTGATCACGGCCACAGACAGCCAGTTCGCAGTTTTCAGCGATAATCTCTGGGTGAACCCAGGTGTCATAGGCATCGAGGGAATCCTCACCGATCAGGAAGATGAAACGATAGGAAGGATATTCCTTATGAAGCCGCAGCATGGTCTGGAAAGTGAAGCTCACTTCTGCCCGATGGGTTTCCGAAGTCTCAATTCGAACCACATCACTCATGGAAAGCAAGGGCAAACATGCTTCCACCATCTCGAGGCGGGCCTGGGCGCTGATGCCTACAGGAGCCTCTTTATGGGCAGGAATGCCGTTAGGCATGATCCACACCTCATCAGGCTTTAAGGCCTCGTATGCCGAGTCTAACATCGCTATATGGCCATTATGGATTGGATTAAAGGTCCCACCCAGAAGCAGGACAGTTTTCTCATCAGCTAACATATCTGCCACATCTTAGATACTTATTTATCTGGGAAGAACGATGGACGGCTTCTTCGCAGGACGATAGAGAACGAAACGACGTCCGATGACACGAACCACCTGGGAGCGTGTGCGTCCAGCTGCGGTCTCAGCGATATCACGGATATCGTCGAAGCAGTTCTTCAGAACGGTGACCTTAATCAGTTCTCTTGCCTCAAGCGCTTCATCGATGGAAGCTACCACTTCCGGGGTAAGGGAATTCTTCCCAATCTGGATGATGCTGTTTTCCTTTGCAGCGAGTCCGCTTAAGTATGCTCTCTGTTTGTTATTCATATTTATTCCTCTCTGTACCGGTCCCGACAGGCTCCTCTTCGTAAATGTAGAGCAGCCCATTACAGCCCAGCGAAATATTAAGATTCGTAGTAATCGAACTGGATACCGCCCAGTTCAACGGTGTCGCCTTCTTCAATTCCAGCCTTCTCCAGCATCTTATTGATGCCCTGTTCACGTAAGAAACGCTGGAAGAATGCAAAGCCACGTTCAGAATCGAGATTGGTGTAACCAAGCATCTTGTCGATCTTGGGTCCTTCTACGATGAAGACACCATCATCTCTTCTGTATACTTCCACCGGAAGATTCGTTGTATCGAAGTCGTTTGGATCATATTCTGTATCATATACAGTCGGAGCCAGAGTGAAGTTGTCCATCGCTTCCTTCATAGCGTAGAGAAGCTCATTTACGCCTTCACCGGTAACGGCAGATATCGCAAATACCGGATAACCTTCTTCTTTGAAAGCTTCCTTAACCTTATTTAAGACCTCTTCCTTCTTGTCAGGGCAGACGTCCATCTTATTCAGGGCGATGATCTGAGGTTTCTTGATGAGATCTTCATCATACTTCATAAGCTCAGCATCGATAGCCTTGATATCTTCCACAGGATCACGTCCTTCTACAGACGCACCATCAACCAGATGAACTAAGACCTTGGTACGTTCGATATGACGAAGGAATTCATGACCGAGCCCGATTCCGTCTGCAGCGCCCTCAATCAGTCCGGGAATGTCAGCAATGACAAATTCGGGGATATTGGGCACATCTACAACGCCTAGAATCGGCTGTAAGGTTGTGAAGTGATAATTTGCAACCTTAGGAGTTGCATGGGTAATTCTGGAGATGAAAGTAGACTTACCTACATTGGGAAAGCCAATCAGACCTACATCAGCGATTACCTTAAGTTCGAGAATAACTTCAAGTTCTCTTGCATCTCCGCCCGGTTTTGCGTATTTGGGAGCCTGCATGGTACTCGTTGCAAAGTGCTGGTTACCAAGACCACCTGCGCCACCGGTCAGAATGATATATTCCTTACAGTCACCAGACATGTCCTTGATGACTTTGCCAGACTCTGCATCTCGAATAACAGTACCTTCCGGTACCTTGAGGATCAGGTTTTCACCCTTCTTACCATGGCAATTCTTCTTGCCACCTTCTTCACCGTTCTGTGCAGCGAACTTGTATTTGTGACGGTAATCTGCAAGGGTGTTGATACCCTCATCTACAACGAAGATTACATCTCCGCCCTTGCCGCCGTCACCTCCATCCGGACCACCGTCCGGTACGAATTTTTCCCTGCGGAAGGATACGTGTCCGTTGCCACCTTTTCCGGAGATAATCCGGATTTTCGCTCTATCAGCAAACATATCAGACCTATCTTTCTACTAAAATTCTTCTAATAAAAAGCCCGACTAGTTGATCTAGCCGGGCCATGATGATCTTATGGAATCATATGGCACATAGGGTCATATGACGATAATTGATCAGTCCTCGTTAGCAACGGGGTATACAGAAGCTACCTTCTTATCTCTACCCTTACGCTCGAAACGAAGTACTCCGTCAACAGTAGCGAACAGAGTATCATCACCACCACGCATTACGTTAACGCCGGGATGAACCTTTGTACCACGCTGACGATAAAGGATGTTACCAGCCTTTACGAACTGTCCGTCTGCTCTCTTTGCACCAAGACGCTTGGACTCGGAATCACGTCCGTTCTTGGTGGAACCCATTCCCTTCTTATGTGCGAAGAACTGAAGGTTAAGATTTAACATTGTGTTACCTCCTGAATCTGAAATTCTAGATATCTTTTACCGTATGTATCTTGTATCTGTTGTAGTCCCAAAACCATTGCCGAGATCAGAACCTCTGCATCATGGGATAAACCCTTAGGGAAATCCGCATTGATGATACCATCTTCCTCTTTCGTAGAGGTCTGCATGGAGTCATCTGTCAGAACTTCGATCGAATTCAATGTATTAATGACGAGAATGCTAACCGAAGAGCAGACGATGTCTTTTCCATAGGAATCGAAACCAGCGTGTCCACTGCAACGGATTGCTTTCGTCTTATCTTTCTCTTTTAGGACTGTGACCCTTATCATCTGATACGGGTTTAGGCGTTGATCTTCTCGATCTTCACCTGAGTGAAGGACTGTCTGTGACCGTTCTTCTTATGATATCCGGTCTTTCTCTTGTACTTGTAAACGATAACCTTCTTGCCACGACCGTTCTTTACAGCAGTAGCCTCAACAGTTGCGCCCTTTACAGTGGGATCGCCAATGGTGAGTTCGGTGCCGTTAACTGCAAGTACCTGATCGAAAGTAACCTTGCTACCTTCTTCAACGTCAAGCTTCTCAACGGTGAGGATATCACCTTCGGAAACCTTGTACTGTTTGCCACCAGTCTGAATAATTGCGTACATGTGGGTGCCTCCTAAAAACACTATTCGCCGGATATGGCGCTACCAGTTATTGGCAGACTTCTAACCTCTCCGAGCGGCATACTCAAGTATATTATCATGCTAGATAGTTCCTGTCAACATTTGTTTCAGGGACGGATTCTGCTTCTTCCTAGTAATTTCAACGATTCCAAGCCCGGTGATGTCGACCACGTGAACAGAGATGGGATCGCTCTTCGTTTCCCGACGGAGCATCTTAAGAAGGAGATCTCCAGCTTCCGGAGTCTTCATATTCATAAAGTCAACAAGAATCATTCCGGTCAGGTTGCGAAGTCTGATCTGGCGGGCAATCTCAGGAACAAGCTCCAGGTTCGCCTGAAGCGCCGGATCTCCGTTCTTCCCATTAGTTCCATAACGCTCTGCACTGCCCGACTTCCTGTGCGAAGAATTCACGTCGATGACATACATGGCTTCCGTCGCCTCTATGACAAGAGACGCACCAGAACTTAACCAGACGGTTTTCTTCAGAGCATTCTCTAACTCTGACAGGAGGGAGTATAACATGCTTAAGGGGTATGGGTCCGTATAATATTCCAATACAGTCTCGTCATCTCTTATCGACGTCTTCTTATCCTTCTTAACGATGAAGCAATTCGACTCATTTAAGACCTTCCATAGCGCCGGATCGTCGGTTACAACCCTTCCTACTTCTCCCCTTCGGAAATGTAGAGCCCTTGCTTCAATTGGCGAAGGAGCCTTCCATAGGAGCTGCGGAGCGATCGCGATATGAGCGGATTCCATGAGCTTATCCATCTTTACGAATAAAGCCTCCGCCTCTCGAAGCAGCACCTCACCATCGATTCCATCGGCATTCGAACGAATAACGAGACGATATGCATAAGTCGTCGTAGATGAAAATCCCGATGCGAAGAGGTCCGTTAGGCGTTTCCTCTCCTCGGGCGATAATTTCCTCGATACACCGACATGAAGACAATCGGAAGAACTACCTTGTTCCAGATAACACTCGAGATGATAAGATGAGATCGAAATCTCACTATCTCCCACTGCATCCTTGGATCTCACCTCGTCCTTTTTTACTTTCACGAGGATCAGATCACCCTGGTGCGGTTTTGACCCATTCGACTTCTTGTCTACATAATGGATCTTCGATGAGTCATCTAAGGGGAGATAGACGGATTTTTCCGCGTCTATTCTTACAAAACAAGCCTTTGGATAATCCGACATCTTCTCAATTCGACCGACATATACATTCTCCATAAGTCCACAATAAGGGACCTGCTCTGGCAGAATCTCGATTGCATGTCTGCTTTCGTCGAAAATATAGAGCGCACGGTAATCTTTCCCGTCATATTCAATTTTCGTGATGACGCAGGTATTCATTACTGAAGGTTTTCCTTTGCTTTCTCTTCTGCACTCTTTCCTTTTTCAGGAATCTCTGAGATCGTATGAAAGAAACAGGATTCAGCTCCGGTATGACAGGATAATCCACCTTGCTGATAAACGATAGCAAGAATTGTATCCAGATCACAGTCTGCAGTTAAGGATTTAACATACTGGATATTACCGGAAGTCATTCCCTTGACCCATTGTTCCTTGCGGGAACGACTGTAATAGGTCATACGACCGGTTTTCAGAGTCGTATTGTAGGCTTCTTCGTTCATATAGGCAAGCATTCTGACCTGTAAGGTCTTTTCATCTTGTACGATGACCGGAATCAGACCATTTGCGTCTTTCTTCAGTTCTTCCCAGGAAAATGCAGCCTGGGGCAGCCGGTATTCACTAATTGTCATATATCGCTCCATTAATAATCATTCGATAGATTATTTAATTCAGTTCGTGGTACTTTCCGAGGAATTCTCTGGTTCTGTCATTATCAGAAGTGAACATCTTCTCAGGTGTTGTATCTTCTACGATCAGTCCATTTTCCATGAAGATAATTCGGTTGGATACATCTTTTGCAAAGCTCATCTCATGGGTAACGATAACCATGGTCATCTTCTCTTCTGCCAGCTGCTTAATCACCTTTAATACCTCACGGGTAAGTTCCGGGTCCAGAGCGGATGTCGGTTCATCGAAGAAGAGAATCTTGGGTTTCATTGCAAGAGCTCTGGCAATCGATACTCTCTGCTTCTGACCACCGGATAGCTCACAAGGATAAGCATTTTCTTTGTCAGAGAGATCCATTTTCTTTAAGAGTTCTCTAGCCTCAGCATATACTTCTTCCTTGGGACGCTTCTGATTCCTGATCGGAGCATCTGTAATATTCTTTAGTACAGAGAAGTGAGGAAAGAGGTTGAAGGACTGAAATACAAGGCCTACATATTCCATGGCTTTTCTCTGCTGCTTCTTATCTCCATAGACTGACTTCCCATTTTCGGATTTTACAACTTCATCTCCAACATAGATGATATTTCCGTCATCCATAGTTTCAAGGAAGGTTGCACAACGCAGCAAGGTGGATTTTCCAGAACCCGAAGGTCCAATAATCGAGACTACTTCACCTTCTTTTACACAGAGATTGATATCTTTTAATACTTCGGTCTCGCCGAAGGATTTTTTTACATGATTCATTTCCAAGATATTCATAGCTTGCTCCTAGTTATAGTAATTCATACGCTTTTCAGCATAATCCATTGCCATTGCTACAACGAAATTGAAGATATAGTAGAATAATCCCGCCGCAAGAAGAGGTACGACATTATGCGCTGTTGCAGCCAGTGCTTTCGCCTGGGTAAACATCTCAGCATAGGCGATAGAGAAAGCAAGGGAAGTATCTTTAACCAGTGTAATAACTTCATTTGTAATGGAAGGCAGGATTCTCTTGATTACCTGCGGCAGGATAATACGGAAGAAGGTTGCCTGGGAGGAATAGCCTAACATCTTGGCAGCTTCATACTGCTCTTTCGACATGGATTCAATTCCAGAGCGATAGATTTCTCCGAAGTAAGCTGCATAATTAAGCGCAAATGCAATGATGACAGCCGTTCCTCGGTAAGAGGAAGAAATCGTCATACCGAAGATATAGTAAGGTCCGAAGTAGACGACAATCAGCTGTAACATAAGTGGTGTTCCACGCATGATCGAGATATAGATCTTCGTTATATTACGAATAATACCTACTTTCGACATACGACCAAAAGCAATAATCAGGCCCAGCGGTAAGGAGAATACTAAGGTTAATACGAAGATTTCGATGGTAGTCAGCATACCACCAGCTAGTTCAGACACAATTGTTAGAATATCCATA
>ONDO01000027.1 GCA_900316625.1 uncultured Lachnospiraceae bacterium | reverse complement strand
ATACTCCGAGGCTCTTTCCAGATGCCTTCAGTAACAATTAAATAAGTTTGTGGTGACTCCCTGTAAGTTTTCTCTTGACAGGAGGTCATTACATATCAGTTGTAATCAACAATGGGAATATCAAGATTGATATGGCACAGGGCGATACCGATGGTATTGATTCGAATGGAGATATCACTATCAATGGAGGAAGGATCGAGATCAACTGCCAGTCTCCCTTCGATTATGACGGAACCGGTACGCTGAATGGTGGAAGTATTACCGTAAATGGTGAAGAAACCACAGAACTTACCAACCAGTTTGGTGGTATGGGCGGTGGCAAGGGCCAGATGGGATCAAATGGCAGCGATGGCCGGATGGGACAGGCTCCGGATGGACAGGCACCGAGTGGTGATGGAAGTATGCCCAAGATGCCTTCAGATGGCAATGCTCCTGAGTTGCCCAGTGATGGAAGTATGCCTGAGTTGCCTTCTGATGGAAGTGCGCCGGAGATGCCTTCCGGTCAGGCACCGAATGGACAGATGAGTGGAAAGGGCATGAAGAATAGTCAGTCCGGTTCTACAGGAATCTAGGGAATATAGGTAATATAGGGAATATTTGGAATGTAGAATGTAGAGAATGTAATGTGTAAGCTCTACATTTTCGAATGAGCTTCAATAAATGCCAGAACCTTAGCGCGTCTCTCTTCGAGGCGCACTTTTTCTGTGCTTCGAAGCCTTCCCTCAGCTGGTAAATATCGGGGTGAAAAATCGTCCTGCCGGTTGAAAAAGTAGTAGAAAAATAAGATAATGCAAGTGCATTTTGCGGGAGTGAGAAGATCATGCTCTGAGGGAAGAAAGGTGGCTTGTAGATCAGATGATTCGTGAGACAGAAGTACGGAAATCTCTATCACATGATGATACGGATCAGATATTAACAGAGATTTGTAAGCGGTACGAATGCAAGGTGGAATATCCCTGGGCAATCAGTCCTGATTTCGCTACCGTGAAAGATATATATAGTGACAAATGGTTTGCTCTCTTCATGATCGTAGAGGGGAATAAGCTAGGACTTAAGACGGACCGGCTTACAGCCTGCCTGAATGTGAAGGCTGACCCGGAATTCATTCATATGGTGAAGAACAGTAAGGGCTTCTGCCCGGCTTATCATATGAACAAAGAGCACTGGCTGACCCTGATCCTTGATGGAAGTCTTCCGATTGAGGAAATTTTAGACATCGTTGATACAAGTTACCACATGATATCTGACACGCCGAGTAAGAGAATCTATGAGGCTGTGAAGAAGATTCCAAGAGGAAAGGTGGCTAGCTATGGTCAGGTGGCTGCCCTCGCAGGAAATCCAAAGATGTCCAGGGCAGTAGGGAATGCCTTACACAAGAATCCAGACCCCGGGAATATACCCTGCTACCGCGTGGTGAATTCCCAGGGGAAACTTGCAGAGGCTTTTGCCTTTGGCGGGGTGAACATTCAAAAGGAATTACTCGAAGCGGATGGTATAGAGGTCATAAATGGGAAAGTTGATCTCGAGAAGTATGCGATTCAACTGGAAGAATTCATGACGGAAGATATGTATCAGAGGAATATGCTATGAGTTTTGTGAGATATAACACAGATGGGATAATTCTGGATGTCGATGGAACCCTGTGGGATTCTACTGCAGAGGTTGCAATTGCATGGAACAATGCTGTGGAAATGGCAGGTTTAAGCCATGAACCTTTGACAGGAGAAGGGCTGAAGGGACTTTTCGGTAAGCCCATGAATGAGATCGTTGATGCTCTATTCCCGGATGCAAGCGAGGAAGAGAAGGCACGCTTCCGGCACTTCGCCTATGAGGAAGAGGGCAGGGTCTTAAGAGAAGGTACAGATGACATCATGTATCCTGGAGTTGTCGAGACCATGCGTTCCTTCTATAAGGAAGTTCCTTTCTATATTGTAAGTAACTGCCAGGAGGGATACATCGAATGCCTGCTGGATCGCTTTGATCTTCGAAGAGAAGTCTATGACTGGGAGTGCTATGGTAAAACAGGACTTGGAAAAGCTGAGAATATTAAACTTCTGGTAGAACGCAACGAGATTAAGGCACCTGTCTACATCGGTGATACCGATATGGATCGTAAGGCGTGCTGGGAAGCAAAGGTTCCTTTTATCTTCGCCAAGTATGGTTTTGGACAGATCGAGAGAGGAAGCGCCTTCTTCGAAATTGATAAATTCGCGGATATTATGGATTTATTCTGATGCAGGAGCAAGATAAGATGCAAAATAAGATAGATGATAAGCTGATAACCGGAGAGCAGAATCAGGTGGATGTAAGCAGAATAGATAGAGACCAGAAGGAAAAGGATAAGAACGTTACAAGAGATAAGAACGTTGCAAAAGACAAGAACGTTGCAAAAGATAAGAACGTTGCAAAAAACAAGAACGTTGCAAAAAACAAGAACGTTGCAAGAGATAAGAACGTTGCAAAAGACAAGAACGTTACAAAAGACAAGAAGAAATTGAAGAATATCAGTTTTTGTGTCATTTTAGTCCTCCTGACGCTCGTATTTCTCATACTTCTGGAATTAGATAAAAATACAATTCTGGGATGGATTCTGGCACTTGCAGCCAGCATTGTTTATCCCATTCTTCGTGCGAAGAAACTGAAGAATAAGCCATTCTCCTGGCATGCGTTGGGTTTTGCCTGCTTCCTTCTGGTACAGATCCTGATTTTCTTCCTGACCCAGGGCCCCTACAAACTGGTGCCGGCAGTTGCAGGGAAGAATCCGGAGGTTACGGATGTGCTCCATATTTCCGAGGGAGACATCACAGGCGTGAAGACGGAAGATGGCGAGGTTGAGGTATATACCGGAATTCCTTATGCTGCGCCGCCTGTTGGGGACCTTCGTTGGAAGGAACCGCAGGATCCGCTGCCCTGGGATGGAGTGCTGGCGTGTGATCATTTCAAGCCCATGTCCATGCAGCCTAAGAGCAGTGAGATCTACTCTTCACTGTCGCAGATTGTGGGATACCACGATTACAAGGTTCGTCTGGATGACAACTACCGCACAGAGATGTCGGAGGATTCCCTCTATGTCAATGTCTGGAAGCCGGCTGGCGATGTCAAGGACTGCCCGGTTCTGGTCTATGTGCATGGCGGTTCGCTTCAGACGGGGCAGCCTTGGTATGACGATTATTCAGGTAAAACTTTCGCGCATGATGGCGTAATCGTGGTCAATATGGCATATCGCCTGGGCGTCTTCGGTTATTATGCGGATGAGGCGCTGGCGGCGGAGTCCCCTAACGGAACAACTGGAAATTACGGCCTTCTGGACCAGGTGAAGGCATTGGAGTGGGTGCAGAAGAATATCGAGGCCTTCGGTGGTGATCCTTCGAATGTGACGCTGGCTGGTGAATCTGCAGGTTCCGCAGCGGTTGGCGCGCTCTCGACATCGCCTCTGGCAAAGGGCCTCTTCAAGCGTGTAATTGCTGAGTCCTCTTCTGTAGAAGCGGTCGAGCCGGCGCATTCCTTCCGTAGCATGGAGGAGGCGCTGGAGGCTGGAACTGAGACCAGAAAGGCACTGAAGGTTGCAGACGGCGACCTCGCTGCACTCCGCGCGCTCCCGGCAGACAAGATAGTAAGCCAGGCGGACATCCAACACCACATGACGGTGGACGGCTACGCGCTCACGAAGACGCCCTACGAATCCTACATGGACGGCGAACACAACGAGGAAGCCCTGCTCCACGGCTATAATAAGGAGGAGGCGGCACCTTTCCTCATCTTCGGAAATGTAAATCTTTCCACATATGAGGACCGCGTCCGTGAAGTCTTTGGGAATCGCACGGAAGATGTGTTGAAGCTCTATCCTGCAGAGACAGATCAGGAAGCCAAGGATAACTGGGAGAAGATCTTCACTGCTTATTACTTCGGCTATGGACACAATGCCTGGACGAGATTGGCGGAAGCAACCGGCGAACCTGTCTATGAATATTATTTCACCAAGGACAATGGAAGACTCGGTTCCTGGCATAGTGGTGAGGAAGTCTACCTCTACGGTAATATTCCGACTGGTAATGAACAGGGAGCAAACCTCTATACCAATGCAGACTTAGAACTCTCTGAGAACTTCTATTCTTATGCGCTGAATTATATCCGTACGGGAAATCCTAACGGCAAGATGAGTGGAAGAATTGTTCCGCAGCTGAAAGATTCGAAGCTGGCGGACTGGCCGACAGTCTCCCAGATTGCAAAGGCACCCGAGCAACCGGATGCTGAAGACACCCAGGCAAGTGCAGGAAATCTCATGGTTCAGAATGCGCATCTTGCAGCTGCAGCCATTCAGTATGATGCTAAGCCTCTGTCTGACCTCCGTGGCAATTGGGTCGGCACCCAGGTCTTCGAGCTCGGCGACAAGATCGGAATTACCGGCGACCAGTACCTTGAACTCTATCGGATTCTTGATCATCTGCAGGGATTTGGGAAGAGCATGGAGTAAAGCGTGTTTTATTGATGGATTGCGGAAGCATGAAGTGTGGAACATAAATAGGGCGGGAATCGCGCATGACGCAATTCCCGCCCTATTATTGCGGAGGTTTGAGTATGTGATAGGGCGGAAAAGCAAAGAATCGGCAATTCCCGCCCTATAAGCTGCAAAAGAATGCCAGGAGACAGGGCGGAAAAGCAAAGAATCGGCAAATCCCGCCCTATAAGCTGCAAAAGAATGCCAGGAGATAGGGCGGAAAAGCAAAGAATCGGCAATTCCCGCCCTATAAGTTGCTAAAAAATGCCAGGTGATAGGGCGGAAAAGCAAAGAATCGGTAAATCCCGCCCTATAAGCTGCTAAAGAATGCCAGGAGATAGGGC
This sequence comes from uncultured Lachnospiraceae bacterium, assembly GCA_900316625.1. Taxonomy (GTDB): domain Bacteria; phylum Bacillota; class Clostridia; order Lachnospirales; family Lachnospiraceae; genus Lachnocurva. Next base: position 14,579 of record ONDO01000027.1, on the reverse strand, counting down.
GGGAATCGCGCATGACGCAATTCCCGCCCTATGTTATCTGTTAAGAGATTTCGGAGGTCTGGTGAGGATTGGTTTATCGCTCTATCAGTTTTGCCTTCATGAGAGCTGCACGCACTACATTTCCGAGGAAGAAAGCAATGACAACCTTTAAGAGGTCTACAGGAATGAAGGGAATAACGCAAAGTGCAAGAGATTCAGCCAGAGACATATGAGTAAATGCCATGAAGAATGCTGTTCCAAGTACATAGCATGCAGCAACGCCAAGGATCATGCCGGCAATCTGGTAGGTCACGCGAAGGGCTTTGCTCTCAACGTTTAAGCTCCTGTCGATGAAAATTCCAGCAATCAGTGCGGTCAGAATGAAACCTAAGATGTAGCCGCCAGTCGGTCCGAAAAGCTTGTCAGCACCACCGGTGAAACCTGCGAATACAGGAAGGCCGACGAGACCAAGCAGAATATAGACTATAAATGCGATGGTACCGTCCTTCCAACCAAGCAGATAGACACATAGGAAAACGGCAAGAATCTGGAGAGAGATCGGAACCTGCCCGATGGGGATGGACAGAGGTCCGAGAATGCAGCAGACAGCAGCCATTAAAGCAATAAAGGTTATTTTCCTGATATTCATAACTTCCTTTCTTTGTCACCTTTCATCTTCATATGGTGACGTTTTGTACTATGCTCACTTCCTCGAGTTTAGCGGATTTTGGATTATTGTCAACCACTAATTTTTCTTGAAGGTGACAATTAAACCAATTTTTAAGATGGAAGATGTGGCCAGGGATGAAAGAATGTGGGGCAGCAATGAACGGATGTGAGTCAGCAATGAACGAATGTGGGCCGGCAATGAACGAATGTGGGCCAGCACTGAACGAATGTGGGCCAGCAATGAACGAATGTGAGTCAGCAATGAACGGATGTGTCCAGTACTGAACGAATGTGGTCAGCAATGAACGAATGAGGTAGGGATGAACGAATGTGGGCCAGCAATGAACGGATGTGGCCAGCACTGAACGAATGTGGCCAGCAATGAACGAATGTCGCCAGCAATAAACAAATGAGGTAAGGGTGAACGAATGTGGCCCACAATGAACAAATGAGGCCGGGATGCTTGCCTCCTCTTGTATCATGTCTTCCTATGAGGGTATAATGGACCGCGGTGCCTGTTGTGACACAAACTTCCGGAGACCCTACATTGCGGTGAGACCGGAGAGAAGATGGCGGCCCTAGATCTACGAAGTGGATCAGAACTAGCGAAGCCTACAATGGCTCTTGATAGAAGAATAAAAGAAGTTGGAAGTATCATGACAGAGAAGAAGAAACATATCTTAGGTGCGTTCATGACCATGGGCGGCGGCGCTTGCTGGGGCGCATCCGGCTCGATGGGACAATACCTCTTTCAGGTGGAGGGGATGGATTCGCGCTGGCTGGTGCCGATTCGCCTGACGCTGGCGGGCATCGTGCTTTTCCTCTACTGCCTTTTCGCACACCGCGACAAGCTCTTCGGCATCGTCAGCAGCAAGAAAAGCATCCTCCTGCTGATTGCCTATGGCCTGCCGGGCGTCGCCATCTGCCAGTTCCTCTACTTCACGACCATTCAGCTCTCGTCCGCCGGAGTCGGGACGATTCTGCAGGACCTTTCGCCGATCTTCATCATGCTCTGCAGTGCCCTGATCGCGCGCCGCGCCCCGAAGCTTACGGAAGTCATCGCGGTCGTCATGGCCATCGCTGGTGTTTTCCTCATTGTCACCCATGGAAATGTAGAGCATCTCGTAATCTCGCCCATAGCGCTTCTTACCGGTGTTCTCTGTGCTGTGTGCGTTACTGTTTACAACATGCTTGGTCCCTTGCTCTCAGATCGCTTTCCTGTGACGGTTATGCAGGCCTGGTCTTTCCTGGGTGGAGGACTGCTTCTGGCCCTTCTCTTCAGACCCTGGGAAGTTGCTTATGTTCCGACGGCTATGGGATATTTTGGAATTGCGTTTGTGGTGCTGGTTGGTAATGTGATGGCATTCACTCTCTATATCACGGGTATTCATTACATCGGACCAGACCTCGGTATTCTCTATGGATTCTCGGAGCCGGTTACGGCAGCGCTGATCTCTGTATTTGTTTTCGGGGATGCCTTTGGAGCCTATGATTTCCTGGGATTCCTGCTGATCTTCCTGATGCTGGGGATGATCTCTGTATCGAATAAAGAATCATGTAGAGGAAGGAAGACAGCTCGGCGATCAGGCGACTAAGGGATGCCCTGCATTTTGAAGGAGATGTGAGGAATTGTCAGCATCTTCGTGAACCTGGTGGAAAGAAACTTTGAAAATGGAAACTCACTATCGAATGGCTTGCGATATTTCGAAATTTCGTATATATCTAGGGTAAAGAAGATATCAGTTTTCATTTAGAATTTCGTATATATCTAGGGTAAAGAAGATATCAGTTTTCATTTAGAATTTCGGAGGTCTCGATATGTTCCAGGACGATTTCAAGGAAGGGAATCCGATCATACTGCAATGGGATACGGATCAGGGGACTTTTCTTTTTAAATCATATGTACTCATTAAGGAGGGAAGTCTGGTTGGACTCGCTCCTGTTTATGATGATCAGGAGAAGTTTGTAGACTTCAAGACGGGGACGGTGTCCATCACGACCAGGGATGGTTCATCAGTCTACGATAATGTTGTCATTCGTCCTGTCATTCACAAGGGTTCGCATCTCTATCTGACTTACGGCCGTAAGGAGAAGAAGGAGATTACTTATACCCGCAAGTATCCGCGCTTCCCGGTGAATAAGGAGTGCCTGCTGAATGGTCGGCCGGCCAAGCTCTTTGATGTGAGCGATGGTGGATTTGGCGTCATCGTGCAGAAGGAATACAAGGTTGGCGTCTGGACCCAGTTGCAGAAGGGCCGTTCCAAGGCCTATGGCAAGATCGTACATGTGAAGCCGATTGGCGCGAACACCTGGTTCTATGGATGCCAGGTCGATGATCCGGATGATTCCTTTGTGCGCCTGGTTAAGGAAGCCAGAATCGTGTATGAAGAATCGATGGACGATAAGCCGAAGAAATAAAATATGGGTGTGCAAAATGAAGTGATTTCTTCATATATTGCACACCCGTTTTTGTGAAAACTGAGAAATATGGCGTTTTTAAGATCTTTGGCTAGTCATATATGGCTGCCCGAGCTTCTTCTCTGTCTGCCTGCAGCACCAGAAGTAAGCGGGAACGAGGAAGGCATCAGCAAAGAGCCATGCAATCGGGCCTGCGATGGCGGCTGCCATGATGCCCATGACAGGAACCAGAGTGAAGGCAACCAGAATTCTTGCAATCATCTCTGCAATTCCAGCGAGCAGAGCGAAGGAAGAATACCCCATGCCCTGGATCAGGAAGCGGAAGGTGTTGACCAGTGCCAGAAGTGCGAAGAATGCTGTAACGATCAGCATGTAGGTCCTGGATTCCTGCATAATGACAGTTTCGTTGGAATTCAGGAAGAGCAGGAGGAACTTATATGAGAAGAAGTAGAGAAGAATCCATGCGATGACGGCATAGATCATATCTACGATCAGCGCAGCCTTAAGACCTGCCTTCAGGTGATCAAGCTTGCCGGCGCCGACGTTCTGACCGCCGTAGGTTGCCATGGTGGAACCGATGGCATCGTAGAATACAGCGAAGAAATTGATCAATCTGCCGGATGCAGTCTGTACTGCAACAGCCATGGAACCTAAGGTGTTAACAGAAGCCTGAAGAACAACAGAGCCGATACCGGTGATGGAATACTGCAGACCCATGGGAAGTCCCATGGAGAGAAGGACGAAGGATTCCCTTTTCCTCAGTTTCCAGTCTCCCTTCTCCATCTTCAGGATGGGGAAACGACGGATCATGAATACCAGGCAGAGGATGCCGGACACAGCCTGGGAGATGACGGTTGCAACAGCAGCTCCGCCGACACCGGTTTTCATACCTAGGATAAAGACAAGATCTAAGACGATATTGAGAGCGGATGCGAGAAGAAGGAAGTATACCGGAGTCTTCGAATCGCCAAGAGAACGAATGATCCCTGAGGTTAGATTATAGAGATAGGTAACCGGGATTCCGAGGAAGATCACAAGAAGATAAGCATAGGCTTCATCGAGAATATCTTCCGGAGTCTGCATGAGAATCAGAATCTCTCTACAGTAGATGCTGACAAACACGGTCATTACAAGGGAGAGAATAATGGCAAGCCAGGCAGAATTCGTGACATAACGTCTAAGACTCTTGTGGTCTTCGGCACCGAATCGCTGAGCAACCGGGATGGCAAATCCGCTGGCAACACCATTGCAGAAACCAATGGTAAGGAAAGTGATGGAACCTGTGGAGCCAACGGCAGCGAGGGCACTGACCCCCAGGGCCTTACCGACGATAACTGTATCAACAAGACTGTAGAACTGCTGGAAGAGCATTCCAATAAGAACCGGGATCATGAATCCCAGAATCAGGCGCATGGGGTTCCCTTCGGTCAGTTTCTTGCTTGTATCTTTTGCCATGATGAAAAAACTCCTTAGATCATTGTTGAAAGAAATCAATCCGCCCAGGGTATATATCTATACAAAGGCGAGCATCTCACGTTTCTTAGAGCGTGTTCTACATTTCTTCCGAAGAGAATCATAGCTATAGGAAGAGTGAGACACAACGAAAATTTTTCTAAAATCTTTTGTTCTTAAATAAAAACAATAAAAATAAAGGGATTTCGGACATTGAAACAGAATAGATATTATGTAGGCTCCGAAAAACGGATACATACATTGACGGAAGAGGCCTGCAAGGGAGGAGAGGATCGATGCTCATTCGTGAACAGATCGAAGAGATGGAAGCGAAAACAATGAGCCCATATGCAACTCTTTCTACCAATTCCAAGGGAAGAGAGCGCGAAGAGGCTGAATGCGATATCCGTCCGGTTTTCCAGAGAGACCGCGACAGAATCCTACATTGCAAATCTTTCCGCAGATTAAAGAATAAGACGCAGGTTTTCCTTGATCCCAAGGGTGATCACTATCGTACGCGTCTGTCTCATACACTTGAAGTTTCTCAGATTTCCAGAACGATCGTGAAGGCTCTTCGTCTAAATGAAGACCTGACCGAAGCGATTGCACTTGGACATGATCTCGGGCACACGCCATTTGGTCATGCGGGCGAGCGCGTCTTGAATGGACTCGTTGAAGGCGGCTTCCGTCACAATGAGCAGTCCGTTCGTATCGTGGAATATCTCGAGAAGAGCGGCGAAGGACTGAACCTTACCTGGGAAGTCCGTAACGGAATCTTAAATCACGAGATGGAACTGCATCCGGCAACTCCGGAAGGCCAGGCTGTTCGTCTCGCCGATAAGATCGCTTATGTGAATGCCGATGTGGATGATTCCATCCGAGGAGGCATTCTGTCTGAGGAGGATATTCCTCTTGAGATTCGTAAGACCTTAGGTCCTACTTGTCATGACAGACTGAATACCATGGTGCATGACGTGATTACCAGCTCCACCGGTAAGCCCGAGATTATTATGTCTGATGAGATCTATCAGGCACTTCTGGATCTCAGGAAGTTCATGTTCCAGTCCGTATATACCAATCCGGTTGCCAAGGGCGAAGAAGTGAAAGCGAAGCGTATGCTTGAGATGCTCTATGAGTTCTACAGTGATCATCTCGATGCAATTCCTGAGCGTTATTCATCCGCAGCCATCAATGGAACCGAGAAGAAAGACCGCGTACTTGCAGATTATATCTCCGGTATGACCGATGAATATGCCATCACCAAGTTCAATGAATGCTTCATGCCCAAGGCATGGGAGGTTGATGGATTCTAAATAGAAAGGAGTCACATGCCTCGATATTCACCAGAAATCATCGATGAGATCAGATCCAGAACCAATATCGTGGATGTGGTTTCTCGATATGTAAAACTTACCAAGAAGGGATCGAATTACTTCGGACTCTGTCCCTTCCACAATGAAAAATCAGGCTCCTTCTCGGTGAATCCGGGACGAGAGATGTATAAGTGCTTTGGCTGTAACAAGGCAGGAGACGTCTTCTCCTTCATCATGGAAGAAGAGAACATGTCCTTCCCCGAAGCGGTACAGAAGCTGGCCCAGGAATGCGGCGTAGACCTGCCGGAGGAACATGTCTCTCGGGAAGAGCTCGCTCAAAGAAGCAGGAAAGAGAAGCTAAGAGAGGTCAATCGCGAGGCCGCTCTATATTTCTATAAACTTCTCAAATCCTCGCATGGACAGAGGGCACTTGACTACTTCCATGAGAGAAAGCTTAAGGACGAGACCATCACGAGCTGGGGACTGGGATACTCTGACCAGACTTCGGATGACCTCTATCGATACCTGAGATCCAGGAACATTCCGGATGACCTGATCCGTGATTCCGGTCTCTGCACCTTCGACGAGCGGCGGGGCTGGCACGACAAGTTCTGGAACCGCGCGATGTTCCCCATAATGGACGCCCAGGGCCGGGTGATCGGCTTCGGCGGACGTGTCATGGGAAACGGCGAGCCCAAGTACCTGAACTCGCCCGAGACCGAAGTCTTCAATAAGTCGGAGAACCTCTTCGGCCTGAACTTCGCGAGAAGGTCAAGGCGCAAGGAATTCATCGTCTGCGAGGGTTACATGGACGTAATCTCCATGCACCAGGCAGGATTCGATAATACGGTCGCTTCCCTCGGAACGGCCCTGACCGAGAAGCATTGCCAGATTCTGAAGAAATTCAAGCGGCCCATCTATCTCTCCTACGATTCCGATGGAGCAGGTGTCCGCGCGGCGTTGAGAGCAATCGAGCTCTTCAATGCGATCGGCGTGACGACGCGAATTATCAACATGCGGCCTTACAAGGATCCCGACGAATTCATCAAGGCGCTCGGCCCGGAGGAATTCGAGAAGCGAATCAGCCAGGCCGAGAACAGCTTCCTCTATCGTGTGCGCATGATGCAGGGAGAATATAACTTAGAAGATCCGGAGGGCAAGACGGCCTTCCAGACCATGATGGCGGAGCTCGTGATTCGGGAATTCGATACCGATATCGAGCGGCAGAACTATGTCGTAGAACTCTGTAAGATATATCACATGCAGGAAGATGCTTTCAGATCTCTGATCTCACACGAAGCATCCAAGGGCGTGGTCAGACAGGCACCCAGGCAGAAGGAAGAACCCAAGCCCACGATCTCGAAGCGGGCAGCGGCCATCCGCTCCAGTGACGCGGGCAGAACCCAGACGGAGAGACTTCTACTCTCCTGGATGGCGGAACGCAGAGACGTCTGGGAAGCAGTTTCGCCTTATGTATCGACTTCGGACTTCTTAGAAGGAACGAGGCGCCTGCTTGCAGAAGCCATCTATGCCGGCTGGGCAAATGGAGAGCAGTCCAAAGCTGTTCACTTCCTCGATCGATTCGAGGAGCCGGAAGATCGCGAAGAAGTGGCGGGAATCTTCCACATGGATACGGATTTCGAGAATCCGGATGACTGGAACAGAGCCCTTCGCGAGACAGTAAGTCGTGTACTTCGTGACAGCATGAAAGCTGCACTTGATACAGCTCCACCTGGTGACCCGGAGACCTTCCGCAAAACCATGGAGAATAAGAAAAAACTTCAGGAAATCGCCCGACATGACTTCGGGATTTCGAACTAGAGACAAGGAGAAAGCCAATGGCAACCAAGAAAAAGGAAAATGCAGAAGAACTGATGGAAGAGAAGAAGACCACAGCCAAGAAGTCTGCAGCAAAGGCAGAAAAGGCCGAAAAGGCTGAAAAGGCTGAAAAGGCTGAAAAGGCTGAAAAGCCCGAAAAGGCTGAAAAGGCTGAAAAGCCCGACCCGAACCTTTCTGATAGAGAAGAGATGAGTAAGCGTCTTCAGGCACTTCTTGAAACCGCTAAGAAGAACCACAATTCGATCAGCTACTATGAGATCAATGATCATTTCAAGGATTTCGATCTGAAGGATGAGCAGCTCGACATCATCCTCTCTTTCCTTGAGGAGAATCACATCGATATCATCCGTGAAGAGGACCTCGATATCGAGGATGACGATGACGACATCATCCTGACCGAAGACGATGAGATCGATCCTGCAACCATCGACCTCTCAGTTCCCGATGGTGTCTCCATCGAGGACCCCGTTCGTATGTACCTGAAGGAGATTGGTAAGGTTCCCCTTCTGACCGCTGATGAAGAGATCGAACTCGCAAAGCGTATGGAGAAGGGTGATGACTATGCAAAGCAGAAGCTTGCGGAAGCAAACCTTCGTCTGGTTGTATCCATCGCAAAGCGTTATGTCGGCCGTGGTATGCTCTTCCTCGATCTGATCCAGGAAGGTAACTTAGGTCTGATTAAGGCAGTTGAGAAGTTCGATTACCGCAAGGGTTACAAGTTCTCTACCTATGCAACATGGTGGATTCGTCAGGCGATCACCCGTGCGATCGCTGACCAGGCTCGTACCATTCGTATTCCTGTACATATGGTTGAGACCATCAACAAGCAGATCCGCGTGTCCAGGCAGCTGCTGCAGGAGTTAGGCCGTGAACCGACTCCCGAAGAAGTTGCAGAGAAGATGGATATCTCCGTTGATCGTGTCCGCGAGATCATCAAGATCTCCCAGGAGCCTGTCTCCCTCGAGACCCCGATCGGTGAAGAGGAAGATTCCCATCTCGGCGACTTCATCCAGGATGAGAACGCTCCCGTACCTGCAGAAGCAGCAACCTTCACCCTTCTGAAGGAGCAGCTCCAGGAAGTCCTCGGCACCCTTACCGAGCGTGAGCAGAAGGTCCTGATCCTCCGTTTCGGTCTCGAAGACGGCAGAAGCCGTACCCTGGAGGAAGTTGGTAAGGAATTCAACGTTACCCGTGAGCGTATTCGTCAGATTGAGGCGAAGGCTCTCCGTAAGCTTCGTCATCCCAGCCGTTCCAGAAAGCTGAAGGATTATCTCGAGTAATGCGTAATACAACAAGTGTCCCCTCGGGAAATGTAGAAGGTCCCGAGGATGGGCAGAAGATATTAGAAGCAGAAGTCCGTGGGGCTTCTGTGAAGTTAGATTGCCGAGAAGATTCCGGGAATCCGTCGCAAGAAGCGGAGGAAGAAAAGAACAGAACCCCTGGAACTGCAGAAGAGTGTGAGAATGCAGTGTCTGGAAGTACAGAAGAGGCTGATAATGCAGTGTCTGGAAGTGCAGAAAAGGCTGAGAATACAGTGTCTGGAAGTGCCGAAGAGGCTGATAATGCAGTGTCTGGAAGTGCAGAAGAACTTGAGAATCCAGACTATCTGAAATTGTCTGAGAGAATGCGCGCTCTCTTTCATCTGGTTCCGGAGGGAAAGACGATCTGTGATGCGGGAACGGATCACGGATTTCTTCCGATTGCTCTGGTGTCCACCGGAAGAGTGCCCAAGGCGCTTGCCATGGACTTAAGAGAGGGACCTCTCGCCAATGCCAGAGAACACGTCTGGGAGGCCGGACTGGAAAATGCTATCCAGCTTCGCTTGTCCGATGGTTTTGCGGCACTGAAGAAGGATGAAGCAGAGACTGCTATTGTCTCAGGTATGGGCGGTGCTCTTATGCAGCATATCCTGGAAGATACCCTGCCTGATCCCGTCTCTATGGGAATTCATTATCTGATTCTGCAGCCCCAGTCAGAAGTCGCTGACCTAAGACGCTATCTGCTGGACAAGGGATACCGGATCGAAGAAGAGGACATGGTATTCGAAGAGGGGAAATACTATCCCATGATGCGTGTCTATACCATGCATCCGGAAAATGTTGTGATGGAGAGAGTCCAGACCGATTCTGAAGATACAGCCGGCCATGTATCTAGGCGATATCCTGCTGAATATCTGCTCTATGGTGGTCTCCTTCTACAGAAGGCAGATCCGGTTCTGCTGAAATATCTCTCTCATCGGAGAGAGATTCTGCAGGGAATCCTTCAGAAAATGCATGCGGCTTCCAAGGATAGCGAGAGCAGCCGGAAGCGTAGAGCTGAGACGGAAACGGAACTCCATATTCTCGAAGAGACTCTTAGGAGGTATTACTGATATGACGATTGAAGAATTGCTTGGAATCCTCGATGAACTGGCTCCGAGAACGGAACAGTTGGGTTGGGATAATTCCGGCCTTCTGATCGGCCACAGAGACCGTGAAGTTCGTAAGATCTACCTCGCAGTAGATGCAACAGAAGAAGTCATTCGTCATGCCAGGGAATTCGGCGCAGATGTCCTTCTGACACATCATCCGCTCATCTTCACTAAGTTATCCCGCGTCAGCGATGAGGACTTCGTCGGAAGACGTGTTCTCGAACTTGCAGAAGCAGGAATCGCGCTGATTGCAATGCATACGAATTTTGATATTCACGGCATGCGAGAAGCAATTGATACCAAACTGGGGTTACATACAACTGGCATGGTTGGTGACGACGCAGGGCCGGGTGACGCTTTGGCTGGTAGCGCCGGAACTTGCGGCGTTGAGGTTCTGGACGATGAGGATCGTATCGGCAGTATTGCAGAACTTCGCAAGGCTGTCCGGTTGGATGACTATGCAAAATTCGTAAGAGATGCATTCGGCTTAGAAGGTGTGAGAGTCTTCGGCGACGGCACAACTTCCATCCGCAGAGTCGCTGTCTGTGGCGGTTCCGGCAAGAGCGAGATCGAGACTGCAATTCGTAAGGGTGCAGATCTTCTTGTGACAGGCGACATCGATCATCACAGTGGTCTCGATGCTCTTGAGCAGGGACTCTGCATTATCGATGCAGGTCATTATGGCCTGGAACATGTCTTTATGGACTACATGCGAGCATATCTTAAGGAGAATGCCCCCGGAATCGCAAGCGAGATGGAACCCCTGAAGGAAGCATTTCGTATTGTGTGAGCAGGCGCCATGCTATAGCTGAGTTATCCCACAGGCGCCATGCCACAGCGAGTTATCTAACCCCAGGCACCATGCCACAGCGAGTTGTCTAACCGCATTGCACCATGCCACAGCGAGTTCACAAGCTCTTGGCATTATCCCGCCCAATATGTGCTATGATAAAAACATCCATATTACTTGTATTAACAGATTCTTACGGGGGCACTTATGGAAGAAGATAAGAAACTGATGAAGGTGGTAGCTGATGGCAAGGAGTACCTCCTTGAGCAAGGCTCTACATTTAACGACTTAGCTCACAAGGCGCAGGAGAATTATGAAAATGACATCGTCCTTGCACAGCAGGGAAACCGCCTGCAGGAGCTGAGAAAGAAGATTAAGTCCGATCTTCCTGTGGAGCTGATTACAACCGCAGATGCAAATGGCAGAAGAGCCTATCGCAGAAGTGTTGTCTTCATGATGCAGAAAGCACTCGACAATCTCTATCCTGGACAGAATCCGGATATTCATATTCTGCATTCTCTGGGGGAGGGATATTACTGCCTCTTCTTCCTCGATGGGCTGCAGCAGAAGATCAGCGAGGATTTCCTTGTCGCGCTAAAGACCGAGATGAAGGCTCTCTGCAAGAGAGATATCGTGATCAGGAAGTCTTCTGTGCCGACCAGAGATGCCATGGAGATCTTCCGCGAGGCAGGTATGATCAGCAAGGAGCATCTGCTTCGCTATCGTTCTTCTTCCTCCATCAACCTCTATGATCTCGATGGCTGTAAGGATTATTTCTATGGCTATATGGCGCCTTCGACCGGTGTGCTGAAGTACTTTGCACTTCGAACCTATGATCAGGGATTTATGCTGCTCTTCCCCAAGGAAGACCCGAAGAAGATTGCCGTGTTCAAGCCGTCTCATAAGCTTTTCCAGATTCAGCAGGCGTCCGAGCAGTGGGGCGATATGATGGGAATCGGCACCGTTGGTGAGTTAAATGATGCGATCGCACAGGGCAAGGCTGAGGAGATTATCCTCATGCAGGAAGCTCTGATGGAGCAGAAGATAGGTGCACTTGCAGAGAAGATTGCGAAGAATTCAGCAAGAAAGTTCGTTATGATCGCGGGACCTTCTTCTTCCGGTAAAACATCTTTCTCTTATCGTCTGTCGACCCAGCTGCGTGCGCAGGGCATTGTGCCGCATCCCCTGTCACTCGATGACTATTATCTGGACCGCGACAAGTGTCCTCGAGACCCTGAAACGGGCGAGGTTGACCTCGAGAGTATCGATTGTCTGGACATCGAGCTGTTCAACAAGGATATGACCGCCCTCCTGCATGGCGAGCGTGTCGAACTTCCGGTCTTCAACTTCAAGACCCAGAAGAGAGAGTATCGTGGTCACTATATGCAGCTTGCAAGCAATGACATTATGGTCATCGAGGGTATTCATGGCCTGAATGACAAGCTCTCCTACACGATTCCCAAGGAGAACAAGTACAAGATCTACATCTCTGCGCTGACTCAGCTCTCCATCGATGAGCATAATCCTCTGTCTACAACGGACGGACGTCTGATCCGCCGTATGGTAAGAGATTCCCGCACCCGTGGAACCAAGGCAGAAGAGACTCTTCGCATGTGGCATAGCGTTCGTGCCGGCGAAGAGAAGAACATCTTCCCCTTCCAGGAAGATGCAGACACAATGTTTAATTCTGCTTTAATTTATGAGATGGCAGTGCTGAAACTCTACGCTGTACCTCAACTCTATGCAATTCCAGAATCCAGTCCGGAATATGCGGAAGCGAAGAGACTCTTGAAACTTCTCGATTACTTCCTGCCCATTCCGCCGGAGAATATTAACAACACCTCGCTGATGAGAGAATTCATCGGCGGCAGCATCTTCAATGTCTGATGCAGCCTGCACTTGTGACGGGTCAACTACCCCGACCTAAGCTATCGCTTTGGGGTCGGGGTTTACTGCCCTGCGGCGTTGGTGAATATCCGGTCCGCCGGGAGGCGGCCTTCTGACTGATGAATAATGAACAGAGTCCCGACAGCTGCCTGCCGGGATTTTGTGATTCTGTGACACAGGAACAGGAATGACTTGATACAGAGAAAGAGACAGAGAAATGAAGATCAGACTCGAGATTACAGACCCCTCTGAGGAAGATTCCATCGTAGAATATCGCCGCCACATCTCTGTACAGGGAAGGATTCTGTATGAGACAGGAAGCGGTGAGGAGACCGGAGAAAGTAGACCGGGAGAAGGGACCGGAGAAGGTGGATCGGGAGAAGATGGCAGCTGGACGCCCGAGGGCAGGATCCCGCTCGGGACCGGCTTTACATTTCTCCTGAAGAATGAGAAGGGCGATGTTCTGAGGGAAGTTGGGACCGACATCAAGAACAATCGCAATATCTACGCTTATCATCCGCTCCTTACGACCTATCCCGAAGAGATGGACCCCGGACGCAGGGATTTTGTGGCATATGGCTTCCCGCCGCTGGTGGTGAAGAGCATCGCGTCGCCCATGGAGAGCCTGCGGGATGCGTCCATCAAGGCCTGGTTCTCGGACCAGGAGTTCAAGGCTATGTTTGTGGCGGCAACGGATATGGAACATGGGCTCATATTCGACGATGGGATGGGCTTCCTCGGTGCGGATGGACAGCCGCTTGACCTGTTGCCGGAGGGAAACTACGTGATCGAGGTCCTGCTGCGGGACGAAGAGGGCACAGAACTTGCTATCGCGACGAGGAAGATCCGCATCGGATCCTATCCGGACGTCGCCATCGTGCGCTTCAATCCGCCCTCTCACAAGGCACGCATGCTCGAATGGTTCAAGACCAAGAATGTCCATGTCCTAAACGACCTGATTCCGGGCTATCTGGACTCATATCTGGGCCCCTGGCTCTATCACAAGGGCCTGCTGCCCATGTACCTCGCCGGCGACATCAGCCAGTACGCGAACTCTGTGGTGCACATGTTCCTCTATCTCCTCGACCCGACATCGACCTCCTATTCGACGGAACTCGCTTTCCTTGAGGAGCAGGGTGCCGTCGAAAATGTAGAGCGGATGCATTTCTACTACTACGACATCGGGGAAGCCAGCCTATCGAAGGTGGTGCGTGGAAATGCCGGAACTGCCGATTCTGTCGGGAATGTTGCGGATGCCGGGATGGTTGGTGATCCTGGGAATGCCGGAACTGCCGATGCTGCCGGGGATGTTGCGGATGCCGGGATGGTTGGTGATTCTGGAAATGCCGGAACTGCCGATGCTGCCGGGGATGTTGCGGATGCCGGCATGGTTGGTGATTCTGGGAATGTCGGAACAAGAACCGCAGAGATTCTGGAATTTGCGCCCTTCGATTATCTGGCGCTTACGAGAATTGATCTCGTTGATGGCCAGTGCAAGGAGAATGTTTACGATACGACGGAGAGTCATACGGTAAAGAGCCTTGTTGACTTGGAGAAAGAACCATTAGAAATCCCAACCGGGCAGCGTTTTGCGATTACAGGTGTCGTTCGTCCCTGGCAGATTTGTCAGGAAGATATCCACCGCCTTAAGGATAATACCTATGAATGGTGGGATGGATTCTCCCGGGTGCACTACATTTTCGACGATGGAGAGAAGACCTGGGAAGAGGACAGGAAGCCTGGAATGGAGCGGCTTGCACCGGATGAGGATAAGCCTGGAATGGAGAGGCTTGCTCCGAATGAGGAGAAGCCTGGAATGGAG
>ONDO01000001.1 GCA_900316625.1 uncultured Lachnospiraceae bacterium | reverse complement strand
CTGGGCAATGATGGCACTGGCGGCACCACCTGCACCGAGAATGGTTATGCTGTGGTCCTGGGGCTGTATGCCCATGGCAGAGAGAGAGTCGAGATAGCCTTGTCCATCAGTGCTGGTTCCAATCCAGCGGCCATCTCGTACGATAACAGTATTGACTGCCTGGCAGAGCCGGGCCGTGGGAAGCAGCTCGTCTAAGAAGGGAATGATATCACGCTTATAGGGCATGGTAAGATTCATGCCGGATAGATGTATGGCCTTCAGGCCTTCGATTGCCTGGGGAAATTCATCAGGCTCTATATCAAAGGCGAGATAGACACCATCATGCCCCTGGGCTTCGAATGCAGCATTGTGCATAGCCGGCGAAATCGAATGCGCTGCCGGATGCCCTAAGAGACAATATAACTTGGTATGTCCAGTAATCTTTCTCATAGGTTTTCTCCTTAGAAGATATCTTATGCATCCATCTTTTTAATGTCAATGAACTTGCGGATTGATTGGCAATTGACTATACTTTTGTTAGTTAAAGTGTACGAATGGAGTATGACTGTGGCAAGTGGAATTGTAATCAAGAATGTTGAGATCGGCGGTAAGCGTCCGGTCGTCTGTGTCCCGGTGGTGGAAGAGGAAAAGTCTCTGATCTTACAGAAGATGGAAGAGATTGTGGAACTTGGCGTCAGGATGATCGAATGGAGAGCAGACTTCTTTACTGACCTTATGGATAAGGAAGCAGTGGTATCCCTGCTTCGGGAAGCAGCACCCATTGTAAAAGATACCGTACTCTTATTTACGATTCGTAGCATTGGACAGGGCGGTCAGGCAAGAATGGAAGAGAGTGACCTCTCAGACCTCTTGTGCAGGGTTGCTGATACAGGTGTGATCGATCTGTGTGATGTGGAATACTTTGATCTGGAGCGTGCAGAATCTCTTATGGCGTCTTTACAGGAGAGAGGGGTCAGAGTAATCGCTTCCCAACATGACTTCATGAAAACACCCAAGCCCGAGAGAATGTGGGATACCTTGGCATCCATGCGTGCCGGTGGTGCAGATATTGTAAAACTTGCAACCACTCCGGAGGAAGCACAGGATATTCTGGATCTGCTTAGCGTTACGGCAAGATTCCATAATTCTTATCCCAAGACACCGGTTATTACCATGTCGATGGGAAAAGCCGGGGTACTTACCAGAGTATCAGGAGAACTCTTTGGCTCTGCAGTGACCTTTGGTGTGGTTGGCAGAGAGAGCGCGCCTGGACAGATTGATGCTGTGAAATTACAGGAGATCCTGGATCAGGTACACAAGTATAACGAGTGAGTGGAGGAAAAAGTATGGTCGTCTATCTCATCGGATTTATGGGGACAGGAAAGAGTGTTGTTGGACTGAAACTAAGTCGAAAACTAAATATTCCACTTTTGGATATGGACGATGAGATTGTGCGCAGGGATGGCAGGCCTATCCCGGAGATATTCGCGCAGGATGGAGAAGATGCATTCCGGGACATGGAAGAGGCACTGCTAAGAGAAATAGCGGATTCGGATAAGGATCTTATCGTGTCCTGCGGTGGGGGAATCGTGCTTCGGGAGGAGAATCGCAGGATCCTGAAGGAGAATCCATATACGGTTCAGCTTTTAGCCATGCCGCAGACGATTGCGAAGAGAGCAGGTGGAGACCCTAACCGGCCCTTACTGAGTGATACCGTTTCGGTGGATGAGATTCGTTCGAGGATGGAGAAGAGAATGCCACTCTACAGGGAATGTGCAAGTCTTAACATTCTGACAGACAGTTATACTTCAAATGAAACGGCCAAGAGGATAATTGACCAATTAAATTTGGAGGAATCCCGACGGAAAGAGACTGGTTCGAAGGCGTAAGAACTTGTATTTTTGGGTACTATCTGATAGAATCAATTGGTAATTTGCGTAGGCGTGGCGTAGTTGGATATCGCGTCGGACTCCGACTCCGAAGAACGCTGGTTCGAATCCAGTCGTCTACATTAAGGCATTCTTACGAATGCCTTTTTTAATACTTAAGATATTATTGCGGAGGCTTTATAGAGAATGAAAGAGAATAAATTCATGGAGAAGGTTAGCGCCATCTTCAGCAAGGTTAAGAATCCGGCTTATTATCGTTACTATCTTGCGGCAGTTGTCTTCTTTGCCATGATGCTCGTGCTCGTTAAGTGTACAGGAAGTGCATCGGTCGGAAAGGATCCGATGGCAGGAGCTTATCAGAGTTTCACGAATGATACAGAGAAGAACGGGAAGAATTCTAAGAAGAAAGCGGATGCTGATACCAAGAAGGCAGATGGAACAGAAGAGAGCTCTGCTACTACCATTACAGAACTGATTCAGAAGTATTACAAGTACTATGCAGATGCAGATCTTGAAAATCTGAAGAAGATTGCGGAACCGATCTCGGATCGTGAAGCATCTTATATTCAGTTCTTCAGCCAGTATGTAGAAGAGTATCAGAACATTACCGTTTATACCAAGCGTGGTCTGGATGATACTTCCTATCTCGTATCGGTTGAGATGGAGATCAAGTTCAAGGATATAAATACTGCAGCACCTGGTCTTGATTTCTTCTATGTTCGAACCAGAAAGGATGGAAGCTACTATATCGATAACCTCTATAGCACCTTCAATATATCGAACGGTGAGAATGATATGGACCCGGATGTAACAGCTCTGATTGCTACTTTTGAGCAGCAGAAAGACCTTGTTGCGCTTCAGACAGATGTGAAGGAGAAGTTCAGTGCAGCTCTCATGAACGATGAAGGCTTATCAAACTTCCTGAATACAACACTTCCGGATGAGACGACCAAGTGGTCGAGTGCATATCAGGCAGCGGAGGCACAGAGACAGGCAGATCTTCAGAATGCGACTACCATGTATGCAATTCAGGATATTCCTGTGAAGGATTCTCCTGCACAGGAAGGTGCAGATCTTGGTACGATCACTGCAGGAACTGCAGTAACAAAATATGCAGATGAAGGTGCATTCAGCCGTATCGACTATAATGGTGCGAATGCTTATGTAGAATCTCAGTATCTTGCAGCAGAAGCACCTGCTCCTGCACCGGCAGCGGAAGAAAGCACGGAGACTACAGAGGAAGCAACTCCTGCAGAAGCACCTGCTGATGATGGAACAACAACCGTAAGTGGTTTGGAGGAAGGCAGCACCATCACCATGGGTGATACACTGAAGATGCGTGCAGATGCATCTACGGATTCCGAGCAGGTAGATACCGCTTATGTATCTGAGACAGTTACCATCATTGCAAACTATTCCAACGGATGGACGAAGATTAAGAATGTTCGTGGCAAGGAAGGTTTTGTTAAGACAGAGTATCTTCAGTAAGGAGAAAGACGGATCGGTTTTCGCTCCATCGCTTGAGATGACAGACGAAGAAAGGGATGGAGACACATAGTGTCTCCATCTTTGCTTTTTGGGAACAAGATCGACGGAAATGCATTGTTTTTCATAATTGCAGACTGTTTTTACCAGATGGTATTTATTGATCATGTGACGTGAGTCACACCCACGAAAGGTTAGGGGAAAGTTATGAACGAAGAAATCGGAATGGGAAATGCTATGGAAAACGCACCCAGGAAAAGGGAAGGTATTCGCCTAAATAAGTATCTAAGTGAAGCTGGTGTGTGTTCCAGAAGAGAAGCGGATGAGGCCGTAGAAGCCGGAGAAGTTCTGATCGATGGGCATGTTGCGGTTCTTGGCGACCGTATTCTCGAAGGACAGATTGTTACCTTCAAGGGACAGGATGTATCCCATAATGAGCCGGAAGTCCTGATTGCATTCAATAAGCCCAAAGGGGTTGTATGTACTGCGGAGAAGAAGGAACCGGATAATATCGTTGACTATATCAACTATCCTGTACGTATCTATCCGGTTGGCCGTCTGGACAAGGAATCCAGAGGACTTATTCTGTTGACCAACCAGGGTAATCTGGTAAACAAGCTGAATCGTGGCGGTAATTTCCATGAGAAGGAATATATCGTTCGTGTAGATCATGAAGTCAATGATGCGTTCTTAAGACGCATGATGGGCGGTGTCTACTTAAATGAACTTCATGTGAAGACGCGTCCCTGCAAGGCATGGAAGAGTGATGAGAATGAATTCCATATTATTCTGACCCAGGGTCTGAATCGCCAGATTCGCAGAATGTGTGAAGCGTTAGGATATCGCGTAAGAGACCTGAAAAGGGTTCGTATTATGGATATTCTTCTTCGCGACCTTCCGGAAGGAAGTTATCGTGACCTGACAGAAGAAGAGAAGACCAAGCTGATCGAGAGCCTGAAGAATTCCTATTCGGATCCGAAGGCAGGTAGTGACGGACGTCGTCCTGGTCATGATAGACGTGGATATGGTAGAAAACCTTCCGATCGTGATGGCAGAAAACCTTATGGTAATCGGGATGGCAGAAAACCCTATGGTAATCGGGACGGCCAGAGACCCTACGGCAATCGTGACGGTCAGAGAAGCTTCAGCAGCCATGACGGTCAGAGATCTTACGGCAACCGTGACGGTCAGAGACCCTATGGCAACCATGATGGTCAGAGAACTTACGGCAATCGTAACAACAATCATGGTGGTTATGGCAACAATGCTTTTGGTTTCCGTAAGAATGAGAACAAGGATGAATCTGGCAGCGAAGACTGATGGTATATGGGCAGAAGATACGAATCTGGCGGGAATATATGAAGACTAAAGAAGAGATAAAAAACAGAATCGATGAGCTTCGGGCAAGCCTGGAGTACCATAACAAGCGTTATTACGATATGGACGCGCCCGAAATCTCTGATTTCGAATATGACATGATGATCCGCGAACTGAAGGAACTCGAGGAAGCAAATCCAGAGTTTCTGACGGAAACATCACCGACCCAGCATGTCGGAGGAAGCACCAAGCGAGAAGCTGGAGTTCGTGTAAAACACAATGTGCCTATGCTTTCCCTTGATGATATCTTCTCCAAAGAAGAGGTCTTCGACTTCGTTCATGGGATGCAGGAGAGACTGGATCATCCGGAATTCGTTGTAGAGCAGAAGATCGACGGACTGTCGATGACGCTTCGCTATGAGAATGGCAAGCTGGTTCTGGCAGAAACCAGAGGAGATGGTCTGAATTACGGAGAGGATGTTACACAGAATGCTTTTGTGATTCCGGATGTCAAAAGGGTTCTAAAGGATGCACCGGAATATCTGGAGATCCGTGGTGAAGTCTATATGACCAGGGAGAATTTCGAACGGGCCAATGAGAGACAGGAGATGCTGGGACAGAAGGCTTTTGCCAATCCTAGAAACTGTGCGGCAGGAACCTTGCGCCAGCTGGATTCCCAGGTAGTGAAGGAACGTGGACTTAGTATGTTCATCTTCAACCTGCAGCAGGTACGTGGAAGAGAATTCCATAAGCATACGGAGTGTTATGACTATCTGAAATCGGTTGGGGTAGCTGTCATTCCCCAGTATCGAATCTGCCATAGTGCAGAAGAGGTGTGGGAAGCCATCGAGGCTATCGGCGACAGCCGTGGTGATCTTCCCTATGACATCGATGGGGCTGTGATCAAACTGAATGATTACACGGATCGTGATGTCTATGGTCACACAGATAAGGTAAGCTCCTGGGCGATCGCCTATAAATATCCGCCCGAAGAAAAGGAAACCGTTATTCGGGATATTGAACTTACGGTGGGAAGAACCGGACGTATCAATCCTACTGCTGTTTTTGATCCCATTCGTCTCTGTGGAACCTCCGTATCGAGAGCAACCCTTCATAATCAGGATTTTATCAATACGATGGGAATCGGGATTGGAGACAGTGTCACAGTCTATAAGTCAGGTGAGATTATTCCTAAGATTAAAAAGGTCCTGAAAGAGAAACGGCCGGAAGGTACGGTTACCTTTCAGATCCCGGATGTATGCCCGGTCTGTGGTGCAAAGACCATTCGGGAAGAAGGAACAGCCAACATTCTCTGTACCTCCCAGGCATGTCCTGCCCAGCTGGTTCGCCACATTATCTACTTCTGCGGAAGAGATGCTATGGACATTAAGGGCATGGGGGAGATGGCGGTTCAGAAGTTAGTGGATGTACATTACCTGTCGTCCATTGCTGATCTCTATCTCTTAAAGGACCATCGTGCAGAACTGATCCGTGCAGGTCTGGTTGGAAAAGAAAAGAATACCGATAAGCTTCTGCAGGCGATTGAAGATTCGAAACAAAATGATGCGTATCAGCTTCTGGCTGGTCTTGGTATTCCCAATGTCGGTAAGGCAGCAGCAAGAACCATTCTGGATCGCTTCTCATCGATTGAGAATGTCATGCAGGCTGGTGTTGCAGAACTTCAGGAGACGAATGATGTCGGACAGGTCACTGCAGAAGGAATCGTTCTATATTTCCAGGAAGAGGAGAATCGGTCAATCGTAGAGCGTATGATCTCTTATGGACTGAATACGAAGAAGATCGAGACGCAGGCGGCTGGTACGGAATTCGAGGGAAAGACCTTCGTTATTACAGGTACGCTTCCTGGGATGAAGAGAAATGAAGCACAGGAACTGATTGAAGCCCATGGTGGTAAGGTGTCTGGTTCTGTCTCAAAGAAGACGGACTACCTGCTGGCTGGCGAGGCTGCCGGTTCGAAGTTAGATAAGGCCAAAGCCCTTGGAGTGAAAGTGATCTCTGAGGAAGAACTTAAGGCCATGCTGGGATAAGGATTTCCAGAATCTGCTTAAGGTTCCACAGGAAAAGAAGAAAAAAGAAAAAAACGATATTTGATGAGTTATGGGGGGAAAAAAGTAAGATGCCCATTCGTACAATGAGTGATCTGCCTGCAAAGGCAATTCTTGAAAAAGAGAATATTTTCGTTATGGATGAGAACAGGGCGATGCATCAGGATATTCGTCCTCTGTCCATTCTGATCGTGAATCTTATGCCCCTAAAAGAGGATACAGAGCTTCATATTCTTCGCATGCTTTCGAATACTCCGCTGCAGGTCGATGTCTCCTTCATTGCGATGAAGACCCACACTCCTGCCAATACCTCGAAGAGTCATCTGAATAAGTTCTATCAGACCATTGATGAAGTAGAGAACGAGTTCTTCGATGGAATGATTATTACGGGGGCTCCGGTTGAGAAACTTGAATACGAAGAAGTGGATTACTGGCAGGAGATCTGCCATGTTATGGAATGGTCAAAGAGCCATGTGACCAGTACGCTTCATCTGTGCTGGGGAGCCCAGGCGGCTCTCTACTACCATTACGGGATCAATAAACATATGCTTCCGGCGAAGGTCTTCGGTGTCTTCTCCCACAAGGTGATGCACCGCAGAGTGCCTCTGGTCAGAGGCTTCGATGACTACTTCATGGCGCCGCATTCCCGACATACGGAAGTGAATTCGGATGACATTCGCAGACATCCGGATCTGATCACACTTGCGGAGTCGAATGAGGTTGGAACCTTCCTCTGCATGAATGAGGATGGTTCTCAGATCTTCGTGATGGGCCATCCGGAATATGACCGCATGACGCTGGATAAGGAATATAAGAGAGATCTGGAAAAGGGAATGGACATCGCCATGCCTGTGAATTACTATCCGGAGAATGATCCGTCCAAACGTCCGATCATGCAGTGGAGAGGGCATGCCAATACCCTTTATACCAACTGGTTAAATTATTATGTATATCAGGCAACGCCCTATATCTTCCTGGGAAAGCCTGAGAGTGAAAAGCAGGAGATGAGGTAGTTAAATGGGACTTCTGAAATTAAGTCAGGGTGAGGTGCTTCACCGCCAGGGGGACGGAGTGAAGACCCTGGATCTTCTATTGTCAGGATCCATCAGTGCACAGGCTGGTTCCCAGAGGGTGACATATGGTCCGGGTGCTCTGATCGGTATCACGGAGGAAGCGGGAGCAGAATATGCGCTTAGCTATGAGGCAGAGGCGGATGCCCAGCTATATACCTACGATTATTATGGGGAGAGTGATCTGGTCAATCTGATTCATCAGAATGCGAAACTCGCACCGGCCATCGCGACCGAAGCGGTTCGATCTACAGTGTCTCTCTATAGTGCATACCAACAGCTCTTTAGTGAATTCATGGCAGAATACCAGGCGATTCAGAATGACAGGGGTGAATATCCCATGCTGGCAGCGGCGACCCACCGTACCTTACAGGTGTATTCGGAATTAGAGAAGATTCAGGAGCCGGAGGACGTGGTTTTTCAGGAAGGTTGGGAATGTGATTATCTGACCGCTATGGAAGAAAATGCCCCTGGAGTTCGAAATGGTTTCTATTCTCTGTCGGTGGATCTGACCATCGGAACCATCCTTATGATAAAGAGGCTACAGGATGAAGCCTTTCAGGGTGTGATTCGCATGCTTCTTGGAATGGAGAAGATGAAGGAGATCTCTGAGAGCTTTTGCATGGAGATGAGTGTCATTCGTACCAAAGAAAAAGCCATGACCCAGGCTTCGGAATCTGGGGATAGTGACGATACACCTATTGTCGGAGCTTTCGATAAAATTACCAGCTGGGCGCAGGTACCTGCAGACAAGATCATGACCTATCATAAGCTAATGATGGATTTCAAGGCGCTTCCGGACCGTACGGATACCAGTGATGTCTGCAGAAAACTGAGACGCCTGGTTACCGATATGTTCTATGACATCTATATGGCTGCCTTTTTAAAAGCCATGGATGATCCTATGAACATTCCTCTGGAAGTTAGAATGTTCCTGGTATTTGGCTTCCTGGATGAGGAACTTGCAGGAGAAAACTATACAGCAATTCTCAAAAGACTCTTAGAGGAGTATCGCCCGGATCCGGAAGGCAATGTACATACCATCTTCCAGTGGCTGATCAAGATCTATAACGGTCAGGTTCCGCCTAGTAAGAATGAATTCGATCTGGACTATCCGGCATACTTAAGAGATCTTCGTGTGAATGGTGAGATTACGGAGGCCAGGGAGAAGGTTCTCCTTCGGGATGCAGAGGAGAAGGTTCGCTTCGAACTAGGTAACCTCTTCAAACTGGGTAACCGTATGACCTTTGGACGCATGTCGGTCTTCCAGCCTGTTTTTGATGCGCAGAATGTTCTTACCGATCTGTCTCGAGCTTACCTCTCCAATGAGAAACTGCACGAAGCGATGGATAAGATTCGTTCTATTGATGGCAGCATCTTCTTAAGAGACAGAGATTATAACAATGAGGCTCTTGGAATTAGCCATTGCCCGGTAACGAAAGAGGTTCTGCCCAATATCATTCTTATGCCCAATGTAGGTTCCAAGGGAGCCTTATGGCAGGAGATTGAAGGGAAGAAGCGCGATACTCCCGCTCGATTTATGTTTCCCATCTTCCTGTCAGAAGATCTCCTTAAGACGATGATTGGTGTCTGCGGTGATTTCCGCTGGGAGATGACCAAGACAGAGCAGGGCGTTCACTGGAACGATCTTTCAGATCCTTCCCTTACTTCGGAATACTCGGATTACATCCAGTATTACCGTAAGAATCATGATCTGTCCCTGGAGCAGAAGGAGAAGGTAAAGAAGATTCTTCAGAAGAGTGGTAATAATCTTCGGAAGACCTTTGTAACGGATTATTACGTCTACATGATCTCGGAGAGCAATGGATCTCCTCTGATGAATAAGGTTACGAGAAGTATCCTCTTCAATTACTGTCCTTTCACGGAGGAGATTCGCAATAAACTCAAGATGAATCCTCAGTATACGGAATTATTAAATCGTTATCATACCCATCAGGAACAGAAGCTTCGTCCACTGATGAATATTATCCGCAGAGTGGAGAAACAGGGGGATCAGGTTCCACAGGAGCTGATGGAAGAAATAGATCATCTGAAACGATAGAGTTAGGAGAACAAGGTGCGACAACTTTCCTATATGATTCAGAGTGAGACAGAACTTGATGATATCCTGCGTCAGGTTGTGTTAGAGTCTGCCGGAGTTCGTGGTGACATCTACTGCGAGATTATGACAGGTCTGACCCGGCATCCGGAGGAGATAGAGCGCATCGTTCAGAGAATCCGGACGACGATTCCCGGAGTGATGGTTGCCGGTTCTACCACCACTATGGAGGTAGGAGGAGGCGTACAGGCTTTCCACTCCATTCTTTTGTCTTTTCTCTTCTTGGACACCGCGAGGTGTAATATTTTCAAATCTGAAAAGGGAGCCAGCGAAGAAGAAATCGCGGCTTCACTGTCGCAGTTTGTAGATGCAATGGATGATGTAAAAGCAATCCGTATTATTGCAGACGGAATAGTCATGTCTGATCCGGGACGATTTGCAGAAAATGTCCATTTTAAAAATGAGAACATCTGCGTGAGTGGATATTTCTCCTCTTCATCGATCTCGGATAGATCAAATCAGAATTATTTTGTCATTGGCGATCATGTGATGATGGAAGGCGTTGTTGCTGTTATCTTCCATGGGAAGTATCTGAGAGCACAGTGTCGTGTTACCACCGGCTGGAAGCCCGTGGGAGTAGAACATACCATTACGAAGATGAAGCCGGGTGGCTTCCTTGCTGAGATTGATCATCGACCCGCTGCAGAGGTTCTCTCACATTACTTAGGTGTGCCTGTAAATGATAATCTTGCTCTTAACCTGATGGAGTTTCCTCTGATCGTAAGAAGAGAGGGGCTCGATGTAGCAAGAGCAGCACTTTTGAATACACCGGATGGTTCGGTTCTCTTTCCTTCCGATCTGAAAGAAGGAGAGAAGATGCGCTTGTCTATGGGAAGCGTAGGGGAGTTGATCAACGGCTCCAGAAGAAATGCACTTGTCATCAATGAATTTGCTCCGGAAGCTCTTCTCTTGTCCATCTGTGTCAATCGTCAGATGTATCTGGCAGATGATCAGAAGAAGGAACTGGACTTCTATCGTGCGGTTCTTCCGGAAGTGACCGGATGCTCTGGCTTCGGTGAACTCTATATGCATTGTGGCAGACTCATGATCCTGAACTGTGCCATGGTTTCTCTTGCCATGAAGGAGCATATGACCCAGGCGACCCGGAAGGAAGTGCTGGAGAAGAATGAAAATATGTTAGATGCTTCTGGCAGGACACCTCTCTACGACCGTATGGCTCACTTCATGCAGACTTCCACTGCAGAACTTGTAGCGGTAAATGAACGACAGAAGGAAAGCATGCTCGAGCAGAAGCTCGAAGCAGAAAAAGCGGAGAATGAAGCCAAGTCCCGCTTCCTTGTCGATCTGTCTCATGAGATTCGTACACCGATTACAGCGATTCTGGGAATGAATGAAGTGACTTTAAGAGATACCAAGGAGAAGCAGACCCTATCCAATGCAGAGCATATCCGGGATGCAGCGAATATCCTTCTTGGAATTGTAAATGGCCTTCTGGATGAAAAGAAGATTGAAGAGAATGCAAGGCGGGGAATGGAAAAGGAAAGGGAAGGAAACCTGTCAGATGCTGAACTGGTTCAACTCTTCAAGGAAGAAGCTGCCCAGGCACGTTCTAAACGCGTGAAGGAGGTGCGCTATCCTTTCCGTGCACCTAATGCCAGAGTTCTGGTGGTAGATGACACCGAGATCAATCTGACTGTGATTAAAGCTATGCTGCAGCAGTGTGATATTCATGTGGATTTGGTCAGGTCTGGAAGAGAAGCCATCGATGCTTTAACGGATAAGGAATATGATCTTGTACTGATGGATTACTGCATGCCGGAGATGACCGGAACGGAGACCCTGCAATTTGTCCGCCAGATGGATCCTTCGAAGATGAAGTCCCGTCCGAGCCTTCCCATTATCGCTCTGACAGCGGATGCTATTGTTGGAATGCGTGAGAAGTTCCTGGAAGCTGGTTTTGATGACTATCTTGCCAAACCGGTTACCATCAAGACTCTCGAGGATACAGTAAGAGAACACCTGCCTTCGGAGAAGGTGGTTCTTCTGCAGCCAAAAGAGGTGTCGAGAAAACTGAGTGGCGTAGATGGTATCGAGGAAGAACATGCCTCTCTGGAAGAATTGATCCGGAATATGTCAGATGGAGAGGCTGAGATCTTCCGTGAGATTTCGAAGATCGAGGGTATGGACCTTGCGGCTGCAATTGGGTATTGTGGAGATGCAGAGCAGTATCTGGGACTCCTCAAGACCTATGTGGCAGAGGCGGTAGAGCATATCAATGAGATTGTTCAGTTCTTCCGTAAGAATGATCTGAAGAATTTCACCATCAAAATTCATGCTTTTAAGACAGAGTCAAGAATCGCCGGAGCCATGGATCTGTCTAAGTATTCTCAGGAGTTAGAGCACCTCGGAGATGCGGAAGATGCAAAAGCCATTGCCAGAAGGCTGCCGGCTCTAAAGCAGGAGGTGGAGGACCGGGTGCTTCTTCTGAAGAAACTACTTCCCAGGGAAGATGTAAAACAGAAGAAAGCAATCGATTTAGAGTATCTTAAAGAAGCTTACGATGCCATCTATGAATTTGTCTCAGCTTTTGACACTATAAGCGCTGATGATGTGATGAAAACCCTTGAGGAATATGAAATCCCCGAGAGCGGGAAAGCAATGTATGAGGAGCTAAAGAAACGTCTCAACCACATGGATCATGATGGCGTGTTAGAGATATTAGAGAAAGGAAAGGAGGGGTAAGATGTTTCGCTCTGTTGTTATTGTAAGATCCAGAGAAACATTCCTTGTCAGCACACTTGAAGATCACCTTACGGAAGCACATTACAACGTAGAGGCTATTTTTCCGGATATCGATGAGATCAAACGATTCAGTAACCTCCCCAGCCTTGTAATCGTTTATGGAAGTGAGGAACTTCTTCGTGAGAAGAAAGCCCTATTGTATCTGAAAGACCAGGTTATTGAGGATGGAGATGTTCTTTTATTCATCGGTTCTTTGGAAGAGCGTAATGAGTTTTATCATATTGTACCCGAACCCATGGTTCGAAAGACTTTGCTGCGTCCGTTGAATCTCCGGGAGCTCCTGCATTCGGTGAAGCTTCTTGAGGATGAGCAGAAGGTAGAAGATGAGCGAAAGAGAATTCTTGTCGTCGATGATGATGGCATGTATTTAAGAACTGTTCAGAACTGGCTGTCAGAGAAATATAATGTGACGCCGGTGAATTCCGGTGCAGCTGCGCTCTCCTTCTTGTCCAAGCATGATGTGGACCTGATCCTCCTGGATTATGAGATGCCGGTTGTCGATGGCTCTACCGTCCTGGAGATGATTCGCTCTGAAGCTTATACCGAAGACATTCCAGTGTTCTTCCTCACCGGTAAGTCTGATAAGAAAACGGTCATGAAGCTTCTAGACCTGAAGCCGGATGGATATCTCCTGAAAAGCATGAGTGGTTTTAAGATCTTAAATGCCATCGCTGAGTTTTTTGAAAAGAGAGGACAGTGATCCTTACCATATGAAAAGAGTGCCGGTCCATCTGGATCGGCACTCTTTTTATCGAATGTCGCACGCTCCTGCATGCGACATCTGATATAATGATTCGAATTTATTTTGCGTTCTTTTTCTCTTCCACTTCCATCATCTTCATGGCACGCACCTTGAGGGGCAGACCGAAGAGGGTGATGAAGCCTTCTGCATCGTGATGGTCATAGAGATCACCGGTAGTGAAGGATGCAAGAGATTCATTGTAGAGAGAGTAAGGAGAGGTCTCACCAGCCCTGATGATGTTACCCTTGTAGAGCTTGAACTTCACTTCTCCGGTAACATACTTCTGGGTGGATTTCACGAAAGCCTGCAGAGCATCGCAGAGAGGAGTGAACCACTTGCCTTCGTATACGACCTGAGCCAAACGATTGCCGAGGTCCTTCTTGACAGCAAGCGTATCACGATCCAGGCAGAGTTCCTCGAGCTGACGATGTGCTTCCATGAGGATGGTTCCGCCAGGAGTCTCATAGACACCACGGGACTTCATACCAACAACGCGGTTCTCAACGATATCAATGATACCGATACCATGCTTACCACCGAGGCGGTTCAGTTCGCGAATGATATCTGCCGGCTTCATCTTATTGCCATTCACAGAAGTAGGTACACCAGCTTCGAAGGTCATGGTGACATACTCAGGTTCATTCGGAGCTTCTTCCGGAGGAGTGGTAAGAACTAACAGATGCTTATAGTCAGGCTCGCAGGAAGGATCTTCGAGTTCGAGACCCTCATGGGAGATGTGCCAGAGGTTACGGTCACGGCTGTAAGACTGGTCGACAGAGAAGGGCAGGTGAATGCCATGTGCTTTGGCATAGTCGATCTCATCCTGACGAGACTGCATGTTCCACTTATCATCCCTCCAGGGAGCAATGATCTTGATATCAGGAGCCAGAGCCTTGATGCCCAGCTCAAAACGAATCTGGTCGTTACCCTTACCGGTAGCGCCGTGGCAGATGGCAACCGCATTCTCCTTGCGGGCAATCTCAACTAACTTCTTGGCAATACCAGGACGAGCCATGGAAGTTCCCAGAAGGTACTTGTTCTCGTAAACAGCATCCGCCATAACGCAGGGAACAATGTAGTCCTCTGCGAATTCATCGGTAATATCCTCGATGTAGAGCTTGCTTGCACCACTCATCTTGGCACGCTCTTCGAGTCCATCGAGCTCTTCACCCTGTCCGCAGTCGACGCAACAGCAGACAACGTCATAATTATAATTTTCCTTCAGCCAGGGGATGATCGCCGTCGTATCAAGTCCACCGGAGTAAGCGAGTACAACTTTATCCTTTGCCATGTGAATCCTCTTTTCCTTATTACATTCCTGTTTTCTCTACTTCTGTTTTCCTTCGTAAATGTAGAGCAAAACAGAAGCTATAGACAGAATATACTACATGCCTACTTTTGAAACAAGTGCAAATTTATACAATTATTAATGCATAAATATAAATTATTGTGCAGAATAACATTGAATCTATGCATGATGATATGTATAATAATGCAAAACATAAGAGAAATACTTTCTTTTATTGCAAAACAAATGTGACAGAAGGCCTTCCTTTTGTTAGATTTCTGCTGAATGAAGGAATATACTTTGAATAGAGCGTCTATTCCCGTTTTCTATACGGATCGAAGATGCAATTTCACCGGAAAAGAAAAAAGAGATACATATGGATAAAAGAGATACATTCTACGGAATCAATGGAATCAGTTTAAGAGAGATGCGTCCGGAAGATTTCGAAGCGGTTCATGAACTCTGGATGAGCATTCATGGCTTTGCAATTCGAAGCGTAGACGATTCTTACGAGGGCGTTCTACGTTTCCTGAAGAGAAATCCTGGATGTAGCGTGGTTGCAGAGAAAGCAGGAGAGGTCGTTGGCTCGATTCTCTGTGGACATGATGGAAGGACGGCCTGCTTCTATCATGTCTGTGTCAGAGAGGATTGCAGAAAACATGGCATCGGTAAGGAGATGGTAACCTTCTGTATGCGGGCCCTGCAGAGAGAACAGGTTTCGAAGATTTCTCTGGTCGCATTTATGAATAATGAAGTTGGCAATCAGTTCTGGAATGCAGAAGGCTGGACAAGACGTCAGGACTTAAACCAGTATGAATTCATTCTGAATGAAGATAATATTACGAGATTCAATGCTTAAAGGAGGCATATATGTTTCAGGTAATCGATGGAGGTGTCACCTCGGCAAAGGGGTTTAAAGCAGCGAATACAGCGGCAGGCATTAAGTATACGGGCAGGGATGATATGGCAATGATCGTATCGGACAGCCCTTGCAGATCTGCCGGAACCTATACCAAAAACGTGGTGAAGGCTGCCCCGGTACAGTTTGACCGTATGCGTACGGACAATACAGCGGATATCCATGCAATTGTCGTAAATGCAGGAATCGCCAATGCCTGTACCGGTATGGAAGGCTTAAAGTGCTGTCGTCTGACGGCAGACAAGGCAGCAGAGCTTCTGGATGTCCGGACAGATTCCATTCTGGTTGCCTCCACCGGCGTCATCGGAATGCAGCTTCCCATGGAGAAGTTAGAGGCCGGTATTGATGCCATGGTGCCCAAGCTTTCTTCAGATAGAGAAGCAGGACATGCTGCGGCAAAGGCAATCATGACCACGGACACCAGGCCAAAGGAATGTGCGGTGACCTTCGAAATTGATGGAAAGACCTGTACCATCGGTGGAATGACAAAGGGTGCAGGCATGATTCATCCCAACATGGGAACCATGCTTTGCTTTATTACGACCGACTGTGAGATCGAAAAATGGGCCCTCTTGGAAGCCCTGAAGACTTCGGTGAAGGATTCCTTCAATATGATCTCTGTGGATGGAGATACCTCCACTAACGATACCTGTATCATTCTGTCCAATGGACAGGCGAAGAACAAGATCGTAACGAAGGATTCAGAGGAATATGGCATCTTCCTGGAAGCTCTGCAGTACCTTACCAAGAGCCTGGCAAGACAGATGGCAGCAGATGGTGAGGGAGCATCCCACCTCCTGGAAGTTCATGTGAAGAATGCCAGCAGCGATGAGAATGCACGTATCCTTGCAAAGTCTGTTATTACTTCAAATCTTACCAAGGCTGCAATCTACGGCCGTGATGCGAACTGGGGAAGAATCCTGTGTGCACTGGGCTACAGTGGAGTGAATTTCGATCCGGAACGGGTGGATCTCTACTTCGAGAGTGTAAATGGCAAGCTGAAAATCATTGAGAATGGTGTAGCAACCGATTACAGCGAAGAAAAGGCGACACAGATCCTGTCGGCGGAAGAAGTTATCTGCACCTGCGATATGAAGGATGGCTCAGCAGACGCAACTGCATGGGGATGTGATCTGACGTATGACTATGTCAAGATCAATGCCGATTATCGTTCTTAAGACAGATCTATGGGGGCAGAAGATCCTGCGGACCGGGGATATACAGGCCCGGGATAAGATATAAGGGTTAAGGGAAAAGATAAGATTCATAGTGATCCAGGAGAAAAGAAGAGAGGTTACTCATGGAAACAGATAGCATGGAAAAGGTAATGGAGAAAGCCAGTGTCCTGATCGAGGCGCTTCCTTATATTCAGAGATTCAATCGCAAGATCATCGTTGTAAAGTATGGTGGATCTGCCATGGTAGATGAGAATCTGAAGAAGCAGGTGATCCAGGACTGTACACTGCTGAAATTAGTAGGATTTAAGCCAGTGATCGTTCATGGTGGCGGTAAGGAAATCTCTCGTTGGGTAGAGAAGGCGGGCATGACACCGGAATTCATCAATGGACTTCGTGTTACGGATGAAGCAACCATGGAAATCGCAGAGATGGTTCTGAACCGCGTCAACAAGTCCCTGGTACAGATGGTGGAGTCCTTAGGTGTTCATGCCATCGGTATCTCCGGTAAGGATGGAAAATTATTAGAAGTCGATAAGAAGTTGTCGAATGGACAGGACATCGGTTTCGTTGGAGAAGTGAAAAAGGTAAATCCTGAGATCTTATATGACCTCTTAGAGAAGGATTTCCTCCCCATTATCTGTCCTATCGGTGTAGATGATGATTTCAATACCTATAACATCAATGCAGATGATGCCGCCTGTGCGATCGCACAGGCCATTGCAGCAGAGAAACTGGCCTTCCTTACCGATATCGAAGGCGTCTGCAAGGATCCTTCGGATAAGACAACTCTGATCTCAGAGATGTCGATCAGTGAGGCGAAGAAGCTGATCGAAGATGGTTTTATTGGTGGTGGTATGCTTCCGAAACTGAAGAACTGCATCGATGCAGTGGAGAGTGGTGTTAACCGCGTACATATCTTAGATGGCCGTGTTGCTCATTGCCTGCTCTTGGAATTCTTCACCAACAGAGGTATTGGAACGGCTCTGATTCGAGATGAGGATGAACGTTATTCTGAGAACTAGAATTTCGGCAGCGGGACAGGAGAAAGCAATGGAAAAAGAAAAGTATATTACACGTGCAGAAGAGTGTATGTTCCACGTTTATAACAGATTTCCCGTGGTCTTCGACCATGGAGAAGGCGTATATCTCTATGATACAGATGGGAAGAAGTATCTGGACTTTGGTTCTGGAATTGGTGTTATGGCGCTCGGCTATGGCAACAAGGCTTATCAGGATGCACTGAAGGAACAGGTAGACAAGCTGACTCATACTTCCAATCTCTATTATCATCTACCCATGATCGAGGCGGCGGAGAAGATGACGAAGTTATCTGGTATGGATAAGATCTTCTTCACTAATTCCGGTGCAGAAGCCATCGAGGGTGCGATTAAGGTTGCCAAGAAGTATGCTTTCAAAAGAGATGGGCATGCAGGCCATGAGATAATAGCCATGCAGCACAGTTTCCATGGAAGAACCGTGGGAGCCCTGTCTGCAACAGGTACAGACCATTACAGAGAGCCTTTCTATCCCCTCATGGGCGGTGTGAAGTTTGCAAACTTTAACGACCTGAAGAGCGTGGAAGATGCGATGGATGAGAAGACCTGTGCGATTCTGATGGAACCCATTCAGGGAGAGGGAGGTATCTATCCGGCAGATGCTTCCTTCATCGAAGGCGTTCGTAAGCTCTGTGATCAGCATGACATCCTTCTGATCTTCGACGAGATCCAGTGTGGCATGGGACGGTCGGGTCGTCTCTTTGCCTATCAGAAGTATGGAGTAAAACCGGATATCCTGACCTCGGCCAAGGCACTGGGATGTGGTGTCCCTGTGGGAGCTTTTCTGGTGACAAATCGTGTAGCAGAGAATTCTTTGGAGCCGGGAGATCATGGGACGACCTATGGTGGCAATCCACTGGTATGCGCAGCAGTGTCTAAGGTCTGTGATCTCATGGAAGAGATGAAACTTCCTGAGCATGTGGAAAAAACGACCGCTTATCTGGAGAAGAGCCTGGATGAACTTACGGAACGTTATGATTTTGTTCTGGGACATCGCGGCATGGGCTTTATGCAGGGCCTGCTCCTGGATACAAAGCTTCCGGTAGGACAGGTAGTATCGAAGGGACTCGAACATGGTCTCGTGGTCCTGTCGGCAGGTGGTAATGTTCTTCGTCTTCTGCCTCCTCTGGTGGTCGGAGAGGAAGAGATTGATCTTATGAAGACGACACTGGAAGAGATTTTTGATGCAATCGAAGTTTGATTTGCTATTTTCGAATGAAATCTATATTTAGTTTATAGAAATTTAATAATTTCCCCCTCGCTCTGGGTATAAAATAAAAGCTGACATCTTGTATATTCGAGCGAGGGGGCTTTGAATGACTGGCATTGTTCTGATACAGACGGATTTAATGATGGTGCAGAGTGGAATCTGCTTTATCACCTGCATCTTTACAGCTATTTCAAGATCAATTCCGATCTATCGGAGAAAACTTCTTATTTTCATGACCAGCACGGAGATGTTCCTGCTGATTTTTGAACGTTTCTCTTATCAGTACAGGGGTGATGTGAGCAATCTTGGCTTTGTCATGGTCCGGCTTAGTAATTTCATGGTCTTCTGCCTGCCATACATGCTGACTTTCCTCTTTGCCCTTTTCCTGGCAGATATGTTGAAGGATGAAGGCGGCATTGATTTTGTTCCGTCTTCGATTGGACTGGTAGAAGCTGTCTCTATGATTGCAGTCTTCTTCGTCCTCATCTCCCAGTTTACCGGTCTCTATTACTCGATTGATCCGGCGACCAATCTCTATGTCAGAGCACCGCTCTATATTCTGAGTTACATTCCGTCGGCAATCATCTTCCCGACCCTTTTCTATACTCTTTCACGCTATGGTAAGAAGCTGAGTAAGGGAATCAAGTTTACACTCTATTTCTTTATCTTTATTCCTCTGATTGCAGTAGTACTGCAGTTCTTCCTCTATGGACTTTCCTTAACCAGTATCTCTATGGTACTTCCGGTTCTTCTTATGTTCCTGATTGAACTCCATGAGATGGATGCCAAGGTTGCGGAAGCCAATCGGCGGGAGATAAGTCTCTTAAATGAGATGCAGTTTAAGACCCAGGAGGAGCTCGATCAGGCCAAGAATGACCTCGAAGAGGCTGTAAGTGAAGAGAATAGAAAACTCCGTTTTGAATCCCAGGACGCATTTTTCAATATTCTCTCTACCATTGATGAGCCGGAACAGGCCATCCGTCATATGATTTCCGTTATGGGACATTTCTACGAAGCGGATCGTGTCAGCGTCTTTGTCGTGGACCATGATGCAAATTGTATCCGCAATCGTTACGAGTGGACGGCGAACGGTGTGAGTCCTAAGATGGATGAACTCCAGGAGATGCCGATCGACTTACTGAAGTACTGGAGAAATACTTTTGGAAGAAATGGAATCCTGGATGCAAGGAATATTGAGGATATCCGGGAATCAGAGAAATCTCTCTATGAGATGCTGAAAAAACTTGGTGTCTATAGTTTCATGTGCTTCCCGATCATGATCTTAAGTGAGCTCGAAGGTATGGTTGCAGTTGAGAACCGTAAGAGATTCTTCGAGAATTACAATACCCTCAATATGATGCGTGCTCTCATGCAGAGTGAGATGCTTAATATCCGTAATGCGCAGAAGTACAGGGAAGAGGGCATTCTCGAAGAGAAGAACCGAAGACAAGGGGAGATGAATAAGCTAAAGGCCCTGAGTTCGGTTCTGGCAGATGATTATTCGACTATCTGTGAAGTGAATCCGAAAGATCAGTCTCTTACGGTAATCAAACAGACCGGGCCTATCACGGACATGTTCGGGGATAAGCTGGAGCGCAGGAATTACGAGTCTGCCATGAAGCTCTACATTTCCGAAGGTGTCCTGAAGGATGACCAGGAGGAAATGCTTCAGTTCTCGAATCTGGATACTCTGCTTGAGTCCCTGGATGGACTGCACAGTTTCTCCAGGGTGTATCGCAATAATAAGGGTCAGTTCACTGAGATGAAGGCGGTACGGAATATCGATGGTATGCTGATCGTCGGCTTCGGTGTCAGGGATGCCCAGATCCGTAAGGAGAGGGCCTATGAGCGGAAGTTAGAGGAATAGCACCAGAAACTTATAAAACACTATGAAATGACATCGTTGACTAAGAAAGGAAAGAAGATGCCCAAGGATCCCATTATGCTTTTGTCTTATGTGAATACCCAGCTGAGAGACCATTATTCTTCTCTGGATGACCTGTGTGCTTCGGAAGGCGTGGACCGCGCTGAACTCGAAGAGAAGCTGTCGCAGGTGGATTACAGGTATGATGCCAAGAAGAATCGCTTCGTCTAGGACGAGACCGGTCCCTGGCCTGGACTTTTCGTGAAACTGAGTATGTGAAACTGTCCACGGACTTTAGAGAAAGTTCGGTGGACAGTTTTTCATGTATTCGCTATAATAAGCGGCGGTAATCATAGAAGAAGCGTCTTCCTCTATGATCATCGAGTTAGATATAACACAGTGAGTGATTAATTTAAGGAGATTATTATGAGACAGAAACCTGTTGTATTAATGGTACTCGACGGCTATGGCCTCTCTGATGAGCACGAGTACAACGCAATCTACATGGCAAAGACTCCTGTCATGGATAAGCTGATGGCAGAATATCCCTTCCAGAAGGGTTATGCATCCGGCCTCGCTGTAGGTCTTCCCGACGGACAGATGGGTAACTCCGAGGTAGGTCATATGAATATCGGTTCCGGCCGTATCATCTACCAGGATCTGACCCTGATCACCAAGAACATCGAAGACGGTGCCTTCTTCGAAAATGAAGAGCTTCTCGGAGCAATCGAGAACTGCAAGAAGAATGGTTCCGATCTCCATCTCTGGGGTCTTCTCTCTGATGGTGGTGTTCACTCTCATAATGAACATCTCTATGCTCTGCTCGAGCTCTGCAAGAAGAATAACTTCGAGAATGTATATGTTCATCCCTTCTTCGATGGACGTGATACCCCTCCTGCATCCGGTAAGGACTTCCTGCAGGCTCTCTTAGACAAGATCGCTGAGATTGGCGTAGGTAAGGTAGCTTCCCTTCACGGACGTTACTATGCAATGGACAGAGATAACAACTGGGATCGTATCCAGAAGTCCTATGATGCACTTGTACTTGGGGAAGGCAATAAGGCTACGGATCCTATCGCAGCAATGCAGGCATCTTACGATGAAGGCATTACCGATGAGTTCGTCATTCCTACCGTCATCACTGATGAAGCCGGTGCACCTCTTACAACCGTTAAGAACGGCGACTCTGTGATCTTCTTCAACTTCCGTCCTGACCGTGCAAGAGAGATTACCAAGGCATTCTGCCTGACTGACGAAGAAGTAGAAGCACTGGACGGTGATGCAGCTGATACCAAGTGCATGAAGTACTTAAAGAGAAAAAAAGGCTTCCTTGATGTACATTATGTATGCTTCAAGGACTACGATGAGACCGTTGGTCATAAGTTCGTAGCTTTCAAGAAGCCTGAGATCAAGAACACCTTCGGTGAGTTCCTTGCAAACAAGGGACTTCATCAGCTTCGTATCGCTGAGACGGAGAAGTATGCTCATGTAACCTTCTTCTTCAATGGTGGCATCGAAGAAGCAAACAAGGGTGAGGACCGTATTCTGGTGAATTCCCCTAAGGTTGCAACCTATGACCTTCAGCCTGAGATGAGCGCTCCTGAAGTATCCGAGAAGCTTGATGCAGCCATCACTTCCGGAGAATATGATGTTATCATTATCAACTTCGCCAACCCTGACATGGTAGGACATACCGGTATTCTTGACGCTGCAATTAAGGCTGTAGAGCGTGTCGATGCATGTGTTGGCGCAGCATACGATGCAGTCATGAAGATGGACGGCGTTCTCTTCATCTGTGCTGACCACGGTAATGCAGAGCAGATGTGGAATAAGGAGACCAACGCTCCTCATACAGCTCACACCACCAACCCTGTACCTTTCATCCTCTGCAACTATGATGAGAGCTACACCCTGAAGGAAGGCGGACGTCTCTGCGACATCGCACCTACCCTGATCGAGGTTATGGGTATGGAGAAGCCTGCTGAGATGACCGGTGAATCTCTTCTGATCAAGAAGTAATCCGTCTCATATACTTCATATACGAAAACTTTAGAACCTGTAGGAGATCCGCAATCTGCCGGAATCCTGCAGGTTCTTTTTGGCTGAATATCGAATGAAACGGGCGAGAGCGTACGCGTTTGATTGCGACCTTGCCTTTTTCTATGCCATCTGTCATAATGATAAAAGTTATGTTTTGTAAAATATAAATCATCCTCAGGGTGGTTCTGGTTAAGGAGTTAAGAATGAGAGTAGCAGTAGCTTACAATAAGGGAAATGTAAACGATCATTTCGGCAAGGCAGAGCAGTTTAAGATCTATGAAGTAGAAGATGGTAAGGTTCTCGATTCCTTCATTATCGATGCAGAGGGAGAAGGTCATTCTGCAATGACGTCTCTTATGGTTCGTAATGAAGTCAGTGCAGTAGTCAGTGGGAATATGGGACCTCACGCATGGGAAGCACTTGGTAATGCCGGCATTGGCGCCTTCGTAGGTGCAAGTGGAACAGCAGACGAAGCGGTTAACGCTTTCCTTCAGGGCAAACTGATTCCCGCAAACTTAAGCGACTCCGAAGGCGGCTGTGGTGCCCATGATGAGGAAGGCTGTGGTGGTTGCTGTGGTTCTGAGGATGATTCCTGTGGCTGCGGTGACGATGATTCCTGCGGTGGCTGCGGCGGTGGCTGCGGTGGTTGCGGTGGACATGAGTATGTTCCTGATTTCGAAGGCCCCAATGTCGGTAAACCGGTTAAGGTCAACTACAGAGGAACCTTGGATGATGGCACCCAGTTCGATTCTTCCTATGATCGTGGCCAGACCCTTGACTTCATCTGCGGAGCAGGCATGATGATCCATGGTTTTGACAAGGCTGTTTCGACGATGACAGTCGGTGAGAAGATTACGGTTCATCTCGAGCCCTCTGAAGCTTATG
Organism: uncultured Lachnospiraceae bacterium; assembly: GCA_900316625.1. GTDB lineage: Bacteria > Bacillota > Clostridia > Lachnospirales > Lachnospiraceae > Lachnocurva. Next base: position 97,579 of record ONDO01000001.1, on the reverse strand, counting down.
GCGAAGTGAATCCAGAGAACATTATTACCATCGCGATCGAAGATCTTCCCGGTTCTGAAGAACTGAGCGTAGGCGAGCATGTATATCTGTCAAATGCATATGGACAGCCGGTTCCGGTTCTTGTTACGGCAAAAGACGAAACCAATATCACCATGGATGCAAACCATGAACTTGCCGGTAAGGCACTGAACTTCGAGATCGAGCTTGTTGAGGTTACAGAATAAGCCCACGAGAGGATAAGAAAGGGGATTCCTGCCAGGGAATCCTTTTTTGATGCAATTGATGATTTCTTTTCTTAACATACTTGTAATATTTCATCCTGCAAGTTAGAATGATTTCTAGCAGCGGACCTTCCCGAGAAGGGTGGGTTTATGAAGAAAAAAATTCATTTATTTGTATTTATGCTTGGATGCATTGTGCTTTCCGGGCTTATTCTTATGGCTTGCGGCAAGACCTCTTATCTGGAGAAAACAGAGAAGGCAAAAGAAATCGACTGCAGTCATGACGAGCCGAGTGCAGAGCAAAGTACAGAACAGCGTGCAGAGCAAAGTACAGAACAGAGTACAGAGCAAAGCAGAGAACAGAAGGAAGAAAAGTCTTCGTCTGAGTCTGTAACAAAGGACTGGATCGTACAGGTTTCCGGTGCTGTGAAAGAACCCGGAGTCTATCAGATGAAGGAAGGTAGTCGTCTCTACGAAGCGATACAGCTTGCGGGAGGCCTTCTTCCCAATGCATATGACAGGAATCTGAACCAGGCAGAACGTTTAAGCGATGGACAGAGAGTCTATGTTCTGACCCGGGAAGAAGTCGATGAACTTATCTCGAGGGGACAGAAACCAGAGGATCTTGCAGTTCTTGCGGCAGGGGATATCAGTGGTAGGGGGACAGAGGGCGTCAGTGGTAAGTCCTCGGATGGTCTTGTGAATATCAATACGGCAGGTCCGGAAGAACTCATGACTCTGTCTGGTATCGGTTCGTCCAAAGCATCTTCGATTATCTCCTATAGAGAAGAAAATGGACCATTTGAGCATCCGGAGGATATTATGCAGATTCCAGGAATTAAGCAGGGTGCTTATAACAAGATAAAGGATCAGATCAAGGTCCGTTAAGTGGAATCTTGAATGAAGATAGATGAATCTGTGGATGAAATGGAAAGACAAGAAGTTTTATGGCTAAGAAAGTATTAGTTGTCGACGATGAAAAGCTGATTGTAAAAGGAATCCGTTTTAGCCTGGAGCAGGATGGCATGGAAGTGGATCCTGCTTATGATGGTGAAGAAGCACTCGATCTTGCGACGAAGAATCACTACGACATGATTCTTCTCGACGTCATGCTGCCCAAGATGGATGGATTTGAAGTCTGCCAGCACATTCGTGAATTTTCGAATGTTCCCATCGTTATGCTGACCGCTAAGTCAGATGATATGGATAAGATCCTGGGTCTGGACTATGGTGCAGACGACTATATTACCAAGCCATTTAATATCCTTGAAGTGAAGGCAAGAATTAAGGCAATCATGCGTCGTACCAGTCCCGAGAAGGCTGGAAGTGCAGATGAGAATAATCTTGTCAGTGGCGATATTACGATGGATACGGAATCCAGACGTGTGCTGGTAAAGGACCGTGAGATCAACCTGACCGGTAAGGAATTCGACATGCTTTACCTCCTGGTAAAGAATCCGGATAAGGCGTATAGCAGAGAAGCTCTTTTGAGCGAGATCTGGGGTGATGATTATCCTGGAGATGCAAGAACGGTTGATGTGCATATCCGTAGACTTCGTGAGAAGTTAGAACCCAATCCCAGTGAACCCCGTTATGTTCGTACCAAGTGGGGCATTGGATATTATTATCGCCAATAGTTTATAAGAAATTCCTGCGGGAATACTTCCGATACTGGGAAGGGGTAATATTTTCTTCCTGGCGGAAGAGGGCTGTAAACTGACTCTGACTGGAGAAGGAGAGTCCTTCGGAAATCTCTGCAATACTGTACTCTGAGTAAGAGAGCAGAGTTTTTGCTGCATGTAGTTTCTGCTGCCGGATGTAATGGCTCAGAGACTGATGCATCTCCGAGGAGAAGGTCCGTGACAGATGTTCCGGACTCAGATTCTGCTTCGCTGCGAGTTCATGAATTACGATTTTCTCAGTGATATGGGCATGAATATAATCAATGCATCTGGCAACAATGGCAGAATGCACCGGCTCTCGTCTCACTTCCCGCATCTGTTTTGCATAATCCAAACACATTTCATCATGTAATCTATCCAGATCTGCGTTCTTTTTCGCCAGGTCTGCTTTTTGTATGTAGAAATCGCTCAGACGGTAGGAAGTAGCAACACTCATGCCACGGGCGATACAGACACGAGAGAGCAGAGCTGCGGTGACGACGAAATGGTATTTTAGGTTCTGCAGCGGGTCCCTGGAGAGGGCACCGAGACCGATGGTTTTGCTAAAAGGCTGTTTAAGATAATCGCGAACGATTTTGAGGTCCGTATCTGCAATCAGGTTGTAGAAGGCAAGCTCTGGGAGATAATCAGCCTTTGTGTTCTCTGCATATAGGTCGATCAGGGTGTTTTTGATATCGTCCATATTTGGCCTTTCGCTTTCTTAAAATTTGCATCATATTTATTATAAAAATATCATAAATCTGACAGAATTGCGATGCTTTCTGTGAGAAACTCACACTATCAAATGAAAGAAGTAAGGGGAGAGAATCCCTGCTGTGGTATAGGAGGAATAGATATGGAACTGATGCATGGTGTGAACTTAGGCGGATGGATGTCCCAGTGTGTCTATGAAGAGGATCATTATGATACTTTTATCTCGAAGCAGGATATTGCTCAGATTGCAAAAAGCGGCTTCGACCATGTAAGACTGCCGGTGGACTATCCGGTACTCGAAGAAGAGGATGGTACTTACCGCAAGAGTGGTTTTGACCGCCTCTATAAGGTGATCGACTGGTGCATGGAATATAAACTGAATATCATCTTAGACCTGCACCGTACGTATGGATATGACTTCAATGATGCAGGAGATAAGGAGAAGAACTCTCTCTTCAATAATCAGGATGCCAAGGACCGTTTTGTAAATCTCTGGATCGAGATTGCAAAGCACTTCTTCGGCTACAATAATATCGCTTTTGAACTTCTGAATGAGGTTGTAGAAGAGGATTGTATCGATGAGTGGAATGCTCTGATTCATCGTACCGTTGGCGAGATTCGTAAGATTGCCCCGCTTACCCCGATCATCTATGGTGGCGTTCAGTGGAACAGCGCAAGAACCATGCAGTACTTAGGTGCTCCCATTGATGAGAATATCATCTATACCTTCCACTTCTATGAGCCTCTGATTTTCACCCATCAGAAGGCTTACTGGGTGAAGAATATGGATCCGGAAGCTGATGTTCATTATCCTGCCAAGAAGGCAGATTATATCGAACAGTGTATCGCTCTGGGGGATCAGGGTATTCCTCTTGTCCAGAATCCCAGAGAAAAAGTAGATATCGACTGGCTGGAAGAGGTTATGTCGGATGCAATTACAACTGCAGATCGCTATGGCGTTCAGCTCTACTGCGGTGAGTATGGTGTCATTGACCGCGCACCGTTAGAAGATACCCTGAACTGGTTCCGTGATACCACAAGCCTCTTCCGTAAGTATAAGATTGGCTCCGCTGTCTGGTCCTGGAAAGAGATGGACTTCGGTCTTACCGAACCCCACTATGATGACCTCCGTGATGAGATCATCAGGGAGATTACCCGCTAGTTTTCAGATTGAATCCTCCGTCAGATTGGGGCTATAATAAAAAGACACGCTGGAATAAGCGAATTCCCTAATCTACGGAGGTTCTATGCAAACCCTGCTTCGGACTCTTAAGAGTCTTCATCTACGAATTTTTCTAGTGATTATTATGTCATTTCTAGTGCCGACGATTGCCATTACAGCCGGCTTTTTGAAGTTGTATGAGAGTCGTCAGATTCAGTCGGATATCTCTTCTGTGAATTCCATCGCCATGTCTCTGAATACACAGATTGCAACAACAGGATACCTGCAGGATCCGAGCCTGGACTTCCTGAATGCAGAGTTTACAGCACTGGCGAATGCCTATTCCGGAAGAATCATGGTCATGGATTCCTCCCTGGTGGTTGTCTCCGATACCTACGGAGTGGACCAGGGCAAGACAATGCTCTGGAGAAATGTAGTGCAGGCTGCTAATGGCAGCGGTAATTCCTACTATGACAGATCCGGTAATAATCTGATCGTGGCAGTGCCGATTCCGGCTCTTGCCAGCCTGGCGGATACGCAGAAGAAGACGACAATCAGTAAGGGAAGCCTGGGTAATGATACAGAGCCGGTTGATGTCAGCGACGAAGAGAGCAGTGTCTTAGGCGTGCTTCTTGTGGTGAAGTCAGCATCCTATATCTCACAGAATATAGCCTTCATGACAGATGTCTCCTGGGAAGTGATCCTGATCTCCATTATTGTCTCCCTGGCCTTCGCCCTTCTGTGCTCGAGTCATATGACCATGCGTCTGAAGAAGATTGCGGCTGGAATTCGCCAGGCCCAGGAAGAGGCTCAGACCAGTCTTCCGCTTGTGGGCTATACAGAGGCCGTGGATATCAGCGAAGCTTTTAACGCATATCACACGAAGATGCAGGATATGGATGAATCCCGTAACGAATTCGTATCCAATGTCTCTCATGAACTGAAGACCCCGCTGGCATCCATAAAGGTACTTGCGGATTCGATCAATTCCATGGGCGATGCAGCACCGATTGAGATGTATCGGGAATTCATGGGAGATATCACCAGTGAGATCGACCGTGAGAATAATGTCATTAATGACCTTCTGTCTCTGGTAAAGTTAGACAGGTCCGGAGTGAATATGAATATCAGCTCTGTTGTTATGAATGACATGATGGAGTCTCTCCTGAAACGACTTCGTCCTCTGGCGGAGAATTCCCAGGTGGAACTGGTGCTGGAGTCTTTTCGTCCGGTAATAGCCGAAGTAGATGAAACAAAACTCACGCTTGCCCTTATGAACCTGGTAGAGAACGGTATTAAGTACAACCATGATGGCGGTTATGTACATGTCTCTCTGAACTCAGATCATCAGTATTGCTATATCCGCGTTGAAGATTCCGGTATGGGTATTCCCGCGGATTCCATCGACCGCATCTTCGAGCGTTTCTTCCGTGTCGATAAGTCCCATTCCAGAGAGATCGGTGGTACAGGTCTGGGTCTTGCGATTACATCCAATGTGATCAAGCTGCACCATGGCGAGATTCGCGTATCTTCTGAGGTGGATCATGGAACGACCTTCGATGTCCGTCTTCCCCTTCGTTATATAGAGAAGGAGGACCTGGCATGATTCGGAATAAATATAGAGCAGGCGCACTTCTTGCCATCTTTCTTCTCCTTGGCATCTTCTCGGGATGCGGTAAGCTTAGCAGCTTTTCAGATGACTCGATGAAAGAGGATGCAGGCTTTGTGATCTATGATCTGAACGGAGATAAGACAGCTCTTGCAGAAGAAGCTTATACGCCTTCGGGAATTGATACGAATGAGAAGATCTCCAATCTTCTGATTGAGATGCAGAAGAGCACAGATGAGAGCGATATGATCCGTCCCATACCAGATGGAATTACGGTACAGGACTATGTATTTAATGCAGGAACCGGTAGACTGACGGTCTCCTTTAACCGTTCTTATCTGAATCTGTCCGGAACCCAGGAAACCCTGGTGCGTGCAGCTATCGTTAAGACTTTACTCCAGATAGAAGAAGTCGAGAGCGTAGAGTTTCTGGTAGACCATACAGCACTTGTAACGCCAGGAGGAAGCACGATCGGTCCCATGACAGAGGATTCCTTTGTCTTAGGAATGATTGGAGATGAGACTTCGACCCAGCTTGCTACTCTCACTCTCTATTATCCGGATGCGTCGGGCGAGAAACTGGTGAAGGAGGAGAAGAAGGTAAGCTATGACAGCAATGTGCCCATTGGCAGAGTTGTGATGGAATACCTGCAGAAGACGCCTACAACCGGAGGTGCAAAACCGGCATATAGCAAGGATACATCCCTTCTTAGTCTGTCCATTGCAGATGGTATCTGTTATGTGAATCTGTCTTCGAACTTCCTGAGTGCCAATACGGATGTTACCAGGGAAGCGGCTGTCTATGCGATCGTGAACTCCCTGACAGAAGTGCCGGGGGTGAACAAGGTCCTTCTGTCCATGGATGGGAAGATCATCAACCTGAATAATCAGGGAGATAGTATTCTCTATGTCAGAAATGAAGCAATTGTTGTACCGGATTCTGATGAAGCTGATGCAGATAAAACAGAGGAATCCGTGAATTAAGAAAGAGGTAAGAACTTGAAACGCCCCATGGAAGTCATGGCGGTCGTTCTGATTCTTGGACTACTTACAGGCAGGCTGGACCTGCCTGTGCCCCTTGTGGTTATCCTTTCTCTCCTTGGAGAGGGTATGACCATAGCGCTTGTGGGGAAGAAAACCGGTCGGAGAGTGAGCAGAAGAGAATCAAGGATTCTTTTCTGCTGTCTTCCCGCCGTATTCTGTCTGATGAGCATAAGAAGCAGTCTCTATGGACAGGACCTTCTCTATCGTATGCAGATTGCAGAAGCGTCTGGAGAAGTTACGGGTACGGTTTCGGGAATCGAAGAGAAGAATGACCAGTTGATTTATACCCTTAGTAATGCAAGAAACGAAGAGCAGGAGAGTCTTGGTAAGATTCTTCTTTATTTTGATGCGGATCAGGACCCGGGCCTTTTCATCGGACAGGAAGCCAGATGGAAGGGCAAGATACGGCTCTTTTCGGAGGCGACCAATGAGGGACAGTTTGATAGCAGGACCTTCCATGCCTGCCGTAAGGAAGTCGCACAGATGCGAAATCCAAGAATGGTGGAAGAGGATAGACTTCATGGTGGAGTCTATCTTATCCCTCGTTTTCTTCATTCCTTACGGCAACGCCTGGTTCTGATCTATAACCAGAGTCTGCCGGGAGAGGAACCAGGGCTCTTGTCTGCCATGGCCTTAGGCGACCGTTCGGATATGTCAGAGGACAGCCAGGAACTCTTCCGAATGGCAGGGATTATACATCTTATGTCTGTATCCGGTACCCATATCGGTCTGGTTTCCATGTTTTTCTACCGCTTCTTAAGAAAACGCAGACTCTCCTTTGGCGTCAGCGGATTGCTTGCCGGGCTTCTGGCCTTATTCTATGGAACAATGTGCGGAAATTCCATCCCCACCATTCGTGCGGTTGGATCGTTTCTTGTCATGGCTTTGTCCCAGACCCTGGGAAGGGCCTACGATGGCAGATCTGCCCTGTCTTTTATGGCGATGCTGCAACTTATAGATAATCCCATGGCAATCCAGGACACGGCATTTCTTTTTTCTTATGGCGCAGTTTTCTTTCTCTTAAGCATGGCACTCCCCATACAGAAGTCATATCAAAAGATGTGCAGAGAGCGGTGGGAGAAGTGGCATCGAAGTTATGGCGGGCATCGCTATCGCCCAAATCTGAAAGAATATCTCTTTAGCAAGGCCTTGCTGGCCCTGGCCATCCAGTTTGTGACCCTGCCTCTGGTGGCGGCGCTTTTTTACGAAGTACCTGTCTATGTATTCCTTTTGAATCTGATCCTGCTGCCTCTGTTTCCGGTCATGCTCTTCATCGCACTTATAGGTGGCCTGATCAATCTTTTTCTGCCCATTCCATGGATCCTTTTGCCATGTCATATCATGCTCTACTTCATGGAGGCAACTGCATCCATAAGCCTTCGTTTTCCCTTTGCGCGGATCATTGTGGGTTACCCGGGCCTGTCTCGGATCCTGATTGCTTACTTTGCTTTTTTCCTGCTATCAGGGTCTCTTCAGAAGAAATTCCAGCCGCATAAGCTGTTGTGTGCTTTTTTGATTGCACTGATCTTCCTGCTTCCTTTGAGTCCTGCGAAACGGGTGGACATGCTGGATTGCGGGCAGGGACTCGCAGTTGTAGTGAAGAACCGGGCAGGGACAGTCTTCGTAGACGGAGGTAGTTCTGATGTCCAAAACGTAGGGCAGTACCGGCTTCTTCCCTATCTCAGATATTCAGGGATTCGAAGGGTGGATTATTGGATCCTGACGCATCTGGATGATGATCATGTGAATGGATTTATGGAAGTGCTTTCTTCCGATTATCCTATTTCTTATGTCTGTGTATCTCCGATCGTAAGAGGAGATGAGAAGTGGCAGAGCCTTGAGGAAGAGATCCGCTTAAGAGGAAGTCAGATTCTCTATGTGGAGGCAGGGGATCAGATTCATATGGGGCATGACAGGATTCGCTTTTTCTATCCGCCGGATGGGAAGGGAGAAGAAACTCTTGTGGACCGAAATAACGCCTGCCTTACATTTCTCTATGAGACAGAGGAGGGGAGCAGGATGCTCTTCTTAGGGGACTTAGAGGAGAAGGGAGAGAGGGCGGCAATGGTAGAGGCGAAGGCCTTGGGAATTGATCTAAGTGATGTGGAGGTCCTGCAGGCCGCGCATCATGGTGCAGATGGATCGAATTCAAAGAAGCTCCTGGAGCTGGTAAAGCCAAGGGAGGTACTGATCTCGGCTGGGAAAAACAATAAGTATGGTCATCCAGGCAAGGAGGCCCGGGCCAGAATCGAACATGTCGGGGCGGATTGGGACTGCACCATCTGGGAGGGGAGAATTCGCGTGCACATGGATGGTCGGAAAATAAGGGTCGAAAGCTATAAAAAGTATCGAAATCCTTCGCAATGATCAGTCCGCCTATTGTATAATAAAAATGCTGTAAAATGAGGACGAGTACAGATCTATAGAAGCAGGAAGAAAGATGAAATTTAGCGAGATGAACTACCTTCGCCCTGATCTTTTGAAGGTAGAAAATGAGTTTAAAGAACTGACCCAAGAGATGAGAGAAGCCACTTCCGGAGAAGCAGCTTTTCGTGTGCATGAGAAATTCTATGCGCTCACCGGGCAGATACAGACGGCATCGGAACTTGCCATGATCCGCCATGATATGAATACAGTGGATGCAGTCTATAAGGAGGAGAGGGACTGGTTTGATAAGAATATGCCCCTGATCTCGAATCTCTCTGTGGAGTATCAGAAAGCACTCTATGAGAGTCCTTATCGGAAGGAACTGGTAGAGAAGATTGGTCCGGTTGCATTTAAGAATATCGAACTTGCCATGAAGTCTGTGGATGAGAAGATTCTCCCTCTTATGCAGGAGGAGAATGAACTTACCACACGTTATAACAACCTGCTGGCTTCCTGTAAGATACCTTTTCATGGAGAAGAGTGCAACCTCTCTCTCCTGTCACCCTATCTTCATCACAGAGACCGCCAGGTACGTAAGGAAGCATGGGAAGCATATACCTCTTTCTTTATGGAGCACGAAGAAGAACTCGATTGGATCTATGATCGTCTGGTGAAGAATCGTACCGAGCAGGGCCGGAAGATGGGCCATCAGAACTTCAGCCCTTTAGGTTATGCCAGAATGATGCGTAATTCCTATGGAGCAGAGGAGATTGCTTCCTTCCGCAGGCAGGTGAAGAAGGATTTTGTTCCCTTTGTGGAAGAACTGCATGAGAGAAGAAGAAAGCGCCTGGGCATAGACCATCTGATGTATTTTGATGAAGGAGTTTACTTCAATGAGGGGAATCCCGTGCCAATCGGTGACGACCAGCAGATACTCGCATCCGGCAGGGAACTCTATGGACAGTTGTCGCCTGAGACCCGTGAATTCATGGATTTCATGTGTGAGAATGAACTCTTCGATGTAGAGGGCAGGAAGGATAAGACAACCGGCGGATATATGACTTATATCCCTGACTACAGATCGCCCTTCATTTTCGCCAACTTCAATGGAACTTCTGATGATGCAGATGTGATCACCCATGAGTGTGGCCATGCCTTCCAGGGATACCTCACCAGAAATGATCCGATTCGTGAACATGCGGATATCACCATGGAGACGGCAGAGACCCATTCCATGTCTATGGAATTCTTTACGGAACCCTGGATTGACCGCCTCTTCGGAAGTGACGCGTCCCGTTATGTCGAGATGCATTTTGAAGATGCCATGATGTTCATTCCTTACGGAACCATGGTGGATGAGTTCCAGAATATTATCTATGAGGATCCTTCTCTGGATCCGAAGAGCAGGAAAACCGTCTGGCGCGATCTCGAGAAGCAGTATAAGCCGCACCTGGATTACGGCGACAATGCTTATCTCAATGCCGGTGGCTTTTGGCAGAAGCAGCATCATATCTATGATCTGCCTTTCTATTACATTGATTACTGTATTGCAGGAACGAATGCCCTGCAATATAAGGTATGGATGGACCAGGATTATAAGGCAGCCTGGAATTCGTATCTTACCCTCTGTAAGCTAAGCGCATCCGACTTCTTCCCGGGACTGATGAGTGCTGCCGGTCTTAGAAATCCTTTTGAGGATGGATGCCTTGCATATATTGTAAGGGAACTGTCGGCCAAGCTGTAGATCCTTGATTAAGATGGGGAGAGATTATGTATGCTTGTAAGAATTGTGGTGGAGCGCTACGCTTTGACACCACGCGTCAGATGCTGTTATGTGATAACTGTGACAGCAGCTTTCTTCCTACGGATTTTGACATAGAGCAGGATGCCGAGGAAGGGAGGGATTCCTATGCTGTTACCGTCTTCCGCTGCCCTCATTGCGGTGGAGAGATCATCTCGAATGATGAGACGGCAGCGGGGTTCTGTACTTTCTGTGGATCCTCGGTCATATTAGAAAGCAGGATAGAGAAGAAGACCAGACCGTCTTTCATTATTCCATTCAAAAAGTCCAAGACAGATACGGTGGCAGAGTATAAGAAACTTCTCAGAAAGTCTCTCTTTGCACCGGAGGAACTTTCGGATACAAGGTATCTCGAACGTTTCCGTGGTATCTATATGCCTTACTGGGTCTACTGCGTGGAACAAGGAAGACCGGATGGAAGTCCGGCAAATGTTACAGCATCTGGAACGACCTCCCATAGAGAAGGAAATTATATCGTGACGGATCATTTCCGCCTGTCTGCGGACATTAAGGCGGATTACCGCGGAATGTCTTATGATGCGTCCTCCTCTTTTGATGACGATATGAGTGGGGCAATCGCACCTTTTGACTCGAAGATGCTATTGCGTTTTCATCCCGCTTATTTCTGTGGTTTCTATGCAGATCTGGCAGATGTTCCGCCGGAACTCTATGAAGAGGAAGCTATGGAGATTGCAGATGAAGAGACTGCGTCGGAATTCAGACGACAGTCAGCCTTCATCGGTAAAAAAACTCATTTTATGGCAGAGAGCCTGCACAGAGAGAACATTACCCGTGTGTCGAGAAAAGACCAGGCAATGTTCCCTGTATGGTTTCTGACCTATCGTAAGAAGGACCGTGTTGCCTATGCGGTAGTGAATGGCGTGACCGGGAAGGCGGCAGCGGATCTTCCAGTGGATCTTGCAAAGTACTTCATTGGATCTCTTCTTTTTACCCTGCCTCTTTTTGCTCTTTTCCAGTTGTTCTTTGCGATGAAGGCAGCGACGCTGATTCTCGCCAGTATGATTCTTTTGCTTGTGTCCGGTATTATCACAGCCTATGAGGACTATAGGATTGGACGAAAGGAAAAGCATCTTGATGATAAGGGTTTTCTCTATAAAAGGAATAGGGAAAGAGCAGAGAAGACAGGTCGTAAGAAGAAAAATGAGTTTCACATCAATGTCGATAAGGCAGGTTCTGGAAATGGATGGCTCGTCCTTGTGATGGTGCTTCTTGCTTTGGGCCCCTTACTCTGCAGCCTGCTGGAGGCAATTGTTTCCGGTGGACTGATGTGTCTGGTCTTTATCGCAGCCTCGGTGGTCGTCTGTCTGTGTGAGTTTAAGTGTCGTTATGATAAGAAGAATAGGATAGAGGCTGTTGGAATCCTTATCCAGACGATTCTTGCGGTACTCTCGGGCCTTGTCTATCTCGCACATCCGGTCAGCGATCTCTGGTATTACGGCTTTTCATGCCTCTGTATGATTTTTGTTCTTATGCAGATTAGTGGAATTATCCGTAAGTATAATGTTCTTGTGACGCACCCTCTGCCGGTCTTCGCGAGCCTTGAGGAGAGGCAGAAGGAGAGAATAGAAGAGAATGCAGCTTATGAAGAACCGAAGTCGGTTAGGAGAAAACATCGCTTCCAAACTACATTTGCTATTCTTCTTGCTCTTCTGGTCTTAGGTCTTCCTGTTCTGCTTCAGTTCACGACGGAACCGGTAAACCAGCTAGACTCTTCAAAATCCGCCATTACAAGAACCGTGCCGGAGGAGATGAATGATAAGCTCTGTTATATGAATCAGGAATCTGGTTACGGAGTTTATATGGATGATGCGGCAGGCTTGATCGAAGAGAGCGAGAAGGCAGAACTTCTCGATGCCATGGAAGGGGTTTCGAAGTATGGCTCTGTTCTCTTTGCCAGTGTAGATTCCAACGATTATTACAATACCGAGAATCTTGCGAAGAATCTCTACAATGATTACTTCGGTTCCACATCCGGTATGCTCTTCCTCATCGATATGGATCGCAGGAACATCTGGATCCGCTGTCATGGCGCTATCTCTAATACGATTACTTCGGATGAGGCAGATTATATTACGGATAATACCTATCGTTATGCCAGTGATGCAGAATATGCAGAATGTGCCAAGGAAGTCTTCCGTGAGGCTAACATTCTCTTGTCTGGCGGTAATATCAGTCGTCCGATGAAGCTGATCTCGAATCTCTTCTTTGCAATGCTTATATCCTGTCTTATGACTTATCTCTTTGTCTGCATTTTGTCGCAAAAGAGAAAGGCTGGCAGGTATGCAGTTCTTGGTGCGATGACGGTCAAGAGAGAAGTTTTGAATCCCAGATGCACCTTTACGCATCAGACCAGAGTCTACAGTCCTCCGTCTAACAGCAGCTCTTCCGGTGGTGGAGGAGGCGGAGGAGGCGGCGGTGGCGGCGGTGGATCGTCAGGCGGCCACGGCTTCTGATGCTTTTGCTTTCGATTTGATTTTTACTACATAAGGAAATAGATATGGCAGTCAATACCAATCAGGTCATGATGGACATCAAGTCCAATGAATTTCATAAGATTTACCTCCTGTGCGGTGAGGAATCCTTCCTACGCAGAACCTACAGGGATCGCTTACTGAAGGCACTTGTGGCCCCGGGAGATACCCTGAATTTCAGTCGCATGCAGGGAAGAGATACGGATGTTGCCAAACTGATTGATCTTGCAGAAACCCTTCCCTTCATGGCTTTACACCGTGTTATTCTCTGTGAAGATACGGGCTTCTTTACGAAGAAGGATGATAAGTTAGCCAATTATCTGAAGGAAGTATCCGATTCCACCATACTCATCTTTAATGAGAGTGAAGCCAATCGTTCGGTTGGGCCGACCAGGGAAGTGCTAAATGAGGGAGCCTTTATTGAATGTTCTACACCATCGGAATCTGTATTAGAGCAGTGGATTCTGGGAAAACTAAAGACGGCAGGTCTCAAGATGACCCGGGATGCCTGGACGGAATTTGTCGGAAGAACCGGTGCATCCATGGAACTTATGGATCACGAATCGGATAAGCTGATTTCCTACTGTTATGGGAGAGAAGGGGTGACACTGCAGGATGTACTTGAAGTGACCAGCGGTGTTTCGGTGGAGCAGATCTTCAAGCTCTTAGACGGTATCGCCATGAAGAACCTGAATGAGGTCATGAAGTATTATCGTCCCATGATCGAAGCGAAGGTGGATCCGATCTATATCATCGGTACCATGCAGACAATCTTCCGCCAGACCCTCTATATGAGAGAGATGGCAGATGACCATTTTGATGTGACTAATATTGCAAAGACTTTTGGCAAGAAGGATTTCGCTGTCAGAAAGAGTCTTTCCATCGCAAAAGCCTTTACGATAGATGAGATGAAGGGCTTTCTGTCTTATGTGGCCCGCATGGATACAGCGGCAAAGACCGGGAGGATGGATGCAAGAACAGCATTAGAATCTGTTTTTATCAAGTATTGTTCCTAGACATAATGGAATGCCGCCTGCATCCACAGGCGGCATGAAATACATAAAAAATCCCGTGCCTGACGGTGGCACGGGATAATTTTTATAAGCTTACGCCCCAATTATTTGTTCAGGGTGTTGACAGCCTTGGTAAGACGAGATACCTTGTGAGCTGCATTGTTCTTGTGGAAGATGCCCTTGTTAGCAGCCTTCTCGATAGCAGCGGTAGCAACGGTAAGAGCCTTGGTAGCTGCTTCCTTATCGCCTGCTTCAACAGCAGCAAATACGTTCTTCATGTAGGTCTTAACCTCAGAACGGGCAGCCTTGTTGCGCTCTGCGCGAACCTGGCTGGTAAGGATTCTCTTCTTTGCAGATTTGATATTAGCCAATGTATTCACCTCCGGAATTTGTTTTTTATGAAATCGGTCCGCCATCTAAGCCGGACACGGACAGTTTGATGGCACACACAGATAATATAATACCTAGGCTGGAATCGGCTGTCAAGGAAATTTATGATTCTTTCTTATAGGAAAAAAGTGAATTTTCTTATATAATATTAAAGCCTGTGTATCAGGTGAAATTATTTATTGTAAAGAAAGGAATCGACTCTTGGCAATCGATCAGTCCCATATTCGTAATTTTTGTATTATCGCGCATATTGATCACGGCAAGTCCACTCTGGCAGACCGTATGATCGAACTTACCGGAACGCTTACCAGCCGTGAGATGCAGGCCCAGGTCCTTGATAACATGGATGTTGAGCGAGAGAGAGGTATTACCATTAAGTCTCAGGCTGTTCGTCTGATCTATCATGCAAAGAACGGAGAAGAGTATATCTTTAACCTGATTGATACTCCGGGCCATGTGGACTTTAACTATGAAGTTTCCCGAAGCCTTGCTGCCTGTGATGGCGCAGTTCTCGTTGTGGATGCAGCCCAGGGGGTAGAAGCACAGACTCTGGCCAATGTCTATCTTGCCATTGACCATGACCTTGAGGTCCTTCCTGTAATTAATAAGATCGACCTCCCGAGTGCAGATCCCGAGCGAGTAGCACAGGAGATCGAAGATGTGATCGGCATTGAAGCTATGGACGCTCCCCGCATCTCTGCCAAGACCGGACAAAATGTTGATCAGGTACTTGAAGAGATCGTGCATCGTCTTCCCGCGCCGGAAGGAGATGCTAAGGCACCACTTCAGGCACTGATCTTCGATTCTGTCTATGATTCTTACCGCGGTGTTATCGTCTTCATGCGAGTGAAGGAAGGTAGCATTAAGGCTGGGGATATTGTCCGCTTTATGGACAGCGGTGCTGAGGTTGGCGTTGTCGAAGTTGGATACTTCGGTGCAGGCCAGTTTATTCCCTGTGATGAACTCTCTGCCGGAATGGTTGGCTACTTTACAGCCAGCATCAAGAATATTCAGGATGCCCGCGTAGGTGATACAGTCACCCTTCGTGATAACCCGGCTGATGAGCCCCTGCCTGGATATAAGAAGGTGCAGCCTATGGTTTACTGTGGTGTCTATCCCGCAGATTCAGCCCGTTATCCAGACCTCAGGGACGCTCTTTTGAAACTGCAGTTAAATGACGCATCCCTGCAGTTTGAACCTGAGACCTCTCAGGCTCTCGGTTTTGGTTTCCGCTGTGGCTTCCTTGGCCTCTTACACCTGGAGGTCATTCAGGAGAGACTCGAGAGAGAGTATGATCTCGATCTCGTAACAACCGCTCCCGGCGTTGTATACCATGTCTATAAGACAGATGGAACCATGATTGAACTTACCAATCCTTCTAACCTTCCGGACCCTTCCGAGATTGATTACATGGAAGAACCCATTGTCTCAGCAGAGATTATGGTGACCAAGGATTATATCGGACCCATCATGGATCTCTGTCAGGAACGACGAGGTGAGTATATCTCCATGGAATACGTAGAAGCCAATCGAGCACTCCTTAAGTATGACCTCCCTCTGAATGAGATCATCTATGATTTCTTCGATGTACTGAAGTCCCGTTCCAGAGGCTATGCATCTTTTGATTATGAATTCAAGGGCTATCAGAGATCAAAACTCGTGAAACTTGATATCCTCGTAAATAAAGAGCAGGTCGATGCCCTGTCCTTCATCGTCTTCGAAGGAACTGCTTATGAAAGAGGAAGAAAGATGTGCGAGAAGCTGAAGGAGAACATCCCCAGACATATGTTTGAAGTTCCCATTCAGGCTGCGATTGGTTCCAAGGTCATAGCCAGGGAGACCGTCAGAGCATATCGTAAGGACGTTCTTGCCAAGTGCTATGGCGGTGATATCTCTCGTAAGAAGAAGCTCTTAGAGAAGCAGAAGGAAGGTAAGAAGAGAATGCGCCAGGTAGGAAATGTTGAGATTCCACAGGAAGCATTCATGTCTGTTCTGAAACTCGATACCGACGAATAAGGTTTACATGTATGTCAGAAGCAATTGAATTATATGTACATATCCCTTTCTGCATGAGAAAGTGCCTCTACTGTGACTTCCTGTCCGGTCCCTATGACAGGGTGGACAGGGAACGCTATACCAAGGCTCTGCTTCAGGAGATTCGGTATTACGGAGATGTGCTGAATCATCCCCGGGTCAGAAGCCTCTTCGTGGGAGGTGGAACGCCAACCTGGCTGGAGCCGGAATGGATGGAAGAGATCCTATGTGCGATACGTTCTACATTTGACCTGGAAGAAGATTGTGAAGTTACCATGGAGTGTAATCCGGGGACGGTGACGGAGGATTCTCTGGGGGTTTACCTCAGAGCTGGTGTGAATCGTCTCTCTATCGGTCTGCAGTCCTGTGATGATGAGGAACTTCGGCTGCTGGGACGCATCCATGATGTGAATCGCTTCTATAAAACATATGAACTGGCCAGAAGAGCTGGTTTTTCTAACATTAATATCGATCTCATGACGGGCATTCCGCATCAGACTCTGGACAGCCTGAAGAAGACCCTGAAGATCGTGACCGGGCTTAGGCCGGAACATCTGTCGGTCTACGACCTGATCGTAGAAGATAATACGCCTTTTCATGACATGTATATCTTCGATGTGGTGAAAAGGCAGGCAGGACAGCCGACGGAGGTTCTGCCGGATGAAGATACGGAACTTGCCATGACCCTTATGGTGGAGGACTTCCTGGAGAAGAAGGGATATCATCAGTACGAGATCTCGAATTTTGCCAGGGATGGGAGAGAGTGCAGGCACAATGTAGGTTACTGGACACGGGTTCCATATCTGGGACTGGGAGCAGGTTCTGCATCGCTTCTGCATGAGACACGCTGGTCTAATGAGAGTGACCTCTATCGTTATATGGAAGCGTGCGAGAAGCTTCCGGATCTACCGGCATCAGAGTCTCTCATGCAGGGTGTTTCCAAGCTGAGCCGCTATGAACAGATGGAAGAGTTCATGTTCCTCGGTCTTCGCATGAACGAGGGAATCTCGCTGGAAGAATTTGAGCATAAGTTTGGTGCTCCCTGCACAGGGATCTATGGTAAGACCATAAGAGATTATAGGAATCAGGAACTCATTGAGATGAGTCGTGGAAGGCTCTTCCTTACACCGAGAGGAAGACAGGTTGGAAACCTTGTATTTGAAGGGTTTCTGATAGATAGAAATTAGAATGAAAGGACCATCTGCAGAGGAATCTGTCAGGTGGTCTTTTGGTGTAGCAGACAAACTTCCGGAGCAGTTCGCGTAAAATCAGAAAAAATTCACAAATCTTTTGCTTTCAATCTGTTGACATTGACCTATGGTGGTGATAAATTAACGTCAGATAAGATATTAGCACTCCAAATAAATGAGTGCTAACAGATTTCGGTAAGAAGGTTTGATCTGTACGAATCAGGAGATTCCACGTGAATATGGATGAAGAACTTGATGACAGAAAAAAGAAAATACTGAATATGCTCATTGAGACCTACCTGAAGACCGGTGAACCGGTTGGGTCGAGAACCATCTCTAAGGATTCGGAACTGAATCTTAGTTCTGCAACGATTCGAAATGAGATGTCAGACCTGGAGGAATTAGGATATCTTCTTAGTCCTCATACCTCAGCTGGCCGTATTCCTTCCGATAAGGGATATCGGTTCTATGTCGATCAGCTGATAGAGAGGCAGGACAGAGAGGTTTCCGAGATCAAGGAACTTATGGTTTCGAAGACGGAGAAGCTGGAGCGTAACCTCAAGCAGGTTGTACAGTATCTGGCGCAGAATACCGGTCTTCCGACTGTGATCGCAGCACCTTCGATTACTAAGAACCGTGTAAAGTTCGTTCAGCTCTCAGCTCTTGCAGAACACCAGATCCTCTCCGTGGTTGTCATGGAAGGGAATGTGGTCCGTAACCGCGTGATTGAACTTGATGCTGACCTGAATAATGAAGAACTTCTGAAACTGAATATGCTTCTGAATACAACTTTGAACGGGCTTACCTTACAGGATATTAACCTGGGGCTGATTCAGAAGATGAAGGAATCTGCTGGTGACAGAGCAGAAATCGTCGAGAACGTATTGCAGAATCTTGCAGATACCATCAGTGAGGATGACCTCGAGATCTACACTTCCGGTGCAACCAACATCTTCAAATATCCGGAATTATCCGATTCGAGTGTTGCATCTGCCTTCCTCCAGAAGTTTGAAAATGAAGAGAATATGGCAGAGCTCATCAATGATGTGCAGCAGGATGCTGAGAAAAAAGGTAGCGGCTTGCAGGTGTATATTGGTGAGGACTCTCCCATCCGGGATATCAAGGATTGCAGCGTGGTTACCGCAACCTACGACCTGGGGAACGGAGTTAAGGGTACCATCGGTATCATTGGTCCTAAGAGAATGGATTATGGAAAAGTTATGGACAGCTTAAGTAATCTCAAGGACCAGTTAGAACATACATTGACACAGAGACCGGCGCTTGAGAATGGTACCAAGAAAGCAATTGGACCTTCGAGCACAGAAGAATAGAAGAAAGGCGGTATATCGTGGCAGATCATAAGGCTCACGGTAAGGCAACTTCCGAAGAGAAGAAGCAGACCAAGCAGGATGTAAGAGAAGAAGAACTGAAGAATCAGGAGGCCGAGGCGAAGGCAGAGGCAAAAGCAGAAGCTGCAGAAACTGCTGATGCAAAGGATACTGAAGCTACTGAGCAGGAAGATACGAAGGCGACAGAGAAGGAAGATACGAAGGCGGCAGAGAAGGAAGATACAAAGGCGGCAGAGAAGATTGCAGCTCTTCAGGATCAGGTCCTTCGTCAGATGGCTGAGTTCGATAACTTCCGTAAGCGAACGGAGAAGGAGAAGGAACAGAGTTTCTCCAATGGTGCAGCTTCCGTTGTAGAGAAACTGCTTCCTATTATTGATAACTTCGAGAGAGCAATTGCTTCTCGTAAGGAAGATACAGATGCAGCATATGCAGATGGTGTTGAGATGATCTACAAGCAGTTCAACACAGTGCTTGAAGGCCTTGGTATCAAGGCAATTGAAGCAGTTGGCAAGGAGTTCGATCCCAGCCTTCACAATGCAGTTATGCACATCGATGATGAAAACTATGGTGAGAACGAAGTTGTAGAAGAACTCCAGAAGGGATATACCTACGGAGATACCGTACTTCGTCACAGCATGGTAAAAGTAGCAAACTAGTTCACATACAGAATATAGATAAGACAAAAAAGTATAGAAAAAGGAGAATTTATCATGGGTAAGATCATTGGTATCGATTTAGGAACAACAAACAGCTGCGTAGCAGTTATGGAAGGTGGACAGCCTACCGTTATCGCTAACACCGAAGGCGCACGTACAACCCCTTCCGTTGTAGCATTCACTAAGAACGGTGAGAGACTTGTCGGTGAACCTGCAAAGCGTCAGGCAGTGACCAACGCAGACAAGACCATCTCTTCCATCAAGCGTCAGATGGGTAAGGATTATCATGTAACCATCGATGGCAAGCAGTATTCCCCTCAGCAGATCTCTGCAATGATCCTTCAGAAACTGAAGGCTGATGCAGAAAGCTATCTCGGTGAGCCTGTAACAGAAGCAGTTATTACTGTACCTGCATACTTCAACGATGCTCAGCGTCAGGCAACCAAGGATGCTGGTAAGATCGCAGGTCTTGATGTAAAGCGTATTATCAACGAACCGACCGCTGCAGCACTTGCATATGGTCTTGATAATGAGAAAGAGCAGAAGATCCTTGTATATGATCTCGGTGGTGGTACCTTCGATGTCTCCATCATTGAAATCGGTGACGGCGTCATTGAAGTTCTTTCAACCAATGGTGATACCCACCTGGGTGGTGATGACTTCGATAACAAGATCATCAACTGGATGGTTTCTGAATTCAAGAACCAGGAAGGTGTTGACCTCTCCGCAGATAAGATGGCTATGCAGAGACTGAAGGAAGCAGCAGAGAAGGCTAAGAAGGAACTTTCTTCCTCCACTACTACCAACATCAATCTTCCTTTCATCACTGCAGTAGACGGACAGCCTAAGCATCTGGATATGGACCTGACCAAGGCTAAGTTTGATGAACTGACCGCAGACCTCGTAGAGCGTACTGCAATCCCTGTTCAGAATGCACTTCGTGATGCAGGACTTACCGCAGCAGACATCTCCAAGGCCCTCCTTGTTGGTGGTTCTACCCGTATTCCTGCAGTTCAGGAGAAGGTTAAGACCCTGCTTGGCAAGGAACCTTCTAAGTCTCTGAACCCCGATGAAGCAGTTGCAATCGGTGCATCTATCCAGGGCGGTAAGCTCGCCGGTGATAAGGGTGCAGGAGATATCCTTCTTCTGGATGTTACTCCTCTGTCCCTGTCCATCGAAACCCTGGGCGGCGTCGCAACCAAGCTGATCGAGCGTAATACTACCATCCCTACCAAGAAGAGCCAGGTATTCTCCACTGCAGAAGATAACCAGACCGCAGTTGATATCCATGTTCTCCAGGGTGAGAGACAGTTCGCTAAGGATAATAAGACCCTTGGTAACTTCAGACTCGATGGTATCGCACCTGCACCCCGTGGAATTCCTCAGATCGAAGTAACTTTCGATATCGATGCGAACGGTATCGTTAATGTATCTGCTAAGGATCTTGGTACCGGTAAGGAACAGCACATCACCATCACTGCTAGTTCCAACATGTCTGATGATGATATCGAGAAGGCTGTTAAGGAAGCTCAGGAATACGAAGCACAGGATAAGAAGCGTAAGGAAGCAATCGATGCTAAGAACGAAGCTGATTCCTTCTGCGTACAGACCGAGAAGGCTCTTGGCGAAGTAGGCGACAAGGTATCCGCTGACGAGAAGGCTCAGGTTGAAGCTGAAGTAAAGGCTATGCGTGAGATCCTCGACAAGTATAAGGACAACAACGAGATGACTGACGACGAGGTTGCTGAAGTTAAGGCTCAGCAGGAGAAGCTTCAGACCTCTGCTCAGAAGGTATTCACGAAGATGTATGAATCAGCTCAGCAGGCAGCTCAGGCCCAGGGAGCGCAGGCTGGTCCTAACCCTGGCACAGCAAATGCTTCCGATGGCGGAAACAATGGCGGCGACGACGTTGTTGATGCTGATTTCAAAGAAGTATAATTCAAGGTAAGAGATAATGGCAGAACAGAAGAGAGACTATTACGAAGTCTTAGGCATTCAAAAAGGCGCGACAGACGCGGAAATCAAGAGCGCATATCGTAAGCTTGCAAAGAAGTATCATCCGGATGCAAATCCGGGTGATGCCGAAGCAGAGGCGAAGTTCAAGGAAGCATCCGAAGCATATGCAGTACTTTCGGATTCCGAGAAGCGCAAGAAGTATGATCAGTTCGGTCATGCAGCTTTCGAAGGTGGCGCAGGTGGAGGTGGATTCGATTTCTCCAACATGGATTTCGGTGATATCTTCAGTGACATCTTTGGTGGCGGCGGATTCGGTGGATTCGGAGACATCTTTGGTGGCGGCAGACGCGCAGATCCCAATGCCCCCAGAAAGGGTGCTGATGTTCGCGCCGGTGTCCGTATTACATTTGAAGAAGCAGCTTTCGGTGTAGAGAAAGAACTGACACTGGATCTGAAGGAACTCTGTCCGACCTGTAATGGTTCCGGCTCAAAGCCCGGAACCCGGAAGACGACATGTACGAAGTGTGGTGGTAAGGGACGTATTGTGGTAACCCAGCAGTCCTTCTTCGGAACCATGCAGAACGTAACAACATGCCCGGAATGTGGCGGTAGTGGTCAGGTGATTCAGGAGAAGTGTTCTGGTTGTCACGGAAGCGGATATATTACAAAGCGCAAGAAGATTTCCGTTACCATTCCCGGCGGTATCGATGACGGACAGACCGTTCGTATCCGTGAACAGGGTGAACCTGGTAAGAATGGCGGCCCCAGAGGAGATCTCCTTGTAACCGTTCGCGTATCTTCTTCGAACAAGTTTGAGAGAAGAGACTATGATCTCTTCTCTACGGTGGATATCACTTATCCGCAGGCTGTACTCGGTGCTGAGATCTTGGTTGAAACCATCGATGGCAAGGTTGTCTACAAGGTAGAGCCTGGTACACAGAATGGTAAGACGGTCCGTTTCAGAGGCAAGGGTGTAACCAATCTTAGAACTCGTAATACCAGAGGTGATCTCTATGTAACCTTTAATGTTACGGTTCCCACAAACCTGTCTTCCCAAGCAAAGGACCTCCTGAAGGAGTACGACCTGGCAACAGGAGACTCCTTAAGAGCTCCGGATTTGTCCGGTGTCGATGGCAATCAGTCGAAGGCAAAGCGTGGTTTCGGGCGTAAGAAGAAATAAGACAGATACTTTTCTTTTGGAAAAGGGATATCTATAGGAAATACTGTGAGATTTATATCATGTCTCACAGTATTTTTTTTGCCATTTATATATTTCCATTTGCGGCATGGCAAGCTACAATATCAGCTGGCTTTGTATCGAAAAATATAAGGATGTATCAATCTATGAAGAAGTTTAGAAAAGTGATGGCAGCTGTCCTCGTGATGGGGATGCTCTTAACAACATCGTGTGGCCAACAAAAGAACGCTTTATGTTTGGGACCGGAGGAACTGCCGGAACGTATTACTACTATGGTGGAGTTCTATCCCAGTATATGAAGAATTATGCAGGAATCAAGGTGACCGCGGTATCTACCGGCGCGTCGAAAGTGAACCTGCAGAGTATCCAGGATGGTGATTTCCAGCTTGGCTTTACCCAGTCAGACGTTATGACCTATGCCTGGGAGGGCAGCAGATCCTTTGAAGCAGACGGTGGTACCAGAGATTTCAGAGTATTAGGATCCCTCTATCCGGAGACGGTTCAGCTCATGACCATGGATGACTCTATCCGGTCGGTGGATGATCTTCGTGGTAAGAGAGTATCCATCGGAGCTGGCGGTTCGGGCGTATTCTTCAATGCAAGTGATGTCCTTGATGCTGCCGGTATCAGCATGGATGATATTAAGCCCCAGTATCAGTCCTTCGAGGATTCCAAGGAAGTGCTGAAGGATGGTAAGATTGATGCTGCATTCATTGTAGCTGCAGCTCCGACCACAGCAATCACAGAACTTGCGACCACCAATGGTATGCACCTCATCAATATTGATGGAAAACTCTGTGACACCCTGATTGAGAAGTGTCCTTATTATTCCGTTCAGGTGATTCCCGAAAATACCTATCCGGGACAGACAGAAGAAGTAAGAACCGTTGCTGTGAAGGCGACTATTGTTGTCGCTAAGACTCTGTCCGACGAGGATGTCTACAAGCTGACGGCGGCAATCTTCGATCATAAGGAAGATATTGCAGCGGAGAATGCCCAGGGGAATAAACTTAACCTTAAGACAGCAACATCCATACAGACAGTACCCTACCATGCAGGTGCTGCAAGATATTATAAGGAGCATGGCATTGATGTAGTAACGGACCGTGACTTTGATCTGGAGGAGGACTAAATGGCCGATATGAATAAGACGCAGGCTGTGGATCCCTCCACAGTAGATGCGGTAATGAAGAAGTTCGATCGTGAATCGAATACCAGAGTCTGGACGGGAAAACCCAAGCTTGTGATTGATATTATCCTGGCTGCTTTCTCCCTCTGGTGCATCTATGTAACACTTTTTGCAACCTTCTTAGAGGAGATTCGTCTGTCTTCCTTCTTAGGACTGATTATCCTTATGGGATTTCTGATCTATCCTGCCAAGAAGGGCAATATTCGTGAGAATTATATCCCTTGGTATGACATCCTCTTCATGGCAGGCGGACTGTTTTCTTATTTTTATTTTGTTTTCAATGCCCAGCAGATTATCGATCAGGGAACCCGTTTTGAGTGCTATCAGATTGTGATTGGCATCATCGGTGTTCTGGCTCTGATTGAGGTTACCAGACGCTGTGTAGGTCTGCCGATTCTGATCGTGGCCGGCTTCTTCCTGATCTATGCTTTAAACTATGGACTGACGAATCCGGACTTCTTTGGAAGAGTGAAGTACCTGGTGCGTAACCTCTTCTACACCAAGGAGGGAATCTTCTCTACACCCGTTAGTGTATGTTCGAAATTCATCGTTGTATTTATTATCTTCGGAGCTTTTCTGGAGAGAACCGGAATCTCATCTTTCTTCATCCAGCTGGCAAACTGTGTGGCTGGAAGATATGCCGGTGGCCCTGCCAAGGTAGCCGTTATCTCATCCGCTCTCTGTGGTATGGTATCTGGTTCCTCTGTTGGTAACACGGTTACGACCGGTTCGGTCACCATTCCTATGATGAAGAAGACCGGCTACAAGCCGGAATTCGCGGGAGCAGTAGAAGCGGCATCCTCCACCGGAGGCCAGATCATGCCTCCCATCATGGGTGCTGCGGCCTTTTTAATGGCTGATTTTGTCGGAGTTCCATATTTCGGGATTATCGGAAGAACTGTTCTTCCTGCAGTTCTCTACTTCTTCGGCATCTTCATCTCGGTACATCTCGAAGCGAAGAAACTGAAACTGACAGGAATTCCCAAGGAAGAGCTTCTTCATTTTCGAAAACTCGTAAAGAAGGTATACCTTCTTCTTCCTCTGGTCATGCTCGTTATCTGGGTTTCTACCAACATGATGACCATGCAGAGAGCGGCAAGCTTCGCCATCCTTCTGTCCATCCTGGTATCCCTTTTCGATAAGGATAATCGCATTACCCCCAAGAAGATCTTCGAGGCTCTCGTGGCAGGAGGTAAGTCAACCATTACCGTTGGCGCAGCCTGCGGTGTTGCAGGTATCATCTCCGGATGTATTACCATGACCGGTCTCGCGAACGAACTGATCAATGCAATCGTTGGTGTGGCAGGCAGCCATCTGATTATCGCCCTTCTTCTGACCATGCTTTGCTGTATCGTTCTTGGTATGGGCGTTCCTACCACAGCAAACTACTGCATCATGGCAGCAACCACGGCACCGATCCTGATTCGTATGGGCGTTCCGGCTCTGGCAGCACATTTCTTCGTGTTCTACTTCGGTATCGTAGCGGATATTACTCCGCCGGTTGCTCTTGCGGCATACGCAGGTTCTGCAATCGCCAAGTCCAACCCCATGAAGACGGCCTTCAATGCCTCGAAGCTGGCGGTTGCTGTATTTATCGTTCCTTACATGTTCTGTTACAATCCGGCCATGCTGATGATCGATGCAAGTCCTTTTCAGGTGGTGCAGATTGCAATCACGTCCATCCTGGGTATCTTCGGCCTTGCCGCAGCGCTGGAAGGATACTGTTTCAGTAAGATGAATCCGGTCATTCGTATTCTGATCGGTCTTGCAGGACTCATGCTGATTCATCCCGGCCTTATGACAGATCTGGTCGGTGTTGGCCTTGAAGTTGCCTGCCTTCTGATCCTGAAGCTTGGTGCGAAGAAGGAAATTCTAGCTTGATTCCTTCGGAAATATAGAGCAGAACCCTAGATTGATATTCTATTTAAGAAAGAGAAATCCATGAGTGAATTAGCATATCCCGTAATTTCCATCTCCAGAGAGTACGCAGCCTATGGCCGTACCATCGCAAAGAGAGTGTCAGAGGAACTTGGAATCCCCTTTTATGACAGGGACTTCGTGAAGGCAACAGCCGAGAAGAGCGGTTATACAGTAGAGGAAGTCCAGGAGGAAGGTGAGACCATTAGCCAGGGCAGCAGAATCCTGAACCACATCCTGAATAATGCTATGACCTATACCAGTTCTCATGATGAGATTTTCAAGGCAGAAGCAGAGGTTGTGTTAGAACTTGCACAGAAGCCCTGCATTATTGTAGGCCGTTGTTCCGAGGTCATTCTTCGTGCAGCAGGGATTCATTCCATGAACATCTTCCTGCATGCATCGGTTGAGGATCGAATCCGACATGCGGCAGAGCTTCCGGAGAACGCGGGCAAGGATGCAAGGCATGAGATTGAGAAGTGGGATAGAAGAAGAGCACACTTCTTCAAGAATTATACCGGACAGGAATTCGGTGATTTCCATAACTATGACCTGGTCCTTGATGTCGGTACTCTTGGCGTGGACAAGTGCGTAGAGATTATCTGTAATGCAGTACGATAATAAAGCGATGGAGTTTTAATAAGCCGCCTTGAGGACTTCCTCAAGGCGGCTTATTTCCTTCTGTATCTAATGACGCTTGGCTTTCGTTTAAGAGTTTAGAATCAGGAATTGATATATTTCTGATAGTACTCTTCGTAGAGACGTTCATTCTCAGGAGTTTTTCTTAACTTGATATCATGCATGTACTTCTTGTTATCTAAGTTGATGTCAGATACACGAAGCACGATAGCAGCGATATTCTGGGAATGGGATGCGATACGTTCGCAGCTGTAGAGGATATCATTGAAGATGAATCCCTGCTCTGCAGAACACTTGCCAGCGGCAAGACGTTCTACGTGGTTCTGACGATAAGTATCACACATTACGGAGATGACATTCTGAAGAGGCTCGATATGACGGGCAGTCGAAATGTCGCCGGTCATATAGGCTTCTACGGCCATGTTGTAGATCTCCTGGCAGGCGGTAACCAGCTTTTTTTCTTCTTCGAAGGCAGTCTTGGAGAATTTCAGTTTCTTCTCAGACATCTCAGCAGAAGACTTGGAGAGATAGGAAGCATGGTCAGAGAGACGCTCGAATTCTCCGATACCCTGAAGGATTTTTGAAGCCTTCTTCTTATCATTCTCAGACAGATGCTGGGTGGTTGTCAGTTTCATCAGGTAAGCACCGATGTGGTCTTCGTAACCATCGATCTTCTTTTCATTTTTCTGAATCTTATCGTAAGAATCCTGGTTGAAGCCCTCTAAGAGCATCTTGGTAGAACGATCCAGACCTTTTCTGGACTTCTTCACCATCTTGGCCATGGAGTTCTCAACCTCTGCAAGAGCGATAGCAGGAGTGACCATCAGACGCTCATCGAGGAAGAGCTCTTCTTCGTCTTCACCATCAGGGAAGATGCGGTAAACCAGTTTCACGATGAGATTGGAGAACCAGAAGAGAACCAGAGTGTTCACAACATTGAAGATGGTGTGATAGATAGCGATGCTAATGGTTGTTGCTCTGTTGCTTAAGAAGGCAAAATGGAAGATCGAATTCAGTCCATAGAAGATGACCAGCCAAAGGATGGTTCCGATGACCTTGATCGATACATGAATTCCGGCAACTCGCTTTGCCTTACGGTTAACGCCGATACAGGAGAGGATTGCGGTCATACAGGTACCAATGTTGGCACCCATAACGATGGGAATTGCCATAC
Source organism: uncultured Lachnospiraceae bacterium (assembly GCA_900316625.1). GTDB lineage: Bacteria > Bacillota > Clostridia > Lachnospirales > Lachnospiraceae > Lachnocurva. The sequence continues at coordinate 69,804 of ONDO01000001.1, read as the reverse complement.
CCAGGGTAATCTGTCCGGTCATGGACAAGCCCTGCAGAATACCAATGGATGCAGCAGAAGACTGGATGACACCGGTGATCAGGGTACCAACGAGGACACCGACCAGAGGGTTATTGAAGCTCTGCATCATCTCTGCGAACTGGGGAAGATCACTAAGAGGAGACATGGAATCGGACATCATGGTCATACCGGTCATGAGAACGGCAAAGCCAAGGAACATGGTTCCGAGGTCCTTGTTTTTCTGCTTCTTGGCCATCATGAGAAGAAGAACTCCAATGAATGCGAAGACCATGGAGAAGTTCTTGGGCTGAAGCATTCCAAGGAAGATATTCCCATTGTCATCAATTCCGGCCAGGGAGAGGATCCATGCGGTAAGAGTGGTGCCGACGTCAGCACCGAAGATAACGCCAACGGTCTGGGATAATTCCATGATTCCGGAATTAACGAATCCAACCAGCATGACGGTAGTTGCAGAAGAGGACTGAATTGCAATGGTGATGATGGAACCGACCAGAAATCCTTTTAGAGGATTGTCGGTAACTTTCTTGAGAAGTTTCTCGAGTTTTCCACCAGCCATTTTTTCAAGGGACCCAGACAGGAGGCTCATTCCAAAAAGGAAGAAAGCTAAACCACCGAGGAGTTTCACGAAATTGAAAATAGTCACTGTTTTCTCCTTTGCCATAGATATGGCAGAGCAATTTACATACTTAACCTATTTTGTTACTTTGGCTACTATTCTAGCATAGAAGGTTCTGTTTGTAGACTTCCCTTTTCATTTTTATGAATAGTTTCCAATTCTTATTCATATATATTGAATTCCCATGTAAAATATAGAGAGAAATCAACTGAGAGGAGACAGAATTATCATCTGAGTACATATATAGAGGGGAGATTGCCTATGAAAAAGTGTTTTTTAACTTTCCTGATTTTCGTTCTCAGTCTTTTTGTCGTTGGATGTGCCGGGAAGAATGTAAGCCAAAACGATGGGAATCAAAAAGAGAATAGCAGGGAAGTGTCTGATCCGACCCCGGACAGCAGGGAGACGTCCAGGGAGGAGCCTGTGGACGCAGAGGATAGCGATGATTATCTAGAAGACTACGAGAACTTCCTTAAGGATGAGCTGGCAGCATACTGCGGGAAAGCGCCGACTTATTGGTACAGTACAGAGGATGGATACATCTTCGATGCCAAGAAGAGTTACACCTTTACGGAATTTAAGGAAGCTGTCTTTTCTCGTATGAAGGATCAGGATGTAGAGAATCCGGAAGAGAATTATAAGATCTCCAAAGGGTATCTGGATGCCGGACAGGATGGGAAGAAGGAACTTGCTCTTTGCTTTCAGGATATTTCAGAAGCTTCCTACCTGCCCAACTGGATTTTTGTCTTTCAGGTTCTGGATGGAAGAATGGAGCTGGTCCTCTCCAGGGATTATGGATACCGTTCTTTTGCCAGCATCAATCAGGCAGGAATTGTCTTCTATGGCGGTTCCGGTGGTGCGGCAGTCCATGTAGATTCTGCCAATATGATTGCAGATGATGGCAAGATCTACAGAGTCTATGACGAAGAAGTAGATTATGATGCCGCTTCCTTCTATGTGCCGGATTCCCTGCATAGGGATCAAGAGATCGGAATGGACTTTGGCACGGATCTTCCGGATCTTGGAATTCATCGCTATTCCTTCGAACTCTATGAGGATAATCCGAACGGGAAAGAAAGCTATGCAGATGACTACTATAAGAATTCTGTCTACTTCCTCATGAGAATCGATGAGAACATGAATGAGGTAGAAGACCTTACGATGTATGAGGATGGCTCTCCTTACAAAGCCTTTATGAGTGCCTATGATCTTACCTGGCTTACCCCCGGGGAAGCAGAGAAAGCTTATGAAGAGCACAAGAAGGCTATCGGCTGTACAGATCAGATGCTCGATGCTCCCGATGTGGAATGGGAAGAAATCGCGAATCCCAGTCAGGGCTAAACCGTCTTAAGGACAGAGCGGATTGCTTGCAAGAATCTAACACGCATATTATAATATTACGGTTTGATTTATATTGGATACGATATATTTTGGAGAATAAGATGAAGTGGACTTCCTTTAAGATTAATACAACTCCGGAAGCAGAGGACCTGATTTCCTCCATGCTCTATGCCCATGACATTATGAATATCGAGGTGCGTGATGGAGTTGTTCCACTTGGAATCGAACTTCAGGGCGATTTCCCGGAACTGATTCCTGACGAGCTGATGCCTGAGGATGTCGCTGAAATCTGGTTTTATGCAGAAGACGGTCTTGATTATTCCGGAATGGTTGAGAATCTTCACTTTTGGCTGAATGAGCTCCGTGCAGAGAATAGTGAGTATGATTTTGGCCCCCTTACCATTGAGGTGGGATCCACAGATGAAGAGGACTGGGAGAACAACTGGAAGAAGTTCTTCCATTCCTTTATGGTCGGAAGCCTTCATATTGTTCCCTCCTGGGAAGAAGTCCCTGCCATGCCCGAAGCAGACAGACTGCTTCGCATCGATCCCGGACTTGCCTTTGGAACAGGATCACATGAGACAACCAAACTCTGTATCCTCGGTATTCAGAACTATCTGAAGGAAGGGGACCACGTTTTAGATGTAGGTTTCGGAAGCGGAATATTGTCCATGGTTGCTCTCAAGTATGGTGCAAAAGACTGCGTTGGAACGGACATAGATCCTAAGTGCGTTGATACCGCCGAAGAGAATTTTAAGGCCAATGATCTGGATCCTGATCTCCTCAGGACGTATATCGGTGATATCTCTTCGGATCCCTCTCTTCGAGAAGAGATTGGTGAGGAGAGATATGATTTCTGCGCAGGTAATCTCCTGGCAGATATTCTGATTCCCATGGCAGCCTACATCCTTCCCATGCTGAAGAAGGGCGCTTACTTTGTAACGTCCGGAATCATCAATGAGAGAACGGAAGATGTGAAGGTAGCCCTTCTGGCAGCCGGATTTGAATTCGTAGAAGAATGTCATCTGGGAGACTGGGCGAACCTGACCGTTCGTCGCCCGGAAGCATAAGCTAAGACTGGCACCGGGTAAGCTTCGTAAATGCAGAGCAGATCGAAAGATGGTTTAGTATGCAGCAGATCTTCATCCGTCAGGAAGATATCATAGACAATAGAATAAGAGTGATCGGCGAGGATGCCAATCACCTCGGCAAGGTTCTTCGCATGAAGGCAGGGGAGAAGCTTCGTGTCTCTACCGACACAGAGAAGAATTATCTCTGCGAGGTCAGCGGCTTTAAGGCGGATGCGGTAGAACTTACCATTCTGGAAGAAGCAGATAATACAGAGCCTTCCGTTTCCATGACTCTCTATCAGGCCATCCCCAAGGGAGACCGTATGGAGACTGTCATCGAGAAGGCAGTAGAACTTGGAATCAGTCGCATCATCCCGGTGGAGATGAAGTTCTGTGTCGTAAAGCTCGATGACAGGAAGAAGGCGAACCGTCTGCAGAGATGGCAGAAGATTGCTGAGACGGCAGCCCGTCAGTCCAAGCGTTCCAAGGTTCCGGAAGTTGGCCCTGTGATGACCTTCCGGGAAGTCCTTCTGGATATGGAAGGGCAGGATCTGAATCTTGTTCCCTATGAGAATGCCCTTGGCATGAGATATACCAAGGAAGTTTTAGAAAGCATAGAACCCGGTATGTCAGTTGCTATGCTGGTCGGTCCGGAAGGCGGTTTTGCGCCGGAAGAGATCGAAGCAGCAGGAGACAAGGGCAAGATCATCTCTCTTGGAAAGCGCATCTTAAGGACCGATACTGCGGCTATTATGATGGCTGGACTTGTAATGATGCAGTCTGAATACGCAGAAGACTGATAGACCGATTTTAAGAATATGAAGTGGTTCCCTCTCTGGAACAAGGAGGAGCCTGATATATATAGGAGCTAAAAATGGAAGCATACCTTGATAACTCTGCAACAACCCGCTGTAGTAAGGCGGCAGCAGAGAAGATGATGACAGTACTGACGAGCGATTTCGGTAACCCTTCTTCCCTTCATATGAAGGGTTTGGAAGCAGAGCGATACATCCGTGAATCCCGCAAGATCATTGCAAAGTCCATGAAGGTCAAGGAATCTGAGATTACCTTTACATCTGGTGGTACGGAATCCAACAATCTGGCTATTGTCGGAACTGCGATGCAGAGAAAACGTTATGGCAAGCATATAATCACCACACCCATCGAACATGCATCGGTAGCCAATCCCATGAAGTTCCTTGAAGAAGAGGGATATGAAGTTACTTATCTCAAGGTGGACAAGAATGGTCTTGTAGACCTGGATTTCTATCGTGATGCCATTCGTGAAGATACGATTCTGGTTTCTGTTATGCATGTAAATAACGAAATCGGAGCTGTGGAGCCTATCGAGGAGATGGCGAAGATCCTGCATGAGAAGAATAAGAATGCTTACTTCCATGTGGATGCCATCCAGTCCTACGGCAAGTTCCGCATCTTCCCGGACCGTATCGGTGTAGATCTGATGTCTGTCAGTGGACATAAGATTCATGGTCCTAAGGGATCCGGCTTTCTCTTTATACGTGATGGCCTTCTCCTTCACCCTGAGATCCTAGGCGGCGGGCAGGAGAATGGTATGCGAAGCGGAACCGAGAATGTTCCCGCGATTGCCGGACTCGGTGTCGCTGTGTCTGAAATCTATGATGATTTTGACACGCACAGAGAGCATCTGCTGGAACTGAAGAGACACTTTGTGGAAGAGATTGCTAAGATCGAAGGCTGCCACACCAACGGCATCGTGGATGAGACTTCTGCACCTCAGATCGTCTCTGTGTCCTTTGACGATGTAAGAGCAGAGGTCCTGCTCCATGCTTTAGAAGACAAGGGCGTATTTGTCAGCAGTGGATCTGCCTGCTCCTCCAACCATCCGGCAACCAGTCGTACACTTCTGGCTATCGGAGTAGATCATAAGTATCTGGATGCTACTGTTCGTTTTTCATTTAGCATCTATTCCACGATTGAAGAGATCGATTATACGATGAGCGTGCTGAAGGAACTCCTTCCGGTGCTGCGTCGCTTCACCAGACATTAAGGTTTGATAGAAATGTAGAGCAACCCATTCCATTGGTTGTATGTACCACATGAGACATGTGAGAAAAGAGGTAATATGTACCAGGCATTTGTTGTAAAATACGGCGAAATCGGTATTAAGGGTAAGAACCGTGCGATCTTCGAAGATGCACTGATCCACAATATCGTAGTTAGCTTGAAGAACGTAGAGGGTAAGTTCCTTGTTGAGAAGGAACAGGGCCGTGTCTATGTAGAAGCACAGGGCGAGTTCGATTATGAAGAGGCTCTGACGGCGCTAGAAAGAGTCTTTGGTATCGTTGAGATCTGCCCTGCAGTTCTTACCGAAGACAAGGGATTCGATGTTCTTGCAGACGAGATCATGGAATACATCGATGAGACTTATGCAGAGAAGAATTTCACCTTCAAGGTATTCGCAAAGCGTGCCAGAAAGAATTATCCTTTAGATTCCATGACCATTGCGCGCGAGATGGGAGGACGTATCCTCGAGAAGTTCCCCAGTCTGCAGGTTGATGTACATGAACCCCAGGTAAGTATCCACATCGAGATCAGAGAGCGCATTAGTTTCTATTCTGAGTCCTTCCCTGGTGCCGGTGGTATGCCTGTAGGAACCAATGGAAGAGCAATGCTCCTTCTGTCCGGTGGTATCGACAGCCCGGTTGCAGGTCATATGATCGCAAAGCGTGGTGTTGCAATTGATGCAACTTACTTCCATGCACCCCCTTATACTTCTGAGCGTGCAAAGCAGAAGGTCGTTGACCTTGCGAAGATCGTGGCTCGTTACAGTGGCCCCATCCGTCTTCATATCATTAACTTTACAGACATTCAGCTGGCAATCTATGAGAAGTGCCCTCATGACGAACTGACCATCATCATGAGACGTATCATGATGTATCTGGCAGAGCACTTCGCGAAGGAAGACGGAGATCTCGGCCTTGTTACCGGTGAGTCCATCGGTCAGGTTGCTTCCCAGACCATGTCTTCCATGTTTGTTACCAATGATGCGGCAACCATGCCTGTATATCGCCCTCTGGTTGGCTTCGATAAGCAGGAGATCATCGAGAGATCTATTAAGATCGGTACTTATGATACTTCCATTCTTCCTTATGAAGATTGCTGTACCATCTTCGTTGCAAAGCACCCTGTAACCAAGCCCAGACTCGATGCCATCAAGCGTTCTGAGTCCAAGCTTGACGAGGTTCTTCCGGATCTCATGAAGGCTGCGATCGACTCTACCGAGACCATCTGGGTGAAGGCAGAAGACTAAAGAAGATAGATCGAATCTCGCATATTCCTATCTGCCGGTGTTTGATACCAAGAAAAAAAGTCCTCGCATTTTGCGAGGACTTCAATAATGAGTCTGAACTTATTTTACAAGATATGGATCTAAGGTCTCGAGAATCTTCTCAAGTCCGTCATCGGTATGAATTGCAAGATCGATGGGCTTGGACAGGTCGAGAGAGAAGATACCCATGATGGACTTTGCATCGATGACATATCTTCCAGAAATCAGATCGAAGTCACAATCCATCATGTTGATGGTATTAACGAAAGACTTGACCTTATCGATAGAGTTCAGAGAAATCTGTACGGTTTTCATATTCGTCTCCTCCGTATCAAATGGGATTTTTTATGTAAAACAATCGTACCCCTTGCATACACAAAAGTCAATTTTTAGAGAAGTGAAAATGTAAGGAATTATCACGAATCAGAATGAATTTCTTAAGTTTCGAAAATGCGAAACGAGGTAAACAGATGAAAAGAGCAGCACTCCATAATCTGGGCTGTAAAGTAAATGAATACGAGACAGAGGCCATGCAGGAACTCCTGGAAGAGGACGGATATACGATCGTTCCCTTCGGAGAAGAAGCAGATCTCTATCTCATCAATACCTGTTCTGTAACGAATATTGCAGACCGCAAGTCCCGACAGATGATTCATCGTGCCCGCAGCCTGAATCCGGACGCTATCGTTGTGGCTGCCGGCTGTTATGTTCAGACGGGCGCGGATGAACTGATGAAGGATCGCACGGTAGATATCATTATCGGTAACAATAAGAAGAACGACCTGATTCCGGAAGTGCATAAACTGATAGAAGCACGTGAGGAACAAAAAAATCTGAAGCAGAGCGGAAGTGAAGCGGATGATTTTGCCTTAGAGCAGCTTTCGGATATCGTGGACGTAAATCGTGTGGAACTCGGGTTTGAGAATCTGAAGCGAAAGAAGACCGGTGAGAAGAGCCGTGCTTTTTTGAAGGTGCAGGATGGCTGTAACCAGTTCTGTTCTTATTGCATTATTCCTTATGCCAGAGGACGTGTACGTTCTAAGAGCATGGAAGAAGTTGCAGCAGAAGTAAAGGATCTTGTGACTGCAGGCTATAAGGAATTCGTTATTACCGGAATCCATCTGGATTCCTATGGTCAGGGAACAGAATATGGTCTGATTGATCTCGTTGAGAAAATATCCAGCATTCAAGGGGTGGAGAGAATCCGTTTTGGCTCTGTTGAGCCTCGTATTATCACGAAGGAATTTGTAGACCGTCTGGTGAAGATTCCCCAGATCTGTCCTCATTTCCACCTCTCCCTGCAGAGTGGATGTGATCGTACCCTGAAGAGAATGAACCGAAAATACACAGCGGCAGAATACAGAGAGGGCGTAAGACTCTTAAGAGAGGCTTTTGATGATCCTGCCATTACCACAGATGTTATCGTGGGCTTTCCTGGAGAGACCGAGGAAGACTTCGAGGAATGCTCTACATTTCTCGAAGAGATTGGCTTCTACGAGATGCATGTCTTCAAGTATTCCCGCCGTAAGGGAACACCGGCAGATCGTATGCCCCAGCAGCATACAGACAAGACAAAGACAGCGCGTTCCCATGTTCTTCTGGAGATGTCGAAGAGACAGTCTGAGGAATTTCGCCTGAGAAGAAGGGGTAAGACGGATACGATCTTAGTGGAAGAGAGAGAAGTGATTAACGGAAGAGAAGTCTGGGTGGGATTCACCAGGGAGTATGTCCGTATGGCTGTCGATTCTGACCTTGATCTTAAGAATCAGCTGGTTACCGGAGAAGTTAGTGGCATGCTGAATGAAGAAGTGATGCTGCTACGCGTCTGAGAGGGCATTTCTTGACGAAAGCGCCATTTGTAGCGTACAATGAAGTGTCAAAGAAGACAACATCTATAGTGATTTGGAAAGTGTTACGAGCATGAAGCAGGATCTCAGCAATACCCAGTATTTCAAAGTTCATGATGAGCCTAAGGTAGGCGTGAAGGAAACCATCCGTCAGGTCTATGAAGCACTGAGCGAGAAAGGCTACAATCCCGTGAGCCAGATCGTTGGATATATTATGTCCGGCGATCCGACTTTCATCACCAGCCATAAGAATGCCAGAAGCCTGATCATCCAGGTGGAGCGTGACGAGCTGGTGGAAGAGCTTTTAAGAGAATATATTAAGAACGAATCCTGGAAGACAAAGCACTAAGAGGTATTGGAATTGGATCATACCCTGAAGAGAAGAATTCTGGGACTGGATTTCGGCAATAAGACCTGCGGTGTTGCAGTGTCAGACCAGCTGGGCATGAGTGCTCACGGAGTCGAAATCATTCGAAGAGAGAAGAAGACCAAGCTTCGTGCGACCTACCGAAGAATCGGTGAGCTGATTGAGGAATACGATCCGGAGAAGATTGTTCTGGGCCTTCCTCTGAATATGGATAACAGTGAGGGTTGGCGTGTGGAAGATACCTATGCCTTTCGAGACGAGCTGGTAAGTAAGTTCGGTCTGCCCGTTATCCTTACCGATGAAAGACTTACGACGGTAGAAGCCTATGAAATCATGGAAGAAACCGGCGTTAAGAGAGAAGATATGCATCTGTATGTGGATGAGATTGCCGCCATGCTCATCTTACAGAGATACATGGATGGTTCCGCGGAGACGCGGGAATAGAAAGTAAGAGGAATACACATGGAGAAGATTAACCTCCGTGACGAAGAGGGCAATGATATCGAGCTCTTTGTCTTAGAAGAGACGAACATTGCCGGCAAGCACTACCTGCTTCTTGCAGAAGATGCAGAGGGTGACAGCGATGCTTATATCTTCCGTGAAGAAGCATCGGATGAAGAAGATGATGAGGCAACCTATGTTCCTGTCGAAGATGACACGGAATTTGATGCTGTACTTAAGATCTTCGAAGAATTAATGGATGATACGGATTTCGATTGATTTCCGATACATTATAGCTTTAGTGACCGATCCTATCTCCACAACAGGGTTTTATCTGTATGGAGTTTGATCGGGGAGTTTTTCGTGTTCCTGTTTACGCATATGAGGTGCGTCGAAGCAGGGGCGCAGATGGAGGATTTTTTATTTTGAAGAAAACTGAAAATGGAAAGCTCAGAGTCATTGCACTCGGTGGTCTGGAACAGATTGGTATGAACATGACCGCTTTTGAGTACGGAGACAGTATTATCGTCGTTGATTGCGGTATGGCATTCCCCGAGGATGATATGTTCGGTGTAGATCTGGTGATTCCGGATATCTCTTATCTGGAAGAGAACCAGAAGAAGATCAAGGGCTTCTTTATCACACATGGTCACGAAGATCATATCGGTGCAATCCCTTATGTTCTTCGCAAGATCAATGCGCCGATTTATGCTACCAAGCTCACCATGGGTATCATTGACCACAAGCTCGAAGAGCATAACATGCTGAATTCCGTTCGCCGTAAGGTTGTAACCTATGGCACAAATGTAAATGCAGGTGATTTCCGCGTGGAATTCATTCGTACCAACCACTCCATTCAGGATGCAGCCGCTCTGGCAATCTATAGTCCTGTTGGAACCATCGTTCACACCGGAGACTTCAAGGTGGATTACACCCCTGTATTCGGTGATGCTATTGATCTGCAGCGCTTCGCTGAGATCGGCAAGAAGGGTGTCCTTGCCCTGATGTGCGATTCCACGAATGCAGGCCGTCCTGGTTTTACCCCTTCCGAGAAGACCGTAGGCAAGAATCTGGACAATATCTTCGCGGAACACGCGAACAGTCGTATTATCATAGCTACCTTTGCTTCAAATGTAGACCGTGTTCAGCAGATCATCAACAGCGCTCATAAGTTCGGACGTAAGGTTGTTGTAGAAGGCCGCAGTATGGTCAATATCATCTCTACTGCAATCGAACTCGGCTATATTAATATACCGGATAACACCCTGATCTCCATTGATGAGATCCGTAATTATCCGGATGAGAAAACCGTTCTGATCACTACCGGTTCTCAGGGTGAGTCTATGGCAGCCCTGTCCCGTATGGCCAATGGAACGCATCGCAAGGTACAGATCAAACCGACCGATACCATCATCTTCTCCAGCCATGCAATTCCTGGCAATGAGAAGTCTGTTGGTAAGGTGGTAAATGACCTCTATCGCAAGGGGCTTGATGTTATCTTCCAGGATGTCCATGTTTCCGGACATGCCTGCCAGGAAGATATTAAGCTGATCTATTCTCTGGTTAAGCCTAAGTATGCCATTCCTGTTCATGGTGAATACCAGCACCTGAAGGCACAGGAGAGAATCGCTGAGAGCCTTGGCTATGATTCCAAGCACAGAATCATTCTCTCTTCCGGCGATGTTCTGGAATTCGACGCAGATCAGAATGCCAAGATTAACGGCAAGGTGAAGACCGGTGCAATTATGGTAGATGGTCTTGGTGTTGGCGATGTCGGTAATGTCGTACTTCGCGACAGACAGCATCTTGCAGAAGATGGAATCATCGTTGTTGTTATGACCTTAGAACAGGGCAGTGGCAGACTTCTGGCAGGTCCTGATATCGTATCCCGTGGTTTTGTCTACGTGAAGGATGCAGAAGACCTGATGGAAGAAGCACACAACACCCTCTATGACCGTCTGATGGAACTCGAGGATCATGGTGTATCTGATTGGTCTAAGATCAAGAACGAAGTGAAGACGACTCTGTCTGACTTCGTATGGAAAGAAACCCAGAGAAGTCCCATGATCCTTCCGATCATTCAGGAAGTCTGATGGAACGATAGAGCCTATGGCCCGGTTTGGAACGAGGAAAGCGTGGAAGAAGAATTTAGAATTGAATCGATTCGAACGGAAACCCTGTCCCTCGACCCCGTTCGACTGGAGTCCTATATCGAATCCATCGATGAAGGCTTTCCGGAGGAATTAAGAGAATTAGAAGCAAGGTCTCTAGAGCTGAATGTCCCAATCATCAGACGTCCGACCCAGAGATTCTTACGCTTCCTTATGCGAATGAAGCAGCCCAAAAGGATCCTGGAGATCGGTTCCGGTGTTGGATTCAGTGCGCTTCTCATGGCACATTTTGCGCCAGAGGCTCTGATTACGACGATTGAATCCTATCCGCCGAGGATCGAGAAGTGCCGCGAACATTTCTCGCAGTACAGAGATGGAAGTCGTATTACATTTCTCCCCGGAGATTCTGGAGAACTGATCGATGAATTGGATGGGAAGTTCGACTTCATCTTCCTCGATGCTGCCAAGGGACAGTACCCTGTGATGTCAGACCGTTTGCTTGGACTCTTAAGCGAGGATGGAATGATCGTGACGGACAATGTCCTTCAGGAGGGTTCCCTCTTGGAATCGCATTATATCGTGCCGAGACGTGACCGTACGATCCATAAGAGAATGAGGGAATACCTCTATAAGCTAACCCATACTCCTGGAATCTCGACGGAGATCCTGGATCTGGGAGATGGCATGGCATTGTCAGTGAAAACAAGACAGGCCGATGGAAAGTGAATGATCTTATGCCCAAGAAGGCAGTTGAAAGACAGGTTATATAATGACAGAACGTAAGAAACCGGAGCTTCTGGCTCCTGCGAAAAACCTGGTGATTCTGAAGACCTCGATTCGCTACGGTGCAGATGCTGTGTATCTGGGTGGTGAGGCGTATGGCCTTCGTGCCAATGCAGATAACTTCTCCAGGGAGGAGATGATCGAGGCTGTTCGCTATGCTCATGAGCGCGGTGTGAAGATCTACATCACAGCCAATATCTTCGCCCATAATGGTGATATCGATGGAGTAAGAGAGTACTTTAGAGAATTAGACCGGGAAGTTCGTCCGGATGCAGTTCTGATTGCAGATCCCGGAATCTTCGCAATTGCAAAGGAAGAACTTCACGATATCGAGCTTCATGTTTCGACCCAGGCGAATAATACCAACTATATGTCGGCCAGATTCTGGTACGAACAGGGCGCCAAGAGAATCGTTACCGCAAGAGAACTCTCTCTTCGTGAGATTCAGGAACTCCGCGAGAAAATCCCTGCGGATATGGATATTGAAACCTTCATTCATGGTGCTATGTGTATCTCTTATTCTGGCAGATGCCTGCTCTCTAATTACTTCACCGGCCGTGATGCGAATCGGGGAGAATGCACGCACCCCTGTCGTTGGAAGTACGCTCTGATGGAAGAGACAAGACCCGGTCAGTACTTCCCGGTCGAAGAGAATGAACGCGGTACTTATATCATGAATTCCAAGGACCTGTGCATGATTGACCATGTACCGGAACTCCTGTCCAGCGGCATTGACAGTTTGAAGATAGAGGGTAGAATGAAAACAGCCCTTTATGTGGCAGCTGTTGTCCGTACCTATCGTAAGGCGATTGATGATTGTTTTGCGTCGGAAGAGAAGTACAAAGAAAATCTTCCCCTCTATGACAAGGAGATCAGAAGTTGTACCTATCGCGACTTTACGACAGGCTTCTTCTTCGGCAAGCCATCCGATGAAGATCAGATCTATGACAACAATACCTATCACAGTGGTAGTATCTACCTCGGAACCATCGAGTCCGTGGATGAGAATGGCTACCACCATCTGATGCAGAAGAATAAATTCTCTGTCGGCGAGACAATTCGTATCATGAAACCCGACATGAATGATAGAGAAGTTAAGGTGTTAGAAATACTTGATGAGGATGGTAATCCTATGGAGAGCGCTTCCCATGCCAGCCAGCATATTCTGGTGCGCCTGAGTGAGGCTGCAGAACCTATGGACCTGATCAGCAGACAGGAAGAGGAGGTATAGACCATGGCAAAAGAAAAGTACGTTGCATACGTAGGAACCTATACACATACCAATAGTGTTGGTATTCATGTATATGATGTGAATCCTGAAACTGGTGTATTCTGCGAGAAAGCAGTTGCTCCAATCAATAATCCGTCTTATGTAACCGTCTCTAAGGATGGTAAGCATCTCTATTCCATTGAAGATGAGGGTGTTGCAGCCTTCAATATCCTGCCCGATGGTAACCTTGAGAAGGTGAACCAGAACTGGATCGGTGGTATGCGTGGCGATTATATCGATGTGGATTCTAAGAATCGTTTCCTCTTCGTCGGTGGCTTCCATGATGGAAGAGTTACCATGATGAAGCTGGCAGAGGATGGTTCCATTGGCAATGTTGCTTTCGGCCTTTTCCACCAGAGCATCAGCTTAGGTGGTAATGAACGCCATCTGGATCATGCCAAGGTTACCTGCGTGAAGCTGACCCCGGACGAGAAGTATCTCTGTGCTGTCGATATCGGTATTAACCAGATCAAGGTGTATCGCATCGATTATAATCTTGGTCATCTGACACTGGTGGATATTGTGCGTCCCGAGTTAGATGCCGGTGTTCGTGAAGTACAGTTTTCCAAAGATGGTAAGTTCATGTATACCCTTACCAGTTTTAATAATTCCATTGAAGTCTATAGTTATAAGGATGAAGACGATGAACCTGTCTTCGAACGCATCCAGACCATCAGCGTCTTAAAGAAGGCCGATGAGTCTTCTGCAGCCAGCGCTATGGCCTTTACAGATGATGAGAAGTATCTTTTCGTCAGTGTAGATGGAATGAATGCAACCAGCTGGCTTCTCCGTGATGAGAAGACGGGTAAGCTCTCCCATGCAGGACAGACCACCAATTCCGGTGAGTTCCCCAAGGATATCGCAGTTCTTCCCGGGAATAAGTTCCTCGCAGTCATCAACCATGACACCAACGAGCTTCGTACCTTCCGTGTTGACTATAAGGATGGTTATGCATTGATGGTGAACCCTCCTGTGAAGCTCTCCAAGGGCAATTCCATCATTATCCACAAGATTACAGGCTAAGTTTCGTAGACGTCGTAGATCACGGCATCGCATGAGTTAGACGGGAGTTACTATGGCAGGATCTACCTTCGGAAATATATACCGTGTTACCACCTGGGGGGAATCCCATGGAGCTGCACTTGGCGCAGTTATCGATGGATGTCCCGCGGGTATCCCGATGTCTGAAGAGTTTATTCAGGAATATCTGGACCGGAGAAAGCCCGGCCAGTCACAATTTACGACCTCAAGAAGAGAAGGAGACAAGGCAGAGATTCTGTCCGGTATCTTTGATGGTGTAACCTTAGGTACACCCATCAGCGTTCTGGTTCGCAATAGCGACCAGCATTCCAATGATTATTCGAATATCGAGCATACCTTCCGTCCGGGACATGCAGATCTTGGATTTACGGAGAAGTACGGGTTCCGCGACTATCGAGGTGGCGGAAGATCCAGTGGTCGGGAGACCATCGGTCGTGTCATCGGCGGTGCCATTGCATCGGAAGTTCTCTATAAGTTAGGTGTAAGTGTAAAGGCTTATACCAGATCCATTGGCCCCATCGAGATTCGTAAATATGATGAAACCGTTATGAGAAGTGACCCACTTTGCATGCCGGATGCGGATGCTTCCCGTGAGGCGCAGGATTATATTGCAGAGAAGGTAAGAGATCACGATTCCGTTGGAGGCATTATCGAATGCAGAATCGAAGGTCTTCCTGTCGGCATTGGAGAGCCGGTTTTCGACAAGCTTGACGCTGAACTTGCCAAGGCAGTGATGTCCATTGGAGCGGTAAAGGGTTTTGAAATCGGTGATGGATTCGCTGTAGCAAGATCCTTAGGTTCTGAGAATAATGATGCCTTCTACATGAAGGATGGATTTGTCCAGAAGAAGACCAATCATTCCGGTGGAACCTTAGGTGGTATGTCTGATGGTGACTGCCTGATCTTACGTTGTGCAGTGAAGCCGACTCCTTCGATTGCCAAGGAGCAGAAGACAGTCAATGACTGCGGTGAAGAAGTGAATCTTAAGATTACCGGAAGACATGATCCGGTGATTGTTCCAAGAGCAGTGGTAGTTGTTGAAAGTATGGCAGCAATGACCGTACTTGATATGATGCTTCGTAATACATCTGCGAAGATTGATACGATTGAGAAAGCATACCGTAACTGCCGTTAATGAAGACAGAGGTATAGAATGTCCCAGAAAGCAGAATACAGACTTCTGAAGAAATCCGGATGTGCGAAACGTGCGGAATTTAAAACAGTGCACGGAAGGGTTCAAACCCCCCTTTTTATGAATGTTGCTACCGTAGGTGCAATTAAGGGGGCAGTTTCGACAGATGACTTACATAGCATTGGTACCCAGGTAGCATTAGCGAATACCTATCACCTGCATGTTAGAACCGGCGATGAGACCATTAAGCAGCTTGGCGGTCTGCATAAGTTCATGGTATGGGACCGTCCCATCCTTACTGATTCCGGTGGATTCCAGGTATTCTCCCTGTCCGGACTTCGTAAGATCAAGGAGGAAGGTGTTACCTTCCGTAGTCATATTGATGGGCACAAGATCTTCATGGGACCGGAAGAATCCATGACGATTCAGTCGAATCTGGGTTCTACCATTGCCATGGCCTTCGATGAGTGTCCGTCTTCCGTGGCTGACCGTTCTTATGTTCAGCCTTCTGTGGACCGAACCATTCGCTGGTTAGAGCGTTGCAGAGTTAAGATGGATGAACTGAATGCAAGAGAGGATACTGTCAATCAGAAGCAGATGCTCTTCGGTATCAATCAGGGTGCCATCTTCAACGATATTCGAATCGATTGTGCCAAGAGAATCTCTGAGATGGATCTCGATGGTTATGCAGTCGGTGGACTTGCCGTCGGCGAGACTGCAGAGCAGATGTATGATGTCCTCGATCATGTTGTACCATATCTTCCGGAAGAGAAGCCGACCTATCTTATGGGTGTCGGTACTCCTGAGAATATCTTAGAAGCAGTGGACCGTGGGATTGATTTCTTCGATTGTGTTTATCCCAGCCGTAACGGTAGACATGGTCATGTCTACACTCACAAGGGGAAGATGAACCTCTTCAACAAGAAGTGGGAGATGGATATGTCTCCGATTGAAGAAGGCTGCGGTTGCCCCGCCTGCAGAACTTATAGCAGAGCCTATATCAGACATCTCCTGAAGGCCAACGAGATGTTAGGAATGCGCCTTTGCGTACTGCATAATCTCTACTTCTATAATCATCTGATGGAAGAGATCAGAACAGCGATTGACGAAGATCGTTATGCAGAATTCAAGCGCGAGACAATTGACAATATGCAGGAGTACAATCGCCAAAAAAAGTAATGATTCACTTGAATCACGAGGCTATGTCAAGTAGAATAAACAGCGTCGGGTTTTCCCGAATGACGGAATAATATTTGAGAGAATGCTCAGGAGGTTTAACTTATGTCTATGGATCTTTTCCTTGCTGCTACCAATGGTTCCAGCAGCATCATGCTTGTTGTATGGATTGTTGTTCTTTTCGCTTTCATGTACTTCTTCATGATTCGTCCTCAGCAGAACGAGACCAAGAAGAAGGATGCTATGATGAAAGCTCTTGAAGTTGGTGATACCGTTCTTACCACCAGCGGATTCTATGGCGTAGTCATCGCTATGGAAGATGATACCGTTATCGTAGAATTTGGTTCTAACAAGAACTGCCGTATCCCTATGCAGAAGTCTGCAATCTCTGCTGTAGAGAAGCCCGAAGATGCTGTTGCATCTGAGACTAAGGCTGATGCTACTGAAGAGAAGACGGAGAAGAAGGGTCTCTTCGGTAAGAAGAAGGACTGATCTAGGGGCTCCTGCCTTTTGAAGGAGAGTTGAGTAGTATTAAGAAACCTGCGTCTTGGGACGCAGGTTTTTTTCTGGAAAAAGTCCCCGGCGCCTGCCGGGGACGAATTGGTTTTAGAAGGAATATCTTAGAAGAGCTTGCCACCTTCGGTCTTAGGCTCGCAGGTAGCATTGACACGAAGCTTGCGGAGGACTGCTTCATCATCTGCTGTGATGAGGACGGTGGAGTGGAAGTCGAGGCCATGGATCTTAGGCATCTGCTCTAAGGCCCTCGCTGCTTCCGGATTGGTCTGTGCACTCATGGTCAGGGCGATCAGAGTCTCGGACAGATGAAGTCTGCTGTCACGATCTCCTAAGTAGTCCTTCTTCAGCGCATTGATGGGGGCAAGTGCCTCAGGTGCGATGACATGATGGCCAGCATGAGGGATACCAGCCATTTCTTTTAATGCATTCAGAAGAACAGCAGAAGAAGCGGAGAGCTGGTCGGAGGTCTTTCCGGTGACGATTCTGCCATCGGGAAGCTGAAGAGCACATGCGGGGCCTCCGGATACTTCCTCGCGAACCAGAGCGGGCTGAACAACCGAACGGTTCTCAGGAGAAACACCAGCCTGCTTCATGAGAGATTCTAACTTCTTAAGAGCATCACGGGAGCCGGTGCCACGTTTGATATTCGCGAGTTCCTTGTAGTAACGACGAATGATTTCCTGTTCGGATGCACGACGGCAAACCTCGTCATCAGAGATGCAGTTACCAGCCATGTTAACCCCCATATCGGTCGGTGACTTGTAAGGACAGTCACCATAGATCTTGGTGAAGATGGCCTTGAGAACAGGGTAGATCTCTACATCACGGTTGTAGTTAACGGTGGTCTCACCATAAGCTTCCAGATGGAAGGGGTCGATCATGTTAACATCATTCAGATCAGCAGTAGCAGCCTCATAAGCGAGGTTTACGGGATGCTTGAGGGGGAGATTCCAGATCGGGAAGGTCTCAAACTTAGCATAACCTGCACGAATGCCACGCTTGTTTTCCTGATAGAGCTGGGAGAGGCAGACAGCCATCTTTCCGGAACCGGGACCAGGAGCGGTAACAACGACGAGAGGACGGGAGGTTTCGATGTAATCATTGGCACCGTAACCTGCGTCAGAGACGATGGTTTCTACATCATCGGGATAGTCAGGAATCTTCTTTAATATATAGGAACGAATTCCTAAGCTCTGCAACTTTGCACGGAACTTATCTGCAGAAGCTTCTCCAGTGTACTGGGTGATGGCAACGGATCCGACATAGAAGCCAAGTCCCTGGAATATGTCAATCAGACGAAGTACATCCTTATCATAAGTGATTCCGAGATCACCACGAATCTTGTTGGATGCAATGGCACCGGCAGAGATTGCAACGACGATTTCTACCTGATCTTTCAGATTAGAAAGCATACGGATCTTACTATCCGGCTGGAAGCCAGGAAGAACGCGGGATGCATGGTAGTCATCGAATAGCTTTCCTCCGAACTCTAAGTAGAGCTTATCGCCAAACTTTGCGATACGTTCGCGAATATGTTCGGATTGCATTTTCAGATATTTGTCATTATCGAATCCGATTTCCATGATGTACTCCTTCTGTAGATATTTCACCTCGAAAAATCAAATGCCACACGCAAATGCCTGAGTCATCCGATACTAAATAAAAAACCGTTTGCTAGTATATCACTCGAAAGGGGGAAGTGCACAGGTTTTTTTTCTTATATTATGAATGCTAATTTTTCACTTCAAAAAGTATATTCTGTAAACCTGATAAACACGGAAACTCGTAAATAGTGCTCGTGCACATAAGTGGGAAAGCATATATAAACTATACTTATGAGTTCATTATGAAAATTTTCTAAACAAACGCATTGCCTGAAAACGATTACTCATCTATAATCTTCATGTGTATGGCTCCGATATGCGGAGCGTGAGTTCAGTTATAGGAGGATATGAAATGGCTGACTTCTTTAAACTGAAGGAAAATAATACCAACGTCAAGACCGAAGTTCTTGCAGGTATCACCACCTTCATGACCATGGCCTACATTCTGGCCGTTAACCCTAACATGCTTAGCGCAGCTGGCATGGATGCAGAGGCAGTGCTTATTGCTACCTGTCTTGCTTCTTTTGTTGGTACTCTTTGCATGGCACTTTTTGCAAACTATCCGTTCGCCCTGGCTCCCGGAATGGGTCTGAATGCATACTTCGCATTCACCGTTTGTGGTTCCATGGGATATCCCTGGCAGGTTGCTCTGTTTGCAGTATTTGTTGAAGGTATCATCTTCATCATTCTTTCCCTGACAAACGTTCGTGAAGCAATCTTCAATTCCATTCCCCTGACCCTGAAGAAGGGCGTTGGCGCCGGTATCGGCCTCTTCGTTGCTTTCATCGGTCTGCAGGACGCTAAGATCGTTGTTAATTCCGACAGCACCCTTGTTACTTATGTAAGTTTCCGTAACGAGTGGCATACCGCTGGTATCTGTGCACTTCTTGCACTGATTGGTCTTCTTCTTATCGCTATTCTTGAGGTTAAGAAGGTTCGTGGTGGTATTCTGATCGGTATCATCGTTACCTGGGTACTTGGAATTCTTGCACAGCTTTGCGGAATTTACGTTCCTGACAACGAAAACTTCTTCAGCCTGCTTCCCAACATGCATTTCACCGACTTCACCAAGATCGGTCTTACATTTGGACAGTGCTTCAATGTTGACTTCAATGGCGTTGGATTCTTCAACTTCGTTGTTGTTATGCTTTCCTTCCTCTTCGTTGATATGTTCGATACCATCGGAACCCTGATCGGTGTTTCTGATCGTGCCGGACTTCTTGACAAAGAAGGTAAGCTTGAGCGAGTTAAGCCCGCACTTCTCGCAGATGCAATCGCTACCTGCGCTGGTGCAATCTTCGGCACTTCTACCACAACCACTTATGTTGAGTCTTCTGCAGGTGTAGGTGCAGGCGCACGTACCGGTCTTGCATCTGTTGTTACCGGACTTCTCTTCCTGGTTGCAATCTTCTTCGCACCGATCTTCGTTTCCATCCCTGGATTCGCAGTAGCACCGGCTCTGATCTATGTTGGATTCCTGATGCTGACTTCTATCCTTGAGATTGACTTCACGGATATCCGCGAAGCATTCCCTGCATTCCTTGCAGTGCTTGCAATGCCTCTGATGTACTCCATCGCTGAGGGTATCTCCATCGGTGTTATCTCCTACGTTGTAATCAACTTTGTTTGCAACTTCTTCTGCAAAGAGAAGAAGAAGATCACTCCGTTGATGTACGTTCTTGCAGTACTCTTTGTTTGCAAGTACATCTTCCTCTAATTCGATAAGAACCAGATAAAACTTGCGCCTGACGGTCCTTCCGTCAGGCGTTTTTTATAATATTTCCGAAATTCCAATCCCAATACGGCATGGAGAGAGACACTCGAGCATGCAGAGAAGATTGGTGTGGGAACGAGATTTTGTGTATCATTTCCGGTGCTTCATCGGGAAGAATTTCGAAAAAGAGGCACGAAGTGGTATAATACATCAAGAGTTTTTATGAGGAGAGATTAGGAAGAAACATGATAGCAGTCATTACCGGAGCTGGTTCCGGAATCGGATATGAGATGAGCCGCATTCTCCTTATGGACTACGGTTACGATCTGATCCTGACAGGGAGAAATATAGACCGATTGGAAGATGCCAGACAGAAACTTACGCTCCTGTGGGCAGAAGGCAAAAAGGATGTCCCGGAAGGGAGATTTCCCTCCATCTTGACCTATGCATTGGATGTAAGTGATCGCAGACAGGTAATGAACTTACATCAGAAGCTGCAGGAGAAGGAATGCCTTCCGGATCTTGTCATCCATGCTGCAGGCTTTGGTACTATCGGCGAATTCTTATCGAATGACTGGGAGAAGGAAGAACAGGAGACACTTACCAACTGCAATGGTGTTCTTCATATGATGCATGCCTTCCTCCCGGATATGGTAGAGCGTAATCATGGATATTTCCTGAATGTCGCATCATCTGCATCTTACATGCCTGGCAGTCCCAATATGGCTGTCTATTATGCAAGTAAATCCTATGTCCTTCGACTGACAGAAGGAGTATATCAGGAGATCCATAAGAGAGCAGATCAGGTATATCTCGGTTGCCTCTGCCCCGGACCGGTGCTGACGGATTTCTCCCGTAAGGCCCTTGGGAATGAGCAAGATGCGAATCATGGAACAGAAGGCCCCGGGGATGCAAAGCCAGTGGGAGAGAAACCGTCTGTCTTTTCCCCGACACTTACGGCAGAAGTATGTGCAAGGAAGGCAATCGTATCCATGTTTCGCAGGAAACGGAGAATTGTTCCCGGATTCTGGATGAAGTTTACCATTCCTGCGGCAAAACTCCTGCCGGATTCCTTCTTGCTTCATCTTGCCAGCAGACATCAGTCGAAAAAATCAAAATAATACATATATTGCGAGAAGAAATGAGAGAAATCTGAGAAGAGAATCATGACGAACAGAAGAGAAAAGCATTGGGAAAAACTAGATAATACAGCCAATATCTTCCCGGTCATTGCCGGGGAGAACATGACCAATACCTATAGAATCTGCGCGGTTCTCAAGGAAGATATTCAGCCCGAACTCTTACAGGAGGCGGTTGATATCGTTACACCTAAGTTTCCGGGATTTAATGTTCGCCTAAGAAGCGGTGTTTTCTGGTACTACCTGGAAGAGAATGGCAAGAAGGCACCTACGGTTGTGGAAGAGTCACAGTACCCCTGCCGTCTGATTCATCCCAACCTCAATCGCTCCTATCTCTTTCATGTGACCTATTACAAGAAGAGAATCAATCTGGAAGTCTTCCATGCCTTGGCAGACGGAATGGGTGGCGTAACTTTCCTTCGTGAACTGATCTATCAGTACCTGCGTCTGGCGCATGAAGACCTTAGAGCAAAGTACAGCGATGATCTGTCGGATGAGACATCTCTGAATCGTGAGGATTCCTATCTCAGGAATTTTCAGAAAGCTTGCAAGGCTCCCTATAAGGCAGGACGAGCTTTCCTCATTAAGGGAGAGCATCTTCCTTATCATGGTTTTGGCGTAATTGCCGGTCTGATCCCCTTACAGGAGATCAAGCAGGTTACCAAGGAGAAGTACCATACCACGATTAATGATTATATCGTGTCTGCTTTTATCTATAGCACCTATCAGCGCTTCAGGGGACAGATTAGAATGGACCGTCCGGTTCGTGTGGCCGTTCCGGTGAACCTTCGTCCATATTTTGAATCGATAACGACGAAGAACTTCTTCGTTATGATCTCTGCTGAGTTTTATCCGGAGAAGGAGGATTACAGTTTTGAAGAGATCTTAGAGATTACCAGGGCATGTCTTAAGGAGCAGATGACCAGGGAGAATCTGGAAGCGATTTTCTCTTATAATGTTTCGAATGAGAAGGTTCTGATTGGCAGAGCAGTACCTCTTCCGGTAAAGAATCTGGCTATGAAAATTGTCTATACCAAGAACGCACTGGCCAATACTACCACCATTACCAATATTGGAAAGATGAGTGTATCAGAGGATTACGGTCAGTACATTGATCGTTTCTATAGTTTCCTTCCCTTCTCGAAGGGACAGGATTTAAAGTGTGCAATCACTTCTTTTGGGGAGGAGATGACGGTATGTTTCTCTTCTTCTTTGACCGATACTTCGGTGCCCGGCGGTGTTTTTCGCCAGATGGCAAAAGACGGAATACACGTATCCGTTGAAACGAATGATTTGTTTTAATGTGGGAGAATCAATATGAACGAATATCGCATTACCTTTCTGAAGGATATCTTCGGAATATCGGAAAATAGTCCTTTTGAGCAGGATTTGCTGGATCGGCAGAATGTTGTGATCGGACTCATCATAGCCATCTTTCATGTGATTACACTGGGAATCATGCTGATCGGTAGCTTCTTTAACGAAGATATTATGCTTGCACACGCCACCAGCACGAATAACCTGCTTGCCATGCGTTATATCTATGGTGTCTTCATCTTCTTAAGTGTTGTTTACTGCTATTATGGGCATCGCTTCTTTATTGACGGTATTACGGATCACAAATTCGTTGTCTTAGAAGTCTATGCCTATATTATCGAGTGCCTGGGATTTGGCCTCTCCATCGGATTCTGGGACTATCGTGGTATTACAGGAATGCTTCTCCTTTCGACGGAACTGATTCTCTGCTTTGCTGTATTTACGATAAAACCATGGTCGGTTGCGATTATTGGAACACTGACTTACGTGGGCTATCTGTCTTTGTCTATTAACAGCAATGTGAAATCCTCCTTGAATCTACGTCTGACTTTTCTCTTTATTCTGCTTGTGTCCCTGGTTCTCTCCATTGTTCGATATCAGGAGAGCTTACGAATGGCGGTGCGACAGGAACAGCTCATGGACATGAATAACAATCTGGTCCATATTTCTGATCATGACTATATGACTGGACTTCGGAATCGTCATGCCCTGCATAAGGAGATCAGACAGTATGTAAGAAAGCCGGTCTATGTTCTTCTGACCGGAATCGATGACTTCACCTTCTTCAACGATCTCTATGGACATCCTAGTGGGGATGAACTGATGAAGATTGCGGCGAAGAAGCTCGAGGAATGTTTCGCGGGGGATCGCTGTTATCTCTATGGAGATGACCTCTTCCTCGTTATTGGAACGGAGAAGGAGAGAAGCGAATTCCAGAGAAAACTTGCGGCCTGGATCTCTTTCCATGAGGCGATGATCGACGATCTGAAGGTACATTTCACGGTGTCTGGTGGTTATGTCTTCGGAGAGGCAGACAAGAAGAAGGTCCTTCTTGATATGCTTCGTCAGGCAGATGTTCGCCTGAATCACCTGCGCCATGAAGGCAAGGGTGTCTCCAAGGGTTATGCTTACGATCCTAAGATGAATCACAGAGAGATTCTTCTGATGGATCTTGACAGTACTGAGAATGGGAAGACCTCGGATCTTGATGTCCTGACGGGTCTGCCTGGCATGATGTATTTCAGCAATAAGGCTGAGATTGTGCTCAATAATTTCTCGGGAGATGATGACCGTTATGCCTTCCTCTATATGAATGTGATCGGAATGCAGTCCTACAATGAGGCCAATGGCTATCGTGCCGGAGATGATCTCTTACGGATGATTGCCAATGCGCTCTTAGATTCCTTCCCACATCAGCTGGTGTCTCGCTTTGGAGAAGATCATTTTGTTGTGCTGGCGGAACTGCAGGATATTCAGCTGAAATTAAACCGCCTCTTCTCCCATATTGGAGAAGTGGCTGGGGGGAATATGATTACACTTAAGGCTGGTATCTATGTCTATGAACAGGGCAATGAAGTGGATCTCTGCTGTGATCGTGCGAGAATGGCATGTAACAGCATTCACGATACCTATGATGTCTCCTGTGCCTTCTTCGAAGAGAGAATGGAGAGCAGGCAGAAGAAGATGCTCTTCTTCCTTAACAATCTGGAATCAGCGATCGAGGGCGGGAAGATCTATCCGCATTATCAGCCAATCGTGGATACGAAAACAGGCAGGGTATCTTCTGCAGAAGCGCTGGTACGCTGGAATGATCCGGTCTATGGTCTGGTAAGCCCCATTGAGTATATTCCGGTTCTTGAGCACTTTAATGTGATCAGTAAATTAGATATCGCAATGATCCGCCATGTAGTGCAGGATCTTCTGGATATGATGGAAGAGGGAGTGCCTCTGGTTCCCATCTCCATCAATCTGTCCCGTATCGATTTTGTCAGCTGTGATATCGTCAGCATTGCAGATGAGATCATTAAGGAAGCTGGCATTCCTTCCCACCTGATCCACTTCGAAGTGACGGAGACGGGAAGAGCCAAGGATGAAGTCTTCGTCAAGAAAGGGGTATATCGTCTGAGAGAACTCGGCTATGAGGTCTGGATGGATGACTTCGGTTCCGGATATTCGAGCCTGAATGTTCTCAAGGATTATCAGTTCGATGTACTTAAAATTGACCTTATGTTCATGCGCGGCTATAAGGAAGCGGATGACCGTACGGCACGCATTCTTCGCTCCATCATTAATATGGCCAATGCACTCCATATGAAGACCCTGGCGGAGGGTATTGAGAGAGAAGACCAGTATGAATTCCTGCAGGATATTGGTTGTGAATTCAGTCAGGGTTATCTCTTTTCGAGGCCGATTCCTCTCAGGGATCTGAAGGATTACCTGAAACTGCATCTGCCGGAACAAGGAACAGAATAAGCAGAAGAGAGTATAAAGGAATATGAATATCTATGAGATATTGTAAGAATTGTGGCATAAGAATATTAGATGAGGCAGAGATCTGTCCTATGTGTTCTTCCGTCTTAAGTAAAGTTGATCTGGATGACTGGCCGGATACCTTTAAGGACCCTTATCCGGATGTAATGAAGAAGAGAAAGCACTTTAGCCTGGTGATGCGCCTGGTTACCTTCCTGGTGCTGGCTGCCTGTATGTTCTCTATCTTCGCCAACTATAATTTCTCGCCTTCCTTCCCCTGGAGTCTGATCGTATCGCTTGCATCGGTCTACCTGCTCTGGATCGTGTTTCTGATCTATCGGGAGGCAGGATATCTGACGAAGATCTTCGCCATCGTTCTGGGTGGCGTAGCCCTGGTTGTTGTGATAGACCTGACTACAGGAGCGAGAGGCTGGTCCTGGAACTATGTTCTACCCGGTGCCATGCTCTTTGTCGATCTGGCTTTTCTCATCCTCATGCTTATCAACAGTCGTAACTGGCAGGGCTATATGATCCTGCAGATCCTGATGATTCTGGTGGCACTGGTGCCCCTGGTACTTATTCTGAAGGGAATCGTGACACACCCTATCGTGTCAGAACTTGCCATCCTGTCAGCCCTGCTCCTGTTTCTTGGAACACTGATCCTGGGTGGAAGAACAGCAAGAACGGAACTCCAGAGGAGATTTCGAATATAAGATATATCTTAGAAAAGAGAAGATTATGAATCAGTTAGTGAATGAATGGATTGATGCACACGAGAAAGAACTTCTTTCTGACATTAAGGAACTCTGTGAGATTCCTTCTGTCTTAGCACCTGCTGAAGGGGATGCACCTTTCGGTACAGAGTGTAAGAAAGCTCTTCTTGCAGCCATCGATCTCTGCAAGAAGTATGGTTTTGCTACCAGGAATTACGACAATTATGTCGCTACTGCAGATTTTGACCCCAGTCTTCCGCATACCTTGGATATGCTCGGACATACAGATGTCGTCCCTGCAGGCGAAGGCTGGACGGTGACGGAGCCCTTCAAGATCATTGAGAAGGATGGCCGCCTCTATGGCCGCGGAACTTCGGATGACAAGGGCCCCATGCTCTGTGCCCTCTATGCCATGCGCGCTTTAAAGGAATGCAATATTCCCCTGACCAAAGGCGTTCGCATGATCATGGGTTCTGATGAAGAGACCGGATCTACCGATATCACCAAGTATTATGCAGTGGAAGAAGAAGCACCCATGACCTTTTCTCCGGATGCTGAATTCCCTCTCATCAATATCGAGAAGGGCCAGTTCCGTGCCAGCTTGGAGAAGACCATTGATCTTTCTGATGCACTGCCCAGAATTCTCAGCCTTAATGCTGGAATCGCATTGAACGCAGTGCCGCAGAAGGCCACGATCGTCTTAGAAGGAATCGGCGCCACAGATAGCAGCCTCCTTGCTGCCATTCGTGCGATTGAAGAGGAGTGTAAGGTAGAGGTGAAAGTTAGCGCCTCCGGCGCAAATGTAGAGCTGACCGTAATTGGTGAGTCAGCCCATGCATCGACACCGGAATTAGGTAAGAATGCGGGACTTGCTGCCATTAAGTTAGTGGATCGTCTTCCTCTTGCAGATGAGAAGATGAAGGATGCAATTTCCAAGCTTCTTGTTCTCTTCCCCTATGGTGTAACCGATGGATCCGGTGTCGGCATTCGTATGTCTGATGCAGAGTCCGGTCCTCTTACCTGCACCCTGGATCTCTACCATATTGAAGATGGTAAGATGAGCTTCTCCTTCGATTCGAGAACTCCGGTTATGGCAAACGAAGAAAACTGTCTCGAGGTTGCGAAGAAGACCATTGAAGAAGCAGGATTTACATTCTCATCACAGGGTATGATTATGCCTCATAATGTACCGGCAGATACTCCCTTCGTGCAGACTCTTCTGAAGGCGTATACGGATGTGACTGGTTTAGAAGGTAAGGCAGTTGCAATCGGTGGAGGTACTTATGTACATGAATTGAAGAATGGTGTTGCCTTTGGTGCAGTTCTTCCGGACATTGATACCCATATGCATGGTGCCGACGAATTCATGGACATCAAGAACATTAACTTAGCAACAAAAGTGTTTGCGGAAGCTATCATGCAGCTTTGCATGTAAGAAGATACTAAGGTGATGAGTTCTTCAGGATGCCTTCTTCGCAACATTCTTTTTGGCCTTATATGTCACGTATCTGCATGTGTCGTCTGCTTGTATGGAAGAAATGCTAGATGATTATGCTTTTACGTGATAGAGGTGTTTGGTACTGAGATAATCAGCAAGGCCATCGGTGTAGCTTAAGTGGGGCTCGCCGGCGATCAGAGGACGGAGGTAATTAACCATCGCATCTGTTACATCATTTCCTTCTGCATTGATCCATTCACGAGGAACGGACTTGACCTGATTTGCCACAAGAGATACAGGAACGGAGGTATAAGCTACTTGGTAAGGAGAGGAAGCATCCTCTACACATTCATGGGCAGGACGGGTTCCATCGAATCCGGTACCACTGACTCTCTTTACAGAGGCCATAACAGCGGTCTTGCCGGCAAGAGCAAGTGCATGAGCAGTTTCACCCAGGCGTACAGACTCCTCGAGGTCGGTACGAGAAGCCAGGTGAGAAGCGCATCTCTGCAGAACATTAATCTCGATGGAACGGACCTTTACTCCAAGAGCTTCCTTCAGAAGATGTTCAAGTGTTTTACCTGCACCGGAGAGGTGATTGTGTCCGAAGATGTCGGAACCGCCATCGGTCGTAGAGATGTATTCGCCATTTTTGTCACGGATACCTTCAGAGATTGCAAGAACAACTGTGTTTTTCTCCTTAAGGATATTTCTGACATCCTCTGTGACAGCATCGAGATCGAAAGCAACTTCCGGAAGATAGATGCGATCTGGAGCAGGAGAGTCTTCGGTACGAGCAAGAGCAGCAGCTGCAGTCAGCCATCCGGCATCCCTTCCCATTATTTCGATGATGGTTACACTTGGAACCGCGTAGATATATGCATCCCAGGCAACTTCACGAACAGAGGTGGCAACATACTTGGCGGCAGAACCAAATCCAGGAGTGTGATCGATGGTAACCAGATCATTATCAATGGTTTTGGGAATTCCAACGATTCGGACTGAAGAGTTGATGGAAGCTCCATATTTAGAAAGCTTATCCACGGTATCCATGGAATCATTACCACCGATGTAGAAAAAGGCACCAATCTGATATTCTTCGAAGACTTTGAAGACCTGGCGATAGATTTCCTGACCTTCATCTCCAGAAGGAATCTTAAAACGGCAGCTACCGAGATACATAGCAGGGGTATGAATCAGTCGGTCGATGAAGTTATCTTCTTCCTCAATGAGAGAAGTAAGCTCCAGGAAGTTATGATGAAGGACACCAACGATTCCGTTGAGAGCACCGTAGATCTTGTCGTAGGATTTTGTGGCTTCATTTGCTTTCAGTACACCTGCCAGAGAAGCATTGATGGCAACCGTAGGTCCGCCGGACTGTGCGATCATACAATTCATAGAAAATGTCCTTTCGTAAAATCAACAGAAATAAAATCAAAAACTCTTTCTAGATAGAAATCGTCAGAGCCTGTAACAGTTTAGAAGAAAAACTACGAAAAAACAATGCTTGGAGTCAAAAATTCTTTTGAGTCGCTGAATGTCACGCGCTATAATAGAAAAGTATATGAGAAAATGTCGCTTAGGAATTGGTGCGGCAGAAGAAAAGGGAGCTTATTATGTCTAAGAAAATCGAAAATGAAGAAGTAGATATTATCTGGTCTGACCGTAAGCGTCATCTGGGTCTGCCCATTAGTTTCACCAAGTATTCTCTTTCGGAGGATCGACTCTTTATTAAGACGGGTTTTCTGAATCTGAGAGAAGATGAGGTTCGTCTCTATCGCATTCTGGATGTCAGACTGATTCGTCCTCTGGGACAGAGACTGTTTGGTGTTGGCACGATTGAAATCCATTCCTCGGATAAGTCTCTGAGAGATTTTCAGATCCTTAAGGTAAAGCAGCCGCAGGCAGTGAAAGAGAAGCTCTCCCAGCTGGTAGAAGCAGAGCGTGACAGGAAGCGGGTAAGCAGTAGAGAATTCATCGGTGATTCTGATGAAGCTGATGATGACATGGATGACGAGAATTTGCTGGGCTGATTAGGAATAGAATCGTAATAATGAATAAGGTGATTTTAGATCTGGAATTCTGTGGTCTGCCTAAGAAACTGACCCAGGAATATGAACTTTGTAAACACGAGATTATACAGGTTGGAGCGGTTCTTCTGAACGAAGAGAACGAGATCATCTCTTCCTTTGATCAGTTGATCAAGCCGCAGTACTCCAGCATCACAAGTGAGATTTCGGAACTTACACATATCAGTGATGAGACGGTGAAGGATGCAGCTGGTTTTTCGGAAGTAATGGATGCCTTCTTTGAGTGGGCAGGAGATGAGGCGGAATTCTACTCCTGGTCCATGATCGATCTTCAGATTCTGATGGAAGAGAGAAGTTTGAAGAGATATAAGAATCAGAAACTGGATCAGGCGGTGAAGCACTGGTTTGATCTGCAGCAGATTGTCGATGACATGTTACATCTATCTAAGAATCTTGCTCTGGAAAAGGCGCTGTCTGCCTGTGATATCGCATTCGTTGGACAGCAGCATAGTGCTTGCGATGATGCAAGGAACACGGCAAGACTCTATCAGATCATGCAGAACCCTGAGGAATTCCGTAAGAGAATGCAGCCTCTGATTGATTTTATGACACCCAAGGAAGATGTGACAACCTCCATGGGAAGTCTCTTCAGTAAACTTAAGATAAGTCCGGTCGAGTAATCACTATATCCTAAGGGATGTCATTGCTGTGGAAGAGTAGCCACTGCTCTCTGGTGGAGTTCCTTTAAGAACTTCTCGGTAATCGGAATGGAGATCAGGATGGCTAAGATATCAGCGACGGGCTGGGCAAGTTCGATTCCCAGAATACCAAGAAAGCCGGGCAGGATGAGAATGAGAGGAATATAGAGGATGCCTGCTCTAAGAGCAGACAGGAAGGTTGCAGTTCCGCTGACTCCGGTACTCTGGAAGAGCATGCCGGCGGAGATGGAATAACTCATGAAGAGGCAGGAGATGCACTGCAGACGTAGGGCTGTCGTTCCAATCTGAATGACTTCTGCATCGTCACGAAACCACGCGATGAGTTCCGGGGCGAAGATAAAGGACAGAATTGAAAATACAAAGAGTAAGAGGCTTCCGAAGATAAATGTGAATCGGAAGCCTTTCCTGACCCGCTCATAGAGGGCAGCACCGTAGTTGAATGAAACAACCGGTTGCATTCCCTGACAGATACCAATCGCAAGAGAGACCAGAAACATAATCATCTTGGTGACGATACCCATTGCAGCAATGGCAGCATCTCCATAGAAAGCCGCCTGATGATTGAGTATTACGGTAGAGATGCTATTGAGACTCTGTCTCAATAAGCTGGGGAATCCACAGGAGATGATCGAGAAGATCAGGATAGACCTGGTGGAAACAGCGCTGATATGGAAGGAGGAGACGATCTCCTTCTTACGATACATGCTAAGCAGGATCAGAAAACTAATGAACTGAGAGATAGCAGTAGAGATACCGGCACCACTGACACCCATGCCCAGATGGAACATGAAGAGAGGATCCCCGATGATATTTAAGATACCGCCAGTGGTTAGGCCAATCATCGCAAAGTTCGCATGACCTTCATAGCGAAGGATGTTATTGAGAACACAGCTAACCGAGAGAAAAGGTCCGGAGATCAGAATCCAGAAAACATACTGTCTGGCAAAGGGCAGAATGGTAGAAGTAGAACCCAGAAGGTGAAGCAGAGGGTCCATAAAGACAAGTCCCAGGATGGAGATGAGGGAACTTACGAGGATGGAGTAGAAGAAACTGCTTGAAGAATAGGTCTTTACGATATCGATATCACCAGCGCCAAGTTTTCTGGAGATATTGCTACCGGCACCATGACCGAACATGAAGCCGATGGCCTGGTAGATTGCCATTAAGGAGAAAACAATACTGACCGCTCCACTGGCGGAGGTGCCAAGGGAAGATACGAACCAGGTATCTGCAGTATTGTAGAGATTAGTGACCAACATGCTGATGATGGTTGGGATGGCCAGGGACAGAATAAGACGAGAGACCGGAGTCTCGGTCATATAGTGAAAATGTTTTTTCTGCTCTTCATTTACGAAGGAAGCATTGCTATCGTGATTCATAAGGGAAACCTGTTTTATGATGTGTATCAATGTATTACAATGGCAGTATCGGATTGAAACGTCAGCAAGTATTATAGTTTTTCTGCATTCGATTTTCACTATCATTTTTTTCGGGAGTATTTGGAGATGCGAGTTGAATTCGAGTTTTATGATGAAGAACCCTTGGAGAATATTATCACCTGTCTGAATTATCAGATGGATAAGGTGGTTTTCTTTAAATATAAGAATCAGAGCCAGATGCCACTAAACAATCGGATCATGAAGGAGAAGAGTGAGCGGGAGCAGAGGCAGAAGGACAACCTTAAGAAGTATCTCATAGACAAGTGTGAGGTGAAGGAAGTTCGTTTTGTGGATCTGAACCGAAATTCCCTGAAGGATGCGGTAGAGGTCATGCACTAAATATGGGCAGATGAGTCTTTTTGATTCGAATTTTTCCTGATATAACGGCTTATCTGGAAATTATGCTTGGGGGATCCAAAATAGAAAGTATTTTTTCAATTGGAAAAGATTTTGACCGTTATAAGGACGAGGTGAATCGCCATAACGGAAATATGATTGAGATCATGGTTTACGGCGGCATACTGATGACAATCCTTGCCATCCTGGCCCAGCTTTTCATGGGATATCTGTCGGCTATGCTGCTCGCTGTAAGAATGCTGATCTATATGCTGATCCTTGTTCTCCTACGTAGACCGGTACTCTCTAAGATACAGAACAAGACCCTCCTGATCTATCTCTTGCAGGCACCGATCCTTTTCACAGTACTTCTCATGGGAACCTTTATGGATCCGAATCATCAGGCGATTACCATCTTCGTATTCGTCTCTGTACTCCCCTTGCTCATCTTAGATAAACCCTGGCGTGTTGCCGGCTGGACTGCAGGCTGGCTTCTTTTTTTTGTTATCTGTTCTTATTGTCTCAAGGAATCTGGTCACTTCCGCGGTGATCTGCTTTATTCTCTGGAATTCGGATTCTCATCCACAATGGTTGCCATTGCAATCATTGTTGTTCGCATGCGCGCGATCAAGAACTATATCGAAGCCATGCCGCCGGTGGAAGATCCCCTGACTGGTGCTTCGAATATCTATAGCTTCCTGTCATATTCCGGGGACTATCTTCGCAGATATAGAGCAGGATCGAAGACACCCTGCATTATCTGTATAGATGTCATGAACATGAAACGCTACAATTCCACCTTTGGCTATCAGAAGGGATCCGAGCTTCTGGTAAGAATCGCAGATGTCCTAAGAGATCGTTTTGAAGGGGAACCGGTTGCAAGGTTCTCGGAAGACCACTTTGTGATACTCACAACCATGGAAGAACGTGATATGAAACTCATGCAGATTCATGCTGCTGAGCGTAGTCTTGACGAACCCATTATGAATATTCATCTGGCAACCGGTACCTATCAGATCACAGGGGATGAAGAGATCGGAATTGCCTGCGACAGAGCACAGCTTGCCTGTGATGTTGTGAAGAGAGAAAAGGAACGCCATCCCAGCAGAGGATTCTCGGATGGGATCTATGATACCGCTCTGGCAGAGGCTCAGGAGAAGCAGGAGTATGTCCTCTCCCATATTGATGAAGCGATTGAGAAGGGCTGGCTGACAGTTTACTTCCAGCCAATCGTTCGTTCGGTAAGTGGTGAACTCTGTAATGAGGAAGCACTTGCCCGCTGGATCGATCCAAAGTATGGTTTTCTTTTCCCGGCAGATTTTATTTCTCCTCTGGAAGAACGAGGCTTTAATTATAAGGTTGACCTCTATATCGTAAAACTGGTTCTTGATATCTTAAAACAGAGAAAAGAAGATGGACTTCCCTTACTCCCCATCTCGGTGAATCACTCACGAACAGATTTTGTAAAAGCAGATATGGTTAATGAGATTAGTAAGCTCTGTGACCATGCAGGTATTGATCATCGTCTGATCAATATAGAGATTACAGAATCTTCCCTGGCTTATCAGGAAGAGATCCTGAAGGGAGAGATCAAACGATTCCATGAGAATGGATTCAAGGTCTGGATGGATGACTTTGGTAGTGGCTATTCGACCCTGAATGTCCTGAAGGAATACGATTTTGATCTCCTGAAATTCGATATGCGTTTTGTACATGAGATGACCCGCGGCAGTAAGGCAGAGATCATTCTGTCGGATCTTGTAAATATGGCAAAGCAATTAGATATTGCAACCTTGGCAGAAGGTGTTGAGACAGAAGAGCAGTATCGTTTTCTAAGAGACATTGGCTATGAGTATATTCAGGGCTATTATTATGGCAAACCCATGACTCTTCATGATCTTATGCCACACGTGATATCCAAGGGACTTACTGTAGAGACCCCGGACCAGAGAAAGTTCTATGACAAGGCAGCTCATGAACCGATCTCTGTGGATGATGAAATGGGTTTCATCATAGATGATGGTGAGAAGTTTGAGGTGCTTTTCTTAAATGCACCGTTTCGTAATCTCTGCCAGAAGATGGGTGTGAAGTCTTATGATGTTGCAGATCTTATGTCCAAGAGACAAGATCCCTGGTCAAAGCAGATTGTTATTACTGCCAATCGTGCCAAGGAGACCAATGAGACGGAAGCTACCTTCATTACCTATGAAGACTATTATCTGCAGGTTCGTTTCAAAAAAGTTGCGAGCGGTCAGGGGAAGACCTTACTTCGTATGAATGTATTGAATCTGTCAGAGAATCGCAGACTCGATGTACGTTATTACGATTCCGCACTCCGCTATATGGTTGCATCCTTCGACTGTGTCTATATCGTCGATATGGGGACCCACGATTCTTATGTGGTTCGTTCTATGTTTTCGAGTGAAGCCAATGGTTCTACCGTGAGAAATGTGGACCTGGCCTTCCAGTTCCATCTGGATCCCTTAGATGTCGAGAGAGTAAATCAGGTGCTGGATGCTGAGAATATCAGAGAACGCCTTCGTTCTACGAAGAAGGTAAAATTCACGGAATACTTCCGCATGCTCGATGAGGATGGTAATTCAGAGTGGTATGCAGGTACCGTTATCTCTGTGCCCGGCGTGAAGTTAGACAGTCTGCTCTTTACGATCGAGAAGACAGATGCGAATCTTAATAAATCCTTCATGCAATGAACACGGTTTGTTCACAGACGGGGAGTAGATTAATCATTAACAAAGGAAAGCAAATCCCTTTGAAAGATTTTCATAATCCTCCCCCAACCGATATCGCGATGATATCGGTTATTTTTTTGCATTCATATGCGAGTTTGTATAGAATCATAGTGTCTAGTTAGAAGAGGAGCAGATATGGCAAGCAATAATGCAAGATTGAAAATTACCTTTAATTCCCCAACTGTGATCGAGTTTACCTTTCTCTGTTTTCTGGCCATGGTATTGAATATCCTGACCGATGGAGAGACCAATCGTACGATCTTCATCACTTATCATTCATCCCTGAAGGATCCCATGACTTACCTTAGACTGGTGACTTATGTCTTGGGACACGCCAACTGGTCACACTTCCTTGGGAATATCTCCTACATCCTTCTCCTGGGCCCGACCTTAGAAGACAGATATGGCTCGAGAAATGTAATGCTTACCATTCTTGTGACGGCAATCGTTACAGGGCTTATCAATTACATTTTCTTCCCTGCATCCGCTCTCTGTGGCGCCAGTGGCGTTGTATTTGCATTTATTCTTCTGATTTCCTTTACCGGTTTCCGAAGACATGAGATTCCCATCACCTTTATCTTGGTAACCATTATTTTCCTTGGTCAGCAGATCTATGAGAGTATGACTGTGGAATCGAATATCTCCTATATGGCACACATCGTAGGTGGTGTGATTGGTGCTTTGATGGGATATATCTTTAATCGTAAGAGAAAGTAGTTATTTCAACTCCATCAGGAACATCTCATACAGATCATCTTCGCCCTGCAGGAGGGGAGAGTTCTCACCACCACCATTGGTGGAACGACGCATTGCTGCATAGGATTCTTCGCCGGCCAGAACTACGTCTATGGCGTAGAGTTCATGGCCATGTTCTCTGCAAAGTTTGCAGAACTTCTCGAGTGCT
Source organism: uncultured Lachnospiraceae bacterium (assembly GCA_900316625.1). Lineage (GTDB taxonomy): Bacteria > Bacillota > Clostridia > Lachnospirales > Lachnospiraceae > Lachnocurva. The sequence continues at coordinate 34,190 of ONDO01000001.1, read as the reverse complement.
TCCGGCTGGCTTGCAGTAGCGAGCAGGCTGAGGCGGAATGCCTCATCGCTTTTTGCTTCTCTTTTTACATTTTCTAAGATGTCCTGAACTGACATATAGACTCCAATCTATTCTTATCCCGGCAGTTTTCCTTTACATTCATCTGCAGATAAAAAGTTGCAGATACTAAGTCCGCAGATAATAAAAAAGTCCACAGAATCGACAAGCAAGTCTGTGAACGTCTTTGTTTTCATGAATTATAGCATAATTGGGACTGAATTTGTCAAAATGTAAAATGCGTCCTGCATGGAGGGCGGTTTCTATGCTACAACAACTTTCCCTGCCAGAATCTATTAAGAAAGTCTTTATACTTTCGATGTTTTTTCGTGAAATACAGATTGTTTCAAAAGGAAATATACATAAGTTGTACATATATAAATTAGTCTGAAAAGTGAACAAAATAGCTATCTATAAATGTACAACATTGCACAAATCGTATAAATAGTATTGACATTTGTACGATATGAGTCTATAGTTGCACTTGTAAATAGGGGATGTACAAAAGAAAAAAACGAAATTTGTACAGAGTCAACTAAAGATGTACACGTACAACTATGGTGGGGATCAGAAGGTACGATGGAAAGAGTTGAATTCGAATACGGGTTTCCTGTTTTGTGCATCAAGGGTTAAAAAAAGAAAAGAGGAGTAGCATGAAAATTAAACGTCTAGTAAAATCAGCTCTCGGAATTGTCCTTGCAGCTTCCATGCTTGTAGGCTGTGGCGCTACCGGTGGCGCAGCAGGAGGCGCAACAGGTGGAACAACTCCGACCGTAACAGATGACTCTCAGATCAAGATCGGTGTTTCCATTTGGTCTTCCACCGATGTACTTGGTTCCCAGTGCAAACTGATCCTTGATGAGGCAGCTAAGGCACTTGGTGTTCAGGTACAGTACGTTGACCAGGGACATGTATCTGAGAAGGTTACTGCATCTGTTGAACAGCTTTGTGCAGCAGGATGCCAGGGTATTATCATCTGTAACTCTTCCGATACAGAGATGACTTCCGCAATTAAGACCTGTAATGATAACCAGGTTTACCTTGCACAGTTCTTCCGTATTATCAACGAGCAGAACAGTGCTGATATCTATAAGGCAGCTACCGACTCTCCTTACTATGTAGGTGCAGTTCATGAGAACGAAGTTGAGAACGGTGAGAAGCTCGTACAGATCCTTCTCGATAAGGGCGATAGAAATATCGGCCTGATCGGTTGGGAACAGGGTGATGCTACCTGGCTTGGCCGTTACGAAGGCTATCAGTCAGGCGTTGAGAAGTGGAACAAGGAACATTCCGATGACCCTGCAACTCTTTCTGAACCCCAGTACGCAGGTACTACTTCCGAAGGTGGTGCTAAGGCTGCTAACGCTCTGATGCAGGCAGACGCTAACCTCGATGCAATCATTCCTGCAGGTGGTGGCGGAGATCCTCTTCAGGGTGCTGTATCCGCAATCCAGGCAGCTGGTAAGACCGGAGATATCGATGTTGTATCTACCGACTTCCTTCCTGACCTTGGCGAGAGACTTGCAGATGGTTCCATGGCTGGTGAGTCTGGCGGACATTACTGCGATCCTCTGTTTGCATTCATGATGGTTTACAATGCAATCAAGGGTAACTACACCGGATTCGAAGGCAAGTTCAACGAGATCAAGTTCCCTTACCTCTATGTATCTTCCGAAGATGACTACAAGTCTTATGAGACCTACTTCGTTGACCAGCTTCCTTACACCGACGATGAGCTCGTTGAGATGTCCAAGCTGAGCTTCGATGATCTTGCTAAGAAGGCTGCAGAACTCTCCATTGAGGATGCTGCTGCAAGATCCGGAAAGTAATCCAATCTTTTTCATAATAACCTTTCAGTAACATATATGAGTGGTGAGGAGGCCGGTGTCGCGCGGCGATACCGGCCTTTTTACAGCTTCCCAACTTGTAAAGTACATCTAGTTCAAAAGAGGTAATAAGTATGGATACTACTGTAACAGCTACCGGGACGAAGAAGATGTCCGGTTACCTAAAAGGTTACCTGATTCTGATCTTCTTAGTCATCCTGTCCTGGACTGTCTTTAAATTAATCACACCCGGAAATTTCGGCTCACCTGCTCAGCTTGTTTCATATTTTGAAGCATCCCTGATGGCAGCAGTTGGAGCTGTTGGATTTTATTTCGTATTAGTGATGGGAATGTTCGATTTCTCCATTGGTGCCTGCATCATGCTCTCCGCCATTGTTGGATGTAAGATCGCAGTTACCTATGGAATGGGATATCCTGGACTGATCCTTGGCTGTATTCTGACCGGCGCCATCGTTGGCCTGCTGAACGGCTTCTTTTACGTTAAACTTCATATCCCTTCGATGATCGTTACAACAGGTCTCGCACTGATCTATGAGTCAGTAGCCAACTACATCGCAGGAGGCGTTGAACAGACCATCCCCTATGAGATGCGTGCATTCGGTACCATGCCGATGAACCTGGTTCTCGCTGTATGCGCCTTTGCTGTAGCGTATCTGCTCTTGAACTACACCAAGATCGGTACTTATACCTATGCAATTGGCTCCAATGAAGCAGTTGCGAAGAACATGGGTATCAACGTTAACTTTTATAAGGCTCTTGCATTTATCATCTCCGGAAGTTTCCTGGGAGTTATGGCAATTCTGACCATCTCTTATGGATCTTCCATGGTAGCAGTAACCGGTATGGCATCCATGACCAGAAACTTCATTCCGACCATGGGTTGCTTCTTCGGTGTTGCATTTAAGAAATACGGCATGCCGCTTCCTGCAATCATCATCGGTGAGTTCGTTATCAACATTATCTTCTACGGATTCATTGCATTAGGAGCACCTACCGCAATCCAGGATCTGATCACAGGTCTGGCACTTCTGATCATCATTACTCTTACGACCAAGGTACGTAAGGGCGAGATCGTTAAGTAACCGAGGGGAGAGAAAACATGAGCGAAAGAGAAGTACGTTTACAGGTTCGCGATGTAAGTAAGAACTTCGGTGTTACCAAAGCATTACAGAACGTATCGTTCGACCTGTATAAAGGAGAGATCCATGCACTGATCGGTGAAAATGGATCCGGTAAATCAACTTTGACGAACATGCTGACCGGTATCTATACACAGGAGGAAGGCAAGTTCATTCTGGATGGAACGCATATCCATTCCAAAAACCAGGTAGATGCCAATAACCACGGTGTCTCCATTATCGTTCAGGAGCAGGGCACTCTGGATGGCCTGACTGTTGCAGAGAACATCTTCCTCGGACATGAGGAACCCTTTGTAAAGTTTGGAATTCGTAATACCCGAGCCATGAACAAGAAGGCAAATGATCTTCTGAAAGAATACGGTTTTGACAAGATCAAGGCCCAGAAGATGATCGACGATTACAATTTTGAGGATCGTAAACTGGTTGAAATCGTAAAATCCACCTATTTCCAGCCCAAGGTAATCGTTATTGATGAGACCACAACGGCTCTTTCCCAGGAAGGCCGTGAAGAACTCTACAAGCAGATGAAGAGAGTACGTGATTATGGCGGAACCGTAATCTTTATCTCCCATGATCTGGAAGAGGTCTTAAACATGTCGGATACGATCACAATTCTCCGCGATGGTGTCTACATTGATACGGTTGAATCCAAGGATGTGACCGAAGAAGACCTGAAGAAGCTGATGGTTGGCCGTGAAGTATCCGGTAACTACTATCGTGCAGACTATGGTGAAAAGGTGTCTGATGAAGTCGTTCTCTCTGTTAAGAACGTATCCGTTCCCGGACAGATCAAGAACATCAACATCGACCTGCATAAGGGCGAAATTCTTGGTATCGGCGGCCTGTCCGAATCCGGTATGCATGAGGTAGGCAAGGCAATTTTTGGTGCTTCCTTTGATCGTAGTGGAAGCGTGGAACTTGCTGATGGAACCAAGATCAATGATATCCCGACCGCAATCAAGCACAGCATTGCATATACCTCTAAGGACCGTGATAACGAATCTGTTGTCATGAACCAGGGCATTGGCGACAACATTGTTCTTCCTTCTCTGGATGAACTGGCTGTCGGCAAGGTATTTGAAAGTGATGTTAAGAATAACAAGTTCGCTGATAAGTATGCACACGAGATTTCCGTCAAGATGGTTAACACGAAGCAGTTCGTATCCCAGTTGTCCGGCGGTAATAAGCAAAAGGTAGTCCTGGCAAGATGGATTGCCAAGGATTCCGATATTGTCGTTCTTGATTCTCCGACCCGTGGTATTGATATCAAGGTTAAGCAGGACATCTACCAGCTCATGGATCAGATGCGTAAAAATGGCAAGTCCATTATTATGATTTCTGAAGAGCTGATGGAACTGATCGGTATGTGTGATCGCATCCTCATCATGAAGGATGGCGAGATCAACGGTGAGATCCAGAGAAGCCCTGAAGTTGATGAAAATGCCTTGATCGCAAAGATGGTATAAGGAGGAAGATCATGACGAATACAAATGCTAAAGTCCTGACTTCAAAAGAGGGTATTTTCCAGAAGGGAGATCTTGCATCAACCTTGCGTACCATTCTTCCTGTTATCGGACTTGTCGTAATATTTTTACTGTTTAATTTCTTGACTGGCGGCGCTATGGTGACCCGTTTCTCGCTGATTATCAATCAGGTATTCCCGATCATCATATCTGCGATGGGCGTCTTCTTCATCATGACGATGGGCGGCCTGGATTTCTCCCAGGGTTCTATCCTTGGTATTGCATCCATTGTTATCTGCTATGTTTCCAAAGTTGCTCCCATTCCGGTAGCAGTACTTGCAGGTGTTCTGGCTGGTGCAACGATCGGCGCAATCAACGGTTTCTTCTATGTAAATCGTAAGATCAAGTCCTTCATTGTAACCATCTGCACCATGTTCCTCTTTAGAGGACTGATCAAGTACCTGACCACCAATTCTCCGGTTGCAGGTAATGCGAACCTGATCTATCTTGATACATTAGGATTCAAACTTACCATCACCATCGGTCTTCTGGTCATCGGTTTTGTAGTATTCCGTTTCACCAGATTTGGTACTGATCTAAAGGCAATCGGAGCAGGAGAGAAGGCAGCAAAGTTCGCAGGTATCCGTACCAACCGTACCAAGTTCCTGATCTATGTTCTATCCGGTGCCATTACCGGTATCGCAGCATTCTTGAGTGTTATCCATATCGGATCCGTTACATCCTCCGGTGGTAACCAGTTAGAGACCCAGATTCTGATTGCACTGGTGCTTGGCGGTATGCCGATTGCCGGTGGTGCTAAGGTTAACTTCCTCAACATCATCGTAGGTTCCTTCCTCTACGTTATCCTGAATTCCGGTCTGAATATGATGGGATTCACTACGCAGATGAACCAGCTGATACAGGGTATCGTATTCCTGGTATTCGTATTTCTCTTCGCGGATCGTGATTCCAACGAAGTTGTAAAGTAATAAAAAGAGAGAGGTATAGAAATGAAAAAACTGTATTTTGTTCCGGGAAGCCAGGATCTGTATGGCGAGGAGTGCCTGAAGCAGGTACATGCTGATTGCGAAGAGATGGTGAAGTTCTTTAATGAGAAGCTCGGCGACACCGTAGAGTTCGTACTCCTTCCCACCGTAGAAACTTCCGAAATCTGTGTAGCAGATATGAAGCAGGTAATGATGGATGATGACTGCATCGGTGTTGTGACCTGGATGCATACCTTCTCCCCTGCAAAGATGTGGATCAAGGGGCTTCAGATTCTGAACAAGCCCCTCCTGCACCTTCATACTCAGGCAAATGAGAAGCTTCCCTATGACAAGATCGATATGGACTTCATGAACCTGAACCAGGCTGCACATGGCGACCGTGAGTACGGCTTCATCCTTGCCCGTATGAACATTCCTCACCAGGTAGTAGCAGGTTATTACACCCATGAGAACTTCCTTGCTAAGGTTCGCCAGTTTGCAGATGTTGCAAAGGCTATCGACTGGTCTCACAACATGCGTGTTGCAACTTTTGGTAACAACATGCGTGATGTAGCAGTTACCGATGGTAACCGTCTCGAAGCCGAGATCCATTATGGTTGGGAGATTAAGTATTGGGGAATTGGTGAGATTGTAGAACTCGCTAAGACCGTAACGGATGCGGAAGTTGCAGAGAAGATGGCAGAGTACACTTCTAAGTACACCATGGCAACCGATCGCGTTGATGTAGTAGAAGAGCAGGCTCGCTACGAGGTAGCATTTGAGAAGTTCCTCAAGAAGAATAACTGCAAGGCATTCACCGATACCTTTCAGGATCTGCACGGAATGAACCAGCTGCCCGGTATTGCTGCTCAGAACATGATGGCAAATGGCGTTGGTTTCGGACCCGAAGGTGACTATAAGATCGCAGCTCTCTCTGCAGTCCTTCAGAAGATGTCCGAAGGCAGAAAGGGTGCCACCGGCTTCATGGAAGATTATACTTATGATCTGACTGCAGGCGAAGAACTTGAACTGGCATCCCATATGCTGGAAGTCCCTGCACAGCTGGCAGCTTCTAAGCCTGAGATTCAGGTACATCCTCTTGGAATCGGCGACAAGTCCGATCCTGCAAGACTTGTATTTGACTGCGTAGAAGGTGACGGCGTACAGGTAACCCTGATCGATCTGGGCGACCATTTCCGCATCATTTGTGCTGATGTTGAGCTGGTTAAGGAACCGCATCCCATGCCCAACCTTCCGGTAGCACACATCATGTACCGTCATAAGCCTAACTTTGAAATTGGCACAGCAGCATGGTGCTATGCAGGTGGTGCTCACCATTCCGTTATCTCCACAGCTCTGAACCGTTCCGATATCGCAATGTTTGCAAAACTTACCAATACAGAACTGATTACCATTGGCGAAGACACCACAGAAGCAGATCTTCAGAAGTTCTTCATGCCTAAGTTCTAATGAAATACTAACAGCGGATATGACCGGGCTCTCCGATGAGAGAGCTCGGACTTATCTATATTATGGAACAGGAAGAGTTATGAACGATAACGAACCTCATTACAAGCAAGTTATTAACTACATCAGAACCGAGATTGAGAACGGAAACCTTAAGCAAGGTGACCGCATGCCTTCGGAGAAGGAACTCGGCGAACGATTCGGACTGTCCCGACAGACCATTCGTCATGCGACCGGAGAACTGGAAGAGCAGGGTGTGATCACCCGCGTCAGAGGTTCCGGAAGCTATATTGGAGACATCCGAGACAATCCCAATCGTCCCAGATATATGTCAGTGGCAGTGATGCTGACCTATGTCGACAATTACATCTTCCCCCCTGTTGTTCGAGGCATCTCGAATGTGCTGGAAGGAAATGGTTATTCCATGCAGCTTTCCTTTACGGATAATAACGTTCGTAAGGAAGGTCAGATTCTGAAGAATCTGATCGAGAATGACAATGTCGATGCAGTCATCGCAGAACCTTCCATGAGCGCCCTTCCCAATCCAAATCTGGAGTATTACGAGATCTTGAAGAAGCGTCACATTCCCGTGCTCTTCATCAACGCCTCCTATCCTAACCTGAATTTCCCCTGCGTTCGTCTGGATGATCGTCATGTTGCATATGACGCAGTTCAGCAGCTGATTCGCAGAGGACACCGCCAGATCGCAGGTATCTTCCATTGCGAGGATGCTCAGGGAACAGAGCGTTATCTGGGATATGAGAAGGCTCTCTCCCAGGCCGGTATTGTACTGGAGCAGAAGAACGTGATCTGGCTGGATACCACCTCCATTCATAAGTTAGAAGCTCTCATGGATTACATCCTGACCAGAATTGACGGCTGTACCGCAGTCCTTGCCTACAACGACGAGGTTGCCTGCCAGCTGATCAAGTATGGAACGAGACGAGGCCTTAAGATACCAGAAGAACTGTCCATTATCAGTATCGATGATGCAGACACAGCCAAGACCATTTCACCCAAGGTTACGACCTATCCTCATCCCAAGCAGGAACTTGGTATGAAGGCAGCGGAGAACCTGCTCCAGATGCTGGAGAATCCCCTTACAGATGGAAACTTTCTCTTTGTACCGGAGGTGAAGATTAGAGAGTCCGTTATTGATATCAGAAAGGAAAACGAATAATGCTTGAAGAACTGAAGCAGAAAGTATATGAAGCCAATATGCAGCTTCCGAAGTATGGCCTGATCACTTTTACCTGGGGTAATGCCAGTGGTATCGATCGCGAGAAGGGCCTCTTCGTCATCAAGCCGAGCGGAGTTCCTTACGAAGAACTGAAGCCGGAGGACATGGTTGTCGTTGATCTCAATGGCAATAAGGTAGAGGGCGAACTCAATCCCTCCTCCGATACTCCAACCCATGTGGTTCTCTACAACCGCTTCCCGACCCTGGGCGGCATCGTCCACACCCATTCTACCTGGGCAACATCCTGGGCTCAGGCCGGCCGAGACATTCCCTGCTACGGCACGACCCATGCAGATTACATCTACGGCGCAATTCCATGTGTTCGCAATCTGACCAAGGAGGAGATCGAAGAAGCATATGAGACCAACACCGGCGTACTGATCGCCGATTATTTTGCTGCTGAGAACCTGGATTCGGATGCGGTTCCCGGAGTTCTCTGCAAGAACCACGGTGTGTTCACCTGGGGAAAAAATGCAGACAAAGCTGTTTACAATGCGGTTGTATTTGAGGAATGCGCCAAGATGGCAGCTCTCACCGAGCAGATCAATCCCGGCGTAAAGCCTGCACCGCAGGAACTGCAGGATAAGCATTATTTCCGTAAGCACGGCGCCAATGCCTACTACGGACAGAAGGGGAGAGATGAATGAGCGCAAGAGAATTGATCGAAAGCGGTAAGACCGCCCTTGGAATCGAATTTGGTTCCACCAACATCAAGGCCGTCCTCACAGACCTCGAGGGCAATGTCCTGGGCAAGGGCTCCCATCGCTGGGAGAATAGTCTGAAGGATGGCATCTGGACCTATTCGTATGAAGAAATCGATGCCGGCCTCCGCGACTGTTATAGCGCGCTTCGCGCAAACGTTGAGCGCAACCATCAGGTAACCATCAAGACGGTAGGTGCCATTGGCATCTCCGCCATGATGCATGGTTACATCGCACTGGATAAGGAAGGCAAGACGATTGCTCCCTTCCAGACCTGGAGAAATTCCAATACCCAGCAGGCAGCAGATATTCTGACAGAGAAGTTCAACTTCAACATTCCTCTCCGTTGGACCATTGCGCACCTCTATCAGTGTGTTCTGGATCATGAGGAGCATCTCCCCCAAGTGGATTTTGTCACCACTCTGGATTCCTACATGCATTACAGACTGACCGGAGTAAAGGCAGCAGGTATCGGTGATGCATCCGGTATCTTCCCCATTGATTCCGAAGCACTCGACTATGACCAGAAGATGCTTGATATCTGCGACGAACTGATCGCCAAGGAAGGCTATACCTTCAAGCTGCGTGATGTTCTTCCTAAGGTCCTCTGCGCAGGCGATAAGGCAGGTAGTCTTACCGTAGAAGGTGCAGCACTCCTCGATGAGTCCGGCAACCTCCAGGCAGGCATTCCCATGTGCCCTTCTGAAGGTGATGCAGGCACCGGAATGGTAGCGACCAATGCCGTTGCAGCAAGAACCGGAAACGTATCTGCAGGTACTTCCACCTTTGCAATGATCGTAACCGAGAAGCCGCTTTCCAAGCTTCATCGTGAAATCGACATGGTAACCACTCCTGACGGTAAGCCGGTAGCTATGAGCCATGCCAATAACGGAACCACTGATATCAACGCTTGGCATGACCTCTTCAAGGAATTCGCTGAGCTTCTGGGCGTAGATACCTCTGATCTGAACCTCTATGACATTCTCTTCAGAAAGTCCTTAGAAGGCGATGCAGACTGCGGCGGACTCCTCAACTACGGATACTATTCCGGCGAGGGTGTAACCAGGTTAAATGAAGGGCGTCCTCTCTATGTGCGTATGCCCGATTCCAAGTTCAATCTCGCAAACTTCATGCGTGCTCACCTCTACACCTCACTGGGTGCAGTAAAGCTTGGCATGGATATCCTGCAGAAGGAAGAACATGTAGCAATCGATCGTATCACCGGTCATGGCGGACTCTTCACCACTCCCGGATGTGTTCAGAAGTATCTGGCAGCAGCAATCGATACTCCTGTAACCGTAATGTCTACTGCAACGGAAGGCGGCCCTTGGGGCATGGCACTTCTGGCAGCATACATGTTAGAGGGTGGACGTGAAAAAGAATCTCTTCCAGAATATCTGGAGCGTGTAATATTCTCAAATATGGAGGGGACTACACTTGCTCCCGATAACGAGACCGTTAAGGGATACGAAGCCTTTGCAGAGCATTACAAGAGCGGCTTGGCAATCGAGAAGGCAGCAATTGAGAATGCAAAGTGGTAAATAGGTAAAGACAGCGATTGAGAATTCTAAATGATAAGCAGGTAACAACAGCAAGTGATGCGTTCCCTTCGGAGCGCATCGCCTACTGATAAATTGATGGGCAAGCCCCACGTTTATGAAGAAAGAGTAAGAGGGTAGCAGTTATGAAGTTTTTTATCGACACAGCTAACGTAGATGAAATCAGAGAAGCTAACGATATGGGAGTTATCGCCGGTGTTACCACCAATCCTTCCCTGATCGCAAAGGAAGGCAGAGATTATGCCACCGTTCTGAAGGAAATCACCGATATCGTTGACGGACCCATCTCCGGTGAGGTTAAGGCAACCACCACCGATGCAGAAGGCATGATCAAGGAAGGCCGCGAGATCGCAGCTCTCCATGAAAATATGGTAGTTAAGATTCCTATGACCGCGGAAGGTCTGAAGGCCATCAAGGTTCTTCACAGCGAAGGAATCAAGACCAACTGCACACTGATCTTCACTGCAAACCAGGCTCTCCTGGCAGCAAATGCAGGCGCTGATTTCGTATCTCCTTTCCTGGGACGTCTGGATGACATTTCGGAACCCGGCTTTCAGCTGATTCAGGACATTGCTGACATCTTCGCTCAGTATCCTGAGATTCATTCCGAAATCATCTCCGCATCCGTTCGCAGCCCGCTCCATGTAACCCAGTGTGCTATGGCAGGTGCTGATATAGCCACCGTTCCCTTCAAGGTAATCATGCAGATGATTCATCATCCTCTGACCGATGAAGGTATTGTGAAGTTCCAGAATGATTATCGCGCTGTATTTGGTGACAAATAATTTGTAATGTAGGCTGAAATCGGGCCGATAAAGTGCTATGACACAGACGCACTTTATCGGTCTCTTTTAAGGTATTAAGAAAGGAAAGTCAGATCATGACAAATCAGGAATTACGGAAAATCGCCAATGAAGTCCGTAAAGACATCGTGACTGCAGTACATTCTGCGAAGAGTGGACATCCGGGCGGATCCCTCTCTGCAGCAGATATTTTCACTTATCTGTATTTCGAAGAGATGAATATCGATCCCAAGAATCCTAAAGATCCTAACAGAGATCGCTTCGTACTTTCAAAGGGACACACTGCTCCCGGTTATTACTCTGCAATGGCAGAGCGCGGATACTTCCCCAAGGAAGACCTCCTAGGCCTTCGTCATGTGGGCTGCCATCTCCAGGGGCATCCCAACATGAATGACACCCCTGGTGTTGACATGTCTTCCGGATCTCTTGGACAGGGCATTTCCGCAGCAGTTGGTATGGCTCTTGCAGCCAAGGTTCAGAAGAAGGACTATCGTGTCTACACCCTCCTCGGAGATGGTGAGATCGAAGAAGGCCAGGTTTGGGAAGCTGCAATGTTCGCAGGTAACCGCCATCTGGACAACCTTGTAGTTATCGTAGATAACAATAACCTTCAGATCGACGGAACTCTGGAAGAGGTTAACTCTCCTTATCCCATCGACAAGAAGTTTGAAGCCTTCAAGTTCCATGTAATCAACCTTGCTGACGGTAACGACATGGAGCAGCTCCGCGCAGCTTTTGATGAGGCACGTACCGTTAAGGGAATGCCCGTAGCAATCGTTGCCAAGACCGTGAAGGGCAAGGGTGTATCCTTCATGGAGAACAATGCCGGCTGGCATGGTAAGGCTCCTAACGATGAAGAATTCGCTATTGCAATGGCTGATCTTGAGAAGGAGGCATAAATCATGGCAGACGTTAATAAAATCGCAACCAGAGACTCCTATGGTAATGCCCTTGTAGAGCTCGGTAAGAAGCATGAAAATCTCGTTGTTCTGGATGCTGACCTTGCAGGCGCAACCAAAACCGGCGTATTCAAGAAGGAATTCCCGGATCGTTTCTTCGATTCCGGTATCGCAGAGTCCGATATGATCGGCATCGCAGCAGGACTGGCAGCAGCAGGCATGGTTCCCTTTGCTTCCTCCTTCGCAATGTTCGCAGCAGGTCGCGCTTTCGAGCAGGTTCGTAACTCTGTAGGCTATCCTCACCTCAATGTTAAGATTGGTGCTACCCATGCAGGTATCTCCGTAGGTGAAGATGGAGCAACCCATCAGTGCTGTGAGGATATCGCTCTCATGCGTACCATCCCCGGCATGACCGTTATCGTTCCTTCTGACGATGTAGAAGCTAAGGCAGCAGTAGAAGCAGCCTATGAGCTGGATGGCCCTGTATATCTTCGCTTTGGCCGTCTTGCATGCCCTGTTATCAACGATAAAGCAGGCTACAAGTTCGAAATCGGCAAGGGTATCATCCTTAAGGAAGGCACTGACCTCACCATCGTAGCTACCGGACTGGAAGTTGGCTTCGCTCTTGAAGCAGCTGAAAAGCTCGCTGCCGACGGCGTAAATGCAGAAGTAATCAACATCCATACCATCAAGCCTCTGGACGAGGAACTCATCCTCGCATCCGCTAAGAAGACCGGCAAGGTTGTAACCGTAGAAGAACATTCCGTAATCGGTGGCCTCGGCTCCGCAGTATGTGATGTCCTCTCCGAGAAGATGCCTACTCCGGTTAAGAAGCTTGGTGTATACGACGAATTCGGTGAATCCGGCCCCGCTGTAGAACTGCTTGCAAAGTACAAGCTGGACGGTGCAGGAATCTACGAGCAGATCAAGGCTTGGCTGTAATACAGGTCTGATTAGAAATCATCAGATTTCGAACGCTGACAGCAGCTTGGCGGATTTGTATTTTAGATAAACGAAGGGACTGTGAAAAAAATGAGATAATCATTTTTTTACAGCCCCTTTTGCTTTATCAGATTTGAATCGGAGAATGAATTTCATCCCAGAGAGCGCGGATGCGGGAGACATCTTGTCTTCGGATATAAACGGTCCCTCCATTCTCCATGGTGAGTGTGCGAAGTTCGATATCGAAGTCAGTGGCCTTGCGGATATTGACACAGTAGGATTGGTGACACTGTACAAAGTCGGGAGAAGGAAGATTCTGCAAGAGAGCAGTGATCTTGCCTGTAGTGATAAGATCCCGGTCTTCTGTGAGATGGAAGATGACATAATGATCTGTCTGTTCCAGGTAGAGGATGGAAGAGAGCGGAACAAATACTTCCTTTCGATCACAGGTGATGGGAATTGACGACTTGTGCAGTACTTCATGGGCAAATTCGAGAACTTCTTTTAACTGGGCCACCTGGAGAGGCTTGATCAGATAACGGTCGACATGGTACTTATAACCATCCAAGGCATGTTCTGCGCTGGAAGTCAGGAAGGTGATCGGGACCGTATCATCAATCTTACGGATCCTTTTCACTGTTTCTACACCAGTGATTCCAGGCATAAAAATGTCCATAAGAATAAGATCATATTTTCCGCGATAGAATTCGCTTAGAAAAGATGACCCATCAGTGAAAGATTCAATATTCACTTCCTGTTCAATCTTGTGAATCAGCCCCAAGGTCAGCTTACGTGAGACCTCTTCGTCTTCACAGATTGCGATTCTAAGAATTTCGTCCATAAGCAGATTATAGCAAAATTTATAAAAAATTCATATTTTCTTTTGCTTGTCAAGTACCGATTTCGAAAGAATACCTTCGTATTTGGTAATTCCATATACAATTTGGGATTGCTAAAATGCTATTCATAAGAAAGTGGGAGTATGAATATGGCAAGTTTTGGTATGATTATGAGCGTCGCTCTGCTTTTAGTGACTGCAATCCCGGCAAATCTGGGAATTTCATATTTTGTAAGAGAGAAGCACAGTAATCTGAGGGTGTCCCTTCTGTTCCTTGGAATCTCCGCTGCCGTATGGTCTTTTGGCTATGGAATGGTAGGTATCACTGAGACCATTGAGCAGGCGCAGATCTTTAGAATGATCGGCCTTGCAGGTGTGGATGGCTTCGTCGTAGGAGAGGTTGTGATGTATCTCTTCCGTGCCAGGATTCTCCCTAAGGCCAAATACGCAGTTTTAATTGTTTATACGGATCTGGCTCTCCTGGACTGGGTATATTTCTCATCTCCGGAAGTGGATGAATTCTATAAGCTAGGTGACTGGATGACCTGGCGCGCACTCTATTCTCCCTACCGTACCTATCACTATATCTTTATTGTTATTTCAGCTCTTTGTATGCTGGTTTTCTCTACTTTCTGGTTCCGTAAATTACACTTCCAACGTGACAGACAGTTTGTTAAGAACTTATATTTTTCGAATTTTGCACTTATCTTCACGACACTCCCAGATACCTTTTTGAATCTGACACTTGGGGTATCCTTCCCCACATCCGCCTTTGGAGGCGCTCTGACCCTTTACTTTATCTGGCTTGCAGCAACCAGATCGAGTGCCTTTGATCTGTCAGTTCAAAATCTGAACCGTTTCCTTATGAATGCAGTCAATATCGGAATCTTTGTCTTCGATATGGAGGGGAAGCTTTGTATCTACAATAAATATGTACAGGATCATTTTGACACCGGAGAACTGCTTCATAAGTCTCCAGGCGAGATCTTCCGCTTACAGGATGAAAATTCTTTGTTATTGCGTGCGATGAAGGAAGAGGCTTTCTCTATCAATGCCAGAACGATTGACAACAAGTCGGGATATAACCTGAACATATCTCCTGCACTGGATCGAAATAAAGAGCCCTATGCCATCATTGTTGCAGCAACAGATCTAACACATGAGGAAGAGATGCTTCGTAAGGCAGAAGCTGCCAGTACTGCCAAATCAGCCTTCCTGTCATCCATGTCACATGAGATTCGTACCCCTATTAATGCCATCCTTGGTATGAACCGGGTGATACTGCAGGAAGCGACGGAAGGACAGATTCTCGAATATTCAGAGAATATTCGGATAGCATCTGAGGCCTTACTGACACAAATTAATGACATTCTTGATTTCTCCAGAATCGAATCGGGCAAGATGGAGATCGTGGAGGATTCTTATCATACCGTTGGTCTGATCGATGAATGCAGACAGATGTTCCAACCCATGGCACAGAAGAAGGGTCTGGATTTTCGTCTGGAATATGATCGTAATCTGCCCCGTATGTTAAGGGGAGATAAGATGCGTATTCGACAGATCATCTCGAATATTCTCTCTAATGCTGTGAAATATACCTCGAGTGGCAGTATTACTTTCGTGATCGGCCGACAGACAAAGGATGACGAAAACGAGAACAATAGCCTTCTCCATCTGGTGGTTCGTATCAGTGACACGGGTATGGGAATTCGGAAGGAAGATATTCCTCATTTATTTGATAAGTTTTCCCGTTTTGATCAGAAGCAGAATCAGGCAATCTCCGGTGCCGGACTCGGAATGTCCATTGTGAAGCAGCTGACAGAACTTATGGGAGGCGATGTTAGTGTCGATTCCACATATGGTCTGGGCTCTACATTTACCATAGTGATTCCTCAGAAGGTCGAAGATCCGAATCCGATTGGTGATTCCTTGCAGAATATGATCCAGAAGATAAGGGATGAACAGATTCGTCTTGGTAGGGAAGGTAAGAAGCTGATCCTGTCTGGCAGGAAGATTCTGCTTGCTGATGATCTTCCGATGAACCGTAAAGTCGTAGAGGCTTATCTTCGTCATACAGAAGTGACACTGGATGAGGCGGAGAATGGTGAAGAGGCTGTCGCCCTTTCTAAGAAGAATCATTATGATCTGATTCTCTTAGACCATCTGATGCCGGTCCTGGATGGTGTGGATGCCATGCGGCTGATACAGACAGAGGAAGATTCGAAGAACCAGGATACGCCTATTTTCGTTCTTACCGCCAATGCAATGAAGGGAGATGAGGCCAGATATCTGGAACTCGGTTTTGCAGCATATCTTCCGAAACCCTTGGAGATGGAAGCCCTCGAAGATAAGATTCGTCTCTTTATAAAAACAGAAGAGGGGAGAGAGCAGGAGGAAGATCAGGCAGAGACAGAGACATATGATTCCGAATTTCTGAATTCCTTAACCCTTCTTGATGTGAAGAAAGGAATGAATTACTGCATGGAAGATGAAGAACTATTCCGTGAAATTCTAACGAGTTATGTAGAGGATCAGAAGAAAGACCGGCTGGAAGAAGCCTATGCGGTCGAGAACCTGGAGGAATATCGCGTATTTATTCATGCAGTGAAAAGCAGTTCAAGAACCATTGGTGCAGACCAGCTTGGTGAAGAAGCTCTGAAACTGGAAGAGGCAGCGAAGAGAGAAGATATCGGCTTCATTCGGGCGAATCATCATAAGGTGATGCAGGATTATGCCGAGATTCTGTCGCAAGTCAGCGAGGCATTGGAAGGGAGAGAGTCTCTATGAGATTTGTACCTGTAGACGCTATTCTTTCGGGCTCGATTTTAGGTAGAAACATATATACGGATAATAGAGAACCAGAGTTTAAGGCTGGAAGAGAGATTGACGAGGAGATGGTTCGCCGTTTCCAGCTGGAGGGTTATCTGGGCTGTTATGTGGAAGACGATTTTTCTAAAAATGTGAAATTCCCATATTTCGTATCAGAGAAGACCTTTGTTCAGGCTTTACTGGCTGTAAAGTCCGCGAAGCCCGAGAAAATTCTGAAGGTTGCCCGGCTGATCTACGATGAGCTGGCGGCAAAGAAGGAAGAGGAACGCATTATCTCTGAATTCGATATTAGAAGTCTCCGGACTTACACCCTGCATCATAATGTCAGCGTTGGTATGATCTGTGCGGCTATTGGCTTCAAGATGCGAATGGAAGCGGATGATGTTAAAAATCTGATCGCAGCAGGTCTTAGCCATGATCTGGGCAAAAATCTCATCTCTGCATCGATCCTATGTAAAAAGGGTCAGCTCTCGGATGAGGAATACCAGGAGATTATGACCCACCCGGAGAAGTCTGTGGAAGTTTTGCGTGAGAATGGGGAGATGAATGCTTTTATCTATCAGGCCATTGCTCTTCACCATGAGAACGAGAATGGTAGTGGTTATCCCTTCGGAAAGAGGGATAGAGAGATTCCCTTAGCAGCGAAGATTATACATGTAGCGGACGTATATGATGCCCTGACCAGTCATCGCCCTTATCAGAGGGCCTATGCGCCCAAGGATGCCATTGCTTATCTTAAGTCCGGAGCGGAGATCCTCTTCTCCAGGAAGGTGGTAGGGGCATTGGAAGAGATTCTGTCTCCCTTCTTTGTAGGAACCACGGTACATCTGTCCAATGGAGAGTATGGTCTGGTGATAGGTATGACCCCGATTCTAAAGCGCCCGATCGTACATATGTTAGGTTCTGGCAAAATGGTGAACTTAGCAAGGGATCCTGCCTATGAGAATATCCTGATTACCAATTCCTGCATTATGCCGGTCGATTATAAGGGGAATGTAGAGAAACTGAATGAAGACCGGAATCCGGCCCATCGACGGAAGAAGGTTCTGGTGGTTGATGATATGGGAGTCTCCAGGCTACAGGCCCAGCATGCCTTGGAAGAGGAATATGAAGTTGTCCTGGCAAGTAGCGGAATTGAAGCTTTGAATCTGGTGCGAACTTCCGGCTATCCGGATCTGATCCTTGCGGATATTGATATGCCGGGCATGGATGGGATTGAGATGATTCAGAAGATGAAGGCGCATGGGATGCGGGATGTTCCGATTATCTTCCTATCCGGCATCTCTGGTAAAGAGACCATCATGAGAGGTTATCAGGTTGGAATGTCGGATTATCTCTTAAAGCCCTCTTCACCGATATATGTTCGAGAGAGAGTAGCAGTTGCCTTGGGGCTTAGGAGAGACAACGTCTAAACACTCGATAGAAAAGTGGCTTGAAGGATAGATTAGATCATTAAGGGAGAGAATATGGGGAAGATCTTAGTCGTGGACGATGATATGATGAACCGCCGTATGGCACAGTATATATTGTCAAAGGCAGGTCATGAATCCGAGACCGTAGAGAGCGGGGAAGAAGCCATTCGTTCCATTGAACGTGAGGAGTATGATCTTGTGCTATTGGATATCGAGATGCCAGAAATGAATGGGTTTGATACCCTGAAGAAGATTCGTACTCTGGAAAGAGGGGCAGATCTTCCGGTCATGTTCCTTACAGCATCAAATGATGCCAGGGATCAGAACCGGGCAGAAGAACTTCATGCTGTCGGTTATGTGAATAAGCCATTCCTCCCTCAGGATCTTATGTCACAGGTAAATAAGCTGTTGGGAGAGTAGGTATGAGATGTATCTTCAATGTGGATTTTGAACTCTCATCCATGATTTTCATGGTGATGCTGGTTCTATATATATCCATACAGTATGATCTGCGGATTCGACGTAATCGGGAATTCTTTGTTCTTGCCATAATTAATCTGTTAGCGAATTTCCTGGATGTTTTGACGGCATTTACCATCAGTATGGGAAGTGACATCCCGGATGGAGTCAATCTCTTCTTAAATACGCTTTATTTTATCAGCCTGGGCCTGTTTGGATTCCAGTTTATGCGTTATTCCATGACGCTTGCAAAGACGACCCGGATGGCGAGAAGGATGGAACGGATTGCCAATGTCGCTTTTGTTATTTTCTGTACCTTGCTGATTGCCAATGTACCGACAGGGATTATTGCATCTTTTGAGAATGGTCTCTATATCCATGGTCCCATTTACTACAGTATTTATTTCTATCCATATTCTCTGCTTCTATATTGCTTTATTCGTACGATTTTACGTGCAGAAGAGCTGGAAGATATCAGGAAGAAGATTCTGATGGCAAGCTACCTCACTTTCTGCCTGGGGGTATCCCTATTGCAGATGCTCTACTTAAGAACAGTTCTTTTGACCATCTTCTCCATCTCCATGGGTATGCTTTTTATGCTGGTGCTCTTAGAGACACCGGATTATCAGCAGATGATCTGGAGTATGGAACAATTGAAGATGATCCGGGGAGAGGCTGAGAAGTCGGCTGCTCTTGCACAGTCAGCCAGTAATGCAAAATCATCCTTCCTATCTCATATGTCCCATGAACTTCGCACTCCTCTGAATGCGGTACTCGGATATGCCGGCCTCATCCTGGAGAATACCAGAGAGAAGGATACGGCAGAAGATGCAGTTAAGATTCGTGCAGCAGGCCAGAATCTTCTGTCGATGACGAACAATGTCAAGGATTTTGTGGAGCTGGAGGATGGTACAGCAACCGTAAATGAAAGCGTCTACCAGACCCAGAGTATGATACGGGATATGCTGACCTCTCTGGAATTCTTTAACGCAGATAAGAAACTGAAGGTACTCATCCATGTGGATCCGGAGTTCCCTGAGAACCTCTATGGTGACCATGTACGTATTCTTCAGATAATGAATAATTTGACCTCAAATGCGGTCAAGTATACAGATCATGGACAGATCACGATTACCCTTCGATGGAACGGAGATGGCTTTCTCTTCTCTGTGGAAGATACCGGTATCGGTATGCGAAGAGATGATATGAGACGCATCTCTGAGAGCTTCCTTCGCATGGATGAGAAGCATACGGGCAGCGTACTTGGCATGGGACTTGGATTGTCACTGGTAACCAGGCTTCTATTGATGATGGATTCCAGGTTAGAGTATGACTCCACTTATGGAGTCGGTTCTCGTTTCTGGTTCCATCTGAAGCAGGAACGTGTTGGTACAGAGACGATTGGTGAGATGGCAGCGCGGAATCTGGAGAATACCAACCGGGAAGAATACATCGGCAAGAACCTGTCTGCTGCTATTGATGAGACGGTAAGTGCTTATTCAGACATGGTAGCGAGTGGATTTAGCAGCAGAGAGGAAGGAAATAACCATGAGTCTTCCCTGCTTGCACCTGGACAGAAGGGAACCATTCTGGCGGTGGATGATAATCGACTGAACCTCGATCTCTTCCGCAGACTTTTGTCTGGAACCGGCTACCGAATCGTTAAGGCAGAGAATGGAAAAGAAGCTCTGAATCTGATTCGAAACAGCGCTCAGCCATTCTCCATTATCTTCATGGATCACATGATGCCCGTGATGGATGGTGTTGAAGCCATGCATATTATCCGGGATGAAAATCTCTGTCCCCATACTCCCGTAGTTGCCCTGACAGCAAATGCGGTTACGGATGTACAGAGAGAATATATTCATCAGGGATTCTCTGCTTATCTGCTGAAGCCTGTCGTAAGACAGGAATTGATCGATACGATTGAGAGATTGACAGGTAGAAGTGTTTCCGAGCGATCAGCCAATGTCGCGGAAGTGGGGCAAGAAGAGGGCCTGACTTCCGCAATGTCCGGCGCCCTTAATCAAAATGCAAAGAGTATGGAAGTTCTAGGCTCCTTCCTGAATACGGAAGCAGCCCTGACTTACTGTGCGGACAGTATCGATTTCTATCTGGTCATACTGAATGATTACGTAGAAGGAAATCGTAGAGAAGAGATAGAAGAGAACTATGGCAGTGAAGACTGGGATAATTACCGTATCGGTGTTCATGCCCTGAAGAGTTCGAGCCGAACCATTGGTGCGGACCAATTGTCAGAGGATGCCAAGGCCCTGGAAGATGCCTGCAAGGAAGAAAGAACGGATTATATCAGGGAGCATCATCGGGAGGTGATGGAAGAATATACAGATATTCTGGTAAAGATCAGTGAAGCACTGAAGCAGGATGGAGATGCCGACCAGCATACCGAAGAGATTCTTCCGGAATCTCTGGAGAAAGACTTAGATACGGAAGATCGTCCGGTGCAGCCTCTCGTAGAAGCGCCTCTTTCTACGGAACTCGAGCGTCCACTCCGATGGAAGGTTATGGTCGTGGATGATGATGATCTGGGAAGAGATATCGCAAAGCAGATGCTCTCGGGAAGATATGATGTTATGACGGCATCTTCTGCGGATATGGCTATGGATCTCTTAGAAGAAGAACGTCCAAATCTGATCCTCTTAGATATCCATATGCCGGAGAAGGATGGATTCGAATTCCTGCGGGAATTACATGAAGAGAAGCAGATTACGGATCTTCCGGTGATCTTCCTTACCGGTGATGAAGATCGTGAGGCAGAATTACAGGGACTGAAGTCCGGAGCAATGGACTTCATTCATAAACCATATGTAGAGAAAATTATGCTCCAGCGTGTAGACCGTATTCTGGAACTAAACTTCCTTCAGCACAGATTGCAGATGGAGGTTGCAAGACAGACCAGAGTGGCAGAGAAACGTAAGGCATAATTCGAACTTCTGTCAATCCAGACGATGAAAGCACTCTCCGGAGCAGTGGATGCCAAGGACCATTATACACATGGACATAGTGGAAGAGTGGCCCAGTACTCCCAGGAGATTGCAAGAAGAGCCGGTAAGTCAGAAGAGGTACAGAAGGAAGCCTACTATACCGGTCTACTGCACGACATCGGTAAGATTGGTGTCCCGGATGATGTGATCAATGATAAAGGCATGTTAACGGATGAACAATACATGAAGATCCGTACGCATCCGGTCATTGGATCCCGGATTCTTCAAAATATTACTGAAATTCCAAATATTGCAGTTGGTGCCCACTGGCATCATGAACGTTATAACGGAACGGGATATCCGGATGGTCTGATTGGAAGTGAGATTCCGGAGATTGCCAGAATCATCGGGGTTGCAGATGCCTATGATGCCATGACCTCCAAGCGGAGCTATCGTGATGTCATGGAGCAGGCTGCGGTTCGCAGGGAGATTGCGAGCGGTTGTGGTACCCAGTTCGATCCTTACTACGGCAGGATCATGTTAGAGATGATTGATGAAGATAAAGACTACACGATGCGTGAGAGCTAGAGGAGATTATGGAAAACTTCCTGGTAGAATCGAATATCTATTTTGAAGCAACGGCAGCGGTGTTCGGTCTGGTATTGTGTGTATTCCTTTTTTTTGACAGGGATGAGACCAGATTCGAATACCGGATACTGACCTATGCCTGTGTGCTATCAGCTATCATCGATGTTGTGACCATGATCGTGACGCAGGGCATGGCAGGACATGTCCCACATTTCCTGATCCGCTTTCTCAATACCGTGAACTATATGTCTTTCGGATATATCGCATATCTTCTGATTCTCTATATCTTCTCCTATTACCAGCCAACCCAGGCTGTGCATCTATTGAAGAAGGTATTTTTGGTCATCATTGTCTTTTTTACAATCCCGGTGATACTCAATCTCTTCTTCCCGCTGGTGGTGGATTACGATGAAGAACATAAGGTCTATGTTCATGGCCCCTTACAACTGACGATCGGCTATGTAATTCCTCTGTTCATTGTTACCTGTGCATTCATTTCGATCATAGTTCATAAGAAGGAATTTAGCAGAAAACAAAGAGCGGCTCTCTATATTACCTATGTTCTGGTCCTCTTTAGCTGTGCTCTGCAGGCAGTCTATGGTGCCAGATTCCCTGTGGCATACTGTGGTGCAATCCTCGGTGTATATAACCTCTTTTTCTCCATCGAGTCACCAGATTACCGTAGACTTTCAGAACTGATTTTGGAGAGACAGCAGGCCCAGGCGAAGACGGAAGAAGCGAGAATTGCCAAGAAGGAATTTTTTGCATCCATGACGCATGAGATCCGTACCCCTATGAATGCAATTCTGGGCATGAATCAGATTATTCAGTCCTCAGATCAGGATCCTTTGATTCTGGCTTTGACGGAGAAGATTGACCGGGATGGAAATGAATTGCTGAGTTTTGTAAACAGCGTTCTCGACCAGGCGAAGAAAGAACAGAAGAGTAGTCCTTCTGCTTCCATTTCCTCCGGGAAAGAACAGGAGAGCAAGATGGAGGTAAAGAAACTTACCTACCGTAATATGTCGGTTCTTTGTGTGGATGATACCCCTATGAATCTTCGTGTCTTAGAAGGCATTATGAGGGGAACCGGACTGGAAGTAGTATCGGTTCTAAGTGGAGAGGAAGCCATTTCAAAGGCCAGAATGCGGGATTTTGACTGTATCTTTCTGGATCATCAGATGCCCCAAATGGATGGCATTGAGACCTTTCATGCTCTGAAGCCAATGATTCGGTCGACTCCTGTCATTATGATGACAGGAAACAGTGGTGTGGAATGTATGGAACTCTATCGAGCGGAGGGATTCTCTGCCTATATTGAGAAACCCATCCGTAGAGAGAAACTTTTCGCTGTGCTCTCACTGGTTATGGAAGGAGGGAATGCATGGAGTGCTTCCACGTCAATATAAATATCTATATTGAACTGACTTCTGTATTTTTTCTCCTGATCCTTTTGGTCTTCACCTTCCTTCAGTATGGCAATGCGACCAAGCACGGAGCTGCCTTTCGTTCCTATCTGACCACACTTCTTCTTGCGACAAGCTACGATGTCTTTGGAATGGTGATCCTGAATATGAATCTCGGCCTGCCATATTATCTGGCAGTACTGATCTCGGGTTCCGTATATCTGATGAAGTGTCTACCGCCATACTTCTTCATAAAATACATTGCGGCATACACAGACTGGCCTAAGAAACATCTTGATACGGTGCATTGGATCTTCGACTGGACTCTGGTGCTCTATGGTATCGTGCTGGTTCTTATGGCCTCGAGAGCCTTTCTCCTGAAAATGACACAGCCGGCCGATGAGATTATGGGCGGCATGATGGTATTTTACCTGGGCCTTACGGTTGAACTGGCCCTGGGCCTGGTTGCCATGCTTGTCTTTTTCCCGGTATGCAGAAAGTTTACTTATTTACACGTAAGCAGTTATACCATTCTTTTCCTGATCACACTGTCTTATTGTATCTATCGTTTCTGCTTCCCACAGACAGTGCCTCTGGGCCTTACGGTGATTTCGATTGGAACGTATATTCTCTTCTTCGCGATGGAGTCCAGGGATTACCACAGTGTGATCGACATGATGGGTTATGTTCGACAGGCAGGGGAAGAGGCTGAATATTCGGCAAGAGAGTGGGAGATGTTTATTCGCAGAATGTCGGAGAACATTCGTAAGCCTCTCTATGCTCTTGGAGAAGATGCAGGGGAATTAGAGCTTAAGGCAAAAAATGAAGAGACCAGGTCCTATGCCAGAAGCATCTCAGCCTCCCAGGAAACTCTGGATTATCTGGTGCGTGATATCTTCGATATGGTGCACGCGCGGTCGGACAGTTTACAACTGTTCGTTCTACGTTTCCATCTGTCTGAAGTACTGTGTGATATTCGCTCGATGATGACGGTTATGGCGGAAGCCAAGGGTTTACAGTTTATCATTCATGAATCGGATGGAATTCCGGACATCTGGTATGGCGACAGCATTCGCCTGCGTCAGATCCTGATCAATCTGATTGCGAATGGAGTCAAATATACATCGAACGGTTATGTGGCATTGGAGATCAGCCTTACCACAGACGGAAGGCTGTGCCTTGCGGTTTCTGATACAGGTATTGGCATTCGTAAAAAGGATATTCCGCATCTTTTCGATAAGTTCGCCCGAATGGATGGGCAGAAGAATGCCCATATTCAGGGTACCGGACTGGGCCTTGCCGTTGTAAGTGAGCTGGTACATAAGATGGATGGCAAGATCGAGGTAAACAGTGTTTATGGTCAGGGCTCTACATTTACCGTAATTCTTCCTCTTCGCTCGGGGCTGGAGATGAAGGATGATGGGAATATTCTCGATACCAAACTGGGACTGGCTTACTGTGGTGATTCCATGGAACTCTATATCCGTATATTACGGCTGACAGTGCACTATGCAGATGAGAAGCGTCGTCTGCTCGCGGAGGCTTTTGGCAAGGATCAGGAACTCTATCTGAGACTCATCTATTCCATGAAGAGCAATGCCTTGAATGTGGGAGCAAAGAAATTATCCGATGCAGCAGCAGAAATGCAGAAGCTTGCGAACCGCATGCAGAGGGAGGATACAGACCCTTATCTTGTCAGTCGTCATCAGAATATGCTTGAAGTATTCGACGAAACCATTTATCGTTCTAAGAGATTACTAAGTGATTACGGCAGAAATGAGGGTAATGAATGAACGAAATTGAGAATCTCAAGCAGTTTCAGAATGGAATAATTCCTGCCGACTGGCTGAAGAGACTGAATCTGAATAGTTTACTGGATACCATGGATGAGCAGACTCTGCCCTGGAGGCAGGAGATGGCCAATTACCAGTGCGCAGTCTATGAGGTAGAGACTAAGTTTAAGGTATTAAATGAACGCATGGGCGTGAAATATGATGGTAATCCGATCGAGTCCATCAAAACCCGTGTGAAGAGCATGGATTCCATTATTCGTAAGGTAGAGCGTAAGGGACTTCCCTTCTCCATCGAATCCGTGGAAGAGAATATTCGGGATATTGCAGGTGTACGTGTCATCTGTTCCTTCGAGGAGGATGTTTTCCGTATTGCTGATGTGTTCCTGCAGCAGGATGATATAGAACTGGTGGAGAGAAAGGATTATATCAATCATCCAAAGCCCAATGGCTATCGCTCCCTGCACCTTATTGTGCGTACGCCGATCTTCACCGAAGTCGGTAAGAAGATGATGTATGTCGAAGTGCAGATTCGAACCATAGCTATGGACTTCTGGGCAGCACTGGAACACAAGCTGCGTTACAAGAAGAAATTATCTGCAGAACAGATAGAGGCTCTGCAGAAGGAACTCTCCATCTGCGCAGAAGAGTGTGCGGATCTGGATCGCAGAATGGAATATGTCAGAAGTCAGATCGTTCCTTTGGAATTGCCGGATCCTGACAATGAATACAAGGAGGGGAACATCTGATGATTCGTTTTAATAATGACTATAACAGGGGGGCTTTCTCCGATATTATGCAGGCTCTTTCTGAGGATGCCTGTCAGTCTCACGCTGGCTATGGAACAGATGATTGGTGTGATAAGGCAAGCGATACGATTCGTAAGCTGATTCATAGGAAGGATGCGGATATCTGGTATTTTCCCGGGGCAACCCAGGCAAATTATGTTCTGATCGCACGCGCTCTGACTTCTGTGCAGAGTGTTGTCTGTGCAGATACCGGCCATATCAATGCGCATGAAGCAGCATCCATTGAGAATACCGGCCATAAGATCTTAGAACTTCCCAACAAGGAGGGTAAGATTGATGCAGACCAGGTAAAAAAGGTCGCAGAAGCGTATTATGGCGAAGAAGCAGAGTATCTGACAGAGCCTAAGCTGGTATATATCTCTTTTCCGACGGAACAGGGAACGATCTATAGCAAGGAAGAATTGAAGAACCTGTCTTTGGTCTGCAGAGAGTTTGGCATGTATCTCTTTGTTGATGGAGCACGTCTTCCCTATGGTCTTGGTGCATCTAATAATGATGTGACTCTGGAGGATCTTGCCCTTTATACGGATGCTTTTTATCTGGGTGGAACCAAGTGCGGTGCACTCTTTGGAGAAGCCCTGGTTCTTCTGAATAAGGATTTAAAACCTCGGTTTAAAGCCTATATGAAGCAGAATGGAGCAGTGATGGCAAAGGGCTGGTTAATGGGACTTATGTTTCATACTATGCTCTCCAATGGTGAATATTTTGAGGCAAGCAAACGTGCGGATCAGTACGCGATGCAGATTCGGGCAGCCTTTGAAGAGAAGAAGATTCCCTTGATGGCAGATTCCTATACCAATCAGCAGTTTGTAATCCTGTCGGATGAAAATGCAGATCGTCTTTCAGAAGATTTTGTCTTTGAAGATTGTGGCAGAGATGAGAGAGGACGCATCGCTCGTTTCTGTACCAGTTGGGCGACAAGTGAAGAAGAGGTAGAGAAGCTGATTTCAGTAATCCAGGAGCTGTAACGTTCTGCCGTCGGATTCTGTTAAATAAATGGGAAGTTATACGCTCATATGGTTTTGTATCATATCCATAGTTCAAAGCAAGTGCAGCTAATTCGTAGAGCTGCAGTTAGGAACGATGGAAATATCGTTCGTAGAATTATGGAGGTTTATGATGCATACGAAGAAACATGAGCTTGACAGAGAGACAATCCTTCTTTTTGGTTTATTATCCCTTACTTTTTCCGTTGTAATTTCTTTATTCGTACCCTCGGTTTTGGGATATGAGATCTCCCAGTTGAATCGAGCGGATCTCGTAACTGCGATTTCCTGCATTACAGGAATCTTATGGTGCATTTCCCTGATCCGTAATTGTTGACGGAGTTTCCGAGGTTACCTATAATCTTATGAGAGATAAACAGCATAGCTTTACTTACCGAACATAAGATGTCAGGATGGTGTGAAATGATATTTCAAAAGATAAACAAGTTTTGGACTGCCGGGATGTTAGCCTTTCTTTTGATCCTTACGGTTCTTCTTCCGACAGGTCAGGCGTATGCAGCTGGAACAGTTCAGCTTGCTTTTTCCAACAGCAATCCTAGTGTAGGTGATACTGTAACGGTGACGATTACAGATTCTGTTGCGGAAGATATTACCGTTGCCTATACCGCATCGGTAATTACCCTGTCCGAATCCAGTGCGAATTATACCGGAGGAGATGGCAAGATCTCTTTCAACAACAAGTCCATGACCTTGAAGATGAAGGCTGCTGCAGCCGGCAAGGCCAATGTGATCGTTAGTGTTGGTGGCGTGGCTCAGCAGAGCGCAGTTCTGAATGTTTTAGAAGCAGCTGCGGCGCAGCCGGAAGAAGCTGCACAGGATGCAACACCGGATACTACAGATGAGGCACCGGCGGAGACAGCAGCACCGGCAGCAAGTGGAAGCGTTGTTGGAACAGCCAGCGATAAGGGATTCAATATCGGTGGTGTTGAATATGTTGTTTCAGAGCGTTATACAGATGCTGAGATTCCTGCAGGATTCACCCGGACACCGGTGAATATCGGAGGAGCTTCCTTCCGTGAGATCTCGAATGGTACGATTACTCTTGTTTATCTTAAGCCTGCTGATAACATTCAGGGTTCCGGCGTATTCTATCTCTATGATCCGAATGCGAATACGGTAGCTTCCTTCGCATATCTTGGAAGTGGTTCTCAGCTCGTTATCCTGTCTGCTCCGGACAGTTTGCCCAGCAGTCTTCTGACAGAGACGACAATTACCGTAGGTGAGAGAACGGTACAGGCTTACCAGTACGGCACCGAAGCGAATGGATTCTATTATGTATATGGTACCGGTGCAGATGGAAGTCTTGGTTGGTTTTCTTATGACTCCACGAGTGATAGCATTCAGAAGGCGAATACAGATCTGTTTGCTGCGAATGCACCCGTAGTAAGTGATGAAGAGGAGCCTGCAGCAGAAGATACGGATACGGAAGAAGAGAAGACAGATTCTTCCATGACCGGTAGATTCTTTGACAAGCTTAGAATTAAATCTGATAATTATCGCATGATTATCTGCGTTCTCGTAGTTGTTTGTCTGATTCTGCTGATTCTTTTGATCAACACTCTGGTTTCCCGTCATAACCTTCGCAAGTTATATGAAGGCAATGAAGGTGAGGATTCCTGGGATGACTGGAAGGATGAAGAGAAGGATGATGTTGAGGATATCTCAGCAAAACTGGTCGAAGCAATGAATTCTGAAACAAATGATGTTGCTGAAGATCGTAAGGAACAGCTATCGGTAAAACCTGTGAAAGAAGTAGAAAAGCAGAATGACGAGGAACCTTCTGAAGAATCTGAAGAAGAGGATGAGGAGGAAGTTCCGAAGAAGAAGCGTGGCCTCTTCCGTCACAGAAAAGACGATTTCTGGGATGACGAAGACGAAGAAGAGGATGGGGAGGAAGATGAAGAGGAAGCGAAGAAAGAAGCTCCTGTTCAGAAAAAGAATACACGTCCCCATGACGATGACAGCGATTCCTCAGGAACCGATTTTATCGATCTGAATAATCTTTAATCATCATGGATGACAGGCATGCGAATGCCTGTCATTCTTGCACATGGATAATTGTTAGAAGGAAAGGGCTGAGGCCGAATGAATTATACAAAACAGGCAAAAATGGCTTTGGAATATGCGGTAAGGGTTTCTAAGAGACTCAAGCATAATTATGTAGGAACAGAGCATCTTCTAATCGGACTCTTACAGCAGTCTTCATCAATTGCAGCTCATGTACTTGTAGAGGAAAAGCTTGAAAAGGAAGATGTCATTAACTTAATCTCTGAACTGATTGCTCCGGAAGAGGGAACAGTTGTGATGGAGAGGGAGGGCTATACACCGAAATTGCAGGAACTCCTTCAGCAGGCGGAGACCGAGGCTTATCTCTCTGAATCCGATGAGATTGGAACAGAACATCTTTTGATTGCGATGCTTCGCATTCCTGATTGTGCCGGTGCAAGACTCCTTAACTCGATGGATGTGAATCCCCAGAAACTGATGCAGAGTATCCTGCAGTCTATGGGACATGAGGGTGAGATCTATCGCGATAACGTTGTGGAGACAGAGAAGGCACAGGGGGATGGTGGAACACCTACCTTAGAGCAGTATTCCAGAGATCTTACAGCCATGGCAGCACAGGGAAGACTGGATCCTGTAATCGGCCGTGAGACGGAAATCCAAAGAGTAATCCAGATTCTGAGTCGTAGAAACAAGAATAATCCTTGTCTGATCGGTGAGCCTGGTGTTGGTAAGACGGCGGTTGTCGAAGGACTTGCAGAGCGTATTGTAGCTGGTAATGTCCCTGATTCTCTACAGAACAAGAGACTGATGTCTCTTGATCTGTCAGGCATGGTTGCCGGATCGAAGTATCGTGGTGAATTCGAAGAACGTATTAAGAAGGTTATTAATGAAGTTATCGCTGACGGTAATGTCATCCTCTTTATTGATGAGCTTCATACCTTGATTGGTGCGGGGGGAGCAGAAGGTGCTCTCGATGCCAGCAATATCTTAAAGCCTGCTCTTGCTCGTGGCGAGATCCAGGTAATCGGTGCAACAACAGTTGATGAATATCGTAAGCATGTAGAGAAAGATGCCGCTCTGGAACGCCGTTTCCAGCCGGTCAATATCGAACAGCCGAGCAAGGAAGAGACGATCTCTATCCTGAAGGGGGTTCGTTCTCTCTATGAAGAGCATCATCATGTGAATATTACAGATGAGGCCATCAATGCTGCGGTTGATCTGTCGGATCGTTATATTACGGACCGTTTCCTTCCGGATAAGGCGATTGATCTTATGGATGAGTCTGCTGCCAAGCTTCGTCTCTCTTCTATTGCAATGCCGGAAGAACTCAATGAACTTCGGAAGAAGGCATTGGGTTATGAGAATCAGATTGTGGCTCTTCTTGCCCAAAATGATCTGGAAAATGCAAAGCAGGTTCGTGCAGAAGAAAAAGAAACCAAGAAGAAGATCGAACGATTAGAGAAGAGAATGCAGGCTAGAAATAAGAGAAAGACTCTTAGCCTGTCCTTTGATGATGTGGCGGATACGGTTGCCCAGTGGACTGGTATTCCGGTGACCAGACTCTCTCAGTCTGAGACAGTTCGTCTTCGCAATCTTGAGAAGACTCTGCATCAGAGAGTTATCGGTCAGGAGGATGCAGTCAGTGCTGTATCCCGCGCTGTTCGCCGTGGCCGTGTAGGATTGAAAGAACCGAATCGCCCGATTGGTTCCTTCCTCTTCCTGGGTCCGACCGGTGTAGGTAAGACAGAGATTTCCAAGGCTCTCGCAGAAGCTGTTTTCGGATCTGAAAATGCCATGATTCGTGTCGACATGTCTGAGTATATGGAGAAGTATTCCGTCTCGAAGATGATCGGTTCCGCTCCCGGATATGTGGGTTACGAAGAGGGTGGACAGCTCTCTGAGAAGGTACGCCGTCATCCATATTCTGTTATCCTTTTTGATGAGATTGAGAAAGCGCATCCTGATGTCTTCAATATTCTTTTACAGGTATTAGATGATGGTCATATCACAGATTCTCAGGGACGTAAGGTTGACTTCAAGAATACGATCATTATTATGACAAGTAACGCAGGTGCACAGTCTATCGTAGAACCCAAGAGACTGGGTTTCGGTGATAGGAATAATGCAGCTGAGAATTATAAGGATATGAAGAGTGGTGTGATGGAAGAAGTGAGAAGACTCTTCCGTCCGGAATTCTTGAACCGTATCGATGAGACGATTGTCTTCCGTCAGCTGACCAAGGATGATCTGCAGAAGATCGTGAAGATCCAGATATCCTCCCTTGTCAATAGATGCAAGTCTCTTCAGAATATTACACTGAAGATTCGACCGGTTGCAGAGCGCTGGATCGTAGACAAGGCATATGATCCCAAATATGGAGCAAGACCCTTACGTCGTAAGATCCAAACTGAACTTGAAGACCTTCTCTCTGAGAAAATTCTCGCTGGTGATATTCATCCCGGTGATCAGGTAACAGTTGGGGTAAAAAATGATAAACTCAGCTTTTTAATTAATGGAAAATAAGATGCCCTATGTTATAATGATGAAACAGTCAGAGTACTGTGTTGTTAATAATCAATGAGAGGAGTGTAGGGATGGCAGTCATTGAAGATCTGATCCGCGAAGAAGGGGACGGGACGATTAGTTTCGGCAATTATAAGCTGGACCAGAAAGCCAAGAAAAGCGATTTCAAGCATAATGGAGACCTGTACAAGGTCAAGACTTTTTCAGAGATCACCAAGCTTGAGAAGAACGAGATGTTTGTTTATGAATCTGTTCCCGGGACGTCTGTTGAGCATCTGTTAGTTACGGATAATGAAATCACATTTACGGTAGAGGGTGCCGAAGATGCACAGATCACATTCGAACTGGAGGCCGAGACAGAGTATGATATCTCTGTGAATGGTAAGGACGCCGGTACGATGAAGACGAATCTTGGCGGAAAACTGAGTTTTAGTGTTGAACTTGATCCGTCTGTCTCCGTACCTGTTACGATTGTTCGTAAATAAAAGGTTCATCTAGCACCTGATCCCTTTGGTCAGGTGCTTTTTTTGAGGATTGAATGCCAAAAGCAGAGCGTGAGGCGTTTAGCTTGAGCGAGGTACTTAGGTGGCAAAAGGAACGAAAACTTTATTCTATTGTAAGGAATGTGGCAATGAATCTTCCAAGTGGCTGGGACAGTGTCCCGTCTGCCATGAGTGGAACACTTTTGTAGAGGCAAAAGTTACGAAGTCTTCACAGAAGGTCGAGAAAGCACTGATGGAGAGGAAGCCTTCTCATCTGTCTGAAATCCAGATGGAAGAGGAGAAGAGAATCTCTACCCATATGGAGGAGATGGACCGCGTATTAGGTGGTGGCATTGTCCGTGGTTCCCTTGTCCTTGTCGGTGGTGATCCGGGAATCGGGAAATCCACCTTACTCTTACAGACATGTCATAGATTATGTGCAGACGACTTAAGTCTGCTTTATATTTCCGGTGAGGAATCTCTTCAGCAGATTCGTATGCGTGCAGATCGTATAGGAGAATTCAATGATCATCTGGCCTTGCTGGCGGAGACGAATTTGGAGATTATTGATGGTGTGATCCGTAAGGAGAAGCCGGATATCGTTATCATCGATTCTATTCAGACGATGTATTCGGATGGCGTGGATTCGGCCCCGGGTTCTGTATCCCAGGTGAGGGAGTCTACCGCAATGCTGATGAAACTCGCCAAGGGACTGGGGGTTACGGTTTTCGTTGTCGGTCATGTGACCAAGGAAGGGACTGTGGCGGGGCCTAGAGTTCTCGAACACATGGTGGATACGGTTCTGTATTTCGAGGGCGATCGCCATGCATCTTATCGTATTCTTCGCGCGGTCAAGAACCGTTTTGGATCAACGGATGAAATCGGAGTATTTGAGATGCAGCAGGATGGATTACGGGAAGTATTGAATCCGTCTGAGTATATGCTGGAAGGGAAACCGGAAGAGGCGAGTGGATCGGTTGTTGCCTGCTCCGTGGAAGGTACCCGTCCAATCCTGGTGGAAGTACAGGCCCTGGTTTGTCGTTCGAATTTCGGTATGCCGAGACGTACGGCGGCAGGTTGTGATTACAATCGTGTGAATCTGCTCATGGCTGTGCTGGAGAAGAGGCTGGGATTTCATCTGTCGGAATATGATGCCTATGTGAATATCGCTGGTGGTATGAAGATGAATGAGCCTGCGATTGATCTTGGGATTGCTCTTGCTATTGTGTCCTCCATGAAGGATCAAGTGATCAGTGACCGCGTAATCTGTTTTGGAGAAATCGGTCTGTCGGGTGAGGTTCGCTCTGTCCAGATGGCAGAGCAACGTGTGAATGAGGCGAAGAAACTGGGCTTCGAGCGTGTGATCCTGCCTGCTTCGAATCTGAAGGCGCTGAAGAATACGAAGGGAATCGATCTCGTAGGTGTAGCGAACATTGCAGAAGCAGTAAAAGCACTCGATTAAGTTAGACAAAGGAATATCCATGCAGGCTAATTCCATCAATATCGCCTCCATGCAGCTAAGTCGCGCCAACCGTGTGGCAGTGCCATTATGGTATTTGAACTGGACCAGGAACTGACAAGCGATGTCCTGCGTCCGCTGGGAGAAATTCGGACGCAATTGAGATAGAAGAGAATGACCTGGCTTTATGAAAGTTAGAGAAACCCTGTAAGATAGGCGCTTTCAGAATGTGTCGGAATTGGCACACAAATGCATACAATTTGGTGAATCGTGCTACTTTAAGGAAAATGTCATTTTTCTGTTGACGGATGCCTTTACAGGATATATAGTTACTAAGCGTTGAGGCGCTGCTCCGAAGAAACAAACCGGAAGCAAAACAATACTTGACAGGGGATTCCCTGTAGGGTATACTCGACAAGCACTTCAAGTGAGGCGAAAGCTTCCGAGAAGTCACGAGATCTTTGATAACTGAACAGTGAAACAACCTTGAAATTTCTTTATAAGATTTTCATAAGAACGCGTCTATTTCATAGACAACCTTAAAGCAGTAAAGC
>ONDO01000052.1:1824-2686 GCA_900316625.1 uncultured Lachnospiraceae bacterium | reverse complement strand
ACAAATTCAGAAAGTGAGGCTAGAGATGAAGAAAGTAGTAGTAATCGGAGCAGGCCCTGCAGGACTTACGGCGGCTTACGAACTTCTGAATCAGTCAAAAGATTACCAGGTAACTGTTCTTGAAGAGAGCAAGTGCTACGGAGGAATTTCAAGAACTGTTGAATATCATGGAAACCGTATGGATATGGGTGGTCATCGTTTCTTCTCCAAATCTGAAGAGGTAAATGAATGGTGGGAGAAGATGCTTCCTACCCAGGGAGCAATGCCCAAAGATGACATTATGCTAGGACGTAGTTCCAACGTCAAGGCAGGTGGCCCTGATCCTGAAAAGACAGATCGTGTTATGCTCCGTAGAAATCGTCTTTCCCGCATTTTCTTCAATCAGAAATTCTTCGATTATCCCGTTAGTCTCAAAATGGAGACTCTGCGAAATATGGGCTTTGGTACCACTATGCTGGTGGGCTTCAGCTATATGGCAAGTGTTGTACACAAGAGACCTGAGAACTCTCTGGAAGACTTCTATATCAACCGTTTTGGTAAGAAACTTTATTCCATGTTCTTTGAGCATTATACAGAGAATCTCTGGGGCAGACATCCGAGCGAGATCTCTCCGGAATGGGGGGCACAGAGAGTAAAGGGGCTGTCTATCGTGGCAATCCTTAAGGATATGTTCGGTAAGGCCTTCAATAAAAAGAATCGTAAGGTGGAGACCTCTCTCATTGAGGAGTTCGCATACCCCAAGCTTGGCCCCGGTGAACTTTGGGAGATCACTGCTGATGAAATCCGCAACTTAGGTGGTCAGATTCTGATGGAGTCTAAGGTTGTGGGCCTGCATAAGAACGCAGATGGTCTGATCGATTCC
>ONDO01000052.1:0-1819 GCA_900316625.1 uncultured Lachnospiraceae bacterium | reverse complement strand
TGGAAGCTGACTATGTCATCTCCTCCATGCCCATTAAGGATCTGGTAGCCGGCATTAATGATGTACCGGAAAAAGATGCGAAGATTGCGGCAGGCCTTCCCTACCGTGACTATATGACAGTAGGTGTTCTTGTACCTCATCTGAACCTTAAGAATGAGACCAGGATCAAGACCGTAGGTAACATTGTTCCTGATGACTGGGTATATGTACATGATCGTTCTGTGAAAATGGGACGTTTCCAGGTCTATAACAATTGGTCACCTTATCTGGTTAAGGATCTGGAGCATACCATCTGGATGGGCTTGGAATATTTCTGTAATGAAGGCGATTCCATGTGGTCTATGACGGACGATGAATTTGCCAAGATGGCAATCGAAGAGATGGT
The DNA here is from genome assembly GCA_900316625.1 of uncultured Lachnospiraceae bacterium. Taxonomy (GTDB): domain Bacteria; phylum Bacillota; class Clostridia; order Lachnospirales; family Lachnospiraceae; genus Lachnocurva. The sequence continues at coordinate 1,434 of ONDO01000052.1, read as the reverse complement.
GAAGATGCATCTGATCGATAGCACTTCTGATGTGTTGGATTCTCATGTGGAACGTGTTAAGAAAGCATATCCCGCTTACTTCGACACTTATGATCAGATTGATGATTTAAGAGCTTATCTTGATACCATTCAGAACCTCTTCTGTGTTGGACGAAATGGTCAGCACAGATATAACAATCTGGATCATTCCATGTGTACTTCTTTTGAGACGGTTAAGAATATCCTGTCCGGAAGTACAGACAAGAGCAATATCTGGAATGTAAATACCGAGATGGAATATCACGAGGAAGCGGAAGGTTCTGAAAAGAAAGCCTGAATAATTAGGAAAGTACTTTATGGATCCTAAATACAGACATGAATATAAATATGTCATTAACCTCCTTCAGGAGGAGGAAATGAAGAGCAGACTGAAGATCGTCATGAAAGAGGATCCGCATGTCCCCGAGAGTGGTTTCTACAGAATCAGAAGTATGTACTTTGATGATGTGGATAACACCTGCTTTTATGAGAATGAGAACGGTACGGATCCCAGAGAGAAGTTCAGGGTTCGAATCTATAATGGTTCTTCTGACTTTATTCGTCTAGAATGTAAGAGGAAGCAGGCAGGCAAGACACTTAAGACATCTGCAAGACTTACGGAAGAGCAATGCCACATTCTTATGGAAGGTGGCGTCATCGATCCTCCGGACTCTGATGATCCGGTGCTTTGGAAGTTCTATCTGAAGCAGACCGGAAGATTATTAAGACCTGCAATTATCGTGGAATATGATCGAATTCCCTATATCTGCGAGGAAGGTAATGTCCGTGTGACTCTGGATAAAAATCTCTGCTCCTCTCATGAGTTTCAGACTTTTCTGGATCAGAATATCCCGAGAAAGCCTGTAATGCCGGTGGGGGAGAATTTACTGGAAGTGAAATATGATGAGTTTCTGCCGGATGCAATTTACCATTCGATTCAGACCGCAGGGCTTGGACAGGCAACGTATTCAAAGTATTATCTGTGTCGGAGGTATGACAGATGAGTTTTAGTGATGTATTTAAGAAGTCCTTTCTCGAGGGTTATGTATCAATAGATATCAGCCCCAAGATGATCGCGGTAACAATGCTGATTACAGCAGTATTTGCTGTCTACCTCTTTTTTGTATATCGAATCTTTGTACGTAAGACTTTTTATAACAAGAATTTCACTCGTTTAAGAAACGAAAAACCTGGACAAGATTTTTATATTCATTACACTATTTTTTTAATCTTTATTTTAATCTATATAATATTTTTTTACACAGAAATGGAAAGAGATAAAATGGTATATAATGTCGATACATTTAAACTTAAACAATTTTCAGGAAATACAGTAATATTCGCTTTTATTCATGTTTTTCTTATAGTATTTGATCGATTCTTATATTTAAAAAACGCGAGAAAATTACAAAAAAT
>ONDO01000008.1:67406-72574 GCA_900316625.1 uncultured Lachnospiraceae bacterium | reverse complement strand
TCCTCTTCCTCCTTCATTTTCGCGTTATAGTCTTCATCATAACGCTGAAGAGTAGCCATTCTGTTCGCAGTGATGACCATGATATCTTCCTGCGTCAACGGATCCATATTCTGGAAACGGGTCAGACGGTCTTCCTCGGCCTGCAGGGTCTGCTTCGCTGAGTCCACCGAGAGTTTCTCCTCTTCAAGGGAGAGCTTTAAGGCCTGCGTGTCATAGCTTAAGAGGGGATCGCCCTTCTTCACTTCCTGACCTTCAGACACATAGATCTCTTCAATCGTATCTGCTGTGGATACGACAACATTCTGCGTCGCATTGTCCTTAATCGTGCCATCACCGGTGTCATTACTCAGCATATAGTTCATGTTGATATCCGAAACCGGCTGAACATAGGCTCTGTTATTTTTCTTCTTCAGTTTTATAAGGAAGACAAGACCCACCACGATCAGAACAGCGATAATAGTGAGCACGATCGTGGCCAGGAGGTGCTTCTTAATAAACGATTCTTTCATTCATTCTCCTCCAGATGATCACGGATCTCGCCGTCGACAATATAGATGGTTTTCTTCGCATGTGCTGCAATCTTCGCATCATGTGTAATCATGACGATTGTTGCGCCCTCCTCATGGAGCTGGTGGAAGAGTTCCATAATCTGTGCACCAGACTTCTGGTCTAAGGCACCCGTTGGCTCGTCTGCCAGGAGAAGGGCCGGATTATTCACGATAGCTCTTGCGATTGCTACTCTCTGCTTCTGTCCACCGGACAGCTGCGAAGGGAGGAAATTCATGCGATCGCCCAGGCCCACTTTCTCCAATGCTCTTGCCGCAATCTCCCTGCGCTCCGAATAGCGAACCCCTGCAAAGGACAAAGGAAGCATAACATTCTGAATCGCTGTCTCTTCCTTCAGAAGTTCAAAGGTCTGGAAGACAAAGCCAATCTTATGTGCTCGAAATTCGGACAGACGATTCTCAGACATCTTCCCGATATCTTCACCCTGGAAGAGGTAGGATCCGCCTGTCGGCTTATCGAGGCAGCCAATAATATTCATCAGAGTCGATTTACCAGATCCGGAGGGTCCCATGATAGCCAGATATTCATTCTCAGGAACAGAAAGTGATACATCCTTCAGCACCGGAACAGGGAAGGTCTTCGGATTGTAGGTCTTATCGATGTGGGATAATTCTACGATCATTCCTTCACCTCTTTGTTCTTAGTATTCTTATTCTCTTTGTTCTCTGTATTCTTCTCTTCCTTCTGTGTCTTGGTATCTCTACTTCCTTCTGCAGCCTCTGTCGAATCTCCTTCTGTAGCACTTCCGGTGTCCGTAGCTACGCTTCCATCACCTGTCGTTTCGGTTCCCTCATCTGTAACCTGATCTTCGGGTAAGGCTTCCATTCCACCATCTGCCGGCATATCGTCATATACCGGCTCCAGATATACATGCTGCCCTAAGAGAAGTCCATCCGAGTTATCAAGCGTTACATAGAAGTCATATCTGCTTGCTTCCCCACTGCCCGAATCGTCATACATATTATTGGGATTACTTGTCGTCTGTGATTCTGTATCAATCTTGGTAACTGTTCCAGTCCAGGTCTGATCTGATACGCGGGAATGTGCGATCATCTTCTGGCCCTGGGTCAGACTTCCATAGTTCATCTCGTCGATGCTGCCCTTAACACGATACTGGGCTGTGGTCAGGATCGTCATGTAGGCTCCCTCGATCTTACTACCGCTTGCAATGGACTTGACTACACCGTCCATGGTAGATAGGACCGTAGCATTCTCTAATTTCTTCTTCAGTTCCGTGATCTCGACCTGCTTGGTCTTCTGTCCTAACTGTGCCTGGCGGATATTCATATTGAGCTGATTGATCTGGGTCTGGAAATCAGCCTTCTCGGCTTCCGCAGCCTTAGACTGCTGATCCGTCAGATTCTTAATCTGGTTCTGATAATCAGAGATACTATTTCCATAGTTATCGACTTCCAGCTCTGCCTGTTCCAAACTTACTTTGGTCTCTCCGGTATCATAGGAGAAGAGTTTCTGGCCCGCAGTTACCGTATCGCCTTCCTTCACATAGACTTCAGCGATCTCTCTTTCTGCGTCCTTCTGGATCTCCCATGTCTGTTCTGCTTCTACCACGCCACTGTAGTAGTTGTTCATTCCAACATCTGCATAAGAGCCGTCATCCACGTACTCATCGGGAACCTGCGTCACAGTGCTCGCGAGCTTCCGATAGGCGAGTACTCCTACAATCAGTAGGACCACAATCACTATGAGTGTAATGATGAATGCTTTTCTCTTATAGAAGGGGATTTTCTTTACTTTGTTTTCTTCCTTTGGCCCCATTTTGCACCTCGCAATTGTTTTGTAGGGTTGTGGTTTCCAAGTGTACTAGTCGGCCTAGTACAATTCAAGCATAAGCGTTTGTAGGGTGGCTGTCAACGTGTTCTGACACCCCTTTTCGAAACGACGAATCGCGTATAAGGACGCTTGATGTCTTCGTTTGTCGGCATAAAAAGGAACTGTGATTTGTTCACAGTTCCTTTCCTTTTCATATCACTTATTTTTCTCATTTTTAGAAGTTTGCACTCAGGGGGTATTTCTCGGTGAGGGTCTTTACGATCTCTCTTGCTTCTGGAATGCCTGCTTCACCTTTCATGACTACACTTGCGATTGCTTCTGCGACCTGGTCAAAGTCTTCGGTATTGAGTCCTCTGGTGGTTGCTGCGGGGGTTCCGAGGCGGATACCGGAGGTTACGAAGGGGCTCTTGGGATCGTTGGGAATCGTATTCTTATTGGCGGTGATGTGTGCCTGATCTAACTGCTTCTCGATCTCCTTACCGGTCTTATCCTGGGGAGTTAAATCCATGAGCATGAGGTGGTTATCGGTACCGCCGGATACGATCTTAACGCCGCGGTCCATCAGACCGTTTGCGAGTGCCTGTGCATTGTCACAGATATTCTTGGCATAAGTTCTGAACTCAGGCTTCAGGGCCTCTTCGAAGCAGACTGCCTTTGCTGCAATGACATGCATCAGAGGGCCGCCCTGGACTCCGGGGAACACTGCCTTATTGAAGTTGAACTTCTCATTTGCTTCATTGGTTGCCATGATCATACCACCACGAGGCCCGCGAAGGGTCTTATGGGTTGTCGTGGTGACGATGTCTGCATAGGGGACCGGGCTCTCATGATAACCGCCGGCAACAAGACCTGCGATATGAGCCATATCAACCATGAGAACAGCGCCAACTTCGTCAGCAATCTCACGGAACTTCTTGAAATCAATCTTACGGCAGTATGCAGATGCACCTGCGATGATCATCTTGGGCTTGCATTCCTTGGCGATGCGAAGCACTTCATCGTAATCGATAAATCCTCTGTCATCGACACCGTAAGGTACACAATTGAAGTAGAGTCCGGAGAAATTAACGGGAGATCCGTGGGTCAGATGTCCGCCGTGGTCTAAGCTCATGCCCATGTAGGTGTCGCCAGGCTTCAGAACAGCAAGCTCTACAGCCATATTAGCCTGCGCGCCGGAATGGGGCTGAACATTCACATATTCACAACCGAAAAGCTTCTTCGCACGTTCACGAGCAAGATTCTCTACAACGTCTACCACTTCACATCCGCCATAGTAACGCTTTCCAGGATAACCTTCTGCGTACTTGTTGGTCAGAATGGAACCCATTGCAGACATCACTGCAGGGCTGACCCAGTTTTCAGATGCAATCAGTTCGATGTGCTCGGACTGACGGTTGTACTCGTCTCTGATCGCCTGTGCAATCTCAGGATCTACATTTTTGATATCATCGAGTGAATACATACTTCCTCCCATCAATTGTTGGTTTTCTTTATCTTTTCTTTTCCTAATATTGCCTGTCGCAAACAGATGTATCTCTCTCGCGAACAGCCGTATGGTCCTATTATACATGGTTCCCTTCGGAAAAGATAGAACAAATCCATAAGAATTGCCTCATTTCCCATACGAAAGCAGAAGACAAAATCACTCCCACTTACTTCTCAAAGGGGAATCGATATCCAATCTGGGATCGAATCATATCCAGTTCCTTCATCATATGAAGGGTTTCACGATGAGGCATGGACGGACACTCCGTCTTGCCAGAACGAATGGTCTCCATCAATTCTCTTACTTCATACTCGTATCCTGAGATCTGCTCGGGACATTCAATGGTTCTTACTTCTTCCCTCATCAGGTTATATACATGAATGCGTTCCGGATTATTGATGTTTTCCACGATCATATATCCATTATCCCCATAGATGATTCCTTGGCGATCGGAGATTGCTCTGGTACCACAGGTAAGAACTGCTGTCCTTCCATCCTTATAGGTATAGGTAATCGAATCTGATTCATCGACTCCATCTTCTGACATGAAGGCCGTTGCAGTAATACGATCAGGGTGTCCGAAGACCATCTCTGCAAAATTCATGGGATATACACCGACATCGAGCAAGGCGCCACCACACAGTTCTGCCTGATGAATTCGGTGCTTATCATAGATCTGATAAGAGAGATTTGCGGTGAGTGTTCTTACTTCTCCGATGACACCTTCCTCCAGAAGATCCCTAATCATCTTTCGCATAGGCATATATCTGGTCCAGATGGCTTCCGTTACGGGTACTCCCTTCAGTTCCGCCATCATCAGTATTCTCTGGGCCTGCTCTACATTTGCCGTGAAGGCCTTCTCACACAGGACCGGCTTCTCATACTTGAGACAGAGCAGCATGTTCTGATAATGCTCGGAATGCGGTGTAGCAATATAGACGAGATCTATGAAGGGGTCCTTCAGAAGATCTTCATATGAACCATAGGCCTTCTTACAGCCTGTATTAATGGCAAAGCGGTCCGCCTTGGCTTGTGTTCTCGAGCCGATAGCGTAGAGTTCGACATCGTCGCCCTGCTTCTTCATCTCTCGAATCGTATCTGCCATGGTCGCTGCAATATTTCCGGCACCCAGGATTCCAATCTTCATAGCTTGCCTCTTATCTTCTGTAAACGAATATCGATAGGATTTATCGCTTCGAAAACTATATTTACCCACTTATTATAGCCTACTTATCTTTCTTATTCACAGTCCTCTTAAGATTACCTGCATATCTCTCTTATTCACAATCCTCTTATGATTGCCTGCATATCTCTCTTATTCACA
>ONDO01000008.1:0-67376 GCA_900316625.1 uncultured Lachnospiraceae bacterium | reverse complement strand
CCTGCATATCTCTCTTATTCACAATCCTCTTATGATTGCCTGCATATCTCTCTTATTCACAGTCCTCTTATGATTGCCTGCATATCTCTCTTATTCACAGTCCTCTGATGATCACCTGCATATCTCTCTTATTCACAGTCCTCTGATGATCACCTGCACATCATCGCTCCTGTACCGGCATCAGCTTTGTCTTCTCCCTCAGGCCACTTCACTCCGGTTCACATAAAAAAGCTGCAGGTCACCCTGCAGCTTTCTCAACAAATCTTCGATTCGTTCTATATTTCTTGTTACTTCTTCTTCGCAAAACGTACATGCATTACGTACCAGAGTTCGGTAGCGATGCAGATGGAAGAATAGGTACCGCTGAGGACACCTACCAGCAGAGGAAGTGCGAATTCTCTGATGGATGCTACACCCAGGATCAGAAGCATGAGTACCATAACTGCTGTCGTGAAGGATGTGGACAAGGAACGGGTCAGAGTCTCAGTGATAGAGCGATCTGCTACTTCCTTGAGGGAGTCCTTATTTCTGTCGTTTTCAGGCAGGCCCTTCAGGTTCTCGCGGATACGGTCGAAGATGACGATGGTATCGTTGACGGAGTAACCGATAACGGTAAGGATACATGCAATGAAGGGAGTACCGACGCTCAGGCGAACAACTGCATAGAGTGCAAGTGTTACGAGAACATCGTGTGCCAGCGCGATGATTGCAGAAGATGCGAATCTGAAGTCACGGAATCTAAACCAGATGTAGATCAGCATGAAGAATACAGCTACGAGAACTGCAATAATAGACTGCTGTCTCATCTCACCAGAAACAACGGAACTGATATTCTCCGATGCGATTGCTTCTTCTGTAATTCCAAGCTTCTCTTCGAGTCCTGCATTCAGTGCTTCACGCTGCTCGAGGGAGAGGGGCTTGGTCTTGATGATGATGCTGTTATCCTGATCAACCTTCTGGGTCTGGATATCGTTATCACCGGTAACCTGCGCAACAATAGGAACAATCTGCTCATCGATCTCAGCCAGGCTGTATTCCTTATCAACCTGTACGGTCGTGGAAGTACCACCAAGGAATTCCAGGCTATAATTCAGAGGCTTACCGATGTTCGCCTTATTCACTGCCATGCCGACGAAGCCGGCTGCAACAAGTGCAAGGGATACACCGAAGAAGATAGCGCGTCTACCAACAAAGTTCATGTTTGGTTTCTTTACTCTCAGTCCGTAGAACTTCTTATCACGAACGCCGATTGCATAGAAGGCACGTACCAAAAGCTTGGTGATTACAATTGCGGTAAACATGGAGAGAACAACACCGAGAGCAAGGGTAATTGCGAATCCCTTAACAGTACCGGTTCCGATTACGCCAAGTACAGCTGCTGCAATCAGGGTAGTAACGTTACCATCGATAATTGCGGAGAGTGCCTTGGAGAAACCAGCTTCAATCGAAGCTGCAATGTGATGTTCCAATCCAATCTCTTCCTTGATACGGACGAAGATAATGGCATTCGCATCAACTGCCATACCAATAGAGAGGATGATACCTGCAATACCCGGAAGGGTAAGGGTGATATCAAAGAGATAGAGGATTGCAAGTGTTACCTCTGTATAGAGGGTAAGTGCCATCGATGCCGCAAGACCTGGCATGCGATATGCTCCAATCATGAAGAGCATTACGATGATAAGACCAATCAGCGCTGCCTGCAGGGAGCTAGCAAGTGCATTAGAGCCAAGCTGTGCACTAACGACCTGAGACTGGATCTCAACCAGATTTACATCCAGACCACCGATACGGATATAGGATGCAAGCTGTTTTGCTTCATCGATATCAGCGCTACCGGTAATGATGCAGGTTCCGTTCATGATTGGTTCATTAACAGAAGGAACGGAAACGAACTTGCCGTCATAGTAGATACCGATCGTATTTGCAACGGTATATTTCTGTGCTGCAGCTGCAACTGTGGTTGCTTTACCGAAAGCTTCGGTACCCTTCTTGGAGAAGGTCAGCTGAACTACCGGCTTCTGTGCCTTTGTGGTCTGATCTGTCTCATAGACACCTTCTGCACTCTTAACATCAGAACCCTGGAGGATAATGGAGCCATCTTCCTGCAGAGACTCGATCGTCTTGCCTTCTGCAAGCTGATAGCTTCCGTCAGAACCTAAAGTATAGTTCTCACTTCCATCTGCTCCCAGAGGATTGATGAAATAGAGGTTACCGGGAGTACCCAGCTGCTCGAGGAGTGCGTTTGCATCCTTTACACCAGGAATCTCGACGGTGATTCTGCGATCGCCGACACGGTAAACATTTGCTTCCGTAGTCTGATTCTCAGAACCAAGATCATTTTCGATACGGTTCTTCAGCTTGGTAATGGTATCTTCCATATCCGCATCAGACGGAGCTTTGTCTCCCTGTGCTTCATAAGTGATGGATACACCACCAGCCAAGTCAAGTCCGAGCTTTAATCCCTTGCCGTTCCCCTTGATGGTATTTGAAACAATACCAAAGGAATACCATCCAAGAAGCCCGATTAGAACGACCATTGCGATCAGGGCGACGATTCCCTGGCCCTTCTTCATGCTTTTCATTTCTATTCCCTCTCTTGATTACTAGTTTCCCGAATCGGTGAATTACATGTCAGCTTCTGCAGCCTTTATCATAATTGCACATTCGATTCTCTTTCGCTGGAGTTCGCAGCCAATCTCATACTGGCCTTTCACGTCTCCGGTGAAATTATATGCATTCGCCTGGCAACCGCCGCTGCAGTAGAAACGCGCGAAGCAATCACGGCATGCCTTTTTAGCATATACATTACAGCATTTGAACTCATCACGAAGTTTCTCGTTCTTAACACCATCCCATACATTACCCATCAAGAACTCAGTGTTACCCACAAACTGGTGGCAAGGATACAGTTCTCCGCCAGGAGTTACTGCAAGATATTCAGTTCCGGAACCGCAACCGGAGAGTCTCTTATAGACACAAGGGCCGCCTTCCAGATCGATCATGAAGTGGAAGAAGTTGAACTCCTTATCCGTGTTGTGACGCTTTACCATCTCAGCAGCGAGATCTTCATATTCCTTGAAGAGAATCGGAAGATCTTCTTTGCGGATTGCATAATCTGCATCTGCAGGTGCCACTACAGGCTCAACAGAGATCTGCTTGAAGCCTTCGTCTGCCAGTGCCAGAACATCCTTGGCGAAATCGAGGTTGTAGTGCGTGAAGGTTCCACGTACATAGTACTTGTCCTGATTTCTGGATTCAGCGAACTTCTTGAACTTTGGAAGAATAATATCGTATGCGCTCTTTCCGTTACGGGTCGGACGCATCATATCATTCACTTCCTTACGGCCATCGATAGAGAGAACAACATTGCCCATCTCCTTATTACAGAACTCCATGATCTCATCATTGAGAAGAAGTCCATTGGTCGTAAGTGTGAAGCGGAATTTCTTATTGTGCTCTTCTTCCTGGGAACGTCCATAAGCGACGAGGTCTTTTACAACCTGCCAGTTCATGGTCGGCTCACCACCGAAGAAGTCGACTTCAAGATTGGTACGATTGCCGGAATTAGCAATCAGAAAATCTAATGCCTGCTTACCTACTTCGAAGGACATAAGCTCGGCCTTCTTGCCGTGGTACATTCCTTCTTCTGCGAAGCAATACTTACAGGAGAGATTACAGTCATGCGCGATGTGCAGACAGAGAGCCTTTACAACATTCGGGCGCTTGGTGAAATCTTCAATCTTGTCCTTGTAGATATCATGAGTAAAGAGGGTGCCCTCATCCACGAGGCCCTGAATCTCATCATATGCTTCAAAAATTTCGTCTCTCTTCACTGCAGGATACTTCTCGAGAAGCTGATCTGCGATCTGAGATTTGGAGTGATCGTTATAGAGAGCGATCAGATCATAGCTAATATCGTCAACAACATGAATGGAACCAGAATCGATGTCCATTACAATATTGTATCCGTTCAGTTTGTACTGATGAACCACGGTACAAATATCCTTTCCTAAAACATACGAAAGACCGCACGAAGTCGCGCGGTCTCTACGCTTATCCTTTTAGAGAAGCAAAAGAAAATTAGTTCTTGTGCTCGCAGCTCTGGTTACCAACGGTGCAGCTGGTCTTGCATGCGGACTGGCAGGAAGTCTGGCACTCGCCACAACCACCGGTCTTAACAGTGTTCTGAAGCTTCTTGGTGCTAAGAGTCTTTACGTGTTTCATGGTATTTCTCCCTTCTCATAACGGACATAGTCCGTCTTTATTCACATATACTTCAGTGATTATAACACAGGATTATGGAAATAAAAACCAAATTCTTCTCTGTTTTTATTCAGTTTCTGCGGTTTCGGTCACTTTTGCATTCTTAACGATCTGGTCACATGCCTTATTGGCAAGATACATGTTGCGAAGGTATTCCTCACCAGCCTTCTCGTCCTTACCGAAAAACTCATAGAGTTCTTTGTCTGACTTGAGATTATTGCTGGTCTTCATCTGCTCCAGATAAGACTTGAAGTCGGTCTCATCTACGGTCAGATTTTCCTTCTGTGCCACAGCTCGGAAGATCATCTCATCCGTCAGCGTATGCTTTACCATGGTCTTCACATCATCTTTGAAACTTTCCTCGGTGGAATTTCCATACTGAGAGAGATAATCGGAAAGCTTCTGTCCATCGGTAAGATAAGACTTCTTAAATCTCTTAATGTAATCATCCACTCTCTGATCCAAGAGTCCCTTAGGGAAGGTTACCTCACAGATTTCTTCCATCTTGCTGATGACGGCCTGTCTCTTATCACTATCCTTGGTATCATTCACCTGCTTCTCTGCAGCTGCCTTGAGATCCGCCTTGGAATTATATCCCTGAGCGCCGTAATTTGCAGCGATATCCTCATCCGTCATCTCATCCAGATTCATCTGTTTTGCGATGTAGTTCACCGTGAAGGTGAAGACGACTGTCTGCCCATTCAGAGATTCCACACCATAATTCTCAGGGAAAGTCACATTACAGTCAACAGTACTGCCAACGGTAGCACCCACCAGTCCAGAGGTAAATCCATCGATATATCCTGTGGTCTGTCCTGCATTACAGTTGTTCTTAACATCAAGAGTAACATCCTGTGCACTTCCGCCATCGAAAGGTACTCCATCCTGAGATCCAACATAGTCTACATTGACAATAGAATCCTCCTGAACGGTCGTCTGGGAATCATCTCTGATATATGCATTGCTACCGATCAGGGAAGCCATAGCTTCATCCACTGAGTAGTTACCGCTAATCTCAACTTCAAGATTCGAATAATCGCCGAGCTTAACATACTTGCTCGGATCATAAGTAATTGTCTTTCCGCAGGACGCAAGCGAGATTCCAGCCGTTCCAATCAGAAGTACTGCAATACCACGGAAGACATCTTCCATCTTCTTTCTGTTCATCATTTCTCGTTTCTCCTAACTGTTTTACAAACATGTCTATTCTAACCCCCGACCCCTGTCTTCGTCCATTGCTTTTTCATTGGGAGTTTGCTAAAATATCAGCGTTGTTTTTATTCATTTGGAGGTTATTATGCCCACATTTACAATTGTACTTTTAGTAATCACCGCAATTATTGTCGGTTTCACCATTTTCCTTTATTTCCTTGGTAAGCGAGCAGACAAGAAGAGAGTCGAGCAGGAAGCAGACATCGCGGCTGCAGCTCAAACCGTATCCATGCTGATCATCGATAAGAAGAAGCTTCGCCTCAAGGATGCAGGTCTTCCCGATGCAGTCGTAGCCAACACTCCCTGGTATGGTCGTCGTGCAAAGCTTCCCATCGTTAAGGCTAAGGTTGGTCCTCGTATGATGAACCTGATCTGCGATGTTCAGATCTATGACATGATTCCTGTTAAGAAGGAAGTTAAGGCTACTGTTTCTGGTCTCTATATCACCGCAGTTAAGGGTGTTCATGGTAAGATCGAAGTTCCCGCGAAGAAAGCCCCCGCGTTCAACTGCTCGCAAATAATTCGAAATCATCGCCGTCCGCATCCTGCGGGCGGCTTTTTATACGCCACAAGCGATAAGGGCTCCCCCTATACAAATCGGGCGTGCTCGGGACTTGCACCCGTTAAAGCGTGCCCATGGCGCGCAAACCAATAACAGCCGCCCACCCTATAGGTGAGTGGCTATAAATTATAGCAAAGATTGCATTACAGCCAAAAGCTGAGAGGGCTCCCAATCAGGTGCGTGAGCGAGTAGTCGACACTTAACGAGAAGGAACGAAGTGAACTTCGAGTTTAGTGTCGTGACTAACGAGCAACGAGGCGCGAGCCGTCACCTGATGGGAGCCCTCTCGCTTTCGGCATATGCAAATGAAAGTGCTTGCTCTTATCGTACGGTTTAAAGTAAATGCAATTATTTGTTCGCTTTCTCCTGGTTCTGGATGACCTCGCGGACACCAGCGACCTGGTTCTTAAGGTGAGTGTGCATAACCTTCTTGACGTAGTCCTTGTCGTGGTTCTTGAGACCCTCGAGGATCTGGTTGTGTTCATCGATCAGCTGCTTGTAGTTCGCGTTATCCTTAACATACTCATAACGATAACGATACATCTGCTCTCTCAGATTGGAGATGATGTTTGTAAGCTTTGGATTCTCCGTGATCTTGTAGATCACATCATGGAAAGCTTCATCGGTCTTAACAATCTCACGAACATCCTTTGATTTTACAGCTGTCTCGAAAGCCTTCATTGCATCAGACAGTTCACGGATGGAATCGTCATTGGACTTCTCGCATGCCTTAGCAACTGCAAGTTCATCGAGTGCATCACGAATCTCTAATACATCCTCGAGATCCTTCTCGGTCATACCTGCAACCTGTGCTCCCTTTCTGGGAATGGTGATAGCAAGACCTTCCTGCTCTAACATACGGATGGCTTCACGAATCGGTGTACGGCTGACGCCGAGTTTCTCTGCGAGATGCATCTCCATCAGTCTTTCGCCGGGTTTGAGATCTCCCTTCAGGATAGCATCTCTTAGTGTGTGAAATACGACATCCCTCAGGGGAAGATATGCGTCCATATTCAGCTTCAATTCTTCACTCATATTTGCCTCCTCTAGACCGTTTGGGTCATTCTTACTTCATATTCCGGATGCATTCTCTGCATCTCTTCTGCTGCCTTACTCATCCTATCTTCGGTATCAAATACAGCAAATACGGTCGGACCGCTGCCGCTCATCATCGTACCCTTCGCTCCGCGTTCCCGCAGTTCCTTTTCTATCTCTGGAATTGACTTTTCCATAGGTGCTGTCACATCTTCGAGTACGTTTGACGTTTCCCGAAGGAGAGCATCCCAATCGCCCTTAGTGACGTAGTCTAGGAGCTGATCTGTGTCCGGATGGTGAATCTCTTCTTCCGAAAGTGCGTCATAGGCCTTATAGACGGTACCTGTGGATACATCTACATTCGGCTTCACCAGAAGCACTGATTTCGTCGGAAGAGGGGATAGCTCTGTCAGAATCTCGCCGATTCCTTCGGACAACATCAAGCCTCCGACGATACAGTAAGGGATATCTGCTCCAAGGGGCAGTGCAATCTGCTGTAACTTCTCTGTCGTAGCATCCAGGGAATCTATCTCACAGATTGCTCGCATGACTGCTGCCGCATCTGTGCTGCCTCCGGCAAGACCTGCTGCCATGGGAATCTGCTTCTTCAGTCGAATATGAAAACCATGCTGGATTCCAAAGCTTTCCTGCATTGCTTTTGCAGCTTTGATACAGAGGTTTCTTCCGTCAGCAGGAAGTCCGGGAATGTTGCATTCCATGGTGTTTTCCATATCCTCTCTCGCCTCCACTGTCACTTCATCATAGCAGGACAGGGACTGCATCAGCATGCGAACCAGATGATAACCATCTTCTCTTCTACCTGTGATATCCAAGGAGAGATTAATCTTCGCAGGCGCTTTGATTGTAATGCTGTTATTGCTCATTCATTTGTACCATCTGCGTTTTTTGTATACAGTTAATTCTTATGTATTTTAGCAGAAACAATCATGTGATGCAAGGTTTCCTCAAAAATACATTCGTACAAAATGAATATTTAGATGGCACCTCCCTAGCCTTTCTCTGCTTCGCCCTATGCTGGCAGTGCAATACTGCTTCCCTTAAGCTTCCATTTCCATATATCAATTTCTACCACTATACCACAGACAGAAGAAAAAAACGCAGCCAGACGAGTCTGACTGCGTGTATCTTACCGGTGATGTGTTCTTCTTATTCTGCCTTCCCGGTCTCTTCTGTGCCATTCTTCCAGGCATCGAATTTCTTCACAACTGCATCATAGGTGCGGGAAGAGATATCCGGAAGACACTTGCCCCAGGCCTTAGTTGCCTGCCTAAATCCTTCTTTGAAAGCCTCCAGAAGCTTATCTGCCTTCTCAGGATCATTACCTGAGAGAGCTTTTGCAAAATCGAGAATACGATCAGAGGTCTTATCTACACCCCAGTATCCGTCTTCTGCAATATCTTTCTGTGCCTGTTCCCTGGTCGCAGCATCTACGGTGAAGTCACCGCCTGCAAGGAACTTCCACATGTCATCTGCCTGGCCAATCTTCCTGCCCTGCTGCGTCATGGTATTGCGAACGATATCAAGGAGCTGATTCTGACGTGTCTCGAGATCAGCCTTCATCTGTGCGACGATTGCGCTATGGTCAACGCGTGCATTCTTCCCATTGACCTTGCCGCTCTTGTCTGTATCCTGAGACTTCTCATATACCGCAGCTTCGTCGCTGAAGCTGGAAGTCTTCTTACTATACGTCTCTTTCTCTGCTGTCTTACCAGTCTTCGTATATGACTGCTGAACTATAGCGGACTGTGCTGTGTTTACGGAATGTAAATCCATTTTATAACCTCCTTAGATAAAGGTGCGAATCCTTTCGCAGAATATTCTCTCACAGATAGTATCGGACGCTTGCCTGTTTTTCTTTAGGCCTTCTTGCCTGCCTGAACAGATGCCTGATTCAAGGCCTCGTCTTCGTTCTCCAGGTCTGACCTGTGCAGATTCCATTCCATCTCTTCCTGGATGGAAATCCCATCTTCGTCCTCGTCTCCTGTATGGGCCTGTGCATTACGGTCCCAGGATTCCGGTCTCGGGTCCCCCTGCTCCTTCTTGGCCTCCATGATTGCCTCATTCAGAGACAGCATCTTGGCATCGAGCATGGACACAATGGAGGAGCACTCTCTCAGATCACGACTGATATATTCCGGAGCATTACCTTCGAACTTGTAATAGATCTTATGCTCCAAGGAAGCCCAGAAGTCCATGGCTATGGTACGAATCTGAATCTCAACCTTGGTATCAACCACACGGTCTGATAAGAAGATGGGAATCGTAACGATCATGTGATATGACTTGTAGCCGGATTCCTTAGGATTCTTAATATAGTCCTTGATGGAGAGAACCGTGATATCATCCTGAGCGCGAATCATATCCGTCAGGCGGTAGATATCCGAGGTGAATGAGCATACGATTCGCACGCCTGCTACATCATTCACATACTTGGACATATTCTCCAAGGTGCTCTCATATCCATAACGCTTTAATTTCTTAACGATGGACTCGGGGGTTTTAATTCTCTTTTTTACATACTCAATCGGATTGTACTGATGGATATGCTGGAACTCGTCGTTTAAGATCTCGACCTTGGTTCCCATCTCTTTCAGTGCCGAATTATATAGAAGCATGAAGGAATTCCAGGAATCGATTCCTTCATTCATATATGTCTGTTCGCTCATTGCCTACCTCAGCTAGTTACTATTTGGGGTTCTCACTATTCGCCGTATGCACGTGGGACAATTCCCATGTCTTTATATTATATCACCGTAACGTGTACTCTGCTCGGACACGAAGTTTCCATAGAATACACTATATGTCACATTTCTTAGTCTTCTTCTAAAACTTCAATTTCCAGATAGTCGAACCCGATCTCATCCGGGAAACAATCCTTAGTGAATCTCGCCTTCGAGTGTCTCTTGAAATCTCTGACTGTCACATCCAGCCAGTTGGGTCTTGCCAGGTCCAGTTGTCTGCACGCCTCATCTAAACCACGAAATATCTTATGGGTTCTGGTATCATCCGTCAGGTCTTCGTAAGTGAAGTCCTTTAAGAGACGTGTGTTCGCCCATTCCTTAAACCAGATTCTCAAATCTTTCTCCTTTTTATATATCCCAGGGACACGGGAAGCATCCCTGTCCCTTCGTCCATACGAAGAGTTATGTCTTATGCTCTGCGGCGCTGTCTTCCCGCCTCATACATAAGAATTCCTGCCGACATAGCCGCATTCAGGGATTCCAGCTGTCCTCCCATGGGAATACGAATCTTCTGGTCCGCGATCTCCGCCGTCTCCTTCTTCAGTCCATTCCCCTCATTACCAATGAGAAAGGCACTCGCCTCCCGATAATCGGGTTCATCATAAGACACAGAACCCTCCAGCCATGCGGCATAGAGATGAATGCCCCTCTTCTGAAGTTCCTGCAAAGTGACTGTCCAGTCCGCTTCCTCCGTCAGGCGAAGAAAAGGCAGACGGAAGATGGATCCCATCGTGGAACGCACCACCTTGGGCTGCATGGGGTCAGCACATCCCGGGCTCAGGATAAAGCCCTGCACTCCAGCCCCTTCTGCCGTCCGAAACATGGTCCCCAGATTGCCTGGATCCTGCACATCCTCTGCCAACAGCAGTAAGGGTGCTTCGCCCTCCAGCAGGTCCTCCATGCGATAAGATGGAATTTCCGACACAGCCAGAAGTCCCTGAGGATGCTCTGTATCTGCCATCTTCTTCATCACATCATCCGATGTTACCGTAAGCAGAATATGGTCCAGTCGGCTCCCATCAGGAAGTTCCGCATCGAGCTGAAGGCTGATGGGTGCCCCATTGTAGAGATAATCCTCCAGTGCAGCGACATGCTCTACATTTCTGAAGAAGCCCTCGGAAATGTAGAGCTCACGCAGAAGTTCGCGGGGAGTCTCTAAAACCATGCGCAGACCTTCCGAGACGAAGAGGCCTTCCTCTCGGCGGGCCTTGGCCTTCTTCTCAAGATTAATGATTCTCTTTACTTTGTCATTTGCAGGACTTGTCAGCATAATTCTTCCTTATTTCAGTCAAAAGGCCCACTTTGAATCACATCAAAGCGGGCCCTCGATATCTAGATTAATGTGCCTTCTCAAAGAAGTCTGCAGATTAGTTTGCAAGAGTCTTGCAGATACCTACCTGGTACTCATCCATCTGCTTCTGCATTGCGAGAGCTTCATCCAGATCCGTGTGAACGTATTCACCATGACGATAACCGATAACTCTCTGCTGTGCGCCATCCAGAAGAAGGTCGACTGCCATTGCACCCATGGTAGATGCATAGACTCTGTCGCGAGCGGTAGGAGAACCACCACGCTGCATATGTCCGAGAATAGTGGCACGGGTCTCAATACCGGTAGCTGCTTCGATTCTCTTAGCCATAGAAGTGGAATGTCCGATACCTTCTGCATTGATGATCAGATGGTGCTGCTTGCCCTTCTTACGGCCTTCGATAATGTGGTTAACAAGCTCCTGTTCATCGAAGTTGTAACGCTCGGGAAGGAGAACATCCTCTGCACCGTTAGCGATACCACACCAGAGTGCGATATAACCAGCGCCACGTCCCATAACTTCTACGATAGAGCAACGCTCATGAGAAGTGGAGGTATCACGGATCTTGTCGATTGCTTCCATTGCAGTATTGACTGCAGTATCGAAACCGATGGTGTACTCGGTTGAAGCGATATCAAGATCGATGGTTCCAGGAAGAGAGATGGTGTTGAAACCGTGATTCTTCAGGTTTCTGGCACCCTTATAAGAACCATCACCGCCGATAATTACCATTGCATCAAGGCCGTGCTTAATGCAGATGTCGGTAGCCTTCTGCTGATACTCTTCCTCAAGAAACTCAAGGCAGCGTGCGGTCTGAAGAATAGTACCACCGCGGGAGATGATATCAGAAACGCTATGAGCGTCCATAGGGGTAATCTCTTCAGCGAGGAGACCTGCGTATCCTCTGTGTACACCGTAAACTTCAATGCCCTTAGAAAGACCCTGACGAACAACTGCACGAACTGCAGCGTTCATTCCGGGAGCGTCGCCGCCACTGGTAAGGACACCTATTCTCTTAATATTAGCTGCCATGATGTGTGCCTCCAATCAAATATTGCATTTCAATCTTAAATATTTTAATATCTTTTTTTCGTGAATTCAACAGGTTTTTGGCTGATCCGGACATTTTCCTCGCCAAGCTTTCTCTTCAATTCTTCGATGCTTTCAGAATCCATACTGAGGTCATAGGAACCACGAATGGGGCCCCTCTTCCCTTCTGCTTTCACATTGAGAATAATCGTGTCCTTACCACCGTCTGCTTCAGGGATCGAGAAGAGCAGATCCTTCATATTCTGATACTGTTCCATGTCCTGGAAGATCAGTTCCATCTCGCTTGCACGATCGTCGAAAGAGATGATCTCATCTGCAATCAGGCTGGCATTCTTCTCTTCCCGAGTGGATACCCTGCCTGAGATATAGATCTTCTTATCGAGTTCTAAGAGGTTACGGTAGCGTTCGAAGCTTCTGCTGAAGACCACAATCTCCACCGTCCCGGTCAGATCTTCGATGGTGAGGAAGGCCATGAGGTTACCATTCTTCATGGTATTGGTCTTCATTTCCACAATCATTCCACCGACAATGGCGCTGGTATTATCCTTCACCTCTGTCGTGTTGCTTTCCGGATCCAGAACGAAATCCACCGCCTTGGCGGTACAGGTTGCTTTCATATCCTCGATATAATCTTCGAGCGGATGTCCACTGACATATATGCCCAGGACTTCCTTCTCTGCCTGAAGGAGGTCATTCTTATCAAACTCTGCCACGTCGGGAATCTTCTTCTCCGCCATGGTCCGGTTCATCTCCTGTTCCTTTTCACGTCCCTTGGAATCCATATCAAAGAGGCTGAGCTGTCCCTCGATATTATTCTTCTCGTCATCCTTCTTGGACTTTTGGATATCGTCGACGAACTGCGCATAGGTCATGATCATCTGACGACGGTTGAGGCCGAAGGAGTCTAAGGCTCCTGCCTTAATCAGGTTCTCGATGGCACGCTTATTCACCAGAGTTCCTTCTCTATGCACAAGACGCTTAATGAATTCATAGAGATTATCGAACTTGCCATTCTCTTCTCTCTCTGCCACGATAGCGTCCACGACCGCACCACCGACAGAACGAATTGCATACATACCAAAACGTATCTTGCCATCCTGTACCGAGAAGGGGCCGGCGCCAACATTCACATCCGGGGGGAGAACCTGAATGCCCATATCCCTGCAGACAGAGATATAGGAGGAAACCTTGGTCGAGTTATCAACAAAGGAGGTCATCAGTGCTGCCATGAACTCTGCCGGATAATAATGACGAAGATATGCCGTCTGATAGGATACGACGGCATAACATGCTGCGTGAGATTTGTTGAAAGCGTAGTTCGCAAATTCAATCATCTGATCGAAGATCTGATTTGCCACTTCCACAGAGATGCCATTCCTCACGCATCCGGGAATGGTCTTCGAAGGATCTTCCGGATCCTCATGGCCATAGACGAAGTTCTTACGTTCTTCTTCCATGACATGCATCTTCTTCTTGGCCATGGCACGACGTACATTATCTGCTCCACCCAGGGAGTAACCAGCCAGATCCCTAACAATCTGCATAACCTGTTCCTGATATACGATACAGCCATAGGTTGGCTTCAGGATATGCTCTAACTGCGGGGTTGCATAGACGATAGCATCCTGATTCTCCTTACCCTTCAAGTAGTTGGGGATGAAGTCCATAGGACCCGGTCGATAGAGAGATATACCCGCGGTAACTTCCTCCAGAGAGTTGGGATGGAGCTGCTTCATGAAGGACTCCATACCGCCGGACTCGAGCTGGAAGATACCTGCTGTATGGCCGGACCCAATCTCTTCGAATACTGCCGGATCGTCATAGGTCAGGGCTTCCATATCAACGACGTCTCCGGTATTCTCTTCTGCCATTCTGGCAGCATCACTGATTACAGTCAGGGTTCTAAGCCCCAGGAAGTCCATCTTGAGAAGACCCAGTTCCTCATCCACGGTCATGGTGTACTGGGTTTCAAGAGGCCCCGTAACTTCATTCCTGGAGACAGGAACATATTCCGTCATGGGACGGTCTGCGATGATGACACCGGAAGCATGGGTTCCGGTATTGGAAGGAAGGCCCTCCAGTTTCTTGGCCATATCAATCAGTTCCTTGACCGTCGCATCTGTTTCATACATCTTGCGAAGATCGGGACTCTGCTCCAGAGCCAAGTCAATGGTCATCTTGGGTGCGCCGGGAACCGCCTTGGATACGACATCCACAGATCCATAGGGCAGACCCAGAACACGGCCAACCGAACGGATTGCATTCTTCGCTGCCAGGGTACCGAAGGTTACAATCTGGGTAACACAGTCCCTGCCATACTTCTCTACAACATAATCGATGACATCGCCACGGCGAACGTACTCGAAGTCAACGTCAATATCGGGCATGGATACACGTTCCGGATTGAGGAAACGTTCGAAGAAGAGTCCAAAACGAAGGGGATCGATATCTGTGATTCCGGTGGTGTAGGATACCAGAGATCCTGCTGCAGAACCTCTTCCGGGTCCAACAGCGATACCATGGGTTTTCGCATAATTGATGAAATCCCAAACAATGAGGAAGTAGTCGACAAATCCCATGGACTTGATAACACTAAGTTCCTCTTCCAGCTGGGCACGGGCTTTCTCCGCCTCGTCACCATAACGGCGAACCAAACCGTCCTTGCATAGTTTGTTCAGATAGGTCCATGAATCGTAGCCTTCCGGCACATCAAACTTAGGCAGTTTGCGTTCATGGAACCTGATCTCAACATTACAACGATCTGCAATCTTCTGGGTATTATCGATGGCTTCTTCCGCATAGGGGAAGAGCTTACGCATCTCTTTCTCGGATTTTACATAGTACTGGGTGCCTTCATAGCGGCGGCGGTCCTTATCGGTTAGGAGATGATTACCCTGCATACAGAGGAGGACATCATGTGCTTCATGATCCTCTTCCACCGTGTAGTGACAGTCATTGGTGACAACAATGGGAATTCCCAGTTCCTGATGCAGACGCATGATGCCCTGGTTTACCGTTCCCTGAGCTGCAATGCCATGATCCTGCATCTCCAGGAAATAGTTGTCTGCACCAAAGAGGTCTCTATACTTACGAGCTGTCTGACGGGCAGCTTCATAGTCCCCCTTCATGAGATGTCTTGCCACTTCACCTGCCAGGCAGGCGGAGAGGCATATCAGTCCTTCATGGTACTTCTCCAGGGTCTCCACATCCACGCGTGGCTTATAGTAGAAACCATCGATGAAGCCCTGAGAGCAAATCTTCACCAGATTCTGATAACCTTCATTGGTCTCCGCCAGCAGGATCAGATGATAGTAACGGTTCTCATCCTGCGACAGGTCCTTATCCAAACGGGAGCCAGGAGCCACGTAAACCTCACAGCCTAGGATGGGCTTGATTCCCTGGGCCTTGCACTCTTTATAGAAATCCATGCAGCCATACATAACACCATGATCAGTAATGGCACAGGCATTCTGTCCCAACTCTTTCACACGCGCTACGTATTCACTTATTTTATTGGTCGCATCCTTCAGACTGTACTGTGTATGCGTATGAAGATGTACAAAACTCATCGTGAACCCTCTTCGTTCCTAACATATATCATCTTGCGCTCTGATAAGATCAGCGCGAAGTATTCGAACATACATTCCAATTATATATGAATCATGGCAGAAACGGTAGGTTCTTTCTGATCACTTACTGAGCATTACCCAGACGGCGTTCCTTATCTCTCTTGGATTCTTCCCAGAGAGACTCTGCCTTCTTCGCCCATTCCTCTGCATAGTGATCGCACTTTCCGCAAAGCTGGTCCACATCCTCAGGGCTCTGCATATCGGTAGACTTGGCTCCGGTCTCCTTCACGATACGGCGAAGCTCTTCCGGATTCTCCAGCATGGGGCAGGGACGAAGCATGTTGTCATTGAAGGGCTGACCTTCTCTGTACTTCATGAAGATGGGCTGCTTAAAGCAATCCAGAAGGGGCATGTCCTTGATGTTCGCGCTGGAGTAGTGGATAAATACACAAGGCTCCACATCACCATTAGGGTTGATATGGCAGTATTCACGGCCTCCGGCTACGCAGCCACCAACAAATTCACCATCATTCTGGAAGTCCAGAACGAAGATCTGCTTACCTGTATCGAATCCACGAATCTCACGGATTCTGTGATACATATATTCACGCTCATCCGGGTCCAGTAGCAGGTCGGTGGAAGCATCATTTCCAACCGGCATGTAGTGGAAGTACCATGCATACTTAGCCCCCTTTTCGATAACCATGTCGAGGAATTCATCGCTGGTTACGGTCTTATAGTTGGCCTTGGTGTAGCAGATGGAGAGTCCGAAGAGGCACTTGTGCTCACGGAGCAGATCCATGGCATGCATAACCTTCTCGAAATCACCACTGCCGCGGCGGCCGTCATTCTGATCTTCAAAACCTTCCAGAGAGATGGAAGGGCAGAAATTGCCGACACGGAGCATATCCTGGCAGAACTGCTCATCGATCAGAGTTCCGTTGGTAAAGCTGTGGAAATTAGAGGTCTGATGTGCTTCACAGAGTTTGATGATATCAGCCTTACGCACCAGAGGCTCACCGCCTGTGAAGAGGAAGGAATGGATTCCCAGATCCTCTGCCTGACGAATCACATCATCGAGCTGTTCATAACTAAGGTTCATCTGATGGCCGTATTCTGCTGCCCAGCATCCGGTGCAATGAAGATTACATGCAGAAGTCGGATCGATCAGGATCGTCCAGGGAATATTGCAATCATACTTCTTGGATAGTTCCCGGGTTCTCGCGTAACCGCGGAAGCCGGACTCATAGCCGAGGTTTAATGCTGCCATTTTGATCAGTTTGGGATCCACAGTGTCGAAGAGATTATTTGTGTACTGAAAGTACTTGGAATTGGGGTCCCTAAAGACCTCTCGTAATTTATCATATGCCTGATCGGGCCAGGTATCCTTGAGAATCTTCTGGACCAGATCAACCATTTTGATCATTCCCTCTGCACGCTTATCACCGACATATTTCAATGCCGTTGTGATTGCAAGGTCGAACGCTTTACGCTCGGCAGCATGCTTTGCTTTGTCGAAAGTACTAATCTTTTCTTCCATAAACTCACCAATCCTTTGCTCGTTGCCACATAGATGCCGCCTCAATCCACATATCTGATGGAATGTTGTGCAGCATGGGGCCTCCCAGAGATGGCCTCTATCCTTTTTTTCGTACAGTATAAATGGTAGAATAGACAGCGGCTGGCTTCAATAGACAGACCTTTTGAATTGTATTCAGCCAACTCTTGCGAAACCTTTATAATAGACATAAATTTCGCAGTAAATATGAAAGTGGTAATACTATGGCAAAGATTGGACTTATGGTAGAAGGCGGTGGTATGAAATGCGCATACTCCGCTGGTGTCCTTGACGCATTCCTGGATGCAGGCATTACATTTCCATATGGGATTGGAGTATCTGCAGGTGCAGCAAATCTCGCTTCCTTCCAGGCGGGACAGAGAGACAGAAACCGTCGTTTCTACGTCGTTCATGTCAAGGACCCCCGTTACATCTCTCTTCGAAATTTCTTAAAGACCGGCAACTATTTCGGTCTGCAGTTCATCTACGGTGACATGACAAACGAGGGAGGCATGGACCCTCTCGACTACGACAAGCTGATAGCGAACCCGGCGGAGATGTACTTCCCCGCAACCGACGGAGCAAGCGGAAAACCGCGTTACTTCTCCAAGGAAGACTGCGGCAGAAAGGATTATCGACCGATCATGGCCACCTGTGCCCTGCCTGTTGTATCCCAGCCCATCCATCTCGACGGACACGATTACTTCGATGGTGGCGTATCTGATTCTGTTCCCATCCAGAAGATGTTAGATGATGGATGCGACAAGGTCGTCTGTCTCATGTCGAAGCCACATGACTTCGTCATGCAACCACAGGGACATCGCCTGGCCTATACTGTAGCTCTTCGCCACAAGTATCCCAAGATCGTGGAGTGCCTGAACAACCGCCACAAGGTATATAATCAGCAGATGAAACAGTTGCATAAGTTAGAGAAGGAAGGGCGTGCAATGCTCTTCTGTCCCCCCGGCGACGTACAGATGTCGACCTATACCACCGACCCCGAAGTCATGCAGCAGCTCTATGACGAAGGCCTTCTTGCCGGCAGGGCGAGAATGGACGAGCTTACTGCTTTTATCAATGGAGAGTAAAAGGAGAGTAAGATGTTAAATAAACCTAGAAATAAAGCTTCTGAGTTCTTCAAAGCCTTCCTTCCGGTACTCTGTATCGAAGGAATTCAGCTCTATATATCCATGGTGATCACTTTCGGATATGCCTTTTACCTGATTGGAACGATTCAGGCAGAGAATGTTGAAAGCTTCTTCGACATTTTTGCTGACAAGATCATGAATATGAACTACATGATGTTCATTCTCATAGCCTACGCTGTCATTTCGATTCCAATCTTCATCTTCTGGTATTCCGGATTCAAGAACGATACGCCTTTGCATTCCGGCAAATACACCTATCCGTCAAGTCCTGAGAAGCACATTCGCAGCTTGTCCTTAAAGGGCTATTCTCCTCTGCTCATCATCAGCCTTCCTATGCTTGCACTTGGCATGCAGTATGTTAGCAACTACATCGTCTCTGTCATTGCGGTCATCAGTCCCAATACAATAGAAGATTATGCTGACCTGATGGAGAGAGCAGGCCTCTCTACAGGCACCCTCTCCATTCCTCTGGTCCTTGCTGTTGTCATCCTCGGTCCCATCGCAGAGGAGCTTGCACTTCGAGGCGTTTCCCTTGGCTATGCTTCCCGTGCCTTACCCTTCTGGGCAGCAAACCTCCTGCAGGCAGGACTCTTTGGCCTCATGCATCTCAACCTTGTACAGGGCCTATACGCATTCGCTCTGGGTCTGGTTCTCGGATATGTCTATCACAAATGCGGAAATATCATCATCCCCTGCATACTTCATATGCTCTACAATGGCATCTCCACCTTCGTGGGAGATCACCTCTTCTTTGGTGAAGAAAAGCCCATCTTCTTCGCCTTCATTCTCTTCTTAAGTCTCTGTGTAAGTTATGGTGCACTGATGCTTACAGCATGGTCCCTGAAAGGAAAAAAGACCGCATGACATCCATTCTTCTTCCCCGTTTCTTATGTCTGCTGGTCAGCTATGCCTTTGGTTGTTTCCTGACGGCTGAAGTTGTCTGCCGTAAGCTCACTGGAAAGCCCTGTAAAGAAGTTGGTACTTCCGGCAATCCCGGCATGGCCAATATCATGGCCCATCTGGGATTTAAGCCTGGCATTACCGTCCTCTTCGGCGATATCATGAAAACAGTTTTGGCCATCGTCGTCTGCATTCTTCTCTTCTCCGGAGATGAAACCGGGCATCCTGTCGTCAACCTGATTTCCATTGGTTCTTCTTCTCTTCTTGGCGACACGGTTCTCTTCACAAAGGAGTCAGCAGTCTCCGCTCCCGGCCTTGGTATTATCGCAGCCTACTACGCAGCGCTCGGCACAACGCTTGGTCATAACTACCCCTTCTGGCAGAGATTCCACGGCGGTAAGGGAGTTGCCACCGGATGTACAGGCATCACTCTTGTGAACCCCCTCTGGGGAATCATCTCCATGCTTGCAGGCATGTGTGTCACCTTCGCAACGCAGTACCTCTCTGTGGGTGCTTTTACCATTCCTCTCTTCTTCGCCATTCCTTCCTGGATCGTTCTCGGACCTGAGGCTGGTATCATCTCCATCGTGATGGCGCTCCTCAGTTTCATTAAAAACTGGCCACAGTTTAAGCTGATTCCTTCCGGACAGGCAGAACGCGTAGATGTACTCGGTGCCATCAAGAAAAAATGGTTTCACAAGAAATAATCAAACGGCCAACCGGAGCAATCCGGCTGGCCGTTCTTTTATAGTTTATGATTCTATTCTTCTACGCCAAGATCCACATGCTGAACCGTTCCGGCACCTCCGGATTCCTTGAGGTAAACGCCCGTCGATCGAATCTGTGCCTGTGTAACATTCATTTCACCCTTGAGGGAGAATTCAGACACGGCGTTCCCAAGACAGATCGCCCCGACGTCCGCTTCCTTCAGCGTCAGAAGCTTGTCATTGCCGGTCATGTCCTTCACCCAGACACGAAGATCATTCCAGGCCTCATCGCCTTCATCGATCCATCCATTGCCATCGGAATCTAACTCACTTAATTCCTTGAATCCATCTCCGGTCCTTGCACCAAAGAGTTCAGACCCATCATTGATCTTACCATCACCATTTCCGTCAATTGCAAGGAAGCCAGATCCACCCTTAAGGCTGCTTACTTTCTCATCCTTACCATCACCATTCAGATCAAAGCGGAAGGAGACATCGGAAACCGCTGCGGTATCGCAATCCATATTGATCACAATCGGATCTCTCAGCTGGTACGTGGTCACTTTGTTCTTCTCCATATAGGTCTCCCGGAAGGATCTTGACATCTCGAGATTGATATTAAAATCAATGCTTCGACCATCGGAGGTCACCACGCTTCCTGCAATATCAACCTTCGTCTCTTCCGACTCCTCATAGGAATAACAGGTTTCCATCTCTTCCGTCGTCTCCATAATATTCCTGCCTGTAGAGCCTAGGCCATCTAAAAGTTGGCCGGATAAGTCTTCTCCGGAAAACCTGGCCAGGAAGAGTTTTTGCAGGATGTGCTGCAATACCTTGATTCGAAAGAGGGCTGAATCCCTACTAAGACCTTGTAGTTCGAGCTTCCGCTGTACTTCGGCAATACTGTCACCACTTTTAATCTGATGATCTCCCTTGCTCTCCAGTGAATCCTTTTCTTCAGCAGCACGAACCTTCTCCGCCAGGCTGCCGGTCATATTCCCAACATCCATAGAGATGGAAAAAGCATTGTAAAGAGACATGCCAAGCGCCGCCTGGCTATACATTTCCGAAGGAAGCCTGTATTCTTCCTCTTCGTTCTCTGCGGAGAGTCCCCTGCCGGATTCCTGTCCATACATAGCCGCAAGGTAGTCGTCGAAACTGCTTTGCTTCTTACTGTCCTCGTAACCGCTGATCTTGTCGTAATCCTTGGTGCATTCGTCCTTTACATTGGCCTGATTGGAAAAGGAAGGGGCGATGCCGGTTCCGATCATTCTGCTGCTTACCTTTCTTCTGATGCTCACGCTCTCCCTCTGCACCAGGCTGTGACTTGATGCCATCTGTGTTGTTCCTGACTGTATCCTCATACATTTCTCCTCTCTAGATACATCTGTGACTGCAGGGCTCCCTGCCGCGCTTTACAGCCTTCCTGCTGTCTATTGTCAGGACATCCATGTCTATATACCGAGCACTTCCTACTTCGATACAAAAAAGAAGAGACCATGGAATATCTGCACATTCAATCTGCAGACCATTCCATGGCCTCTTCTGTCATCCGTTACAGGGTATATATCGGCATGTCTACCGAATTCCTCAACCTTTCACGGTAATCTTATCAAGTTTCCAGATATCATCGACATACTGCTGGATGGTTCTATCGGAAGAGAACTTACCGACATTTGCCATATTTAAGATTGCCATCTTTGCCCAACGTGCCTGATCATTATAGGCATCCACAATATCGTGTCTTGCCTTGTCATAAGACCAGAAATCCTTCAGTACAAAATAGGTATCTGCATACTGGGTCACCTGGGTATTGAGCAGGGAATTATAGATATCGCGGAAGAGTTCAGGATTATCCGGGCTGTAATATCCATCTACCAGCTGCATGAGTACTCTTCTGATCTTCTGATCATTATTGAAGATCTGCATAGGATCGTAATTACGATTCTTCTCGAGCTCAATTACTTCATCCGCAGACATACCGAAGATGAAAGCATTCTCTATGCCCATCTCTTCGACCATCTCGACATTCGCACCGTCCATGGTTCCGAGGGTCAGCGCACCGTTTAACATGAACTTCATGTTTGACGTTCCGGATGCCTCCTTGGATGCCGTGGAGATCTGCTCAGAAACATCTGCAGCAGCGAAGATCCATTCTGCAATGGACACCTTATAGTCCTCGATGAAGACAACCTTGATCTTGCCATCGATGGAAGGATCATTGTTGATGACCGCTCCTACATTGTTGATCAGCTTAATGATAAGCTTTGCAACATGATAACCTGCGGATGCTTTCGCACCGAAGATAAAGGTTCTCGGAGTGAACTCCATCTCCGGATGATCCTTAAGCTCGTTATAGAGGTACATAATGTTGAGGATATTCATCAGCTGACGCTTATATTCGTGAAGTCTCTTAACCTGGACATCGAAAATCGAACGAGGGTCGACATCGATTCCGTTATGCTCCTTGATGTACTTCGCAAGGCGTACCTTATTCTGATACTTAATATTCATGAATTCGTGCTGAGCCTTCTTATCGTCTGCATAGACTTCGAGGGCTTTCATCTTGTACAGATCTGTAATCCAGTCATCTCCGATCTTGCTGGTTACCCAGTCAGCCATAAGACGATCACCATGAAGAAGGAATCTTCTCTGTGTTACACCATTGGTCTTATTGGAGAACTTATCCGGATACATCTCATAGAAGTCATGAAGTGTTACCTTCTTCAGGATCTCTGTATGCAGGGCTGCTACACCGTTGACGGAATAACCACCAACGATTGCAAGATATGCCATGCGTACCTGACCGTCATAGATGATTGCCATGCGTCCGATACGATCGTTATCTCCAGGGAAACGGGCCTTGACATCCTCGACAAATCTACGGTTGATCTCTTCTACGATCTGATAGATACGAGGCAGAAGACGTGCGAAGATTTCGATGGGCCACTTCTCTAATGCTTCCTGCATGATGGTATGGTTGGTGTAAGCACAGGTTCTTGTCGTAATATCCCATGCATCATCCCAGGACAGGCCTTCCTCATCCACGAGAATTCTCATCAGTTCCGGAACAGCCAGTGTCGGATGTGTATCATTCATCTGGAAGGTGACCTTCTTGGGAAGATCGTGGATGTCATCATGATCTCTCTTGAAACGGTCAATTGCTCTCTGAATGGATGCAGAGACGAAGAAGTACTGCTGTCTTAGACGCAGTTCCTTACCGGAAACATGGTTATCATTGGGATAGAGCACTTCTACCAGGTTACGAGCCAGATTCTGTTCTGCAACTGCCTTCTCATACTCACCCTTATCAAAGGAATCCAGAGAGAAGACTTCCTTGGGTTCTGCGTCCCACATGATCAGAGAGTTTACGACATTATTCTTGTAGCCTACGATGGGCATGTCATAGGGAACTGCCATAATGCTATGGTAGCCATCCTGAACATACTGCAGATTGCCATCAGGCTTGGGTTCGGTACGTACATAACCGCCGAACTTGACTTCATAACGGTATTCGTCTCTTCTGAGTTCGAAAGGATAAGGGGTTCTCAGCCAGTTGTCGGGAACTTCCTTCTGATATCCATCTTCAATCTCCTGCTTGAACATGCCATAACGATAACGGATACCGCAGCCATAGGCACCATAGCCCAAGGTCGACAAGGAATCCATAAAGCATGCTGCCAGTCTTCCCAGACCACCATTTCCAAGTGCCGGATCCGGCTCCTGGTCCTCCATTGCATTGATATCAATGCCAATCTCTTCAAGATACTCTTTCGCCAGATCGTAGGACCCGATATTCAAAAGATTGTTGCCGAGTGCGCGACCTACCAAGAATTCCATGGACATGTAGTAAACGATCTTGGGATCAGTCTCTTTCATGGCATCCTGGGTGGCGATCCATCGATCGATGATAGCATCCTTGGTCAGTTCAGAGAAAACCTGATATTTCTCTTCCATGGTTGCTTCCTCGGTATCCTTACGATAACGATTTCTCATCAGCTGATTAAAGCGATCGTGGAACTCTTTCTTGGTTAAATGCTGGAACTTCATAGACCCCTCCTCCTAGGGAGAAACTTAGAGTAAAAACTATTTCGATACACTACAATTTTCATTATAACGCAATTGGGATGTGTCAATCGTCTGACACATCCCAAATTATAGTGAAAATATTAAACAAAGGCAACGCTTTATTGTAGCTTTTAAAGTTTTTTAACAGCCAGCGTCACATCTTCACCGTTGATATTCCATGCTTTCCTGTAGCCATCATTCAGACCGGCTACAAGGCCATCTGCCAGAGTTTCACCAGCAATGAAAGCGCCCTGCTTATCGAAGATCGTCTTGATCTTATCAGAGCCCTCGTAGGAGATCTCGATATGATCCATCACTTCGAAGTCAGCTTCCTTACGCATGGTCTGGATCTTGGAGATCAGCTCTCTGGCGAAACCTTCCTCGAGAAGTTCTTCGGAGAGATTGGTATCCATAACTACGGTTATGCCGTTATCGTTCTGGGTTACATAACCTTCCTGCTGGGTCATGGTGATCAAAAGATCTTCTTCTGCAAGTTCTACGGAAGGATCGATCTCAGGGAACTTGAGTACGCCGTCTTCCTTAAGAGACTTCATTGCTGCATTACCATCCAGATCCTTAAGAGCCCCCTGGATTTTACCAAGGAACTTACCAAACTTAGGACCTACGGTCTTAAGCTGAGGCTTGAAGGTATAGGTGGTGAAATTCTCAACATCATCGGTGAACTCACAGGACTTAACGTTCAACTCGTCTTCGATGATCTCTACAAAGTACTCAGGAAGAGCCTGCTCAGCCTTTACATACATCTTAGCGATGGGCTGACGGTTCTTGATATTCGCTTCGTTACGGCAGGCACGGCCAAGAACAACAACCTTGAGAAGTTCATCCATGCTTGCTTCAAGGTCTGCATCGATCCATTCTTCCTTTACGACAGGGAAGTCACAGAGATGGATGGATTCCGGTGCTGCTGCGTCACACGAGCGAACCAGGTTCTGGTAAATCTCTTCCGTGATGAAGGGAACCATAGGTGCTGCTGCCTTAGAAATCTCGGTAAGAGCGGTCCACAGAGTCATGTAAGCGTTGATCTTATCCTGCCCCATGCCCTTGGCCCAGAAACGTTCTCTGGAGCGGCGAACATACCAGTTGGAAAGCTCATCTACGAATACATCCAGGAACTTGGCTGCTTCGGGAATCTTGTATGCTGCAAGGTTCTCATCAACACCCTTGATCGCCGTCTGGAGACGAGACAGAACCCACTTATCCATTACACCAAGCTTGTCATATTCCAGAGCGTACCTGGTCTGATCGAACTTATCGATATTGGCATAGAGCACGAAGAATGCATAGGTGTTCCAGAGGGTAGAGATGAACTTTCTCTGGCCTTCCATAACAGCCTTCTCGTGGAACTTGTTGGGCAGCCAAGGCTGAGAGTTGGTGTAGAAGTACCAACGGATTGCATCCGCGCCGAACTTGTCGAGTGCATCGAAAGGATCTACTGCGTTACCCTTGGACTTGGACATCTTCTGACCGTTCTCATCCTGTACATGGCCCAGAACGATGACGTTCTCATAAGGAGCCTTGTTGAAGAGGATGGTGGACTCAGCCATGAGGGAGTAGAACCAACCACGGGTCTGGTCAACTGCTTCCGAGATGAACTTCGCAGGGAACTGCTGCTCAAATACTTCCTTATTCTCGAAAGGATAATGATGCTGTGCGAAAGGCATTGCACCAGAGTCAAACCAGCAGTCAATAACTTCAGGAACACGACGCATGGTCTTGCCGCAATCAGGGCAGGTGTAGGTGAAGTCATCGATGTAAGGGCGATGAAGCTCTACGGTGAGCGCGTCTTCACGACCAGTCTTCTCCTTGAGCTCAGCACGGGATCCGATGGAATCCTGATGTCCACATCCCTCACACTGCCAGATGTTAAGAGGAGTACCCCAGTAACGGTCACGGGAGATACCCCAGTCCTGAACGTTCTCTAACCACTTACCGAAACGGCCTTCACCGATTCCCTTAGGAATCCAGTTCACGGTGTTATTATTACGAACCAGGTCATCACGTACTTCGGTCATCTTGATGAACCAGGACTCTCTGGCATAGTAGATGAGCGGAGTATCACATCTCCAGCAATGAGGATAATCATGCTCGAACTTAGGTGCTGCGAAGAGGAGGCCCCTCTTGTCCAGATCCTTCAGAACTTCAGGGTCTGCAGAGATTGCACCAGCTTCGATCTCAGCCTGGGTCGGCTTACAACGCATGCCACCGAAAGGCTCAGCCTCGGGCTTGAGCTTACCGGTCTGGTCTACCATCTGGATCAGAGGAAGGTCATGCTCACGTCCGATACGGGCATCATCTTCACCGAATGCAGGAGCGATATGTACGATACCGGTACCATCGGTCATGGTTACATAGTTATCAGAAAGAACGTAATGTGCCTTCTTATGAGCATTCTCAGCAGCCTTTGCAGCGCATGCGTAGAGAGGCTCGTACTCAATACCACAGAGGTCATTACCTACGTAGGTCTCAAGGACTTCATATGCCTTCTCGCCCTCTTCCTTAGCAAGAGAACCAAGAACACTATCAGCAAGAGCCTGAGCCAGGATATATGTCATACCGTCAGCAGCCTTAACCTTAACATAGGTCTCGGAAGGGTTAACGCAGAGTGCGGTATTCGAGGGAAGGGTCCAGGGAGTGGTGGTCCAGGCCAGGATGTATTCATCCTTACCTACAACCTTGAAGCGAACGATTGCAGAACGCTCCTTAACCGTCTTATAGCCCTGTGCTACTTCCTGGGAAGACAGAGGGGTACCACAACGAGGGCAATAAGGAACAACTTTGAATCCCTTGTAGAGGAGCTTCTTCTTCCAGATTTCATTCAGAGCCCACCACTCGGACTCGATGAAGTTATCATCATAAGTGATGTAAGGATGCTTCATGTCAGCCCAGAAACCTACCTGGTCAGAGAACTTCTCCCACATACCCTTGTACTTCCATACGGATTCCTTACACTTCTTGATGAAGGGCTCCATGCCGTACTCTTCGATCTGTTCCTTTCCATCCAGGCCAAGTTCCTTCTCGACACCGATCTCAACAGGCAGGCCATGAGTATCCCAACCAGCCTTACGAGGAACGTATTTCCCCTTCATGGTCTGATATCTGGGGATCATATCCTTGATCACACGGGTCAGAACGTGACCGATATGGGGCTTACCATTTGCAGTGGGAGGGCCATCATAGAAGGTATAGGTCTCACCCTGCTTACGGGTATCCATGGACTTGGTGAAAATCGAGTTCTCATTCCAGAACTCAACTACTTCCTTCTCGCGGTCCACGAAATTCATGGAACTGTCAACTTTTTTGTACATTACTTTTTCCTCCTGAGTAATCTTACATTCCGGCTTTCTCTTCCCCGAAACGCTACAAAATAAAAATGCCCTCGGTCCGCATAGGACAGAGGGCATCTGTAATAACCACCTATGTGACGTGTTCTCCTTCCGCCGAAGCTCCGGACAAACATGCTCTCGCTCACGAGGAGAATCCCGGCTCACTTACTTATCTCCTTCGGTAAATGTAGGGCTTGCCCTTCATTTGCGAAGCAGATGTTCTGCTCGCAGCTCGGAAGTGATCTTCAAATAATCAGTACTTGCATCGGCTCTCACCATACCCGACTCGCTTGGCTTTCCTCAATTAGTCTACTGTCTTCTTCAACGCCTTTGTTCAGTTTTAAAAAGCAAATTTATTATACGAACCGCCACAGGGGATGTCAACCTCCATAGCCGGACCTCATCATAAAATTAGTAATTATTCAGTTCCGGGAACTGGCCGTAGAACTCATCATAGAATTCTTCCGGCAGCTGGTCCTCGTAACTCTTGCCGTTCTTCATCTGATCTGACATTATACGGAAGATATTGGAATAACCAAAGATGAGAAGTCCCGTAATGACCAGAGCGATGACTGTGCCTACAATACCTGTGATCAATCCGGCAATGGCTGTTGTTCTCTCCACTCTACGATTCGGATGGGTCTCGTTCCAGGTCTTCAGTTTCTTCATGGAGATCGCACCAAAGATAATTGCGAGCACACCGAGTATGATTGCTACAAAACCGGTACAGAAGAGGGCCATACTAAAGATTCCAAGTATCAGAGCTGCGGTTGCCATTCCCTTGGGCGGCATCTCCACGGGCTGGTAGGCCGGCTGGCCATAGTAGTTCTGATTGGGCTGGCCGTAAGGCTGCTGCCCGCAGTTATTCTGATCCGGCTGGCTGTAAGGCTGCTGACCGTAGTTGTTCTGATTGGGCTGGCCGTAAGGCTGCTGACCATTGTTATTCTGGTTCGGCTGGCCGTATGGCTGCTGACCATAGTTGTTCTGATTGGGCTGGCTGTAAGGCTGCTGCCCGCAGTTATTCTGGTTTGGCTGGCCGTAAGGCTTATAACCATCATTGTTCTGGTTCGGCTGGCTGGATGTCTCCTGCTCAGTCTGAACCTGAGTTTCTTCTGAATTGAATTCGTTCTGATCCATGAGGTCCCCCTTAGTTGAATCCCATAAATTTCTGTGCACCATGATAAGCCTTGATCGAAAGATATCTTCCAAACTTACCGGGAAGGTTCATTGCATTTCCGAAGATGCCATGTCGAATATGGCGGTAGGTTCTTCGGTCCTTCTCCTTCATATAACGATAGAGAGCTCTGATCTTCTCCAGATTCTCATCTGTCTTCGAAACATAGGCTATGGTTGTTGATACAACAGTAATCATCTGTAGATAGCTCAGCATATAATCTCTCAAATGCTCTTCCTGCAGTGCCCAGAGGTCGCAGGCATCGATCATCATATAGTTGACTCTCAGCTGCTGATCGATACGCTTGACCATGGTCTGTTCTGCAACAGACTGGCCTGCACGACCGATATAATAGCGATAGAAATCGACATTCAGATAATAGATTGTCTTCACTGAAGGAAGCGGCTCATAGACGAAAAGGTTATCCACATAGAAGGTATGCTTGGGGAGCCTGAGTCCACAGGCTCTAAGCATCTCTGTGCGGTAGGTAACGGAATGCATCAGAATCGTAAATCCGGGGATGACACGTTTCATATCGCTCCAACCGATTACCTTGTTCTCCGGGAAGAGAAGGGTGTACATCATACGTCTCTGGTGATTCTCAGAAACCTTCTCATAGACATAATTCGTAAGAAGCATATCTACCGGAGTTCCGGCAGCAACGAGCTTCTTCAGCGTCTCGCGCACCTTGGCATACGCTTCCTGATCCACCCAGTCATCCGAATCAACTACCTTATAGTAGAGTCCGGTCGCATTCTTAAGTCCGGTATTCACTGCCTCGCCGTGTCCACCATTTTCCTGATGGATTGCACGACAGATTCCCGGATACTTTGCTTCGTATTCATCAGCGATTCTTGCCGTATCATCCGTAGAACCGTCATCAACAATAATAATCTCAATATCATCACCACCTGGAAGGAGTGATTCAATACACTTCCCCATATATTCCGCAGAATTATAACAAGGAATTCCAAAAGTGATTAGTTTTTCCAAAACATTCTTCTCCCATCAAATAACATATCTAGGTTATTATACAATATTTCCTGAGAAGGTTGTGTTTTTTCTATGACCTAGTGTAGAATAAGCACGTTCGGTTTATTGGACCGACTTCACATTACAAGAGCCAAAAGGCGAATTATATCGTGCGCATATGCGTCCGGTAGGATTCGTCTTTTTCTATGTAGATTTTTTCATTTAGATTGGGGAGTCAATATGCAGGAAGTTATACGAAAACAATTCACAAAGTTGAGGATGCGGGA
This sequence comes from uncultured Lachnospiraceae bacterium, assembly GCA_900316625.1. Taxonomy (GTDB): domain Bacteria; phylum Bacillota; class Clostridia; order Lachnospirales; family Lachnospiraceae; genus Lachnocurva. Next base: position 37,452 of record ONDO01000008.1, on the reverse strand, counting down.
TGCCCTTCTGATCTTCATCGGTTCCACCATCATGACCATTGATATCAAGTGTGTCCTCGATCCGGCCGGTCTGGTTACCGGCGGTGTCACAGGTCTTGCGATCGTCATCAAGCAGCTGACCGGAATGTGGATTGATGGTGGTATCCCGCTTTGGATATCGAATGTTCTTCTGAATGTTCCCATCTTCCTCTTTGCGATCTATGCTGAAGGCTTTCGTAGCATCATAAGAACCGGCTTATCCTGGGTCATCATGTCTGTGGAGCTGGCTATCTTCCCGGAAGTTCCTCTCATTGCGGATAACCTCGTCCTGACTACCGCGTATGGAGGTATCCTCTTCGGGATCGGAACCGGACTTATCCTTCATGTACACGCCACCTCGGGAGGCACAGATCTTCTCGGCAAGGCCATTCACCACTACTGGCGATCCGTCAGTATGGGCCGGCTCATTCAGATACTTGATGGCGCTGTCGTCATCATGGGTGCTGTCGCATTCTCCATAGAACAAACTCTCTATGCTATCATCGCTGTATATATCATGGGCAAGCTTACTGATATGATCATCGACAATGGTAAGAAGGCGAAGATCTGCCTGATCATCTCGGACTCCAATCCGGATATCTCGCATGACATTATGAATGAACTTGACCGTGGTGTTACAAGCATCCCGGGACGAGGAATGTATACCGGAAAGGATCGAAACATCCTGATCTGTGTATGTACCAATCATGATATTCCTGATATCAAGGATGTCGTTAGACGTTATGATAAGAAAGCCTTCTTCGTCATCGGAACCATCTCCGAGGCTATGGGCGAAGGATTCATTGAACACTGGAAATAAACAATAAATGAAAAGCGACCCGTCGGAGCAGTTCTGACGGGCCGCTTTTCATTTATAGAGAATTCCCACACAGAATTCAAAAAAGGACTGACGCATCTGTGCCAGTCCCTCTTATTCTTACTTATGTAAGTTACGAATTACTTACCAAGCTGCATGTCGTTGTTTCCGGAATCGGAAGTGAACATCTCAAGCATGTTGATAGGATCATCGTAATCTGCAAGCCATCCTTCACGAGCTACGTCGAAGTTACCAGACTTACGATCGTTCAGGAAGGTCTGCCAGTCTTCAACAGAGATTTCCATCTCGATGCCGAGCTGTGCGTAATCCTGCTGGATTGCCTGAGCGATACCCTCATGACCGGTTCCCTCGTTGGTGAGGTAGTTGATCTTCAGAGGAGTGGACTCAGCGAGCTTACCATCTTCAGTAAACTCAAAGCCAGCGTACTTCAGAAGTGCGATAGCCTGATCCTTGTCGGAAGGATCTACAGATATATCCTTGAAGTAGGAAGCATCAGCTACAGGATACTTGAATGCATCATCATCGCTCTTGAATACTCCGCCATGACCGTCTGACATGCCGGAAGGAATGAAGGTAGTAGCAACTTCCTGCTCGGTCTGACCGATGGTATCGATGATGTACTGACGATCGATCAGAAGACCAAGTGCACGACGCATAGCTGCAGCCTGTGCGGAAGTCTTACCATCGAACATCTTGGAGTTAACATTGAAACCAACATAGTAGGTTCCCATGTTAGGAATGATGTGGAACTCAGGAGAATCCTTGAGGTTTGCGATCTCACCGTTAGGAACGGTATCAGCGTAGTCAAGATCTCCAGACTTGAATGCACCAAGGATAGCGGTGTCATCAGCGGAGAGCATGAAGTCAAGCTCGTCTACAGATACGTTGTCAGCATCGTAGAAGTTAGGGTTCTTAACGTAAACCATGGACTCTGCATGCTTCCATTCCTTAAGGGTGTAAGCACCGTTGGAAACAAAACCTGCTTCAGATGCCCACTGTTCAGGATCAGCTTCAACAGCTGCCTGAGGAACAGGCATGAATACAGGGAATGCAAGAAGGCTCATGATGTAAGGGCAAGGTGCAGTCAGAGTGAACTGTACGGTGTTGTCATCAGGAGCAGAGATTGCAAGTGCAGGCTTAGAACCATCGCCATATCCTTCGAATACAGAGAAGAGATAGGAATAGTCAGAAGCGGTTGCAGGATCTGCAGCACGGTTCCAGGACCAGATGATGTCGTTTGCGTTCAGAGTAGAACCATCAGACCACTTAAGGTCAGGCTTCATATGAACGGTGTAGGTAAGACCATCTTCAGAGATCTCAGGATCGCCATCTGCAAGTGCAGGAACAATCTTACCATCTGCGTTAGAGGTGTAGAGACCAACGAAAGAGTTAGATGCAAGAGCTGCACCATCAACAGCGCTGTTCAGAGCGGGATCAAGATGATCAGGCTCAGATGCAAGGTTGATCTTCATTACAGGAGCAGCTGCGCCATCCTTCTTAGCATACATGAAGTACTTGGTACCGAATACGGTAGCGAAGTCTCCAGACCAGCCTTCCTTCTCAAGGAAGAGGTCATTGTAGTAGTAGATGGGAACTACTGCGCCGGTAGCCATCAGCATGGACTCAGCCTGATGCATCTGGTCTTCACGAGCGTCGAGATCCTGGTTGGTACGAATCTCAGAGATGAGCTTGTCGTACTCAGACCAATCGGGAGCTGCCGGATTCGCTGCAGAGTCCTTAAGGCCAACTGCTTCAACCCAGTCTTCAACACCTTCTGCAGAAGCAGTTTTGGTGCCTGCTCCAGCGTTTGGCGCCTTGCTTGCGTCGCCGCATCCAGCAAAAGCACCTGCAACCATAACGCCGGTAAGCATTAATGCAAGTAATCTTTTCTTCATAAATATCCTCCTATTATGAATGAAATATATACCTCCTTCGGTTACCTGATCCGAAGGATATAATAACGGAGCGAGTCCGGTATTACCTTTTTTTATTTATTCCAGCATGCGACCATATGTCCATTGCCACGATCTGTAAGACTCGGGCACTCTGCAGAACACTGCTCCGTTGCATAACGGCAACGGGTTCTGAAAGGACAGCCGGAAGGCATATGCAGAGGGGAAGGAACATCACCCTCAAGTACAATACGGTGAGAAGCTCTTGCTGTATTCGGATCCGGGATTGGAACTGCAGACAGAAGAGACAGCGTATACGGATGAATCGGAGATGCATTCAGTTCATCAGCATCAGCAATTTCAACGATTCTTCCAAGGTACATAACCGCAATACGGTTAGAGATATGATGGACAACCAGAAGGTCATGTGCGATGAAAAGATATGCAACGCCAAGCTTCTCCTGGAGTTCTTCAAACATGTTGATAACCTGTGCCTGAATGGATACATCCAGTGCAGATACAGGCTCATCACAGACGATGAACTTAGGATCTACGGCAAGAGCACGGGCAATACCGATTCTCTGACGCTGACCACCGGAGAACTCATGAGCATAACGGGTTGCATGCTCCGCGTTCAGTCCAACCAGTTCCATCAGGTGCATGATCTTGTCATGTCGATCCTGCTTGGTAGTGTAGAGCTTATGTACATCCAGAGGCTCACCGATGATGTCTTCAACCGTCATACGAGGATTCAGGGACGAATAGGGATCCTGGAATACCATCTGCATCTCCTTACGGAGCGCATGGATGTTCTTATCGGTTACAAGTTCACCATCGAACTTGAACTCACCGCCGGTCGGCTGGTAGAGACGAAGCAGGGAACGGCCAACGGTCGTCTTACCACATCCAGACTCACCAACAAGGCCCAGGGTTTCACCCGGTTTAATGTTAAAGGAAACGCCATCGACTGCCTTCAGGGGCGTGGATGAGAAGAATCCAGTCTTAACAGGGAAATACTGTTTCAGATCATTTACCTCAACGAGGTATTCACTCTTATTCATATTCTCAGCCATTATGCATTTTCCTCCTGCATCTTCTTAACGTTCATCCAGCAGGATGCGTAATGTCCGTCAGGCATCTCCATCTCTTCCGGAACTTCCTCGAGACAGATCTTCATCGCATTCTCACATCTGGGGCAGAATGCACAGCCCTTGGGCATATTGAGCAGGTTGATCGGAGTTCCTCCAATCGGAACCAGCTTCTCATTCATGTTATCTACGTTCGGAATGGAACGAAGCAGACCCTTGGTATATTCATGGCAGGGACGATAGAAGATATCATCTGCAGTACCACGTTCACATACACGGCCACCATACATTACGATGATTTCGTCACACATGGATGCGATTACGCCAAGATCATGTGTTACAAGGATAATTGCCATTCCAAGCTTCTTCTGCAGATCCTGCATCAGCTCCAGAATCTGTGCCTGAATGGTAACATCAAGAGCGGTTGTAGGCTCATCGGCAATCAGGATGTCAGGTTCGCATGCAAGTGCCATTGCGATCATGACACGCTGACGCATACCACCGGACAGTTCAAAAGGATACTGCTTGATACGGCTCTCAGGTTCATTTACACCTACCATCTCAAGAAGTTCGATGGCACGCTTATTTGCCTGTTTCTTGGTCTTGTATTCTGTGTGAAGCTGAAGTGCCTCACGGAGCTGCCAGCCGATGGTGAAGGTAGGGTTCAGGGAAGTCATAGGATCCTGGAAAATGATGGATACCTTCTTACCACGGAAGGCGTCCATCTCCTTCTTGGAGTAATCAAGAATGTTCTGACCTTTGAAGAGGATTTCGCCCTCTACAACTTTACCGGTATCTGCAAGAATCTGCATGATGGAGTATGCGGTTACGGACTTACCGGAACCGGACTCACCTACAACTCCAAGGATCTTGCCCTTGCCGAGGTTGAAGGATACACCATTAACAGCCTTCACTTCACCGGAGTCGGTGAAGAAAGAAGTATGAAGGTTCTTAACCTGAAGAACTGCGTTCTCCTCGTTTTCCCTTACTTTTTCTTCAATATTCATATCTGCCATTTCAAAAAACCTTTCTGTAGAACTTCAGGGAAGCTCTTACTACAGCTATCGGAGATTATTTCTTAAGTTTTGGATCGAATGCATCACGCATTGCATCACCGATCAGGTTGAATGCAAGAACGATCAGAACGATTGCGACTGCAGGGAAAACAAGTTTCCAAGGATAAGACTGCATACCGGAACGTGCCGCATTTGCAAGAGATCCAAGGGAAGGCATCGGAAGGGCGACACCCAGTCCGATGAAGGACAGATAGGACTCTGTGAAGATTGCGGACGGAATCTGCTGTGCTGTAGAGATAATGATGACAGACAGGCAGTTGGGAAGGATGTGCTTCCTGATGATTCTGGAAGAAGATGCGCCCATCGACTTTGCAGCAAGAACATACTCGTTCTGTTTAATGGTAAGAATCTGTCCACGTACAAGACGAGCCATACCTACCCAGTAGAGAAGGCCGAATACGATGAACATGGATACCATGTTGGTACCAAGTTTGCCGATCACAGGAACAGAGGAGAAATCCAGTGTTTCCTTAAATACTACGGCCAGCAGGATGATGATCAGAAGATCCGGAAGGGAATAGATGATATCAACGATACGCATCATGATCAGGTCCGTTTTACCACCGGCATAACCGGAGATTGCTCCGTAGAGAGTACCAATTACAAGAACCATCAAGGAAGCAAAGACACCTACCAGAAGGGATACTCTTGCGCCATATACTACACGGATGAAGTAGTCACGGCAGAGTTCGTCTGTTCCCATAATGTGAGGGAAGATCCTTGTGTTATACTTTGCCATATATGCCTGTTCCATCTCGGAATACTCGAAAGGTCCGAGGTTTGCAGCACCTCTGTCTCTCATTCCTTCAACCGTGATAATCTCTTCATAGGAGTAAGGAACAATCAGAGGAGCGAAGATCATGATCAGAATGACAAGTGCCAGGATGATCATGGACATAACTGCAAGGGGGTTTTTCATCAGACGTCTCATACCATCCTTGAAGAAGGTGGTTGATTCCGCCATAACATCCTGCTGTCTCTTCTCTTCGTCTGTTGCCTTTTCGAATTTTGCGGGATCCAGCTGAAGGGAAAGCATCCTCTTCTTGGGTGCCGGAATATCGTAATTTTCTGCCATTATTATTTACCTCTTTTGAAATCTTAGCGGATTAATCCAGCTGAATTCTCGGATCAACGAGCTTGTAAACCAGATCAGATACCAGGTTCATCAGTACCATGATTGTTGCAAGGAAGATTGTAGTACCCATGATCATGGTGTAATCACGCTTGGTAATGGAATCTACAAACTTAGATCCAAGACCGCCGATGGTGAAGATTTTCTCTACTACAAGAGATCCGGTAAGAATTGATGCGGTAAGGGGGCCAACATAGGTGATAACCGGGATCAGTGCATTACGAAGGGTATGTACGAAGATGATCTTCATGGGATGTACACCCTTTGCCTTAGCAGTACGTACATAATCCTGTCCAAGAGCATCCAACATGGAAGTCTTTGTCAATCTTGTGATGTAAGACATGGGTGACAGGGATAATGCGATAACCGGCAGAATATAATTCTGGCTCTCTACGCTCCAAACCGGGACAATCTGTAACTGAATACAGAAAACCAGAAGAAGGAAAGATGCTGCTACGAAAGAAGGCATTGCCGTAAATAGGGTAACAAAGAAGATGATCAGATGATCCGGCCACTTGTTACGGTTCAGCGCTGCAATCGCTCCGAGGATAACTCCGAAGATCAGTGCAACAATAATAGCAATACCACCAAGCTTTGCAGAAACAGCAAAGGACTCGCCAATGGTCTTCGCAATATCACGGTTGGTGGTCAGGGATACACCGAAATCTCCGTGAAGGATATTCTTCATATAATTGATAAACTGCTCAGGAAGCGGTTTATTCAGACCATATTTTTCATTCAATGCTTCAAGTACTGCTGCAGACTTTGCTTTCTCACCATTGAACGGGCCACCAGGGACAGCGTTCATTGCGAAGAAAGTAATAAAGCAGATCAGGAACAATGAAACAACAGCGAGAAGAATTCGCTTAACAATGTACTTTGCCACTTTGTTTTCCTCTTTTCCTATTTTTTGCTATACATTCAGTGTTGAATTCGATTCATTTCATTTTGTTATCCGTGAATTGCATTCAGCACGTTATTTCGCTAATGCGCATATTTCATAAAAAAAGTACAGACCACTTATTCCCGGATCTGTACCTCGTTGTACGAATCTGTTCTGTTACTTTAGACATTTTGTATTATACATGAACTGTACAAAATTTCAATTTCTGATGTAATGCCATTCAACTATGCCGCACTATTATTTATTACTTTTCAAGTGAATATTTGAATATTTATTCATATGCAATACCACCAAAGATTTTTACATATTATTCTGTCGTTACCAAGAATATAGCATTACGATGCCACTCAGTGTCTCGGCAGTTTCTACAATGAATATTTTATAATTGTATGAAATATGCATAGTCGCCGGTGTGTACTTTTTCATGAACACTTGTCCGTTCATGACGGACATCACGGCCTGTTCTTCATCCCGATTTCCAGCCCTAACTGCTCAGCATAGAAGCGAAATGCACTAGGAATCGCGATTTCCCGGCTCACCTGTTCTATATCTGCCAAAAGACACTTGCTTTTCTCTGACGGAATATCAAATCCAGTCAGGTCCGAAACTCTAACTTCATATCCCTGCATATGCCATTCCACATGTGAAAAAATGTGTTTTGCCTGACCTATCTCTGTCATGCGAAGCGGATCCAGTCCTAGTTCTCTGAGGTAGGATACAATCTCTTTTTCTCCTGCTCGTCCTTCCAGGTTCGGGAACTGGTACAATCCCGCCAGGAGCCCCTTCTTAGGGCGTTTTTCAATGAGGACCCTGCTTCCGTCTCGAATCAGAAGGACCGTCTTCTCCTCGATACGTCTTGCTTTCTTCTTTTTGCGGACCGGATACTGATCTATCGTATGATGTTTTCTCGCTTCGCAATCCTTATTCCAGGGACATTCGTCACATCTCGCTTCTCCCTTGGGCAGGCAGACCGTTGCGCCAAGTTCCATCATTGCCTGATTAAACATGCCGTAGTTCTCGGTCTTCATTTCCCGAAGGGCATCTTCGAGATCTGTACGGATGCAATCCCTCGTCTTATCTTCATCCGTCACTCGGGCATCTTCTCTGGCTCTTGTTAGAATACGGAGTACATTGCCATCCACCGCTGCGTGAGGAAGCTGGAATGCGATAGAGGAAATCGCACCGGCGGTATAAGCGCCGATACCAGGAAGAGACAGAATCTTATCATAATCTGCAGGCATCCGGCCCTCATATTCGTCTACGAGGATGCGGGCTGCCTTCTGCATATTCCGAACACGGCTGTAGTATCCTAGTCCTTCCCAGAGCTTCATCAGCTGATCTTCCGGGCAGGATGCCAGAGATTTTATATCCGGAAGCTGTTCAAGGAAGTTGTGATAATAAGGCTTTACAGCTTCTACTCTGGTCTGCTGCAGCATAATCTCCGATACCCAGATGCAATACGGATCTGTGGTATTTCTCCAGGGCAGGTCGCGGTGATGGTCTGGATACCAGTCTAATAGAGGCTGAATCAGTTCTCGATAATCCTTTGTCATTACAGGCTCTTGCTCTTCTCTATCGCAGCGTCAATGCCATTCATAATGGCGCTTCTAAATCCAAGGTCTTCCAGGACAGCAAGTCCGGCGATCGTTGTTCCTCCGGGAGAAGTTACTGCATCTTTCAATTCTCCAGGATGTTTCCCTGTCTCTAATACCATCTTTGCAGATCCAAGCACTGCCTGCGATGCAAAGGTGTAGGCCTGTGATCTAGGCATTCCCTGTTTTACTGCTTCATCGGCCATCGCTTCAATCAGCATGTAGATATAGGCAGGAGAGGACCCACTAACACCCGTCACAGTATCCATCAGGCTCTCAGGAACAACTTCCGCCTTACCAAAACTCTCAAAGAGGCGAATGACATACTTCAGGTTCTTTTCACTGATGCTTTCATTGGGGCAGACTGCCGTCATCGCTTCGCCGACCATTGCCGGTGTGTTAGGCATGGTGCGAACCAGCTGTAATTTACCTGCCAGTTCCAGACTCATGAACATATCCTGCAGTTTGGCAAGATTTGCACCAGCGACAAGAGAGACCAGAATCTGATCCGCTTTTATCTCCTGCGCAATCTCTCTGGCCACTTCTTCCAACTTATTCGGCTTCACTGCCAGAAAGATCAGGTCAGCATTCTTCGCCACTTCGAGGTTATCTCTCGTTGCTGCAACCTTATACATCTCTTCGAGTCTGCTCTTCGTTTCCGAAGAATGGCAGGAGCAGATCACTTCATCAGCGTCTGCCAGGCCGGCAGATAAAATACCCTTCAAAATCGCCGAGCCCATATTTCCACATCCGATAAAACCGATTCTATATCTTCTTCCCATCGTCTTTCCTCCATATGCTTTGGAATATCTTTTATATTATATCAAGCCACTCATAATTAACACATGATTCTATTGCATAATTTTCTCCCTCTTCTTGCCTTGGGATAAGCTACATAAATAGGAAAGAAGCCGGCCCTGCATCACTGCAGTACCGGCTTCTATCCTTTTCATGAAAGTGCTAGAGGGTTTTAGATTATGATCACTCCTTAACACCGCCGAGGGTTACACCGCCGACAATGTTTTTAGAAAGGATCAGATAAACAATAATTACGGGGAAGATTGAGAAGGCAATTGTCATATAAACAATACCCATATCAAACTTCATGAAGTCTGCGTTACGAAGTTCTGCAATCAGAACGGGCAGAGTCTTTAATTCTTCCTCCTTCAGAACCAGTGCAGGTGTGAAGTAGTTATTCCAGTTTGCTACGAATCCGAAGATCGCCTGAACTGCGATAGCCGGCTTCATCAGAGGAAGTGCAACGCGGTTAAAGATCTTAAGTTCTCCTGCTCCATCGATTCGTGCTGCTTCTACGAGGGACATGGAAAGTACGGAATCCATGTACTGCTTCATGTAGAAGAAAGTGGCAGGTGCTGCAATTGCAGGAACGATCAGAGGGATATAGTTATCCATCAGTCCCATCTTGGTGATCAACTGAATGAAACCAAGAGCAGTAACCTGCGTCGGGATCATCATAACTGCAAGGATGAAGGTCAGCGCTGCTTTTCTGGCCTTAAAACGATAGGTGTGAATAGCATAAGCGGTCATCGTGGAGAAGTAGGTGCAGAGAGCTGCAGAGCAAGCTGCTACGAATACGGAGTTTAACATACCTCTTACGATGGGCTGGGTAGAATGAAGCATTCCGTTCCAGTTCTTAATAAAGTGGGTACTGGGCAGGGGAGTAAATCCACTGATCAGTTCACCCTTGGATCTGGTGGAGTTTACAAACAGAAGGTAAAACCATACCAGACAGAGAACGGTTAAGATAACCAGTACGACATATGCAATGATACGTCTTACAACAATATTGATGCCCTTTGATTTATTTTCGTTCATTTCATCCTCCCCCTTATTTCTCATTCTTACCAGTGAAGTGGAAGACGAGCAAACTCAGAATACCTGTAATGATAAACAGGATAACTGAAAGTGCACCACCAAGTCCGTAGTTTCTGGAGTACAGATTCTGATTCAGCCACATGATCAGAGTCATGATGGTAGGATGTCCATTGATCAGCGGGTTACCCTTACCATTGGAGAGAATCTGCGGTACATCGAACATCTGGAGACCACCGATCAGGGAGGTAATCAAAACGTATACTAAGATCGGGCGAAGCAGAGGAAGTGTGATCTTGAAGAAGATCTGGGTGCTGGTTGCACCATCTACTTCTGCAGCTTCGAAGAGAGACTGGTCAATACCCATCATACCTGCCATCAGAAGGATGGTAGTATTACCAAACCACATCAGGAAGTTCATGAATCCAACCAGGCCTCTGGTCCATCCAGCGTACTGGAAGAAGTCGAAATCCTTTGCAATCATTCCTGCGCGGAAGAGAATATCGTGGATCGGGCCCACCTTACCGAACAGGGTATAGAACAGCATGGAGAATGCAGCTGCCATGATCAGGTTCGGAAGATAGATAACAGTCTTGAAAAATCTCTGGCCCTTCAGTCTGAGTGCCGGATCTGTAAACCATGCAGCCAGAAGCAGGGATACCAGGATCTGAGGTACGAAACCGATGATCCACATGATTACAGTGTTACCTGCATACTGGAAGAGTCTGGGATCTTTCAGAAGATTTGCATAGTTCTCCAGTCCTACATAGTTAGGTCCAATAACCTTCAGACCCGACATGAAGTGCTCAAAGAAACTGTTGTAGATTGTGCTGAACAGAGGGATCAGCGAAAAGACTGTGTAGATAACGAAGAACGGAATGAGGAAGTAGTATCCCCATTTGTTGTATTTCACAACATTCTTGTTTGGTTTATTGTTCATAATCTTCCCCTTCTTTTTCTTGATGTAGCGGAGCCGGTGAATAAGCTCCTCCTTTGAAATCTCCAGCGGGTTCCTTCGTCGGAACACACTGCAGGTTTCAAAGGGCTTCTTTGAAACCTGACGAAAACTTTAATCGTTTTCGTTAATCTTTGTAAAAATGCGCCTGACCGCTTCTATTAGCGCCCAGGCGCACCTTTCATCAGATTAGTCTAGAGATCTTGTGATCTGAACTTGTCTAGTCAGAGATTAGTGGGAAAGTTCAGGGTACTTGGTCTCAACTGCGGTGTAGAATGCATTAAGTGCATCTTCCTTAGAAGAAGAACCATCGAAGTAAGCCTTCATAGCATTCTGGAACTCTTCGTTACATCCCTGATCATAGTCGCCCATATTGGACAGATCAATGGATGCACATCCGTTGCAGAACATCTGCAGAGGATTCTGGCCACCAAGAACAGAGAATGCATAGGAATCATCCTTAGCTGCTGCTTCCATAGCGGGCTTGTTGTTTACGAAATCAGAGTCCTTCTTAACGATGTCGGTCATGATGTCCTTGTTGCAGGTAAGCTGCTTCATGATATCAGCAACGAGGGTCTTGTTGTCGGTTCCCTTTGCTGCTGCAATCCAGGTACCGCCCCAGTAGAAGCCCTGAGGTCCTTCCGTAGCACCCCAGCCACCAGCATGTGCGATAGATCCATCATCTTCAGGATTATCGGGAGTATTACCCATGCAGAAGTTGATCAGCCAAGCCGGTCCAAAGTAGCAGAATGCAGTGCCAGGAGCCTTGAAGCCTGCGTTCCACTCATCGCCCCAAAGATCAGCAGTACCGGTCTCACCAGCATCAACTTCTTCCTTGGACATATCAACCCACTTCATAATGTTGTCATCGATAGTGATCTTACCATCGGTAACCCAAGGCTTCTTAACGTTGTTAGAGAAGACACGATAGGTATCAACTGCGGATACGGTCATGCTGTAACCAGCTGCCTTCATAGCCTCAGCTGTCTTGTTGTAAGTATCCCAATCAGCAACAGCCTTCTGAACTTCTGCAGGATCATCAGATCCAAGTACGGACTTAGCAATCTCTCTGTTGTAGATAAGTACGCCCGGGCAAGCCTGCCATGAAACACCACGAAGATCGCCCTTAGCATCGGTAACAACGTCCTTGGTGTACTGATACTGGTCAGCGAGATCTGCATCGGTGATACCAAGATCAGAAATCTTCTCAGTTACTTCTACATCAGAGTTGATGTACTTCTTAGCATAGTCAGCTTCAAGAAGGAAGATATCAACCTTATCATCAGCTGCTGCATCAGCGTTACCGGGAAGTACGCTGTCCAGATTGTTCTGGTAAGCATTGTCTGTAGAAGGGGTAATGGTGAACTTAACTTCTACGTCACCAATCTTACCACCCTTGGTAACATCCTCCTCATCGTTCTTTACGAATCCAGGATAGTGGTCAGCCAGACGATTTGCGAACTCGTCGTTCCAGCACTGAATGTTAAGGACTTTGCCCTCATCAGCGGGAGCTGCGTCATCTGTGGTCTCTGCTGTATCAGCGGGTGCTGCATCAGCAGGTGCGTCTGCGGTCTTGCTTCCACAGGCAACCATGGGTACTACCATAGCTCCTGCAAGCATGAGGCCGAGAACTTTTTTCATGTTCTTCATAATTCCTTCCTCCTTTTGTTTACATGCACTTATGTTACATGTCTATATCAGATAAGCACCCCATGTGCTAAATCTGCCGTACGGAATGTCCCTCGATCAAGTGACCCGCTACATTAATCTGTTCTGCTTCACAGGTCTTGTTATGTTCGATGGACTCTACCAGTTTCTGAACCGAAAGTCTTCCGATCTTATCGGTATCCTGGTAATAGGTGGTCAGGTTCGGGTGAATGATGTTCGCAAGCGAAATACCATCATATCCTACACAGCTGACATCCTTGGGAACGCTTAAGTGCATCCTCTCCAGTTCCATCAGGCCGCCCATGTATGCGTAATCATCGCAGTACATAATGGCTGTTGGTCTGTCCGGAAGTTCCATAAGCTTCCTGGTTGCTTCTCCTGCAAGTTTGGGATCGTGATACTTTCCTGTAATCATATACTTCTCAGGAATCTCTACTCCGTTCTCGCTGCATGCGCGGTAGAAACCAATCAGACGTTTCTTCGTAACGGAAGTGTTCTCTCCATGCACAAAAGCAATCTTGCGGTGGCCTTTGTGAATCAGATAATTAGCAAGTGCATATCCGCCTTCTACATTATCTGACATGACTGAGCTTCTATCATTGAAGCTGTAGTCTATGGTGATCGTCGGTACTTCGCTCTCTACCAGTTCCTTCACGGATCTGCTTTCGAAATCAACAGCTGCGATCAGCACTCCGTCACATTTCCGGTATCTTGCGTGTTCTAAATAGGAAGCAGGTCGTCCGCCGATGTTACCACTTATAAAGGTAATGTCATATCCCAAGCGTTCTGCTTCGTCTTTGACTGAGTTCAAAATCTGTGAGAAGAACTCATGTGTCAGGCCGGAATGTGTTTCGTCTACGAAAAGAATACCTATGCTATGAGAGATATTCGTCTTGAGTTGCCTTGCTGCCGCATTGGGCATGTAATGCATCTCCTGGGCTACCTTGCGGATCCGATCGGCGGTCATCGAACTGATGTCGCCATAACCATTAAGTGCTTTACTTACCGTCGCGGTAGATACCCCGCATCGATTTGCAATATCCTTAACAGTTATCATAATCGATCTCCCACGGTTTCCTCCCGTTTCTCTGAAAACATCTCGAATTCGTTTTCGTGACCTCATTCTAACTCGATTTCGTAAGTCGGTCAACTGACGAAATGTACAATGAATCTGCTCGAAATTTTAACGAAATCACCAAATTTCGTTTTCGAAATTCCGAAACTGTTGTACTTTTGCTATAGAGATATTATTATTTCCGTAAGGTTACACGAAAACGTATTCGTTGTTGTATTTAGCCGATTGCAGGCTATACTATCGCGAATTGTTCTCGTCCGGATACATAAATCTGCGAAAGTATAGCATTTCTCATGGGTTTTATGACTGGTTCGCAGGATAGTTTCCTATTAGTAACCATTGATCCGGCAGATGTTACTCGGGGGAGGACGCCCGGATTCCTACTGTTATCATAAGAAGTTCCCATTTCGTTACTTCTTATGAGTGCAAATCTTCTATTAATACATCAACGATTGGAGGAGACTTATGAAATTCGGTTACTTTGACGATGATCACAAAGAATATGTGATCACCACACCGAAGACACCGCTTCCCTGGATCAACTATCTGGGATCCAAGAGCTTCTTCCGCCTGATCTCGAACACTTCCGGCGGATATGCATTCTATAAGGATGCAAAACTTCTTCGTGTTACCAGATATCGCTATAACGACAGTGAGATGGACACCAATGGTATTTACTTCTATATAAAGGATGGTGATAGTGTCTGGAATCCTGGTTGGAAGCCTACGCAGACAGACCTTGATTCTTATGAATGTCGTCATGGTCTTGGCTATACCGTATTTTCTTCATCTAAGAACGGCGTAGCAGCAAAGCAGGAATCTTTTGTTCCTGTCGATGATAACTGCGAAATTGACCGTATCACTCTTACGAATACATCTGATTCTGATAAGGATCTCGATCTCTTCAGCTTCGTTGAGTTCTGTCTCTGGAATGCAGAAGACGATTCCACGAACTTCCAGCGTAACTTCTCTACCGGCGAAGTAGAGATTGAAGGATCCACCATTTACCATAAGACAGAGTTCCGCGAACGTAGAAATCACTACGCTGTCTTCTCTGTCAACCATCCGGTAAACGGTTTCGATACTTCTCGTGATGAATTTGTAGGTCTCTACAATTCCTTCGCCAATCCTCAGGCAATTGCTGAAGGAAAGTGCCATAATTCCGAGGCTCATGGCTGGCAGCCCATCGGTGCACATCAGCTGAAGGCTCACCTGGCACCTGGCGAAAGCACCTCTTTCGTATTTGTTCTTGGCTATTGCGAAATCGTTGACGGTAAGAAATTTGTAGCGCCCAACGTCATCAATAAGGCACCGGCCAAGAAGATGCTTGCTCGTTATCAGACCAATGCTCAGATTGATCGTGCTCTCGATGAACTGCATGCATACTGGGATAAGCTTCTCTCCACTTACAAGCTCAACTCCTCTGATGAGAAGCTGAATCGTCTTGTAAATATCTGGAATCAGTATCAGTGCATGGTTACCTTCAATATGTCCAGATCTGCTTCCTATTATGAATCCGGCATGGGCCGTGGTATGGGATTCCGTGATTCCTGCCAGGATCTCTTGGGATTCGTACATCTGATTCCCGAGCGTGCTCGTGAGAGAATCATCGATATTGCAAACACACAGTTTGCCGATGGATCTACCTACCATCAGTATCAACCCCTTACCAAGAAGGGGAATGCAGATATCGGTGGTGGTTTCAATGACGATCCCCTCTGGCTGATTGCCGGCACCTGTGCTTACCTGCGTGAGACCGGTGATTTCGGAATCCTCGATGAGCCTTGCGCATTCGACAGTAATATGGACGTGGCAAAGCCTCTGCTTGACCATCTCCGCCTGTCCTTCAACTACACCGCTACTCACCTCGGTCCTCACGGTCTTCCTCTGATCGGACGTGCTGACTGGAACGATTGCCTGAACCTGAACTGCTTCTCCGATCGTCCTGGACAGTCCTTCCAGACCAGTGGTCCTTCTGAAGGTCCCGTTGCTGAATCCGTATTCATCGGTGGTATGTTCGTTAAGTATGGCAAGGAATTCTCTGAACTCCTTCGTCATCTCAACCTGAACGAAGAGGCTGATGAAGCAGATCAGAAGATTGCAGCTATGGACAAAGCCTGCCAGGAAGGCGGCTGGGACGGCGAATGGTTCGTCCGTGCATATGATGCCTATTCCAAGCCGGTTGGTTCTAAGGAATGTGAAGAAGGCCAGATCTACATTGAACCTCAGGGCATGTGTGTCATGGCTGGAATCGGTAAGGAAAACGGTAAAGCAGAACAGGCTCTGAAGAGTGTTGAAGAACGTCTGGATTCCAAGTTCGGTATCGTCCTTCTGCAGCCCGCATACACCAAGTATCATCTCGAACTCGGTGAGATCTCTTCCTATCCGCCCGGATACAAGGAAAATGCTGGTATCTTCTGCCACAACAATCCCTGGATTGCCTGCGCTGAAACCGTTCTTGGTCATGGTAACCGTGCATTTGAAGTCTTCAAGAAGACCTGCCCGATCTATCTCGAGGACATCAGCGAAGTACACCGCACCGAGCCTTATGTATATTGCCAGATGGTTGCCGGCGTGGATGCGCCTTCCTTCGGAGAAGGCAAGAACAGCTGGTTAACCGGTACCGCAGCATGGACCTTCACCGCAATGAGCCAGTACATCTTAGGTATTCAGCCCACTCTTGATGGTCTGCGCGTAAATCCTTGTATTCCTTCCGATGTTGATTCTTACAAGATTGATCGTGCTTATCGTGGACAGAAATACCACATCACCATCGAGAATCCTTCCCATGTTGAGAAGGGCGTAAGTCAGATGACTGTTGATGGACAGCCGGTAGCCGGCAATGTGATCCCTCTGGATCTTCCCCTGGGCGATCATGATATTATGGTAACAATGGGCTAAGCGGAGCCCCTCTCCGCTGCGAATCTTTAATCCCCTTGTTTATAGATTATGCACCCTTGTTTCATACAAACCCTCTTTCAGTGAACCGCTTCCCTACCCGGGAAGCGGTTTTCTTATTGGGCAAAAATCATCGCACAAAGCATTCTGTTAATACTTTTTTCATTAGACAGCAAATCGCATTGTAATTATACTAATGCATGGTGAATCCCTATCATTTTGCTGGTAATTGATTCATACATATCTTATGGTTGCCTTTCCTTTATGCGAAACAGCCAGTACATTATATAGCTCTGGAAGGAGGTATTGTGTCAATGCAGACTGATAATCCTAATTTAAATCCCGCCAACGAATATAATACCGCAGGAAGCATCACCGGCAAGAAGTTCTCAGGCGAACGCATACTCTTTGCTGCAAGAGATCTCTCCATCTCTGATACCGTATTCGGCGAAGGTGAATCCCCTCTGAAAGAAGCGCAGAATATCCAGGTAGATACTTCTCTCTTCCAGTGGAAATATCCTTTCTGGTACACCATGAACGTCCACGTAAGGAATTCCGCTTTCTATAATATGGCCCGTGCCGGTATCTGGTACAGCGAGAACTTCACCATTGAAGATTCCGTATACGAAGCTCCCAAGGGCTTCCGTCGTTGTAAAAACCTCACCATCCGTAACGTCAGCATCCCGGATGCTGACGAAACCCTATGGAACTGTTCCGATGTTACCATCGACAACATGACCGCAAGTGGTTCCTACTTCGCCATGAATATGGAGAATGCGACGATTACCGGTCTTACCCTCTATGGCGACTACTGTTTCGATGGTGCTCAGAATATCACCTTCGATCACTGCAAGTTCCTCTCCAAGGACTGCCTCTGGAATACCGAGAATATCACGGTGAAGAATTCCTTCATCTCCGGCGAATACATCGGCTGGAATGCCAGGAATCTCACCTTAGAGAACTGTACGATTGAGAGTCTGCAGGGCTTCTGCTACATTGATAACCTCAAGCTTATTCACTGCAAACTCTTAAATACCAGCCTCGCTTTCGAATTCTCCAGCGTAGACGCTGATATCACATCCTCCGTTGACAGCGTTCTGAATCCGACCTCCGGATCCATCCGCGCCGAGTCCATTGGCGAGCTCATTCTCGAGAAGGATAAGATTGACCCCAGCCTTACGAAGATCACTGTCCGCGCATAATCCAAAGTCAGGATATGTTCTACATTTCCAGAATGGAGGTAAGTTATGAACTACAATTTCGATCAGCTGACGGACCGCAGGCAATACGATCCCGTCAAGTGGGACTGTGACGCCTCCGTCCTTCCCATGTGGGTCGCCGATATGGATTTCGAGACCGCTCCGGAAATAAAGAGCGTACTTAAGGAACGTGTAAACCACGGGATCTTCGGCTACACGGATATTCCCGACCGCTGGTATCAGCTCTATCAGGACTGGTGGCAGAATCGTCATCATCTCACCATAGAGAAAGACTGGCTTGTCTATGCCAGTGGCGTCATTCCGGTCCTCTCATCTTCCATCCGACGCTTATCTGCTCCGGGGGAGAATGTACTTGTGATGACACCTGCCTACAACATCTTCCGAAACTGTATCGTAAATAACGGAAGAAATATGGTGGAATGTCCTCTGGTCTGCGAGAATACGACTTCTCGCGAATCTGATGAGGACATGCATTACCTGATCGATTTCGATGCGATGGATTCTCTGCTTTCAAATCCACAGACCTCTCTTCTTCTGCTCTGCAACCCGCAGAATCCGACCGGGCGGATCTGGACTGCGGAGGAACTCGATAGGATTGGCGAACTCTGTGAAAAGCATGGTGTTCTGGTCATCTCGGATGAGATTCATTGTGACATCCTGCGTCCAGGCGCTTCCTACGTCCCATTTGCTTCCGTAAATGATCGTAATGCCCGTATCAGCATCACAGCGATCGCACCTACGAAATGCTTTAATATCGCAGGAATTCCAACTGCCGCAGCTCTTGTTCCTGATTCCCTTCTGCGCCACAAGGTATGGCGTCAGCTGAACACCGATGAGTGTGGCGAACCGAATGCCTTCTCTATCGTCGCCTGTGATGCTGCCTTTTCTCAGGGTGAAAATTGGCTGAATGCGATGAACCGGTATGTCTGGGAGAATAAACTCCTGGTCGAAAAGGAACTGAAGAAGCTGGCACCGGAGCTTAAAATCTTAAAAGGTGATTCCACCTATCTAATGTGGATCGATGTCCGTGCCTGGGGAGAAGATGATCGCGAGATTGGTCATCGTCTCAAGCACGAAGCCGGCGTATGGCTTAGCTACGGATCTCAATATGGTAACAGCGGCAAAGGATTTTTAAGACTGAATGTCGCAACCCAGAGAGAACGCATCCTAGAAGGTATCTCCCGTATTGCAAAAGGCCATGAGCTTTTCCTGAATCACTAAAAAAGATCGCCACATCCGTGGCGATCTTTCTCTTTTCAGAAGGTCCCGGGATAGTGAGGAGTGCTATCCCGAAGGTTATCTTTCTTTTGGAAACAAATCATTTAGACGATCTGGATTACTTTCTTCTCGGGCAGGCGTTTCTTCTGCTCTTCCTCATCCGGAACCGTAATCTTCAGAATACCGTTCTCAAAGGAAGCCTTCACATCATCTTCTGTTACCTGTTCGCCTACATAGAAGGTTCTCTCAGAGGTACCGCTGTAACGCTCACGGCGGATCCACTGTCCATCATCATCCTTCTCTTCCTTCTCATTCGTGGAATTAGCCTGAATCTTCAGGTAACCATTATCGAGAGAAAGTTCCACATTTTCCTTCTTCACACCCGGAAGTTCAATTGACAGTTCGTAGCTGCCATCCAGCTTCTTGATATCGGTTCTCATGAGGCCGCTTGCGCTCTTCCTTGCTGGTGTACGGAAGAAATCATCATCAAAGAAATCATCCATCAGGTTCTCTCCAAAAACACTGGGCATATACATCATAGTGCTACCTCCTATATCTACTGATCCTGACATCCGTGAATTCGGGTTGGCCGGATCTCTTTCTTTTGATACTTTGTATTATAGCATCATTATTAGCACTGTCAACAGGTGAGTGCTAATTTGTCAGATATTTTATGTGAAATCTTTGTGAACACACCTATTTTTGCGGTCTTTTCGTCTTTTCCACCTTGACAGATCACTTGTATTTTAGGTAAATTCTCTTTATGGGAACGTTTTCAATAATTTCCTTGACAGGATCAGCCCCGACCTATGTGGTCGTTTTATATTTCCGAAGGAGACAAGATGAACTACGCTGGAATCTTACATTATGCCGATCAGAGAGACTGCTTCTTCTTAGAAGATGGATCGCTTCGTATCCGACTCATGGTAGCTTCTTCTGATGTGAGTGCGATCTATCTGCACACCACCGATAAGTATATCTCGCATGACAGGAAAAACACCGATGCCTGCTTTCGCATGGAGCGCTATGCGAGTGATTTCGCCCATGACTACTTCCGCCTGGATCTACGGATTCCTAGCGTCAGAGATGCCGCAAATGGACATGATCATGTCGAGAATAAGGCTGATTCAGAAATGAAGGGCTTGTCCATAGAGCACGGCCTGTCTTTCGACATGCTCTGCCTACGCTACACCTTCGAGATCATCGATCATGCCGGTGCCCGCATCTGGTATGGAGACAATCGTTTCTTCCCTTCACAGCCCATGGACGTGGAGGCTATGTTCGACTGCCCCATCCTCTCTCGCAAGGAGCAGACCTTTTCCATCCCTGACTGGGCAAAGAACGCTGTTGTATATCAGATTTTCCCCAGCCGCTATGCTTCGAGTGAGCCGGTAGACCCCAAACTCTGGTATAAGGCTCCGATTGGCTCGCAGGAGAATCTGGGTGGTAATCTCCGCGGCATCATCGAGCACCTGCCCCACCTGAAGGAGATGGGCGTGGATGTGATCTACATGACCCCCATCTTCAAGTCCAATACTTCTCATAAATATGATACGGTCGATTATTACCAGGTGGACCCTTCTCTGGGCACTGCAGAGGACCTGCATGACCTGGTGAAGCTGGCACACGAACTTGGTCTTCGCGTAATGTTAGATGGCGTCTTCAACCATACCTCGACGGACTTCTTCGCATTCTCTGATATTAAGGAAAAGGGAAAGGACTCAGAGTATTATGACTGGTACTATATAGATTCTCTTCCCATCGACGGTGGATCTGCGGATCGAAAACCTTCCTACCAGTCTTTCGCGTATTTTGGAGGAATGCCCAAGCTTAACCTCCACAATCCCAAGGTCCAGGACTATGTCTTAGGGGTTGCCTGCCATTATCTGAAAGAATTCGGAATCGATGGCTGGAGGCTCGATGTCGGTGATGAGATCGGACATGCTTTCTGGAAGAGATTCCGTAAGGAGGTAAAGGCAATCAATGCGGATGCCCTCATCGTTGGCGAAGTATGGCACTATGCACCCGACTTCCTCCAGGGTGACGAATGGGATTCCGTCATGAACTACGCCTTCTATAAGAGCGTCTCTTCCATGATCTGCGATGGCAATACCCGCCCTTCCGACTTCATGGCTGAGCAGGGTTTCCTCAATGGTCAGTACCATTCCGCTGTTCTTCCTGTCATGTGGAACCTGATTGACAGCCATGATACCAGCCGTTTCCTCTATCGCGCAGGCGAGGATAAGAGAAAGCTCCGACTGGCAGCCGCATTGCAGATGCTTCTTCCTGGCACGCCCTTCCTCTACTATGGTGATGAAGTTGGAATGACCGGCGGCATGGATCCCGATAACCGAAGAGGAATGCTCTGGGATCCTGACAGGCAGGATAGAGAGCTCTATACCTGGTATCAGCGACTTACTTTCTTCCGTCATACCATCAATGATCTGACCAGTGGTAACTACTCCTCCTGCAGTGCAGATGATGAGCGTCGCATCTTAGAGTATCACCTGAATTCCGGTGAGATTCTTCTCTTCCATGTGGGCGATAATGACGTAAAGGCCCGTGAATTCTCGGGCTATAAGGAACTGCTCTCAGATTCTGTCTTCGACGGAATCCTGCCTGGCTTCTCCTGCGTGCTCCTGCGTAAAAATTAAGGCTTATCGTACGACATAGGCCCATGCCTATGACATCCGCCATGCAGAGAAAAACCGGCCTTCTGCCTGGCAGAAGGCCGGTTATTTTACTTGCGTTAGATTACATAGAACCAGGTTCCGTCTGGATCGATATCATGGGAACTTAGTTCCCTGCTTCCATCTTTTCCGTTCTTCACCGATAATTCCTGATTCTTAATGGTG
The DNA here is from genome assembly GCA_900316625.1 of uncultured Lachnospiraceae bacterium. Taxonomy (GTDB): domain Bacteria; phylum Bacillota; class Clostridia; order Lachnospirales; family Lachnospiraceae; genus Lachnocurva. The sequence goes on along the minus strand of ONDO01000008.1, from coordinate 15,190 downwards.
ACTCTCGATTCCGGAAGAATAGAGCTGGTAATGAAGGCATTCGAGCCAATCACGGAATCGTGTCCGATGACCGTGTCACCACCCAGAATAGATGCTCCGGAATAGATCGTAACATTATCTTCAATGGTCGGATGGCGCTTGGTTCCACGGAGCTTCTGCCCACCGCTGGTAGACAGGGCGCCCAGAGTTACGCCCTGGTACACCTTTACATGTTCTCCAATCGTTGTCGTCGAACCGATAACAATTCCGGTACCATGGTCGATGAAGAAATATCTGCCAATGGTTGCACCAGGATGAATATCAATTCCCGTCATGGAATGCGCATACTCTGTCATCATACGAGGAATCAGAGGCACATTTAAGAGGAAGAGTTCATGAGCGATACGGTTGATGGCAATGGCCTGAAGGCCAGGATAGGACAGAACGATCTCGTCCTTGTTCAGTGCCGCCGGATCCCCCTGCAGGGTGGCTTCAAGATCAGTATCCAGGTAATCCCTGATCCTGGGAATTGCCTGCATGAACTTCATGGTAATCTCAGCTGCTTCCTTATCGACCAGGGGCTGGCATACGTATTCATCCGGATGCTCGCCTTCCTTTTGGTAGGTCAGTACAACTGCAATCTGTTTCTTCAGGTTATAGATAACGTCTTCAATCCAAACCGTGATATTCGAGGTCAGGTTATAGCTCTTGAAAACCTTATCACGATAGTAACCGGGGAAGATGATACGAAGGAGCTTTGTCACAATCAGTCTTACAGCTTCCTGATCCGGCTGACTGTAGACCGTCATCTTATCGATATCACGTTCCTTCTGATAATCCATCAGAACGTCATCTACTAATTTCTGTACTTCTTCAGGGCCGTAATCCAAGCCCTTTCTCGTCTGTTCCATATCTATGTAATCTCTTTTCTATCGATTCATCCCACATGGGAATCAGCCCTTCATTTTCTTCTTGGCAAAGAACTCATCTACAGCCTTCACGATCAGGTAAGGCTTCATGGTCTTCAGAAGGTATCCATCCGGTTTCAGGTTCATAACATCCATGACCGTCTGCTTATCATCTTTTCCAGTCAGGAAGATAACAGAGACATCAGAGAATTCGTTCTCTGAACGGATCATCTCGAGGATCTGCTTTCCATTGACGATTGGCATCTCATAGTCGAGAAGGACCAGGTCCGGCTTGTTGATGGTAAGGTACTTAATTGCCATAGCGCCGGAGTTCGCGCAGGTAACGGAATAACGGCCTTCCAGCCAGGACTTTACATTACGAAGAACCTGACCGGAATCATCTACGACCAGAATTTTCTTCTTCTCTGCCTGTTTGTGTTCTTCGAGGAAATTGTGAATATCGAGGGCAACATCATTGACATCCACCGGACGAACGAATTCTCTCTGCACCAGATGCTTGGGGAGGAAGAGTTTGACCGATTCAATCTCCTCTACATTGCCTAAGATAAAGATGGGGACATCTTTTTCTGCGGCCATATCCTTGATATAGATCAGAACATTGGAATTCTTCAGAATCTCAGAATCGATATAGATAAGGACACCGTTGATCATGTCTGCGACATGACTGATGGCATCCGGGTCACCTACATCACTGATGACATTGATGAAGTTCGCCTTTAATTTATCCACAAGGGAAACGGTGAGATAGCTGTTCTGTTCACATACAAATAGGAGCGTGTTCTGTTCCATAACTAGTATTACCTCCGATCAGACTCAATCTTCGCGATGAGTTTTAGCGTGAGTTCCATAGCATCTTCCATTGCGACGTCTGTTACCATATTGCGAAGTCTCTTGGTTGCTTCGTTGTATTCATCGGGAATTCGATAGCCATCGATTACTCGAATAGCCGCATCTGCACCATCTAAGTCGAAGGTGTCCATGCAGTCATGAATCCTCTGCAGGTTCTCGATAAAGAGATCCATAGGAATCGTTTCCGCATCATCGCTTACCTTCTGTCCATAGTCAGAGAGAATGTCAATGTATTCCCTATAGCACCTCAGAACTTCCGGAGTTTTCTCTTTCAGTTCATCGACTTTACCGGCATGACCGAGCTGTTCGAGCTCACGGAAGGCATCTGACAGGCTCTGAAGTCCGATCATGTGCGAGGTGGATTTCAGGGCATGAACTTCAATCGTATAATTTTTTATATCCCCATCCGCTAAGAGTTTTTCAACCTTGGCGGCTTTTTCACTAATCAGATCATGATAGTCCCCCAGCATCTCGGTGAACATCTCTTCTGTTCCACAATTCTCAATACCCTCCCAACGGTTGATTCCGGGAAGGTTGGGATCGAATTCCGGTGAGCTGACACCTGCAGGTGCTGTTCGCACTTCGGACGCCCCCTGCATCGCAGACGGTTCTTCCAGCACTTTCTCAGCTTCACTATCAGTGGACATCTCGTTGCCACTATGGAGATCTCCTGACATCACATTCTCTGTCTCCGTCGCTTCCCCAGCCTCTATCGTCTGAACTCCGAGTTCCGGCTGATGGCTTCCCAGATCGCTTTCGGCCAGAGAACCCATATCTTCCGCATAGAGATCCTCTGTCTTCGAGATCCATTCTTTCTCCTGAGGCAGGCCCTCTGTCTCCATACCGCGATCCTCTACCACGGAAGAGTTAAGACCTACGCTTCCGGCAGGTCCTTCATTTTCGAAGATGAGATAGTCCTTAGGCAACCACTTCTTAAGGATCTGCTCCATGCTGGCCCTGGTAATCGGCTTGGCCATGAAGTCACTCATGCCGGCATCCTGCATCGCCTTCTTGGCATCTAAAACATCATTCGCTGTCAGGAAGATGATGGGAAGGTCTTTGAAGCCGGGGTCCTTCCTCAGTTCGCTGGTGGCCTCAATGCCATCCATAACGGGCATCATATGGTCCATGAAGACGATCTGGTAGGAATTATCCCGAATCATCTGAACTGCTTCGCTACCATCCGCTGCCGTATCTACAATTGCTTCATAAGGAGCAATCATTCCGATGGCCACCTTGCGGTTCATGGGATTATCATCGACGATCAGAATATGTGCATTGGGACACTTGAAGCTGCCGTTTGACTGCCCTTGCAAAGCGACTCGCTGGGACTTCTCGTCTCTGTGGTCAAGCATCTCAACAAAGGTTCCGGCATAGATTGGCTTATTCATAACATAAGCATCCTGACGGGTCACAACCTCGATCATGGGATTCTGAAGAATAACAACACGGCAGGTCGGATCCGTAAGATATGCTCTCGAACCCTGGAAATTCAGCTTATCATCATCCGTGATCAGGATATCCAGATGCTGCTGCATCGTACAGATCTCATCATATTCCAGATAATGCAGCTTATAATGTGTTGCCAGCTTGATAATATTCTTCTTCAGCTGCTCATTTTTGACCACTGCAGAAATATAAGGCGAATCCGTAGATTCCCGGTGCACGCCCGGGTGGGAATCCATGATCTTCTGCTCCAGTGTGAAGCTGATCTCTGTTCCCTTACCATATTCACTCTTCACATCCATCTCGCCGCCCATGAGTTCCACCAGGCGTTTTGCAATGGAGAGTTCGAGTCCATTTCCCTCATTGTACTGAGTGCCGGCGGCCCCTGCATGTGCAAAGGGGGTAAAGAGTTTCTCCAGATCCTTCTGGCGGAAGCCGAGGCCGGTATCCTTAACAGAATAACGAATGGAAATATTATCCAGGTCGATATTCTTGATCTGCATGCTCATCTGAATGGAACCATGCATGGTGAATCGAACTGCTGAATTGAGAATACTGATCAGGATCTGACGGATTCTCTCCGCATCACCATAGAGAATCTTAGGCAGATCGGGGTCTGCATCGAGAACGAATTCCACTCTCTTACCACCGATTCTTGAAAGCGTTGCTCCGGAGAGAGACTTCAGGAATTCCTGTGGCTTGTATTCCGAAGGATGAATCTCAATGGTATCTGCCTCGATCTCCGAGTAATCCGCGATATCGTTCATCATGGTAATCAGCGCATGATTGGAGGTACGAATATTCTGGATGTACTCCTTGCGCTTACTCTCAGGCAGATCCTCTCTGGTCAGCATCTCCGTCATTCCCATAGCCACGTTCATCGGCGTGCGAATCTCATGGGACATATTGGTCAGGAAGCGGTTCCTGGTCTCGATGGCATTCCTTGCTTCCTCTCTTGCCTTCGCAAGATCCCTCTCCATCGAATGAAGTCTGGTCACATCCTGCAGGAAGAGAGCATAGCCCTGGATCCTGCCCTGAATCTCTACCGGTGCCATGGTCTTCTCGAAGGCAAATCCACCGATTTCAACCGTGGGGCCTTCTTTCTTCATCAGTTCAACCACCTTTGCGGATGGTTTCCCATGTTCACTAATGAACATGCCCGGGAAAAGATGTTCTGCACTCTCTGATGCGTAGAGCAGATGGTATTCCTCATCTGTGATAATGAGGATATCCTTTCTCTGGAACACAGCCCATTCCCTGCCGGAATGGACGATTTCATCCAGGTGTCTGTCTCTTGTGACCTTGAACTGGTGCACAGCAATCTGCATCAGACTAAGGACCATCGTTATCATATTCAGGATTAGTATGACAAGAATCGGTGTGGACATTCCCATGTGGCCTCCCGAGTTTTCGCTCGTTTCTCTCTACTGTGCTACCTGTTCCGGATTCCCCTCAGTCTGTGCTGCCGGATCCGCTCCTGCCTGGGACTCTGCCTGGTCGCCTGTATTCTCTGTAGCTGGCTGTGCAGCTGTTGTCTCTGTACCCAGTCGATCGCTTACCGCTGCCTGCGTACCCTTCTGCAGGGCCTGCATACGTCTGTCTGCTCTGGACGCAACTGCCGTATCCGGGAAGAGTTCGATCAGATGCTGATAGGTTGCGATTGCCTGATCAGTCTGTTTTAATTTCTCATAAGTCTGACCCAGTCGATAGAGAGTCTCTCCATCCCGATACTTCTCATCTACAGCGATCACTGCATTGAAGTTCTCCAACGCCTTGTCATATTCTCCATCATTATAGAAGGTGGTCGCCGTAGCGAAGTCCGTATCTAACTTCTTGGCATTCACCGCAAGAAGGATGGTGTCATATACGCTCTGGCCGGTCGATGAGAGAAGGTCCCGGTTGATGGATGCCATCTGGGCACCCGCCTGAGCCAAGTCCCCTGCCGCATAAGATGCATTGGCCTGCATCAGAAGTTCATAGGATGTTACCGCATCACTCATACCGGTATACTTGGATAGTTCGTCATTCAGGGACTTCACCTGAGCCTGCAGCTGACTGATACTGTTCTGGTTGGTTGTTGCTGTTTCATTGGCATCCACCAGAGCATTTGCCGCATCGTTCCTCGCATTCTGCCTTACGGTCGGAATGATGAGGAAGAAACATACCAGAAGGCCTAAAATCAGGCCGATCAGGATGTTAAGAATCGTTGTTCCGGAGCCATCGAGAAGATCACGGAAGGAATTCGTCGGCATCGTCACTGTCTCATTTCCATCCTGGAAACTGATGACCTTGGCCTTATGTCTCTTCTTCTTGCCGTTATTCTCCTTCTCACGTTCGGAGCGGATCTCCTGCTGATAACGCAGGGTTGTCGTATCCCCGACATCGATCACAATCGCCTTCTTGAGAATCTCCCAGGCATCATCGTATTCCTTCTCCTGGATCATAATAAGGGCCAGAAGGTGATACGCCGACAGGTTCCGGCTATTCATCGCGATGATACGCTTAAGCTGGATTCTGGCCAGATCGCGATTGCCCTCTCTACAGTATGCAAGAGCCTGATTGTAACGATTGATCATATCCCGAATGCGAGCCATCTCCCCTGCTGTCTGAATCTGCTGCAGATAATGATCAGCTGCATTGTCCGTCGGCTGCAGGTTCTTAGAGATGACCCATTCCGACAGAGCCGCCACCGTTTCACCACGCTCATAGAGACATAGCCCCAGAAGATTTCTGGCATCGGTGTGATATTTATGGAAACGTAGAGCATCATTGAGACAAGTGATTGCTCCTGTCAGGTCTCGTACCTTTGCCTTCTCAAGTCCACTGTTATAATATGAATCTGCTTCCTCGATGATTCTCCGGTAAGACAGCTGGTCTGCCCCACAGGTCGGACAGCGATCCAGTCCATCCGGAAGTTCCTCACCGCAGTAAAAACAAAAATCTGCCATTAGGAATGTCTCCCGGTTTCACCCTGATTTCTGCGGGTGATTTCTTTTAATACGTCTACCATGTCCGTAAGGTTACGATTGTGGATAGCATCCTCAGCTTCTGCAACCTCCCGGGCGGGCTTATATTTCTTAAGTTCTTCTTCAAAATCAATCATAGTAATATCTCCATATACATAGCCTATTTAATTATATCTTTCGCAAAATAAAAAGACAAGACATGCAAGGTTTGCATATCTTGTCTTTGAAAAGATACCATATCGGTTTTCCATTCTTGCTTCCGATGGAACCCCTTATGATTGCACCAGGACCTTTTACTTCATCTCCGCAAGACGCTTGGTAACGTCATCGAGCATCTGCTGATACCTGGCCATCTTCTCCTTCTCTTCGTTAACCTTAGATTCCGGAGCCTTAGCAAGGAACTTCTCATTCGAGAGCATGCCCTTGGAACGCTTCATCTCACCTTCCAGTCGGGTCTTCTCCTTCTCGAGACGCTCCTTCTCCTGCTGAAGGTCTACCAGGTCAGACAGAGGCATGTAGCAGATCGCATCTGCGATAACGACAGATACTGCATCTTCTGCAACACCGGTCTTATCAGCCTGAACAAGGATCTCTCCTGCCATGGCAAGATTCTGGTAGATTGCTGCAAGATCAGAGTAGGTGCTACGTACGTCTTCATTATCACTTACGATAATGAGCGTAGCCTTACGGCTGGGTGGTACGTTCATCTTTGTGCGGGCATCACGAAGTGCGCGAACCAGTTCGATGACACGGCGAATCTCTTCTTCTGCCTTCTTATCATCCCTATCTTCATCATATACCGGCCAGGAAGAGATCATGATCGATTCTTCTTCCGGATGCAGGGAGAGGAAGATCTCCTCTGTGATGAAAGGCATATAGGGATGGAGCAGCTTAAGCGCGTCAGACAGAACGTGCTTCAGAGTCCACAGAGCTGCATTACGAGATGCAACTGCTTCTGCATTCTCAGCATCCTTGTTATAGATTCTGGGCTTTACAAGCTCGATATACCAGTCACAGAACTCATCCCAGATGAAGTCGTAGACCTTCTGTACTGCGATACCCAGTTCGAACTTATCCATAGCCTCTGTAACTTCACGGATTACGGTATTGATACGGGACAGGATCCAGTGATCAACCGTGGAGAAGGCAGATGCTTCCGGCTTCTCATCATGAAATCCATCCAGGTTCATCATGATGAAACGGGATGCATTCCATACCTTGTTTGCGAAGTTACGGCTGTTCTCAACACGCTCCCAGTAGAAACGCATATCATTACCAGGTGCATTACCGGTAATCAGGGTAAGACGCAGAGCATCTGCACCATACTTATCGATAACTTCCAGAGGATCGATACCATTTCCGAGGGACTTAGACATCTTACGACCCTGGTCATCACGAACCAGTCCGTGGAAGAGAACGGTCTTGAAGGGCGCCTTACCCATCTGCTCATATCCGGAGAAGATCATACGGATCACCCAGAAGAAGATAATGTCATATCCGGTAACGAGAACGTCGTTAGGATAGAAGTAATCCAGTTCCGGAGTCTTCTCAGGCCAGCCCAGAGTAGAGAAGGGCCAGAGTGCAGAGGAGAACCAGGTATCCAGGGTATCCGGATCCTGCGTAAAGTGATTCTTACCACACTTAGGGCATACGGTAGGTGCTTCAGCGGCTACTACCATCTCACCACAGTTGTCGCAGTAGTAAGCAGGAATTCTGTGTCCCCACCAGAGCTGACGGGAGATACACCAGTCACGAATATTATCGGTCCAGTTGAAGTAGGTCTTATCCATACGCTTGGGCAGAAGCTTGATCTCACCATTCTTAACACCCTCTACCGCCGGCTTGATCAGCTCGTCCATCTTAACGAACCACTGATCCTTAACCATAGGCTCTACGGTTGTTCCACAGCGGTCATGGGTACCTACATTATGCGTCAGATCTTCGATCTCAACGAGAAGTCCCATCTCATCGAGTTCCTTAACGATAGCCTTACGTGCCTCATAACGATCCATACCCTCGAATTTGCCACCATTCTTATTGATGGTTGCATCATCGTTCAGAACGTTGATGATGGGAAGATCATGACGCTTGCCAACCTCGAAATCGTTAGGGTCATGTGCAGGTGTAATCTTAACAACACCGGTTCCTTCTTCCATATCTGCGTGCTCATCGCCAACGATGGGGATGGGACGGTTCATGATGGGAAGCATAACCTTCTTGCCGATCAGATCCTTGTAGCGAGGATCTTCCGGATTAACTGCAACTGCAGTATCACCCAGCATGGTCTCAGGACGGGTAGTCGCGAACTCGAGGAACTTCTCGGTGCTGACACTGCCATCCTCATTTATCAGGGGATACTTAATATGCCAGAAGTGGCTGTGCTGTTCCTGGTATTCAACCTCAGCATCAGAGATAGATGTCTTACATACAGGACACCAGTTGATGATGCGGGAGCCCTTGTAGATCCAGCCCTTGTCATACATCTTAAGGAAGACATTCTTAACTGCATTCGAGCAGCCTTCGTCCATGGTGAAACGCTCTCTCTGCCAGTCTGCAGAAGATCCAATCTTCTTCAGCTGCTTGATGATGCGTCCGCCGTACTCTGCTCTCCATTCCCAGCACTTCTCGAGGAAGCCTTCACGGCCGAGTTCCGCCTTATCGATACCCTGCTCCTTCAGTGCCTTTGTAACCTTAACTTCGGTTGCGATGGAAGCATGGTCTGTACCAGGCTGCCAGAGTACGTTATAACCTTCCATTCTCTTATAACGGGAGAGAATGTCCTGCATGGTGTTATCCAGTGCATGTCCCATATGAAGCTGTCCTGTGATATTAGGAGGAGGCATCATGATGGTGAAGGGTTTCTTCTTAGGATCTACTTCTGCATGGAAGTATCCCTTTTCTTCCCAATTCGCGTAGATGCGATCTTCAATCTGGGAAGGATCATAGGTCTTTGCAAGTTCTTTTGCCATGACAAATCCTTTCTTCTATTCGGGCCTTTGTCCCACCAACGAAACAGGTACTTTTGGCACGGGTCAATATGAATGTCCGATGTATACCGGCATTAAAAAAGTGCCCCGTGTCGGTTAGACACAGGGCACTTACAAACAAAGTCTAAGTGCGGTACCACCTGTATTTCTTACTCTTCTTATCCTTAACGCGGACGAAACGCGAATCCCTAATACCCGAGCGATTACAGCATGCTCTTCGTTTCTCAGGAATCAAGCTCGAAAGCTACCTTGGCCCTGCCGCCTTCCGGATGACTCTCAGCCGGTGATCATCCTCTCTCATGGCGCGCTACAGAGTTACTCCTCTTTCTCAACGCTGTGACTATTCTAATTTGAGGACAGATTCTTGTCAAGACGTTAAGCACTTTTCTCACCATAGGAAGTAAGAAGGACTGCTCGAAAGGAACAAGAATATTCTGCATGGTCGGCGTAAGAATGCGGTTATAGGCAGCACAGAATAAGAATCCCGCTGACACAGCGACGACTTCATTGATAAGAAGCTGCAGCCCCATCGGAACGCCATCATAGATCCTGTCGACGATGAACTGATACCAGTACATCTGGGAGAGCATGATGAACCACGTCTTCTGTCCTATCTTCTCTAAGAGGCGGGCAGGAGGATTCTTCAATTCCAGATCTTTCAGATAATGACTTCCAAGGAAGAAAATAGGGAAGAAGTAGAAGGCTGTCATCATGGACGTTGCCAGCCAGTACTCGAAGGTGAAGAAGCTGTAATCCGTATACCAGTTCAGATAGACATAATTCGCTCCGACCGGAATGGCCAGAAGAAGAACTGCCTGCTTCCAGCGGATACCGTTTCGCATGAACTCTTCGCCATAGAGACCCATCCAGGTGCCGAAGGCCAGGTAGAGCATATAGCGGAAGCCCAGCAGTCGATAGAGACTTCCGGACATGTCCGTTACAGTTACCATCGACTCATAGAGCAGATTCAGAACCGCTACCAGTATCACGCCCTTGCCGCGAAGGTAAGCCACCAGGCAATAGAGCAGGGGATAAAAGAGGATTACTTCTACCATGACCGGGAAGTAATAAGAACCGTACTTGGTATATCCTCCCAGGAAATAATGGTAGAAGATATTCCAGATTCGTTCTGCCTTCCCGCTTCCGAGCTTGGCCGGATTCGTAATCTCAATAGTAACAATCTCTATGATATAGAGGAAGAAGAGAGGCTCCGCCATAGGACGAATCCTGTGCCAGATCTGAGGCAGGGTATAGAGGCTCCTTACGCTGTGGAATCCTTTTCTCTGATTCGACAAGGCGTAGTTCATGCCGCTAATCAGCATGAAGATGGGCACTGCCATCTGTATCAGATAAGGGAATACCGGATTTGAACGGTCACTCCAGCTCATATGCGTCAGCACGACCATCAGAATCGCAATGCCCTTCATGTAGTTGATAAAATGATTCTGTTTTTTCATAAATAAAAACGCTCCAATGCAATAATCTATCACCGGAGCGTCTGTTTGTAAAACAATTTTTATTTTTAGTTTCCCTGGCCGTCCTCTTCATCCTTAGAAGCGATCGTATTGGCAATGGCTCCAAAGATACTTGAAAGCCCACCCAGAACTGCGATTACGGCAATAATACTAATCGCAATTACGACAATAAGAAATATGATAAGAAATCCTGCGTCTGTCATTTTTCTCTCCTATTCCTTCGAAAAAACCAATTTCCATGTCCTACTATATCACAAGAGCCATGCTCCGTATAGAATCATAAGGATTCCCCGTTCTTAAGAGGCCCTTTTCCGAAAAACTCCCTTAGTAGAGAATCTTCAGCGCCACTTCCGGTGCCAGCTTTTCAAGGAGCATGAGACGGGTAATTCTCTTCACTGCCTTATTCATCCTGCCAGATGCCAGGGCGATCAGAATCCTCTTATTCTCCTTGCGGAGCGGATAGAAATGTGGAGCAAGCGCAAGATAGATCTCTTCCTTCGTCTCGCGTTCCATCAGCGCGGCAGCCTCCTCTGCATTCACGCCATGACGGAGAAGCCGAAGGCAGGCGGAGGATAGGACTCTCATATAGCGATAGGACAGGACTTCCAGGGACAGCTCATCCCTTAGCCCCCAGTCCAGCCAGAGCTGATAGACCTCCTCGATTACACGGCGATGCAGGGGGAGATAATTCGGCAGGAACTTGCCGATGCGATTTCCATCCGTAAAATTCCTGCAATGATAGAGTTCATCCGGAATCGTAATCATACTCGGCTTGTGTTTCATAACCTCGATATCAAAGAGTGCGCCTTCAATCTGTATCTCATGAGGGAACTGAATCTTTGCCTGGCGTAGGAAGTCAAGGCGATAGGCCTTGTCCCAGACATGACCGATAAAGCCTCCTAATTCCATCTCCCGAACCGCTTCATAGAGCATCTGGTCTTCTGTAATCCTGCGACTCGGCATAGGGTGTGGCATCTGCAGGATAAGCTGCCCCTTACTTGTCAGGAATTGTTCCGAATAAGAGAAGGACACTACATCATAGTGTTCATGCCGAAGAGCTTCATTGACACGCTTCAGAAGGTCCGGCTCCATCGTATCATCTGGATCGAGGAAGAGAATATAATCGCCGGAGGCTTCCCGCAGCCCTTCATTTCTCGTAAAAGATCTTCCCATATTCTTCGCATGACGAATAAGGCGGACATCCTTATGCAGAGAGCTGTAATGTTCGCCAATCTGGCCGGTCTTATCTTGTGATCCATCATCGATAATAATCAGCTCGAAATTCCCGTAGCTCTGATGCAGCACTGCTTCAATGCCTTGTTCGAGATGATCTTCTTCATTGTATGATGGAAATATAATTGAAAAACGGATATCCGAGTCCATATAAAAAGCCCTCCGCTTATGGTATAAGACCATCTTACACCGAAAAGCGGGGGGCGAACAATTTGGCAAATACCACAAAATCAGCCACGATGTCTTGTTATTATTTACGAAGAGCTTCTTCTCTCTTCCTGATGCTATGCCGAATTCTCTTCAGTTCCTCCTCAGAAACCTCGCTTGTCTTAGCATGATAGGAAGGACAGGATGCGCAGCTTCCACTGCAACCTGCGCCACAGGAACTGACACCATTCTTCTTATCCTGATAGATCTTCCGTCCTGCGAGCCACATAAGAATCGCAATGACTGCAACAATAATGATATCTATGATATTCATCTGCTTCCCTCATCCTTTCTAAGATCCAGCAATCGATAGCCCATAGGTTCGAAGGCTTCTTCAAGAGTTCTTCGAAGCTCTGTGGACGGCATCTCTTCTTCCAGGGAAAATACCGCTCTTCCTTCCATGTGATCTGCTCTTAGTCCCTTTGCTTTTGGGACATTCTTCCGGATCGCTTCCTTCACATGGGCTTCACACTGACCACACATCATGCCATCGATGCTTAATACAATCTGCTTCCTGTCAGTCGCTCTTCTGTTTCGCTTCTTCTCTCCTGCCTGGGGATTTCGAAAGAAACTCAGAAAAGCCCTGCCACCGAAGAGAAGTGCTATGAAAACAAGTAGTAAAACGATAATATCTGCACTCCCATTGATAGGAATATTTAAGTTCATAATAACACTTTCTTATGTAAGAAGCCCTTCATTTCCGAAGGGCCATAGTTCTTATGCTGCCTTCTTACTTTGATCTCTTCTGAAGAGCAGATAGAGAACACATACAAGAAGAATTGCTGCTACGATGGTCCATACGCTGAAAGCGACCTGACCTGCAAGAAGTCCGACCAGCTGGTAAAGCATCAGAGTGACAACATAGGCAGATACATTCTGGAAGATGATGGCATACCAGAAATGCTTACGGCTGCCGATCTCCTTCGCAACGGTTGAGATTGCTGCGAGACAAGGGCTGTCAAAGATGTTGAATGCAAGGTATGCAATTGCTGCCATGCTGGTAGGGAAGAAGGCCTGGAATGCTGTCTGCATTGCGGGGTCATATTCTTCAATGGCACCAAGCTGGGTCAACTGGGCCATGGTGGATACCAGGCCTTCCTTTGCAACAAAACCGGACAGGGTTGCTGCCACGGGGCGCCAGTCACCAAAGCCAAGAGGTATAAAGATGGGAGCGATGAAACCAGCGATTGCTGCGATCAGGGAGTTCTCAGGATCAACCAGACCGAATGCGCCGCCTTCGAAGCCGAAGCTTACCAGGAACCACATTACTGCACAGCAGAGGAAGAGGATGGTTCCAGCCTTCTTAATGAAGGCCCATACACGTTCCCAGGTATGCATAAGAAGGGTCTTGATTGCAGGAAGATGGTAAGCAGGAAGTTCCATAACAAAGGGAATGGGATCGCCTGCGAAAGCCTTGGTCTTCTTCAGGATAATGCAGTAGATGACAACCAGGGCGATTCCGCCGAAGTAACATGCGGGGGCCATCCACCACGCGCCTCCCATCACATAACCTGCAATGGTTGCAATGACCGGAAGTTTTGCACCACAGGGGATCATGGTTGTGGTGATCATGGTCATTCTTCTGTCCTTCTCGGACTCAATGGTTCTGGTTGCCATAATTCCGGGAACTCCACATCCGGTAGAGATGAGGAAGGGAATGAAGGACTTCCCAGAGAGGCCAAACCTACGGAAGATACGATCCATGATAAAGGCTACTCTGGACATGTAACCTACATCTTCCAGGAAGCCAAGGAGCAGGAATACAACTGCCATCTGAGGAACGAAACCAAGGGGTGTTCCAATACCTGCCAGGATTCCATCGGATACAAGAGAGATGATCCAGTCCGTAACGCCAGCCTTCTCCATCAGGGTACGGGAGCCACCGACAATCCATTCGCCGAAGAGAACGTCGTTAACCCAGTCTGTCATTGCCGTTCCAATCGTAGTGACTGCGATGTAATATACGAGGAACATAACTCCAACGAAGATGGGAAGTGCCAGGAAGCGATTGGTGACAATCTGATCGATCTTATCGGAGAGAGTCAGTTCACCCTTCTTCTTGCCCTTCCTGACCGTCTTATCAATGAGAGAAGTGATGTAGTTATATCTCTGGTTAGTGATGATGGATTCTGCATCATCATCCTCTTCCGACTCACATTCGAGAATATGCTCTTCGATGTGATCTTGGATCTCCTTCCCGATACCGCTCTTCTCTAACGCTTTCTCATCACGTTCGAATGCTTTGATGGCGAACCAGCGAAGTTCGGATGCATCCACCTTGCCTTCAATGGATTCTTCGATGTGGGCAATTGCATGCTCTACGGATCCTGTGAAGACATGAGGAAGTTTCACAGACTTACCATCCTGCTGATATTCCCTAGCCACCCGGACTGCAAGTTCTGCTGCTTCCATTGTTGCCTGGCCCTTAAGGGCTGATATCTCGATTACCTTGCAACCGAGAGCTTTTCCAAGAGCATCAATATCAATATTGTCGCCATTCTTACGAACCAGATCCATCATATTGATAGCAAGAACGACCGGAATTCCTACTTCCACAAGCTGTGTGGTGAGGTAGAGGTTACGCTCGATATTGGTTCCATCGATGATGTTCAGAATGACATCCGGCTTTTCGCTGATCAGATAATCTCTGGTCACTACCTCTTCCAAGGTGTAAGGGGAGAGGGAGTAGATGCCGGGAAGATCCTGGATGATGACATCTTTGTGTCCCTTGAGACGTCCTTCTTTCTTCTCTACAGTTACGCCGGGCCAGTTACCAACGTACTGATTAGATCCGGTCAGATCATTGAACAGGGTCGTCTTACCACAGTTCGGGTTACCTGCAAGTGCAATCTTGATTTCCATTTCCTCTCCTTACTCCATCTCCAGAATATCAGCATCATCTTTTCTCAGTGTCAGTTCATAACCCCTTACGGTTGCTTCAATTGGATCGCCCAGAGGAGCTACCTTTCTGACATAAATCTCGGTACCCTTAGTAATACCCATATCCATAATTCTCTTCTTCAGCGCTCCCTGGCCATGAATCTTCACAACCTTGGAAGTCTCTCCTACATTGATGTCTCGAAGTGTCTTCATCTCTCTCCTCCTTCAATTTACATCGC
>ONDO01000034.1 GCA_900316625.1 uncultured Lachnospiraceae bacterium | reverse complement strand
ATGAAGACATCGGGATCTACATCACGGATATTCTGCGCATCTCCACTCATCCAGTGAACGAAGGTCGAATCCTTGAACTGCTTGGTCAGGCTGTAGGCCAGGTTGCCGCCAAAGGAATCATGTCTGACATAGAGAATCTTATCCTTGCTTCCGTCCTGGGTATGGAAGATACTCATCAGATTGAAGTTGATAAGATCCGCATCAATCTGATGATCCTCCAGTGTCGGAAGATAGGTCTTGCCATCATCCACGACACCAACTGCAGAGAGCAGCTCGGTAAGGTCTCCGGTCGGAGCATCCTTCTCTTCGATCACGAGATTCTCATCCGTCAGTGCCGGCATATCATCCGGATACTCACCATCTATCTCCTTCATGACCTCTCTTGCTGCAACATAGGCGCCAAGTACATTCCAGTGAGAATCCGTCTTGTAATAGAGCAGACGATCCTCTCCCAGATCCTTCTTGGCCTGCATGAGCGCATCATAGGGATAGACGATGTGGATATTGGGATTATTCTTCTTCAGATAATCAATCATCTGCACTGCAGGATAGACTTCCGCAGGTTCTCCCAGACTGTCCGGAAGATATTCGGAATAGATTCTCTCCTTGCTGGGAGCGACCAGGAAGACGAATGTTCTCCCCTCCGCTTCCATATTCTTCACTGTCTCCTTCATATTCGAATTGCAGACATAGAGATCTTCTTCTGTCAGACAGTTCGATCCCTGATAATCTGCAATCGGATTCCCATCCGTCGAATCGATATAGAAGAGCCAGCCGTCCTTGCCCACCAGCACCTTGTCTGTGGACTGCAGCTCTACCGTATGCTTCTCCACCTTCTTCCCTGTCTTGATCAGCTGATTACGGAAGGGCAGATTATCATTCACGTAAGTTTCATACTCTTCCGGAAAATCGCTGATGTTCTCAGCTGTAAGTTCCGGGCGGCTTGCCAGTTCTCTCTTCTCATGATTCTCTGTATCCACATACTTACTTACGATGGGCCAGACCAGATAGACAGAACCTGTCATGATACAGAAGAGAACAATAATGGTAATCGCTTTTACTTTCGTCATTAGATCCCTTTCCTCCCCCATCTTAGAAACGGAAATAAATAAACGGATTATATGTGTTACTTGCCAGCGTAGAGATAGCCAATAAGAATACCAGGACTCCGAGTCCGATCTCGATCCAGGAATACTTCCACTTCTTATCAAGCTTCGGCAGCTTCTCCATGACAATTCTCTGAACCGGGCCACATGCAAGCACAGAGAAGATGAAGATGAAGATCAGCTTCTTCGTGAAGATCCGATCCAGGCTTGCGGCCGTCGTAAGGTAAGCCCAGGGCATGACCATACGCTCGATAATATGCCATGCATCCCTGATGCTCTCGATCCGGAAGAAGACCCAGGCGAAGTTGGTCACGAGGAAGGTATATAGGAAGCCACAGATCTTATGGCGTGCTATCCATTTCCCGAAGGGGCTTCTCTCCAGGATACTGAATGCCCCATGAATCATTCCCCATAAGACGAAGCTCCAGCTTGCACCATGCCAGAGGCCGGTCAGGAAGAAGACGATGACCAGATTGAGATAGGTTCTCGCTCTACCCTTCCGGTTACCACCCAGCGGAATATAGACATAATCCTTAAACCAGGAGCCCAGGGAGATGTGCCATCTTCTCCAGAACTCCTTGATAGACGTAGATGTGTATGGATAGTTGAAGTTCTCGTGGAACTCAAATCCAAACATTCTTCCCAGACCGATTGCCATATCCGAATAGCCGGAGAAGTCATAATAGATCTGGAAGGTATAGAAGAGTGATGCTGCCCAGGCCAGGCCTGTACTCATATCCCGCACTCCAAGTTCGTAAATCTTATCCGCTCCCAGTGCCAGAGTGTTGGCCAGAATGACCTTCTTGCCAAATCCATAGATAAAGCGTCTGATACCGGATGCCGTCTGTTCCAGGCCGATCGTCCGGTGATCAATCTGGTCTGCGACATCCTTGTACTTTACGATCGGTCCTGCAATCAGCTGGGGGAAGAAGGACACATAGAGTGCAAGCTTGAAGTAATTCTTCTGCACCTCGCATTCGCCCCGGTAGACATCCACCACATAGGAGAGTGCCTGGAAGGTAAAGAAGGAGATGCCGATGGGAAGCGAGATCTTCGGATCCGTAAAATGCGTTCCAAGAAGGGCATTCAGAGTAGATACTGCCATGCCCGCATACTTGAAGAAGCCAAGCAGAGCCAGGTTAAGAACTACGACAACTCCCAAGGCAAGATGTCCTCTTCTGGTCTGTACCGGTCTGCCCGTTCCTGATCCACCCTGTCCTGACCTGCCCTGTCCCAGTCGACCTACCACCATTCCTCCAACCCAGTTCAGGGTGATGGAGAAGATCATGAGGAATACATGTATGGGTTCTCCCCAGGCATAGAAGAAGATACTCGCAATCAGAAGCAGTACATTCGCAAGCTTATTGCCACCGATCTTCTGTAGGATGAAATTCCCTGCGAATACTATGGGCAGGAAAATCCATATAAATACCATCGAACTAAATAACAAAGAAAAATCCTCATTTCCAGTTTTGAATATTTATCATGTTTGTTGACTCATCAGCTAAGCTGATATCATTTTGCCCTGGAATCTCCGAACTTCTCCATAGCAAGTTTCCTTAACTTATTGAAGGGAAGCTCGATTATAAAGTGAACTGCAAGCGCCCAGGCAAAGGCTGCTGCAATCGCTCCAATCAAATACCATCTTGTCTCAAATATAGCATTCACGGCGCAATAATTCGAGATGTTAATAAAGTACTGGAAATGCATGAGATAGAGTGGATAGGTCAGTGCACTTAAGAAGGCAATAGGCTTGGAAAGAGTCTGGAAGAATCTCATCTGAAAGAGCGGAAGTTTTCCAAAGATGAGAACCAGTCCCAGTGTCCCAAGAGTTGCGACCGGGAAGAGCACGATAAGTTCCAGGCGTGTATTTACTCCCATTGCGATTCTCTGTCCCATCTTAAGCGACAGCGCAAGAAGTCCTGCGGTAAGTATGAAGAAGAGAGGACTTAACACCCACTTCTTCATCCTGTCAGGGAACTTATACTCGATAAATCCGGCTAAGATACCGATACCGAAGGTATCCATGCGAAGCAGGGTCTGCTTTCTGATCTCATCATCCCACTGAATCTCCGGATGGGTCATCACCGTATAGATACGAAGAGCAAGGGAGATCAGGATAATCAGGATCGTTGCGCTAAGCATTGCCTTCCTCTTATCGAATCCAGGCAGGAAGCATAGCAGTAAGAAGAGAATGGCCAGAATGATATAAGACCACTCTTCGACGCAGAGTGACCAAGTTACCGGCATAAAAGCCATGAGGTCCAGGCGATAGTTCTGCAAGAGGGTAAAAAGCAGAGGAGGCAGGTTATTATGGTTGATCATCTTGGTCCAGATCAAGGCTGCATAATATACCGGAAGAATTCGAAAGACTCGGTTGATATAGAAGTTCCTGACCGAGAACTTATCCCCCTTCTTAAAAGCGCTGAGTCCGTAGAGATAACCGCTCAGTGCAAAGAAGAGTTCCACCACAGGCACACCTACTGCCGTCTCTCTTACAAAGGGCCCTACCTGTCCGATTCGAAAGACCGTTGCATGACAGCAGAAAACAAAAACCATGGCCAGAATTCTGACCAGGTCGAGTCCCACATTTCGATTGCTGTGATTCATATTCTTAGTCATTCAGAAGTTCCTTGTACTGTTCTTCCACACGATGGTTCTGTCTCTCTACGATCTCGAGCACGAAGATATCCGTATGATTCTTCTCCATGAAGTCCTTGGCCATCTGGTTGTTGGCAAAGAGGGTAACATCTGCAAAATCCTTGGTCAGAGGTCCGATCATATTAAATGCATAAGAGTCACGCATCATAACGAACTTTCTCTTATCCTCTGCATTGGAGGTGAAGGCCATATAGAGAGCCTCCTGGTCATTCTCACCGGCGATCATCTCCGATGTGATGTCCGGCTTATAATCCGTAACGACCGGCTGGGTCAGTTCCTGTAACTGCTCTCCAAGGCCTGCAACGACTGCAAGATCATTCGGAGCAGCAACATTCACATCTTCAATTTTATGTTCCGATAAGAGATCGCTCTCTCCCTGTAATTCCTGACGAAGTGCCTGCTCACCGACAAAGGCTCCCAGGTTATTCCAGTGGGTATCATACTTATACCAGAGCTTATAGTCCTCCGACTTCTGATCGATCTCTGTCTGCTTGGCGTAGACCACTCTCACGTCCGTGTTCTGCTTGAGATAATCCACCAGCTGATCCGTACGGCTCTGTCCCTGACCTTTTGTAATGCTCTTCGGCATATATTCGGGATAAACCTGTTCCTTATTGGTCGGGATGAAGAGAACGAATTCCGTTCCATCCGCCTTGTACTGGTCACTTAACTTCTGATAACCAGCAGCCAGTCTCTCAAGTTCTGCCTTGCTGTAGAGATTGGTGCACATATAATCCGGCAGAGTACTCTCATTCACTGCTCCATTGTGGAAGAGCCAGTCATCCTGTCCCACGATCACTACACCATAGGTGTAATAATCCACCAGGGTCTGTCCGATGCCACTCAGATTCTTCAGGCTGGCATTCAGGCTGGTCAGCTGGTTCTTATAAGGAATACGATCATTATAATAAGCCTCTATGCCTCTGGTATAGTCTCCGCTGGCCACCTTGATAACTTCTAAGGGTTCGCAGACTGTTTCCATGCCATTCATCTCATTCGACTTACGGAGATTCTCTGGCACAACAGCAGCGAGCTTGGCATAATTAGGCCATTCAGCAAACTCACGTTTTTCCATATTCTCTGTATTGAGGAAAGGTGATGTAAGCGCAAAGGAAGCAGGCAATGCAAGAAGCATTGCCAGGAAGATCAATATAGGTATTTTCTCTTTTGTCGTTTTTTTCATCTCTTTATGTTACGGATTCAGTAACTCTCTCCAGACATTTTCAACCTGATTCGATCTTCGTTCAACAATTTCCAGAATCACGATATCAGGATTCGAATTCTTAATAAACTGCTTCGCAGATTGCGTATCTTCCAGATAAGTTACACTCTGAAAGTCCTTATCTAAGTATTCCATCATGTTATAGACAAAGGAATCATAGATAACAAGCACCTTACGCGGGTCACTTGCGTTCGAGCGGTCGGTGTGGATTATGGGATCGAGATCCTCAACCCCTTCCCGGGTCTTCTCTACCTCTACGTCATCCTTATATCCGAACACCTTCCACTCATCCGGAATCACAGTGTCCGGACTATAGCCTGCAACAGCTGCCAGATCAAAGGGTTCCTTATCCTCTGTCTTCTTCACCTCCAGATCTGACAACGAAGTCGATTCACCGGTCAGTTCTTTTCGGATCAGCTGTTCTCCTATAAAACCGCCAACCGGATTCCAGTGGCTATCATACTGATAGAAGATGGGATAGGCGTCCGTCTTCGCATCTAGAAGTGCCTCCTTGTTATAGATTACATGTACATCCGTATTCTCATGAAGGTAATCCACCAGCTGGTCGGTTCTGCTCTCTCCTGATGATGGGATCAGATTATCCGGCATATATTCCGAATAGATCTGTTCCTTATTGGTAGGGATGTAGAGGAGGAACTCTCTTCCCTCTGCCTTATATCTATCACTAAGTGCCTGGTATCCGGCCGCGATCTCCTGGAGTTTAGACTCCTTATATAGGTTGACCTTCATGTAGTCTGCCATCGTGGACTCGATGCCGGTCCCATTATGAAAGAGCCAGTCATCCTTGCCGATAATGACATTGCCGTAGGTCATATAATCGACCAGTGTCTGACCGATGCCGAGACGGTTCTTAATTCCTGCATTGATGCCATTCAGCTGGTTCTTGTATGGAATACGGTCATTGTAGTATTGCTCCACTCCCTTGGTATAGTCGGAGCTTGCAACCTTCGCAACCATCAGCGGTTCGCAGACTGTCTCCATTCCGTTCGCCTCATTGGACTTACGAAGGTTCTCAGGAACCACGGCTGCAAGTTCTGTCAGATTGGGCCAGTCGGCATATTTTCGATTTTCTCTGTTCTCCGAATGGAGTACCTTCCCTGTTACCGCATATGATGCCGGAAACAGAACCAAGAGTGATAGGAAGACTCCAATCGCTATTCTATTCGTCTTATTCGAAGCCAAGATCGTCTCCTGTCATCAGAACCTGAAGTAGATAAATGCATTGTACTGACTACTTACCAGTATCATGATGCACACAAAGAGTAGCCCGGCCTGGAAGACAGTCTCAAAAGCTGTGTACTGATCCTTACGAAAGAGCCAGTCATGTAACTTCGGGAAGATCGTCTGCAGAATACCGGACAGAAGCACTCCTAAGATAAGGAGAATTACAAGTCCAGGACTTAAAATATCTGTAAAGCTAAGCACACCGCCTTTTCTCACCCACATGAACTTCAGAGTCTGCAGGGCAATTCTGGTTCCTTCTTCTCTGAAGAAGGCCCAGGCGCTTAAGGATACCAGGAAGGTATAGGCCCAGGAGACCAGGCCAAGGTGATGCTCATCCAGCCAGGTCAGCACCTTGCCAAAGAAGATTCTCTCAAATACCAGGAAGGCTCCATAGAACATACCCCACATCACAAAGTGCATGGAGGCACCATGCCAGAGTCCTGTCAGGAAGAAGACGATAAGAAGGTTCAGGTAAGTGCGGATCTTGCCCTTACGATTACCTCCCAGAGGAATATAGACATATTCCTTAAACCAGGTGGACAGGGAGATATGCCATCTTCTCCAGAATTCCTTCACGGAATGGGAGATATAAGGATAGTTGAAGTTCTCTAAGAAGGTAAAACCGAACATGGAGCCGAGACCGATCGCCATATCAGAATAACCGGAGAAGTCATAATAGATCTGGAAATAATAGAGAAGCATCTTCATCCAGATCAGTCCTGTCGACAGGTCGGAATTACCGAGTCCAAAGAGTTCATCGGCATACATACCGAAGGTATTCGCTAAGATTACCTTCTTGGACAAGCCATAGATGAAACGCTTCATACCATAGGTTCTCTTCTCCCAGGACGCTTCTCTGTGGTCAATCTGCTCTGCAACATCCTTGTACTTAACGATCGGTCCAGCGATCAGCTGAGGGAAGAGGGAGATGTAGAGAAGAACTTTCCAATAGTTCTTCTGCATGGCAGCATCGCCTCTGTAGACGTCGATCACATAGCTCATCGACTGGAAGGTATAGAAAGAGATACCGATGGGAAGTGCGATATTCTGTAGAGGAATCACTTGTGCATGTAAGAGCTTATTCACTCCATAGGCAATCATCAGATAATACTTGAAGTAACCGAGGAGGAAGAGATTACCGACCACGTCGAGCGTGAGGAGAATCTTTCGCTTACGCATGATCTTAAGTTTGCTCTTCATTTCCGAAGGATTACCTGATGCCGTGCCAAGTGCCGCGTCAGATAAATCGTCCGGGCGGTCGCCGATACCTCGTGCGAAGAGGTAGTTCATGGTCACCGACAGGATCATGAGCAGGATGTATAAAGGTTCGCCCCAGGCATAGAAGAAGAGACTGGCGACGAGAAGAATGCCATTCCTCACGTGGATGCTCATGCGATCGCCGATCAGCCAGTAGCTGACAAGCACGATGGGCAGGAATACCCACAAGAAAAACATGGATGAAAAAACCATTGAAAAACCTCCGGTCAGAGCGAAGTGCTCGACAAGTTCCTATAAAACTTCGATTCATACAATTCCAGACTGACTGGAATTCAAATCAGCACTCGGTATCGTAGCAATAATTTGCTTCAGCGTTAGAAATTCACAACAACAATATGGTTCACAACCTTGATGGATCCCTGGTCAGGATAATGCGGCATGGACTTCACCTCGGGAAGATCCTTTACTTCGCTCTCATTGACCTGATCCGGCTTGTAAGCGCACCAGCGGTCGACGAAGACCTGCCAGATATAACTGTTCATGAAGCCGTCCATATTGAAGTAAGGAGAGATATTGAGGGCATTCAGTTCGCCGATCTCTCTCACGTTCTTATCCTTGATGCCATCCGTATTGAGGAAGACCACGGGATATTCGTCCTTGTAGCCTTCCGTTGTCTTGATGGCAGAAACCATCTGATTGAAGAAGCTGATGGCTCTGGTCTGCGTGATCTCTGCCTTGAGATAGCAGGCTGCATCATAGCGGGAGTAGGTGACGGAAGTCAGCAGGAGAAGAACGATCTCCGTGACCAGGATAATGCGGGGGATGCAAAGCTTCCATCCACCGGCCTCTCCGGAGCCTTCAGCTTGTTCATCCTCTCCTGCAGAACCTGCGGTACGAGTCAAAGCGAAATAATCGTCCACCAGATATGCGAAGAAGATATAGGTGAAAGCCTGTGCATAAGCCGTCAGCGCATAGACCGTATCAAGCGGGGTCATGACGAAGATGAAGTTCGATGCCAGAGGGAAGAGGATAACTAAGATCCCCATCTGTATAAGCTTACGAATCTTACCGGCCTTGATGTAAGCAATCGCTTTTCTTGCAAGAAGAACGAGGGAGATTGCCATCTGCAGATAGTAGAAGGTCAGGCTTCTCCAGGGATACATATTGTCCCAGACGCCGTCCGCGCCGAGCCGGCCGGGAATCAGGTAGGACTTGTAGGCATACTTCACGCGGGAGAGATAGACCATCATACCCTGATCTGTTGCGGAATTAATGCCCTGATAACCGCTGAGTTCTGTCTGTGTGACATGCAGGCAGAGCTTGTTCATCAGACGGATTCCATAGAGGAGGTACTCCCTGGCCGTCATCTCTTCCTTGTTCACACGTACGAAGAAGCAGAAGACCATAATGGTCATCGCCATAGGGATGTAGGCCTGGTAGATGCCGACACTGCTGCCGATCATAAGAACACCTAAGAGAAATGTATACCATCTCTCTACCTTGCAGATGAGATATGCACCTAGCACCGTCATAAGAATTGCGAAGAGGTAGAAGGGCGCCGCAAACATGTAACCGAAAGTTCCGGTAACAGAGGGAAACGTTACAAGGATTCCCGCCATACCGCAGCAGATCAGGATGCTTCTGATATCGAACAGGCGAACCAGAAGATACGTCATGAGTGCGATGCAGAAGATACAGAAGATACCGTTGACAGATGGTGTACTGAAGTGTCCCGATTCGAAGAATTTCGCTTCGAAGTCAGAGAAGATCTGCAGGAACCATCTTCCACTGGAGTAGGATGATCCCACGCCAAACATCTGGAAGCTGTCATCATGCCAGCTATACTTATTGAACAGCATCATGCCGTGAGCAAAGAGACCAAAGCAGGCTGAACTAATCAGCACCGCCCAGAATCTCAGGTCGATTTTCTTGAGCAGGGTAAGGTCAGTAATCTCACGCGTGGAGTCTTCCATGTCCGCCTCTTCTAATTTACAACACACAGAATACGCTGCGTCCTCTCTTCCTTATCGAAGAAGACGCAACGTCCCTGAATTTATCACTCATTCATAACGTATAGAATATAGCAGAAATCAATCAATCTTTCAATTTTGAGATTCACTGGCATTGCTATCTGTCAGGGGACCCCGTCGACTTCACTTCCATCTCAGCATACTCTGCATCGACCACATACTCGGTCTCATTCTTCTCGACCTCCAGCCTGATCTCCCCTCCCGGTGTCGGAACAACTGCATGGAGCTGATTCCGGGAACCCAGATCAGGTCTAATCTCATACGTCTCGTATCCAGGTGCGGTCGGTCGGATGCCCGCCATATATGAAGACATCAGAGCAAGCGGTCCAGATGCCCAACCGTGGCAATTGGTTCCCTGCGCATGATACCAGTATTCCCAAAGCGTCGTCTTCTGATTGGTATATTCTCCGGAAACCATATACTGGTAGCGGTCTCTCATTCTCGCTTCTGCAATATCCGAACGTCCTGCCTCAAAGCAGGCTTTCTCGATGTAATACTCGAAAAGAGGAGTCGCCAGCCTTTCATTGACCTCATTAACCTTCTCTATGGTTGTCGCATCATTTCCCGAGGGGTCTAAGGGCTTGAATTCTGCGAGCAGGTTCATTATGACTTCCCTCTTCGCATCATCCGTCGCACCCGCAAGGATTGCCAAAGCATTATCTCTCTCGTCCGGGCTCCCACTTCCGTCCGTGTAACCATCCTCCGTCCAGTAATTCTGGTTTATGGCATCTAGGATTCCATCCTTGGTCTTTTGGTACTTCTTCACGTCCTCGTCCTGCCCCAGTAGCTTGCCCAGACCAATGGTACTTTCCAGTGCAAGTGCATACCACTCATTCTCTTCGAGTGCATAGCAGGCGCCGCCAGTAGAATCTGCCCAGCCCCAGACCTTATCCGTGTCTGTGCAATGGATGAGGCCATCCTCGCCAACTTCCCAGACAGCAAGTATCTTCACGAGATCTGGGTAGACCTCTTCTGCAAATTCGATATTACCGCTCATAGTCACATAATCATTCAGGCTCGAAAGGAGAATCAGGCACTGCAGAGGAATCGTATCGAGTTCAACATTCTGCGGTGTAACAACTGCGGGAACGCCCTTCCCATCCCAGCTTCCGATAGTATGACGAATGCCCTCCTCGTAGAGTGCACCGGCAGACGAATCCATATCATACATGGCCACCGTCATCTCCAGAGCCAGATCCGCTGCCCACTGCGTCCGCTCGCGATTAGGACAGTCCATAAAGGTGTCTCTCATGTTGACCGCAATCGTCTGCGACGCCATCTTCCACAGCGTATTTAAGATCCGTCTCAAAACTTCCGACGCGCTTCACATCATATCCCGTCAGTCGATAACCCAGTCTCGTAATCTCTGTTCCTGCCGGCAATTCGTAGTAGACCTTGTCCCCATTCATCCAGCCCGGGCTCTCGAATTCCTGCTCCCCTTCCTTCGTCGTATAGATGAGCTGCACGGAATTCCCATTGTGGTCTTCATAATCGTCGCTGTATACGCGAATCTTCTGTCCCTCAGCTGTCTTCAGCTGGAAATATGGAACGAACTGCACATTGGCAGGAAGGCTGACTTCTATGGTCTCATCTTGGCTTAGCACCTTCCCTGCGTACTTGGCGGAATCCACATAGTCTAAGATGTCTTCCGACCAATAGAACATGGGCAGGGGACGTTCGATCATCTCACCCCAGGGTTCCTCACCCCAGGCTCCCTTCTCTACTGCTTCTCCCCAGGGGAAGTTCTTCTCATCGATATTCGCATTGTAGAGGACATCGATCTCGGGATAGCGATTAGCCACACCCCCCGTATCCCCCGGGCACTCCATATAGGGATGCACTCTAGCAATCCAGCTGTCATCTGAGCAAACCCATTGCCCATCCGGAAGTTCCATACGGAAGATGACTCCGGCTGACCCTGAAGTGTGATAACCATTGGCAACAGATTCTCCCCAATAGACTGCCTCAATAAGAATTATGTTTTCCTGATTTGGAATAAAGTAATCGGTAAGATCTACCCTGTCATAATAAGTTGAGTTGAGATCTCTTCCACGCTTGAGTCCACCCTCGAAGACTGCCACTTTGCCATTGATGGTCAGGCGGTACTTCGAATCTGTCGCAATCTCTGCCACGAGTTTTGCCTGGTCCGGGATATCCCCACAAGAGAAAGTCTTCTCCAGTTCCACCCAGGAATTATTTTCTTCCTGCGCAGTCCAGATCCATCGCGCAGAATCTTTTGTAGTAGCAAGTTCCAGAGAGCTCTTCTCGTGGTCAGTGCGATTACCATTACTGTTATTTAGATTGCCGCATGCCGTAAGTTGAAATGAGAATATGAAAATAAGACATAATGCCATCCCCTTCGGCACAATATCTCTGATGTGATCTGCTACGCGCTTTCCCGGTCGCTTCGTTCCATGCTGTGGAGCTATTTCCCCTGGTCGCTTTGTTCCATACTGTGGAGCTATTTTCCTCGGTCGCTTCGTTCCCCTTAATTGTATTATCATGTAACTCTCCGGCTAAACTCACTCCCCGATACATGAATTCTAACATATGTGTGGCATATATTAATAACTTAACCTTCTGCCACCATTTTTCATTTTCTGAGAATCCTTTCAGCGGAATAAAAACTTCTTGCGGTGGTACAAAATAACTTTTCGATATATGCCACCGCGTAGCACACATAGCAACAAAAAAGGTCGCAAAATAGTGCCTCTGCACTATTTACGACCTTAAGTACATATAAGTTCTATAATTAGAAGTCAGTAAGCTTAGCTTCTCTCTTCTCAAGGAATGCGCCCATGCCCTCAGTCTTATCATGAGTAGAATTTACAACACCGAAGAGGTTTGCTTCCAGTTCAACTGCATTCTGGATGTCCATATCGAATCCTTCGTTGATTGCAGCCTTAGCAACAGATACTGCATAGCTTCCCTTAGAGATAATCTTCTTAGCCATCTCCTTTGCGGTAGGCATCAGCTCTTCCTTAGCAACAACGTGGTTTACAAGACCGATTCTGTAAGCTTCTTCTGCCTTGATCACATCGCAGGTGAAGATCAGTTCCTTAGCGCGTCCCATACCTACAAGACGAGCAAGTCTCTGGGTACCACCGAAACCAGGGATGATTCCGAGGCCAACTTCAGGCTGACCGAAGGTTGCATTCTCAGATGCAATACGGATATCACATGCCATAGCGATCTCACATCCACCACCAAGAGCGAAGCCGTTAACAGCTGCGATGGTTACCTGACGCATATTCTGAAGCTTGAAGAAAGGCTTGGATGCGCGGATACCGAATGCGCGAGCCTCTGCTGCGGTGAAGCCGTGCATCTCAGAGATATCAGCACCTGCAACAAAGCTACGGAAAGGATCATCTGCTTCAATCTTCTTATTGTAGATTGCGCCACCGGTAAGGATCAGCACCTTAACATCATCACGGGCTTCAATCTCGGTAAGAGCTACCATAAGCTCATCAAGAGTCTCACTGTTCAGAGCATTTAATGCCTTGGGGCGTGCGATCTGAAGAACAGCAATCTCATCTTCTACATCAAGAATCAGGTTCTTAAATTCTGCCATAACATCCTCCTTAAAATCAATCCTACCCTAATAAAATACTACTTGCTTTTACTAACTCACTGCCTCTATCTTATGCTCTCGTTAATTATTTGTCAAAGTATTTTTTCGTAGACCAGGAGCTTCCCCCTTCTCCACCATGTCCTCGTCGATCTTGTCGTGCAGGCTTCTCCAGACTGGGAAGGCTCCACAGACAATAGCCGAAAAGAGAGCGATTGTGATAATTGATTTTCCAATGACTAACATATACTTTTCTTGCAAAAGATCCCGGAGCCTTCCAATCTGAAAACTCCGGGATTCTATTTCAAGTACTTAATCCAATCTCTTATGCCTGGAACTGGCTCATATCATCCTTTAAGGATTCTGCGATATCACGAAGGGTACCGGAAGAATCACGGATGGACCCTGCAATCTGATTAATCTCTGTAACAGATGCAGAGGACTGCTGAGTGGATGCGGCATTCTGTGTTGCAATCGCCTGCAGGCTGGTAACTGAATCAACGACTCTGTTACGAGCTTCATCCATCTGAGCAACAGATGTTGCGATCGCATCCACACTAAGATTAGCTGCATCGATACCCTCGCCAATCTTCTTGAAGGCATCGCCTGTACGTCCGATATCTTCACTCTGACGTCCGGTAATCTCACGAACATGTTCCATGGTCCTAACAGACTCTTCAGAATCTGCAACCAATTCACGAATGATCTCTTCAATCTGCTTTGCAGAAGCATTAGACTGTTCTGCCAGTTTTCCGATCTCTTCTGCTACAACCGCAAAGCCTCTTCCAGCTTCACCAGCTCTTGCAGCTTCGATGGAAGCATTCAGAGACAGCAGGTTGGTCTGACTTGCAATGTCAGCGATCAGTTTGGTTACTTCACGAATATGAGATGCAGACTCATTGGTCTTCTGGGTCTGCTCTGCGATAGCACTAACAGCTTCCATGGTTTCAGAATTGATGCGGTCCAGATCCGTCAGAATCTCATGTGCAGTATTCTGAGCTTCCATCATAGACTGGGAAGCATCGGACAGGGCCTGCACTCTTCCATTGGTCTGCTCGATCAACTGTCCCATCTCTGTGATATTCTCAGAAGTCTCTCTGGTGCTCTCAGCCTGTGAGCTTGCACCGGATGCAATATCGGATACTGCCTGATCTACCTGTCCGGAGGTCTCAGACATATTCTCAGCATTCTTCATCATGGCATCAGACGAAGAGAATAACTTCTCTGACTGGCCCTGGATGTTCGCAATAGTTGCAGACAGACGTTCCTGCAGGAACATAATGGAACGAGCCATACGTCCGAATTCATCTTTTCTCTTACCAAGCTTCTCGACGATCTCATCCTTACGGAGATCAAGTTCACCCATACGACGGATGTAATGACGCATATCGTCGACAGGCGAGAGGCTCTTCTTCATGAAGACCATACCAAAAAGCGTTACAAGAATTGCAATACCTACACCGGCAATCATAAGCTCACGTGCCATATTCGTTACAGATGCAAGAACTTCATCCTTATTAACCTGAATAACATATACGAAGGGTGAAGGGCTCTTGGTGGAGATGTAGTAAGAACAGTAGATCTCCTTACCATTCGAAGTGAAGGTTGTCACACCATTCTCAACCGTCTCACCAGCCTGCAACTTCTGTGTTAAGGAAGCCAGTGCCGCATTCGTCTTGTTAACATTCTTACCAAGCATGGTCAGGTCCTGATGCCACTGAATCTTGCCATCCAGGTTGATCAGGAATGCCGAACTCGATTTCATACCCTTAACACCAACATCGGCCATCAAGGGATCAAGGAATGCATGGTTCAGTACCTTTTCCGGTCCGATTCGATATGCTTCGAGATCGATCAGCTTACCATTGGAAGCCGCCTCATCCTGCATATAGTTCTCAATCGTTTTCTCCATGTTTCTCTGTGAAACAGGAACCGAGATCAGAAGTAGAACAACAACCGTGAAGATGATACTGAATAAGAACATCAGATCAATCTTACCCTTAAGAGACTTGAGGAAAGGCACCCTGTGTTTCTGATTGGTGCTATCCTTTTTGTTGTCCTTCTTCGTCGTTTTTACTGTCTCTGTAGCGGTCAGGTTCTGTGTCTTTTGCGCTTTGTCCAATTTCAATAATCTAGCCATATTTGTAGTCCTCCCCCATAAGTAATTATATTATAGGGTGATTTTTACGAATTTCAAAGAGGGAAAATGCTTGTTTTCCAAGAATGAATACGTTTTCGTGATTTTTTCGAAATTCGTTCGAAATTCTGTATATTTTCGTCCACAAATCATCATTTTCGTTCAGTTTTTCGTAAAACCACACTCGGTTCCCAGCACACATATTCCTAATCTGTCACGGTTTCGGAAACTTATTATATAATTCGTCCAATTTTACAAAAGGAACAAAGCAAGGGCATTACAAGCTATCCACTTGTAATGCCCTTGCTATTGTCCCTATAGTTCGTTTTATGCCAGCAGCTTCTCCACTGCAGCGAGCTTTACGCAGACAGCAAAGACATCAAGTGCCTGTCCCAGTTCTTCCAGGGAAGGATAGGAAGGGGATACACGAATGGTAGAGTCTTCCGGATCCTTGTGATAAGGGAAGGGAGCACCTGCTCCAGTCATTACTACGCCAGCTTCCTTTGCAAGCTGAATGGTACGGGTCGCACATCCAGGAAGCGTCGTATAAGTTACGAAATAACCACCCAGAGGCTTTGTCCAGCTACCTACACCGAGACCCGCAAGGTTCTTGGAGAACTTATCTTCCACCAATTCGAACTTAGGGCGAAGAATGGAAGCATGCTTCATCATGTGCTGGTCTACCAGTGCACCATTGTCGAAGAAACGAGCGTGACGCAGCTGATTTACCTTATCATAACCGATGGTCTGAACGGTCATGCTGGCCAGAATGTCCTTCTTGTTATTCTCAGATGTAACAATACCAGCGATACCACCACCAGCATAAGAAACCTTAGAAGTAGATACAAACTCGAATACAAGATCCGGATTACCGGCTTTTTCACAGAGATCAAGGATGTTGAGCAGGTGCCCTCTCTTCTCATCCTCTGCATAGAGATGATGTACGCAGTAAGCGTTATCCCAGAACACACGGAAATCCTTAGCTGCAGGCTTTAGATTTGCGATGCGGCGAGTCACTTCTTCGGAATATACATAGCCTTGAGGATTGGAGTACTTAGGAACATTCCACATACCCTTGACTGCAGGATCCTTCACCAGTTCTTCGACCATATCCATGTCGGGACCATCTTCAGACATAGGGACGTTGATCATCCGGATGCCAAAGTGCTCGGTAACTGCGAAGTGACGATCATAGCCCGGTACAGGACAGATCCACTTTACTTCCGGAAGCTTGCACCAGGGCGTCTCGCCACAGTAGCCGGTGAGCATACCACGTGCTACCTGATCATACATGGTGTTCAGAGAAGAGTTACCGAATACGATAACCTGATCTGCCTTCGCATCAACCATAGATGCGATCAGTTCCTTTGCTTCAGGAATACCGTCCAGGCCACCGTAATTACGGGTATCAAGCCCGGAGATCTCATCCACCAGTTCATCTGCAGATACAGCAGTCAGAAGGTCATTAGCCAGATCCAGCTGAGCGGGTGCAGGCTTGCCACGAGCCATGTTAAGGCTGAGGTCCATCTTCTGATAATCAGCATAAGCCTGCTCTAAGCTCTGCTTTTCCTGCATCAGTTCTTCTTTTGACATCTCACTGTAACTCTTCATCATTTCCTCCTTCGGACAATCCTTGAGTTCTCTTTTTCTTATCGCTTTTCTTTTTCCTGTATATTTCCAGTCCTTTACGAACCTGTTCTGATTGCTGCCTTCCAACATTTCATCTATAGCATCTGCATCCATCCGGTGCCATCTTTCGGCAGATCCTTGGGATCAGGAATCGGCGTTCCCTTCCCTTTGGTATCTGCACCAGGATCAGGGCGTCGCTTCATCCTGGCCATACGCTGCTTAATTGCCAGCTCATTTCCTTCATCAGATGGTACGTAGATCTTACTTCCCTGCAGAGAGTCGGGCAGATACTGCTGATTCACCCAGTGATTCGGGAAATCATGTGGATACTGATATCCCGCTCCATGACCAAGTTTTGCCGCCCCGCCATAATGTGCATCCCTCAGGTGGTTCGGTACCGGTTCTGTGATGGACGAACCCACCAGACTCATAGCTGTGTCAATGGCATTAATAATGGAATTCGACTTAGGCGCTGTCGCTACATAAGCTGCCGCTTCCGCCAGGATAATTCTGCCCTCCGGCATTCCGATGCGCTCTACCGCCTGCGCCGCTGCCGTTGCAACCACCAGAGCCTGAGGATCTGCAAGTCCCACATCCTCCGCTGCATGCACCATAATTCGTCTGGCGATAAACTTGGGATCTTCCCCGGCGTAGAGCATACGCGCCATGTAGTAAACTGCTGCGTCCGGGTCCGAACCACGCATAGACTTAATGAAAGCGGAGATCGTATCGTAGTGATTGTCGCCTTCCTTGTCATAGCGAACCACTCTTCTCTGAATGCATTCGGATATGACTTCCATGGAAATGTGAATCCTGCCATCTGTATCCGGCTGTGTCGTAAGTATTCCCAGCTCTAAGGCATTCAGTGCCCTTCTCGCATCACCATTGGCCATATCCGCGAGGAAATCTTTGGCATCCTCATCCATGTATGGACGATAGGTAGCCATTCCTCTCTCTTCATCGGTAAGTGCCCGGTTCACAAGCTCTTTGATCTCATCCGTTGTCAGAGTATGTAACTCGAAGACGATAGACCTTGATATCAGAGCTCCATTCACCTCGAAGTAAGGATTCTCAGTCGTCGCACCAATCAGGACCAGTGTTCCATCCTCTACAAAAGGAAGCAGGTAATCCTGTTGGGATTTATTGAAGCGATGAATCTCATCAATAAAGAGGATGGTACGCTTTCCATACATGCCCAGCGTATCTTTCGCCCCCCGGACAACTTCTTCCATGTCCTTCTTACCAGCAGTTGTCGCATTGATTGCTCTGAACTCTGCCTTGGTCGTATTTGCAATCACCTGAGCCAGGGTCGTCTTGCCTGTTCCCGGCGGTCCGTAGAAGATAACCGATGATAACTTGTCTGCCTGTATTGCACGGTAGAGCATCTTATCCTTACCGATAATGTGCTGCTGACCAACCACTTCATCCAGGGTACGTGGTCTCATACGGGAAGCAAGAGGTGATTCCTTCTCCTTATTCTGTTCTGCCATATATTCGAAGAGATCCATTCTGCCTCCTTTCTGACTCCATTGTCAGCACTCACTTGCAAGAAGGAATCCGTATCCTGCAGACAAGTTCATGTATTTGATGTATTTTGTGCGTCCATCACACACATTTGTGCGCTTCAAGAGTATATTATGAATAATCAAAAATCATAAAATTCATTTTTAATTCAAATCATAGGGATAATCCACTGATTTTGCGTGTAAAATGAATGATTTTTCTTTTCATGATTCACAGCACCTATATATAATAGCGGACGATTTTCACTTCTTCAAGGCAAATAATGTACAAAATACGATGCGAAAATCCTCAATCTTCGCTTGAAATTGCCACATGCGGGGATTTCTTCCAAAAATAAAGAAGTGACCGCCCGACCATCGAAAGTCTGGCGATCACTTCAAATAATTTATTGCCTCATTCGGCAATTGAATTTACACTTTAGTTCTTCATGACATGTCCAACAAGTTCATTACCTTCTACGGCAATCTCTATGCTATCTCCCATCCCAAGCTGGTCGCCCAGAATGATTCTTGCAGCCAGAGTCTCCACAGACTTCTGCAGATATCTCTTAAGCGGTCTTGCACCGTACATAGGATCATATCCACGGTCGATGACAAGCTGCTTTGCTTCATCTGTCAGAACGACATGCAGATCCCTATCAGCCAGTCGCTTATTCAGGTCAAGGAGTGCCAGATCTACGATATGACTGATATTGTCCTTGGTCAGCGGCTTGAAGAGAATGATCTCATCCAGACGATTCAAGAATTCCGGTCTGAAGGAAGCACGAAGCAGGTTCTGCACCTCACTCCTTGCATCTTCTGTAATCGATCCATCCTCTGCGATACCATCTAAGAGCTCATGCGCACCCAGGTTGGAAGTCAGGATAATGATAGTATTCTTGAAGTCTACGGTTCTGCCCTGAGAATCTGTAATACGACCATCATCGAGAACCTGAAGCAGGACATTGAAGACATCCGGATGTGCCTTCTCCACCTCATCAAAGAGGACAACGGAATAAGGCTTACGGCGAACTGCTTCTGTCAGCTGGCCACCTTCATCATATCCGACATATCCGGGAGGCGCTCCGATCAGACGACTTACAGAATACTTCTCCATGTACTCCGACATATCGATTCTGACCATATTATTCTCATCATCGAAGAGGGCTGCTGCCAGACTCTTCGCGAGTTCTGTCTTACCTACACCAGTTGGTCCAAGGAATAAGAAGGAACCGATGGGCTTGGTGGGATCCTTGATTCCGGCACGGGAACGAATAATGGATTCTGTTACCAGCTCCACTGCTTCATCCTGACCCACCACCCTCTTATGGAGTTCCTCATCCAGATGCAGGGTCTTATTGCGTTCTGTCTCATTCAGCTTGGATACCGGAATACCAGTCCAACGGGAGACGATCTCAGCGATCTCATTGTCCGTCACCTTCTCGTGAACCAGAGTAAGATCCTTATCTTTGATGGTCTGATCTGCATTTCTAAGCTGAGCTTCCAGCTGCGGAAGCTTACCATACTGCAGTTCACTGGCCTTCGCATAATCACCGGACTGGGTTGCAAGTTCGATGGCATGTCTGGTCTCTTCGATCTCTTCCTTGATCTTCGATGCGCTCTCAACCGAGGACTTCTCATTCTCCCAGAGCGCCTTCTGATTCTTCAGATCATCTTCGAGTTCTGACAGCTCCTTCTGCAGTTCTGCAAGACGATCCTTCGACAGCTGGTCTGTCTCCTTCTTCAGAGCCTCTTCCTCGATCTTCAGCTGGGTCACCTTACGATTCAGCTCATCGAGTTCTTCCGGCATGGAGTTCATCTCCGTCTTGATGGAGGCACACGCCTCATCCACCAGGTCAATTGCCTTATCCGGCAGGAATCGGTCGGAGATATATCGGTCAGACAGAGTTGCTGCAGAGACCAGTGCAGAATCTGTGATGGTGACATGATGATAATTCTCATATCTCTCCTTCAAACCACGTAGGATAGAGATAGTATCCTCGACGGACGGCTCATCCACCATAACCGGCTGGAATCTACGTTCCAGAGCAGAATCCTTCTCGATGTATTCTCTGTATTCATTCAGAGTGGTCGCACCGATACAGTGAAGTTCACCACGCGCTAACATGGGCTTTAACATATTCCCCGCATCCATGGCACCTTCCGATTTACCGGCACCTACGATGGTATGAAGCTCATCGATAAAGAGGATAATCTGTCCCTCGGAGCTCCTAATCTCATCAAGGACCGCCTTCAGACGCTCTTCGAATTCACCACGATACTTGGCGCCTGCAACCAGTGCAGACATATCCAGAGCGAAGATCCTCTTGTTCTTCAGATCCTCTGGAACATCCCCATGCACAATTCGCTGAGCCAGACCTTCGACCGCTGCCGTCTTACCAACACCAGGCTCACCGATCAGAACCGGATTATTCTTGGACTTACGGGAGAGGATTCGAATCACGTTACGAATCTCGTCGGTACGACCAATGACAGGGTCCATCTTGCCATCTCTTGCACGCTCTACCATATCGTATCCGTACTTCTCGAGTGCCTCATAGGTTGCTTCCGGATTATCGGTATTGGCCTGCTGGTTACCACGCACCGTCTGAAGTGCCTGCAGGAAGCGTTCTCTTGTCAGACCGAATTCTCTGAACTTCTGCTTTATCTCACGATCAGGATACTTCTGCATGGCGAGAAAGAGATGTTCTACCGACACATAGGAATCTCCCATGGCCTTCGCTTCATCTTCCCCATGAATCAGGACCTGGTTCGCATCATTGGAAACCTGAACCTGAACATTGCCACTGACCTTGGGCAGATTCTGAACCATCTGCGTAATGTCGTTCCTGAAGTAATTCAGGTCAATATCCATCTTCTGAATCAGCTTGGGAATCAGTCCATCCTCCTGCTCTAAGAGGGCAAGCAGGATATGTGACTGTCTGATCTCGGGGTTGCCGTAATCATAGGTCAGCTTCTCAGCCTGCTGAATCGCTTCTCTGGATTTCTGAGTAAATATATCAATGTTCATGTGGTTTCACCTCCTTAATCTATGAAAAACACATAAATGTAAATCGTTCTGTAGAATGATTATAGCATCATTATTAGCACTGTCAATCATTGAGTGCTAGTATTTTCAGAATATTTATATTCTCTGCTCAAGAATCAACTGATATAAAGCAAAAAAACAGGCACAAGGCCTGGTTTTAAGCATATGCCACAGCAGGATATCCATTATTTCGTTTTTCATCACCCAAAAGTGTCATTGCCTTGATACAATGCTTTGACACAATTCATGGAATTCACGCAAGACTTGCATATGTATCTAGAAATTACATATAAAAGTTGGTAAAATCTGTTTAAACTATGGGTTCTTATAATAAGGAAAATAGAACACACTATCCCCAGTCTTCACCACTAGTTCAATGGAGGGAAATCTGCATGAGTAACGAAAAGCTCACCCAGGAAGAGGAATTACAGCGTAACGAGATGATTCGTTGCAACCGCCTGGTTGCCAATTGTCAGCTGATCACCTGTTCCATCATCTCTGTAACCTATATCCTGGAATTTGTAAGAGGCGCTCACAGCCTTCCTTACATCCTCATCGTTCTCGCGCTCGCTCTCATCACGCCCATTGCGCAGCAGATCATCCTGAAGGCTAATCCGGCATCCACTGCCATCGCCCATCTCTTATCCATAGGTTACGGTGCCTTCTACACCTTCATCCTGCTGACGGCAACCAACAACCTCGTATTCGTATATGTTCTTCCGATGTTCATTGTGGTTCTGGTCTATAACGATTGGAAGTTCATTATGAAGGTTGCCTTCGCATGCGTCGGTGTCAACATCGTCCAGATCATCGTATTCCTTGCCAACGGCACCTACACCATGGCAGAGAACTCCGTAGCGATCGAGATTCAGCTTCTCGTTATGGTTATGATCAGCATCTACATGACCTTCGTTGCAAGACTGATGCAGAAGAACAGCGACATCCGTGTTGATGTCATCGCTGAACAGTCCCGGAAGACCGAGAAGACCATGGCACTCACTCTTGATGTGTCCAACAAGATGGCCGAGAACATCACGACCGTCGGCGGCAAGATGCTCGAGCTCAATGATGCAGCCAATACAACCAAAGAATCCATGGGCGAAGTTAACGCCGGTGCTACCGATACCGCAGAAGCCGTACAGCGTCAGATTACACTGACCGGTAACATTCAAACCCGCGTTGACGAAGTACAGGAAGGAACCGACCTCATCCTCTCCAGCGTTCAGAACGCTGAGCAGGCTGTTCGCGAAGGTTCCCAGAACATCAATGCCCTCGTATCTCAGGTTGAAGATTCCATCTCCTCCGGTAAGGAAGTAACCCGTCAGCTCGGCGAGCTTCAGGCAAATATGGAGCGTATCTCCTCTGTGGTCGATATGATTGGTTCCATCGCCCAGCAGACTACCATGCTCTCCCTGAACGCTTCCATCGAAGCTGCAAGAGCCGGTGAGTCCGGAAAGGGCTTCGCCGTTGTTGCTACAGAGATGACCAAGATGGCAGATGAGACCGGTCAGGCAACCAGCCAGATTGCATCCATGCTGGATGAGTTTTCCTCCACCATCACCAATGTGGTTAAGGTAACTACCGATATGATTGATAAGATCGATGCACAGCATGCATCCACTGAGGCAGCAGCGAAGAGCTTCGAATCTATCGCAGAGAGCTCCGGATCTATTGCCAATGCATCTTCCGAGCTTCGTACCGGAGTCATGAACTTGGCAGAAGCGAATAAGGAGATCGTCGACTCCATCTCCACCATCTCTTCCAGCACATGCTCGTCATGCGTCAACAGATACTGCTCATAACGGCATCCATAGTTGAAGCGGTCGAACGCCAACGACTCTTCAATGAGATGGAGGGCTTCGTCTTTCCGTCCCATCTTGCGCAGCACCGCTGCTTTCAGGGCACGTGCCTTATGGTTGTGCCAGTTGTTCTGCAGGCAGCGGTCAAGTTCATCGAGGGCATCCTCAAGACGCAGGTCTGCCACCGATATCTTGGCAGCCTCGAAATAGCCGGCATCAGCCCAGGCTTTGTTCCATGTGGATTTCCAGAACAGCTCGTAGGCTTCCTGGAGCTTGCCCTGATATTTCAGTGAGAGGGCGAGGTTGTAGAACGGCTCGCCGTCGTAGGGGTTAGGATTCCGCTTCTGCGACAACTTCACCGCCTTGCGCAGATAGGACTCTGCACGGTCGAACCGCCCTTTGCGGATGAACCACAGCCCCATGGCATTCAGGCAACGGATATCATCCGGGTCGCGTCTCAAAGCTTCCTCGTAGTAGTCGGTAGGCAGCCAGGTGGCATGGCGGTACTGTTCCAGATGCAGACCGGTGAGATAGAGTTGCTCGTTGGTCTTCACATCCTGCGGAAGGAGGGCAGCCTCGGCACTGTCGGGAATCGGGCGGATCTCATCGGGTTCGGCATGCCAGCAGAGCACTGAACGTTGGCCATAGACAAATGTCTTGCGGATTTCAAGGGTCAGGCCGTTGAAAGGGCAGCCTCCCACA
>ONDO01000013.1 GCA_900316625.1 uncultured Lachnospiraceae bacterium | reverse complement strand
CCGAAGGCGAAGTTCGAATTTAGTGAGTCTGCACGTTATGAGCACTTAGATGGTGACGAGCGTAAGCGAAGTCAGCATCTTACGTGCGATACATGCAGAGCACTTAGATGGTAACAAGTGCTCCCAAAATTAAGTAAAAAAATAGTGGAGATGAAGAGATTCGAACTCTCGACCCCCTGCTTGCAAGGCAGGTGCTCTCCCAACTGAGCTACATCCCCGTGAGATTTATCATGCTTATCGATATTACACGAAGCATGGCCTTCTGTCAATATATTTCCATGTCAAATTCAAGGCAAAATTTATGTTTGGTTTAAGTTTTCCCTCCTAAGATATTGCCATGATAACAAGAAACAGTTACCTGTCATCGGGAGGTTACCTATGAGATCACAGATCATCTTAATTCCAGCATACGAACTGGACACATAATCGTTCTGCTCTGCGGCGCATCCACAGCAGAACTCATCCTTGCAACCATCTTTGCCCGTCTGGTCTACGTAATCATCCCAGCCCACGAAAGGAGGCGCGTATGAAGAAGGATATGAAATACCCCTATATCTGGGCTCTTCCTTTTACACTCTGCCTGATCCTCTATACAACCTTCACCCTCTTAGAGGCCTTCGTCCTTCCTTCCGATGTAGTTAGGGCAGAGGATCAGACTTCTGTCAGAACTTCCGCCTCAGATAGTGACAATTCTTCCGCCGTGATCACCGATAGCTCCTACACCGCTTATGGTATCAGTATCACCATCACCGAGAAGACCAATCACCATCACCGAGAAGACCATAGCCGACACCCAGGTCTACATCGCAGATATCTATCTCGATGACCCTTCCGTCCTTCTGTCCGGTCTTGCTGACGGCTCCTTCGGACGCAATATCTCTGACAAAACCAGCTCGATTGCCCAAGAGGTCGGGGCCATCCTTGCCATCAATGGTGATTACTATGGTTTCCATGACAGCGGATATGTAATGCGTAACGGTTACCTCTATCGAAGCACCGCTGCCTCTTCCTCTCAGGAAGACCTGGTCATCTATGAGGACGGGACCTTCGACATCATAGATGAATCTGATGTCACTGCAGAAGAACTTCAGGCTGCCGGCGCGGTACAGATCTTCTCCTTCGGTCCGGGGCTTGTCGAAGACAGCGAGCTTTCTGTCACAGAATCCCAAGAAGTCTCCCGGAGTATGACCTCAAATCCCAGAACTGCCATCGGCATGATCGAGAAGGGTCATTATGTCATGGTCGTCTCTGACGGCAGCTGACGGCAGGACTTCCGAAAGTGAGGGTCTTCCCCTCTACCAACTTGCCCGGGTCATGCAGGATCTCGGTTGCAGTGAAGCTTACAATCTCGATGGTGGCGGATCTACCACCATGTATTTCAATGGACAGGTGATCAACAATCCTACTACCACTGGCAGAAGCATCAAGGAACGTTCTGTAAGCGACATTATCTATATCACAGAGTAGGACAGGCTCCCCTCTCAGGAAAGGAATAATATGCATAAGCACAATCTCTATAATATGAAAAAGACTGCGATTCTCTTCGCAGTCCTCTCAGCCTTCGTTATGATATTTTCTTCGATCTATAACTTCTTCGGGCATGGGGTTCTATCCCCATGGATGACCTACGCCTTTCTCTTTCCGGCAATCTTAGGTCTCCTTCCGGCAGTTATTCTATATTTCTTTCCAGGAGCCCTGCAACCGGGTCGCATCAGCTTCAATGCCTGGAATTCCGGCATTGCATGTGTGACGATCTCATCGCTCCTTCGTGGCATCTTCGAGATTGCAGGTAATTCATCCATCTACCAGGTCCTGCTATTCTACCTCGGAATGATCTTCCTGATGATTTCCATCCCCATCTACCTGTCTCGCAGATAGAATTGCCTGGCCGAAGAGCATGTCTTCCGGAGTCGTAACCTTCAGATTCTTGTAATCTCCCATCACAAGCCGGATGGGAAGGTCGAATCGGGTATCCATAGAGTTACGACCGAGTTCTCTTGCAAGTTCAAGAACCGAGGCATCGTCTGTGATCTTCTTTAGGTTCCTGCACTCTTTTTCCTGAAGAAGCAGGTCGTAAGCATCCAGTAAGAGTTCTCGCTCGAAGGCCTGGGGCGTCTGGATCTCCCAGAGCCTGCTGCGGTCTGGTGTTGATTCAACGCAAGCCTTTTCATCTGCAAACTTGATGGTGTTCTTCTCCGGAACTGCCGCCACGCAGGCACGCCAGTTCTCTACAGCCTCCTTGATTCGCCCGATCGTCTCCTGATCGATAAAGGCACGTGCACCATCATGGATAAGAACATACTCTCCTTGGGATGCCCGCACACCATTCAGAACCGATTCTGCGCGCTCACTTCCACCCTCAACTATCTGAATTCCTCCGGGAACCTCCCGGATTGCTTCTTCACAATATCTACCGAGGATCTCATCCTGCATATAATCCTTGTCCCCGGGTGTGCAGACAAGCACAATCTCATCTATGTCGCCCTCTGCAAAAGCATCAATGGCATAGGTGATGAGAGGACGGCCACAGAGAGGCATATACTGCTTGGGAAGGTCCGACTTCATGCGGCTGCCGGAACCAGCCGCCAGAATGACAGCACTGAATTTAATATTTTTACGCTTCTCTTGAGTGATCACGCGTTTCCTCATTTCATTTTCTATAGATAGCAGAACTAGCCGGAAAATCATTTTCCGGCTAGTAACTTACCTTTAATGATCATCTGTCACCGAGCTGTAGATTAGGTAGGGAATTCAGGTCCCAGGACGAGATATGTCCCTTCTTATAATCATAGTATGCTGCAGCACCAATCATTGCAGCATTATCAGTACAGAGAATGGGGGACGGGCAGAGGAACTCTACTCCACGTTTCTTACAAGCTTCCTGCATGGCCGCACGGAAGGCAGAATTACTTGCAACGCCACCAGCGATTGCAAATTTATCTCCACCGAATTCATCCAGTGCCATCATGGCATGATCCACCAGAGCCGTAACCACGGACTTCTGGAAGGAAGCAGCGACATCCGCCTCATTGATGGGCTCGCCCTTCATTTCACAAGCATTCAGATA
This sequence comes from uncultured Lachnospiraceae bacterium, assembly GCA_900316625.1. Classification (GTDB taxonomy): domain Bacteria; phylum Bacillota; class Clostridia; order Lachnospirales; family Lachnospiraceae; genus Lachnocurva. Next base: position 55,544 of record ONDO01000013.1, on the reverse strand, counting down.
GTTAAGAACCGCAGACTTAAGACCGGAGAAGGAGAAGTCATAAGGGTGTTCATCCACCTTTGCACGAGGGAAGAGAATCGCATCCGGATTGCCCTCTTCTGCCTTCTTCTGGATCTTGGGACCGCCAGGATAGCCGAGCCCGATGGCACGCGCCACCTTATCAAAGGCTTCACCTGCCGCATCATCGACCGTACGACCCAGGATCTGGTATTCGCCGTAATCCAGTACGCGCACCAGATGGGTGTGACCGCCAGACACCACCAGACAGAGGAAGGGCGGCTCGAGATCCGGATGCTCGATATAGTTTGCACTGATATGGCCTTCGATATGATGCACACCGATCAGAGGCAGTTTTCTTCCATAGGCTAAGGCCTTCGCAAATGAAGTGCCAACCAGAAGTGGTCCGACAAGCCCAGGGCCATAGGTCACACCGATGGCATCGATGTCATCCAGGCTAACGCCGGCATCCGACAGTCCCTGCTCTACCACCTGGTTAATTCTCTCAATATGTTTTCTGGATGCAATCTCAGGTACAACACCACCATAGAGGGTATGAATGGGAATCTGTGTGGAGATTGCATTGGACAGGACCTTACGTCCATCTTCTACAACAGCCGCTGCCGTTTCATCGCAGGAGCTCTCAATACCAAGTATTAACATTTCAAATCCTTACTTCTCACATCCACTGATTACTTCCGGCCGCATCCCATCAGGCATCAGATGTAATCACTCTCATCGCCGGTCGTCAGTCTCCAGGTTAAGATCTTCCACTTACCGTCCTTGTCCTTCCTCAGGCAGAATTCCTGATAGGACTGAACGATGTCGACATTCTCCTTGGTGCAGTAATAGGCTGTTACATAGGCACATTCATAGCCATTCACTGTCTCGTAACGAACATTGTTGCTGCTGCAGACTTCCGTCGTCACGATCTTCGCTTTACGGTCATTCCAGGAAGCGATATCTGACTTTACAGAGGCAAGATAAGCATCCTCCGGATTCTTCTCTAAGAGCTCCTCATCCAGAAGTTTTCTGGTCTGATTGGCAAGACCGGTAATCTCGGAATCGCTGTGTTCTCTGGCATAGTATTCCGTAATGATACGGTTGTACCACTTGACGACACCACGCGGAGTCTCGGGGTAAGCAGCATCCAGATCCTTATTCAGAATACGGTCCACTTCCTCCACCTTGGTCTCTTTGGATGACTCATTGTCATTGCTGTGATCCAAATTGGACAGATACCAGTAGTAGCCCAGTACCAGCGCAGCAAGAATCGCGCCGATGACTATCCAGCGAAGTACATTCTTCATGCCTATTCCTCCTCAAAGTCAAGTTCGATCATACGGCCGTCTTCACCAAGACTTGCCGCAGGGAAGATCTCCCTAACGTCCTTCATGTATCTCTTCGCGCCTAAGAGGGAAGGACTGAAGTGGGTAAGCCACATCTCCTTCACCTCGGCCTTCTTCGCAAGCTCTGCAGCTTCATAGAAGGTCATATGCTTATACTGTTTTGCTTTCTGTAACTTCTCCGGCTCACAATACATACCCTCACAGATAAAGAGGTCAGAGCCAGTTGCTTCCTGCCAGATGCGGTCGATCGGTCTGGTATCCGTGCAGTAGGTCACCTTCAGTCCCTTACGGTCCGGTCCCATGACCATATCCGGCGTATAAGTTACACCGTCAATCTCGATGACATTGCCCTTCTGCAGGGGGTTCCAGGCACGAAGCGGAATACCGGATGCCTTGGCACGTTCCACATCGAATCTTCCCGCACGGGGAATCTCGATGGAATAGCCGTAGCAGATCACATTGTGCTTCACACGGAAGGCCGTCACCTGCATACCATGCACTTCAAACTTCTCTTCCTGCTCTGTAAGTTCCTTGAACTCGAGCTCAAATGGCAGTTCCGGCGCAATGATGCGAAGGGACTCCACCACGTTCCGGATGCCCTTTGGTCCGACGATCAGCAAAGGTTCGGTTCGGTCTGCATTTCCCATAGAGAGAAGCATGCCCGGAATCCCGCTGACATGGTCCGCATGAAAATGCGTAATCAGCATAGTATCGATGGGCTTGGGGCTCCATCCACATTCTTTCATTGCAATCTGGGTGCCTTCACCGCAGTCGATGAGCAGGCTAGATCCATTGAATCTCGCCATCATGGAAGTGAGCCAGCGATTCGGCAGTGGCATCATTCCTGCAGTTCCAAGCAGACATATATCCAGCATAGTTTCTCTTTCTATCCTTGCTCGCCATAGGGCGAATTCTTCTGTATCAGTTCTGTCCGGCATCCCTTCTGTCCGGTATCCCTTCTGTCCGGCATCAGTCCAATGAAGCTTCCCACTTCATCACAATCGCATCCTCATCCGGGAAGCGGTAGAAACCCTTTCTCATTCCACACTCTATGAATCCCTCGGAAATATAGAGCGCCCTCGCCGCCTCGTTCGAGACTCTGACTTCGAGGAAGATCGTAAGAATTCCGTGCTCGTAAGCGTAAGACTTCATGGCCCCGATCAGCCTGTGCCCGATGCCCAGCCCCCGGTAGCCCTTAGCCACAGCGGTAGTCTCGAGTTCTCCCTCTCCGGGGAAATAGTTCTTTCCAGGACTGCCGTCCGGATTCTTCTCTCCGGATTCCGGCGTAATGTAGAGTACGAGGTAGCCAAGCAGGTCATCTCCAGCTTTCGCAGAGAAAAGCTTAGCGCTCTCTCCCAGCTGCAGTGCATCCCGAAAGCCCTGCTCGCTCCAGGGTTCCGAGAAGGAAGCCGCCTCGATGGCTGCAATCTCTGCAAGGTCCTCTTCCCTGCAAGGAAGAATTTCCACTCTCTCCTGTAAGGTCAGTCCATCCTTCGACACCGTCATTACTTCCCTGCCTTGCGTTCACGCTCTGCCTGGGTCTCACGCAGATATTTCGGACGATGATCCGCACCTGAGACGAACCTGCCTTCTTCTGCAAGCCGCATTGCAAGGCTTGCAACAGATCCTGCACTCTGCAGTCTCTGATGAAGCGGTGCGAAAACATAGGGGACCTTCAGGTTCTCTGCGATATAGCTCTGAAAGACAGGAACGCCGTCGCCGAGGAAAGTCACCTTCTCTCCTAACGCATTCAGTGCATCCACAAGTTCTGCAATGGTCGTCGCATACTGTTCATGTACCGTTTCCATACAAACTCTCGGGAAGACCAGCTCATCCCTTGTATTCCGCCTAGGGTTCCCGGACTCAGCTGTCATAGGATCTGCTTCCCTTCCATTCTCCGTCTCGATGGCGAAACGATAGATTCCGGTATAAGTCTGCTGTCTTCTCGCATCGAGAACAGGACATACCAGTCCATCTGCCCCTGCCATGTTCCAGGCGATCGCATCCACGGTCGGAACTTCTACAATCGGCTTATTCCAGGCAAAGGAAAGTCCCTTTGCAGTAGCGGAACCGATACGAAGTCCGGTGAAACTTCCCGGACCGGCAGCGACTGCAATCGCATCTACTCCACTGAGTTCCACTCCGGTCAGCCTCTGAAGAGCATCTACCATAGGAAGCAGGGTCTGGGAATGGGTCTGTCCGGTATTCGACGTATACTCTCCCAGTAATTTGTCATTTTCAGCCAAAGCTACGGATGCAACCTTCCCGGATGCATCAAGTGCCAGTATCTTCATAGAATATCTACTACTTTCTTATTATCTATCCCAGATCCCATCCGATCTTCCGTGGGATTCTCTTCAAAGCTTCTCCACCGTAATCTTACGGTAATCAAACCCCTTCTCCACATCCTTCTCGATCAGGATCCTGGTCCTCTTCTCCGGCAGGATCTCTTCGATGAGCTCCGCCCATTCGATCAGGGACACCCCGTCTCCATAGACATAATCGTCGAATCCGACTTCATCCATCTCCTCCGGATCTCCAATGCGATAGACATCGAAGTGATAGAGGGGAAGTCTGCCGGAATGATATTCCTGCACAATGGTAAATGTAGGGCTTGATACAGCTTCCGTCACTCCAATCCCTAAGGCGAAGCCTTTGGTAAAGACGGTTTTGCCTACACCCAGGTCCCCGGATAAGGTAAGGACATCCCCGGGTCCTGCCGCTGTTCCCATCTGTCTTCCCAATTCCCTGGTTTCTTCCATGGAATGCGTTTCATAAATCTTAATCTCTGACATATCAGAATCCCTTACGGCGGAACTTCGCCAGTTTCTCTCTTAATACTTCTTCTACAGCCCCTTCCTGATCACCTAGCTGATCGATCGGAAGAATGTATGCACTTGCACGACCGGAATAAACCAGAAGCTGCTTTCGATTTTTTACAGCCTTATAGACCTGATTCCACTTGAGTACAGCGGATGTTCCACTCTCTGCCTGAGTATCTTTCCCTTCCACCGCATCAGTGTCTGCTTCTTCTGCTGTCACCTGTCCGTTTGCTTCTTCTGTCACCTGTCCGTTTGCTTCTTCTGCTGTCAATTGTTCGTTTGCTTCTTTTGCCTCTGCTTCAGTCTCTTCCTGCGCATCCTCATAACGTTCTTCCAGTTCTGTGTGGATCTGGATTCCTTCGTCGAGGAAGGTATAAGTCAATGGTTTGGAGAGGACTTCGGATCCTTCCACCTGCTTCTTCGATGCAGAATGCAGCATGAATGGCTGATAGGCGATCAGCAAGGTACCCAGGACAAAATACATAAGGGTATAGCCGGAGGTTACACTTCCGTAGGTAGTGAATCCAACCACGATTGCAATCACACCAATCAGGATGGTAAGCCATCCATTGGGATGGGTATAGACATGATAGAGATTAAAACGAAACATATCGTCTGCGCTGATTTTCACCTCAACAGACGGAGCCTTCTTTTCTTCCATAGGATTAGCCTCTCTAAGGTCACAATACATAAATGGGTAGGCTCTACATTTCCGAAGAGCATACTTCTCATAAAAACATCTACAGTATAGCACGAAGTCCGCAAAATAGCGAATTCCGGGGCGTAAAAATGCCCCCTCGCTCGCGCGGGAGGGCTGACAAGAGTAGGTATTGGAGTAATGTTCTTATCTGGAAGGCTGTCTTATCCTCTGCGTCCGTGAAGGATCGGAGACAGGGGCTTGTAGACAAGCAGTGTGATCAGAACACTGATCATGCCCTTGATGAAAGTGAAGGGCACATTGAAGACCAGGAGAGCCTGCGGAATGGACTTCACTGCAGGAAGAATTACCTGATACATACCAAGGACCGCTTCCTTAGGCATGAAGTTGTAGTAGAAGGGATAGACGATAAACAGGTTGGAAGGAAAGGAAATCAGTGCCATTATTGCTGCACCGATAAGGGATCCTGCAACTGCTGAGGTCTTGGTCTTCTTATGCTTATAGAAAGCACCTGCCACTGCTACGAAGACAGCACCGAGGATGAAATTGGAGATCTCACCAACTCCGAAGGACTGGGATACTGCAGAATGCAGCAGGTTCTTGATGAGTTCAATCAGAATGCCGCAGTAAGGGCCCATTGCAAAGGAGCCGATCAGTGCAGGGAGATCGGAGAAGTCGAACTTGATGAAGTTCGGCATAATGGGAATTGCAAGCTCGATATACTGAAGAACGAATGCTGCCGCACTTAAGATGCCGGTGACAGCGATGTAACGAGGAAGGCTGTTTGTATCAACTGTCTTCGCCTCGATCTCCTTTGCCCTCTCTTCGAGCTCTTCCTGATTTTCGTTGTTAAGTGTCTTGTCCATGTTCTTTTCTTTCCTTTCTGAGAAACATTCAGGATGTCATGCTGCTTGTCATGACTTTGGTAAGAAAAGAGAAGTATCTTATCTGCTCTCAGGTCTCATGCCGCTCTGCGTCTTCTACTCTCCCGGACAAATGCCCGAAAAAAATGCTCCGAGTATATACTCGGAGCATTGAAAATAAACACAGTAAGATAAACTGCTTCTCTTCTTCCATCCAGACTCTACTGTCGGTACCGGAATCACACCGGATCATGCCATAAGGCTCGCGGACTGTACCGCCGGTCGGGAATTACACCCTGCCCCGAAGAACAATATGTTGTTTACATGACTATAATAGCCATCTTGCCTTTGCCTGTCAAATATTTATCAATAAGAAACTGGCAAAGCAGCAAAAAGTTTCCGCCTTGGATCAGAGTGCCTTCTTGATTGCATCAAGGAGTTCATCATACTCTTCATATGCAGGAATATCCGGATAATCCTTCTTGATCTTTTCTGTAGACTTGAAGAGGAATCCCGCCTTGGAGGCCTGGATCATGCCAAGGTCGTTAAAGGAATCACCGCTGGCGATGGTATCATAACCGATGGACTGCAGAGCCTTTACGGTCGTAAGCTTAGACTTCTCACAACGCATCTTGAATCCGGTGATCTCACCATCCGGTGCAACCTCAAGGGTATTGCAGAAGATGGTCGGCCAACCCAGTTTCTTCATGAGCGGTGTTGCAAACTGTTCAAAGGTATCGGACAGAATGATGACCTGGGTCAGGCTGCGAAGTTCATCTAAGAATTCCTTGGCACCGGGCATGGGGTCGATCTTAGCGATGGTCTCCTGAATCTCCTTCAGCCCCAGGCCATGCTCCTTTAAGATCTCCAGTCTCCACTTCATGAGCTTGTCATAATCCGGTTCATCTCTGGTGGTACGCTTGAGTTCCGGAATCCCGGAAGCCTCTGCGAATGCGATCCAGATCTCAGGAACCAGGACACCTTCCATATCAAGACAGACAATGTTCATTTGTAATCTCCTCTCGTTTTCTTTTTTTCTTTTGCTTTATTGATCAGGCATACCGGGAAGAAAATAGAGATTCTTCTCCAGGCCACCGAATGCATACTGAAGTCGTAAGTGAAGCGGCATACCGTTATAAGCATTCAGGGTCATTCGATTGACGAAATCGCCCATCTTCAGCAATTCGGTACCGCCGCTCGGGCGAAGGACCACAACAGAGTCCTTGTCCAGCGCCATGGCAGTCACGCAGGCATATTCCAGCTTCCAACCATTCCCATCCGGGACAGCCCAGCGAATCAGAACCGGTGCACCGCCGCCTAAGGTATGATGAATGCTCTCGATCATTTCTGTACAGGATCCGTCTGCATACTTCCGAACCACATAGCCCGGCGTCTCAGCTTCTAAGTCCGCCCGTAGACGTTCCGTCTCCTTAGGGCCGGCGTTCAGCCGGAAATCCGCTCCGCACTTCTCCCTCAGGGCACTTTCTGTAAGATTTGTTCCTCCCCAGGCAGATACCCGGGCCATCATGGCATAGGCTTCCGATTCTTCTGCCGCATAGTTTCCAGGCGAATCAATCGCCGTGACCGGCAGAAGGTATTCTGCATTCCCATAGACCACCGTATACTTGTCAATCATCCCGGCCGTACGAAGATCACCGGCAAGAATGGAAAGGATTCCAATCAGGAGAACCAGAATAAGCGCTATAACACTACTTCGAATGATCTTTTCCTTCATAGACTTCTCTTAGTTCAGCTTCAGTCCGGACAAGAGGGATCCAAGGGAGGTTGTTGCCTCATTCGAACGGTTACCGCCGCGGTTGTCGTGGTTCTGACCGCCCTTGCCTCTGTTCCGGCCGTTCTTATCTCTGTTCTGGCCGTTTTTATCTCTGTTCTGGCCACCATGATTTCTGTTCTGGCCACCATTGCCCTTATTGCCACCATTCTTATGGCCGCCCTGTCTTCCGTCTCTTGCATCAGAAGCGCTTGCCTTATCTTTCTCCGAAGGAGCCTTCCCGGTTCCGGGCTTATTCGCACCGTCGCCGCCGATCTGCATGGTGAGTGCGATCCTCATCTTCTCTGCGTCGACCTCGAGAACCTCGACATCGACGATATCACCGACAGATACAACTTCCAGAGGATGCTTGATGAACTTATCGGTCATATGAGAGATGTGGACCAGGCCGTCCTGATGGACTCCGATATCTACAAATGCACCGAAATCGACGATATTGCGGACCGTTCCCTTCAGTACCATGCCGGGCTTCAGGTCTTCGATGGACAGAACGTCGGAACGAAGAATCGGCTTGGGCATATCTTCACGCGGGTCACGGCCAGGCTTCTTCAGCTCTGAGATAATATCGGTAAGAGTCGGAACACCGACACCAAGTGCCTCTGCTTCCTTCTCGATGCTGCCAACTTCCTTCTCAATGGTAGGAATGCCTCCTGCCTTGAGATCCTCATCCGTATGGCCGAGGGATGCAAGCAGTTTCTTGGCAACTTCATAGGATTCAGGATGTACAGATGTATTATCCAGGGCTTCCTTACCACCTGGAATACGTAAGAATCCGGCACACTGCTCGTAAGCCTTAGGTCCAAGCTTAGGAACCTTTAAGAGTTCCTTTCTGGTCTTAAAGGCACCGTTTTTTTCACGATAGGCGACAACGTTCTTCGCGATGGTCTTGTTCATACCGGATACATACTCTAAGAGAGAGAAGGATGCGGTATTTAAGTCGACGCCAACCTGGTTAACGCAGGTCTCTACAACATGAGAGAGCTGATCCGACAGTTTCTTCTGGTTCATATCATGCTGATACTGACCGACACCAAGAGCCTTGGGATCAATCTTAACAAGTTCTGCCAGAGGATCCTGCAGACGACGTGCCATGGAAGCAGAAGATCTCTGTCCGACGTCGAAGTTAGGGAACTCTTCTGTTGCAAGGGAAGATGCAGAGTATACGGATGCACCTGCCTCGTTAACGATAACATACTGCACCTTCACCGGAATCTCATGTAAGAGTTCTACGATGATCTGCTCAGATTCACGGGATGCAGTTCCATTTCCGAGGGCAATCAGGGTAATCTTGTACTTGGAGATCAGGTACTTCACAACCTGCTTGGATTCTTCCACCTTGTTCTGGGGTGCAGTCGGGTAGATTACGGTGGTGTCTAAGACCTTGCCGGTTTCATCTACGACGCAGAGTTTGCATCCGGTACGGAATGCAGGGTCCCAGCCGAGGACAACCTGGCCCTTGATCGGAGGCTGCATGAGGAGCTGATGCAGATTCTTACCGAAAACATCGATTGCTCCATCCTCTGCCATCTCGGTAAGAGAGGAACGGATCTCACGCTCGATGGCAGGGCCGATCAGACGGGACAGGGCATCGGAGATTACTTCTTCGAGAATGGGTGTGGTGACAGGATTCTCATTCTTTATAATAATCTTGCGAAGGTAAGAGATGATCTCTTCTTCCGGAAGGACAACCTTCACCTGAAGGATCTTCTCCGCTTCACCACGATTCAGAGCCAGAACTCTGTGACCGGGAAGACCTTCTACCTTCTCCTCGAATTCATAATAATTCTCATATACAGACTTCACTTCCGGATCCTTGGCCTTAGAAGAGATCATGCCCTTCTTCTCGGTCATTTCACGGATAGCGATACGATAATCTGCAACATCAGACAGATCTTCCGCCAGAATATCCTTAGCGCCGGCTAGAGCGTCCGCTGCCGTCTTCACATCCTTCTCTGCATCCACATACTTCTCTGCTTCTGCCAGGAGGTCGCCGGTGAATTCCTGCGCTTCAATGAGACGAGCCAGTTCTTCTAAGCCCTTCTCCTTCGCGATCATGCCGCGGGTTCTTCTCTTCTGCTTATAGGGACGATAGAGATCCTCTACAACAACAAGGGTCTCAGCAAGTTCGATTCTCTTCTGAAGTTCTGCGGTAAGTTTTCCCTGCTCTTCGATGGAAGAGAGAACTGCCTTCTTACGATCTTCGAGATTACGAAGGTAAGTCAGACGATCGAAGAGATTACGAAGCTGTTCATCGTTCAATCCTCCGGTTGCTTCCTTACGATAACGGGAGATAAAGGGGACGGTATTACCTTCATCGAGAAGCTGTACTGCTGCATCGACCTGTTTCTCCTTTACGCCGAGTTCCTCTGCGATCTTCTTGTTGATTTCCATGTTTCCTTCGCTTTCTATCATTCCAGGACTTATCGTCCCAGGTACTGTTAGGTATTTTACTATGAAAGGACCACTTTCTCAAGCAGATGCCACGGGCTGCTTGCCGAAGGTAAAGCAGCAGATGCCACGGGCTGCTTGCCGAAGGTAAGCAAGCACACTTCACCACTCGATCCGAGGCCACTTGCTTATGCGCCTGGGATTCGCCATCAAAAAAACAGGATGAGTCACCTCATCCTGTTCTAATATTCATATCTTCCTTATCCTGCCGAAGCAGATCAGGTATCAAAGTTCTCCTGCTCCTTGGGATTACGCACTGAAGTCTTCACTCCATCATCCTTGGGATATGCAATTGCCGTAGATGTCGTTCCACCAGATACATAGGTCCTGCCACATTCCGGGCAGACGGCTGTATGAATGCTTACACTGGCGCGAAGAACTCTGCCGCCCTTCTCTGCAGCTCTGGAATATGCATTCGCAACATGCTCACCCTCATGGCCTCGAACTGCTGCACCGGCGGCCTCCGGGGAGATGTGGGTTGCGGCCTTATAGGATACGTTCTCGTTGGAACCATCCTTGTATTTTCTCTCTTTGCAGGTCTGGCACTCTGCAGGGGAAGACTTATGCCCCGGCTTTACCTTGTCATCCCTATCTGCTCCCTGGGCTGCACCAACCTTGCCTTCGCCTTCGATTCCAAGACTTGCGCCCGCCATCTGTCCGGTGACTCCGGCCGATGCCAATCCACTGTAGTTTCCCTGAGCAGATGCAGCATATGCCTGATATCCTGGATTATTAAAACCGAGTGCTGCAAGAGCCATATGATGCCTCCTTTCCGAAAAACAATGCAATCGTCCTTTTATACCTCATATTATAGCGAGGCTGTTAGATTTGTAAATCTTTACTTCATCTTCTTTATAACTTCTTCTGCAGCCAGAGCTTCCTTGATTCTTGCATAGTGAAGGAACTCACCCTTCTCTGCAATGGCATCCATTTCATCGAGACGAACAAGTTTTCCGCCTAGAGTCTCTTCTTCCTGCAGTTTTACGTCGGACAGATCGAAGTCGAACTTAAAATGATAGATATCGCAGAAATAGTTGTCCGGATGCTCGGGATGCTTCTGATCCTGGTTCACATAGCAATAGATGCTAACCGGCTTCTCCTTCTCGATCTCTAAACCTGTCTCTTCTCTCACCTCACGATCAATGGCATCCCTGCTGCTCTCGCCTTGAGACGCACCGCCTCCGGAGACTTCCCACCAGCCGGCACCCCAGGCCTTATCCATGCTTCGCTGTGTAATAAGATATTTCCCTTCTTCATTTTCCAGAAGTGCAATCACTACCAGCGCATACTCATCCATGGAAAGACGGGAACCCTCACCCTTTCTCGGACGAGGAGGTCCCACAATTCTTCTGTTCTTGTCATAGACATCAATCATCTCCTGCATCTTTTTCTTTTCCCTTTTCCTTGCGACATATAAAAATCGACTTCTTATACTCCATCTCTTGTGTCGTAGAGGCAGCTTATGCTTCGTCCTCTTCCGAGGCAGCTTATGCTTCGTCCTCTTCTTCGTTCTGCATAGCACGTAAGTTCTCAGACAGGCCGGAGATGCCGTTCATCTCATTCTTGACACTGTTTACAGATTCGTGCTGCATATTGATAGACTCAGCGATATTCTGAATCATTGCTGTATTCTCTTCTGTTGTAGCAACCAGATTCTCAATCTCATTATGGATATCTTCGAAGTCCTTACGAACGGTTTCCATTACCTGATACTCATCCTGCACCACCTGACCTGCTGCATCGGAGTTATTCTTAATTCCTGCAAATACATCAAGAAGCATATTCATCTGCCGAACCCCTTCTTCAGCTGCAAGTGCACCGGCATTGATCTTCTCAGAAGCTTCGGATGTTGCCCCTACCAGCTGGGAGATGATCTCACTGATATTACCGGCAGCGGAAGAAGACTGCTCTGCCAGCTGTCTGATCTGATCTGCAACAACCGCAAATCCACGTCCGGCTTCACCAGCTCTCGCAGCCTCGATGGAGGCGTTAAGAGACAGGAGATTCGTCTGAGCTGCAATGGAATTGATCTCAGAGAGGATCCCACTGATCTTATCCATCTCGCCCACCAGCGCATCCGTAGATTCCTTGGCAGAGCCAACCGTCACTGCCATACCACGAAGAGACTCCTGTACATTCACAGCTTCATTGTTACCTTCTTCCACAGCATCATGAACTGCATGGAAGCTCTCTTCTACCTTCTGGGCCATCTCGTAGTTGCGGTCGATCTTCTCTCCTGCTTCTGTAATCTTCTCATTTACCGCAATGGTGGAATTTGTGGTTGCTTCAACCGTTGTACTCATCTGATCTGCTGCTTGGGACACAGACTGCGCCTGATTGACCAGATCCTGTATTCCAGTCTTGGCATCATCAATTGCATTATTTAAGTCGCCTGCAATCAGATTGGTCTTCTCGCCGCGCTCATTTACAAGATTCAGGGTCTCCTCAGACTGAACAAGTGCATCCTGTCCACGCTTTACGGCCTGGAGCAGAACCACACCGACAACAATGTAGAGGATAACCTTGGATGTTGCTGCAGCATAGTTATATTCTGCACCATCTAATAATTCCGGCTTCAGCACCAGGGCCAGAATGGATACCGGTCCCATGACTGCAAGGAAGTTACGGATATAACGGAAGTTGAAGTAGAATGCAACCATGGTAATGGTTACGAAGTTCGCCAGGAAAGCAACCCTGTTACCACCATAGGACAATGCATATAAGAAGGTTGCCAGGGAAGGTGCCAAGACAATTGCCAGAGCCTTCACCATATCATTCTTTACAACAAAGTAAGCAATGGTTGCAACGATTCCTGCCCCCACCAGACATACTTCCGCATTGAGCACATTCAGATTCAGTCCGTAGGAGAGAATGCTGGTAATCGACAAGAGCGCAATGCCCGCGTATACCATAATCAGATTTTTCTTATGAACAGTTTGCATATTCTATGCCTCCCTTAAATACCTGCTCCTCACAAAATGGATCAGGAAAATTATACCACGAAAACTAAGTTCTATCGCCATCGCAATCCAGACACCCTCCAGCCCGAATCCTCTTACCAGGAATGCCGCCAGGGTAAGTCTTACTCCCCAGACGCTGCACAGGTTCATGATTGCCGGAATCATCGTATCACCCGCACCTCGGAGCGCACCCGCGCATACGATGGATGCTCCAAAGAGCGGCTCTGCCAATAGTTCAAAGCGAAGCACCCTGACGCCCAGTGCCGCAACCTCCTTCACCGGAGTGAGGAAGGCGAATACGTAGGGGCAGAGGAAGTACATGACAAGTCCCGCAAGTCCCATGATGCCAATACCTAATGCAATTGTAATCCAACCAAAGGACTTGGCAAGTTTCTTCTTGCCCGCTCCGATGGACTGTCCCACCAGTGTTGTCGCCGACCCTTCCAGGCCGTATCCCGGCATGTAGCAGATGGCCTCCGCTGTGATTGCGAAGGAATGTGCCGCCACGGCCACGCTTCCCAGAGGCGCAACGATTGCCGTTGACACCACCTGCGCACCAGATAAAGCCGCTGATTCGAAGGCCATCGGCCCACCGATCTCCCATGCCTTCCAGGCGATCTCCTTCTTCAGCCGGTACTTGTCGCTCCTTCGGAAATGTAGAGCCTTCGAGCGAACTCCGATGAAGTATAACATGACGAGGCCCGTAAGGAGGTTGGAAAGGCAGGTACCAAGAGCAGCACCGGTAACACCAAGCCCGGCACCGATTCCCAGAGGAAGATAAGGTTCCCCCTCCACAGGGAAGATCAGCAGTGCATTGAAGATCACATCTTCCACACACATCAGTACTTCTAAGATACCCGCTGTCTTCGTGTCTCCACTTGCCTGTAATACAGCACTTCCATAGTACATAAGCTGCGCCGCCGGCATGAAGAGAGAGTAAGTTCGAAGGTAGCTACCCGCATCTTCTGCCATGGAGGCATCACCACCCAGCCAGTAGGGAATCCGGCCCGCGAGAGCCGCACCAACAAGTCCTATGGCCGCTGAAAATAACAGTAAGGTGACGAGTCCCTGAAGCACTACATTTCTGACATGTTCTTCTTCACCGGCACCTAATCCCTGTGCGACCTGTACGGAGAATCCGTAGGCCACAGCGAAGGTTACGCCACCCATGAGCCAGACAATGGCTGCCACCAGTCCGATGGACGCGGACGCATCAGCACCCAGGCGCCCTACCATCGCAGCATCGATATACTGCATGGCAATGGATGAGATCTGGGCCATCATGGCCGGGGCAGACAGGCGAAGCGCTATGCTCGCTTTCTGTCTCGTATCAAGTTTCGCATCACTGCGAACAATACTGCTAAGATCCATATATAACTATCTATCCTTAATATCTGTCCTTATTATCTGTCCTTAATAACGATTCTGAGGATCTATTCTCGATCTCCAACCGAAATCAGAGCATTCCTGTCTTCATCTTACACAACTATGCTAATATTAGCGAAGGATATTCCGCGCAGATACAATGCGAATATAAGTGAAGAATATTCCGCGCAAATAGTAACATGGAACGTCAGGATAACACAAATCGAACGAATTCGAAGTCCGGCAAGACAAAAAGAGAAAGAGATACATGACCGAGAACTTGAATTTCTGGGAAACAATCCTACATTATGTCCGCACCTTAGACCACGAGGGCTGTGCCTTCCGCAGAGTCACGGGACTCTATTGCCCTGGTTGTGGCGGAACCCGAGCTCTTGCAGAATTAAGCCATGGACATCTCATCGGATCTTTCCTCTGTCATCCTCTGGTCATCTATCTGCCACTAGCCCTGCTTATCCTCTGCCTGGCCACTCTGCTTCGTCAACTGATGAAGAAACAGAGGAAAAGGACCATAGGTCAGTTACTTACGGTCCTTCTCATGCTTGCGCTCATGTTGCTTCTCGCTCATTGTCTGATTGAGAACATTCTATTGTTCCTGGGATTTGATCTCATCTCTTTTGGAAGAAATCTAGGCTTCTAAAAGTTCTAGTCACAGAGGATTATTCCTCTTCTTCATCCTCATTGTCCTTTGCCCATCCGTAGGCATACTTAACAGCCTTATTCCAGCCCTTTCTCTTCTTGTTACGCTCTTCTTCATCCATGTTGGGAATGAAGACACGATCTAGCGTAATGGTGCGAAGAAGTTCTTCCTTATTCTTCCAAAAGCCGGTTGCAAGACCTGCCAGGAAGGATGCCCCCATGCCTGTGGATTCTACACAGCTGGGACGATTTACAGGCTTATTCAGCATATCTGCCTGAAACTGCATCAGAAGATCATTTGCCGATGCACCACCATCTACTTTCAGCGTACGAAGATCGATTCCAGAATCAGCCTTCATAGCATCTGCAACATCACATACCTGGTAAGCGATGGACTCAAGCGTTGCACGAATAATGTGATACTTGTTGGTACCACGGGTAATTCCGACAATGGTTCCTCTTGCATACTGATCCCAGTGTGGAGCACCAAGACCTGTAAATGCAGGAACAACATAGCATCCATGTGTTCCCTTAACCTTCTTTGCCATGTATTCGGAATCCACAGCGGAATCAATGAACTTCATCTGATCTCTCAGCCACTGGATTGCGGCACCTGCAACGAAAACAGAACCTTCCAGAGCGTAAGTCACTTTTCCATCCAGTCCCCATGCAATGGTTGTTACCAGACCATTCTTGGAGTAAACAGGTTTCTCACCGGTATTCATCAGAATGAAAGCACCGGTTCCATAGGTATTCTTTGCTTCACCTTCGGTAAAACAGGTCTGACCAAAGAGAGCAGCCTGCTGGTCACCAGCAGCACCGGCGATAGGAATCTCAGCTCCGAAGAAGCTGGGATCCGTAAATCCATAGATCTCACTGGAGGGCTTCGGGGTCGGAAGCATGGACTTAGGAATATCTAGTTCCTCCAGGATCTCATCATCCCACTCCAGGGTATTGATATTGAAGAGCATGGTACGGCTCGCATTAGAGTAATCCGTTACATGAACTCTTCCCTTGGTAAGCTTCCAGATCAGCCAGGTCTCAACGGTACCGAAGAGCAGATCACCTGCCTCCGCACGTTCTCTTGCACCTTCGACATTATCTAAGATCCACTTAATCTTGGTAGCAGAGAAGTATGCATCGATAATCAGGCCTGTCTTCTGCTGGATCTTCTCCTGCAGGCCTCTCTTCTTCAACTCATCTGCATAAGCGGAAGTACGACGGCACTGCCATACGATTGCGTGATATACCGGTTCGCCTGTGTTCTTATCCCAGACGATTGCAGTCTCACGCTGGTTGGTAATACCAATACCTGCGATATCTGCAGCGCTTGCACCGACTTTGGACATTGCCTCAACAGCAACACCAAGCTGTGTGGACCAGATTTCATTTGCATCATGTTCAACCCAGCCCGGGTTAGGGAAAATCTGACGGAACTCTTTCTGAGCAACGGAACAGATATTTCCTTCATGATCAAAAAGCAGGCACCGATTGGACGTGGTACCTGCATCTAAAGCCATAATATACTTTGCCATGTGGAACCCCTCTCTCATAAAGTCTGTCCTCACATCCCCTTGTGAGGACAGGCTATCTCCTTTTAATTAAGACTCTGAATTTATTATAATGAATTTCCCTTGGTTTTCAACTTTGTTTTGATGAGAATTTGGGCAAATCCACCTGCGGCAAATCTTTATGGATTATGAAATTTGATTTCTGTTGAATCACTTCTTATTTTGTAAAGCCTGGAAGGACTTCATCCTTGGAAAAAGTCTTGAAAGTCCCTATTTGTGATATGCTCCCCATACAAGGCTTTTTTCTTTAGTTCGTTAAGATTACGGATATTGGAGCTATCCTTATGCCATACGAATTACCTGGAATACTTCTCCAAGCTCTTCCTTCTTCGCATTGAATTCAGACTCTAACATCTTGGGAGTTACAAAGCCAAGCTCGTTATCTACGCCCATATCAATGATTTCTGCATTCAAGAAGACCTTGGCAATTGCTCCACGGCCCTGATGAGCGCGAACGAAATAACGATTTTCCTGCTTGTTCGGATCAGCGAGTTCAAGCTTCTCGTCCTTCCATTCCATGTAGATATTCTTACCAAGGTGCTTTGCCATAGCCACAAGATCACCAACAACCGCACTTGCAGTCGGAAGCTTACCTGCACCACTACCGTAATACATGCTGTCGCCCAGCATATTGCCCTTTACAAATACTGCATTGAAAACACCCTTTACAGAATAGAGAGGATGTTCAGGAGGCAGGAGGTAAGGAGCCACTCTGCAGCAATAGGTGTCACCTTCTTTTACCATACGAGCCAGGAGCTTGATGGAACGGCCTAACTTCTTCGCATAACGGATATCGTATGCTGTGATCTTAGAGATACCTTCGGTCGGAACATCATGAAAGTCAACCTGCTGACCGGCAACGATAGAGGTAAGGATTGCAATCTTTCGAGCTGCATCGAATCCTTCGATATCAGCTGTCGGATCCTTCTCCGCATAACCTCTTGCCTGGGCATCATGAAGAACATCATCGAAATCAGAACCATTCTCTTCCATCTCGGTCATCATATAATTGGTCGTACCATTCACGATACCGGTCACTTCATCAATCTCATCACCGGTAAGGCAGGTCTGAAGAGTACGGATGATAGGGATTCCACCACCAACGGATGCCTCGAACATGAAGTTAACCTTCTTCTCACGAGCGATACGGATAAGATCATATCCCATATCTGCAACCAAGGCCTTATTGGATGTGGTAACAGACTTACCAGCCAAAAGATTCGCTTTAACGAATTCGTACGCAGGATGAACGCCACCCATGGTTTCAACGACGAGTGTAACTTCCGGGTCGTTAACGATCACGTTGATATCCTTGATGAACTTACCTTCCTCAGGATCTCCGGGGAATTCTCTTAAGTCCAGAATATACTTTACATCGATGGGCTCACCGACACGACCTGCGATAAGATCTCTGTTTACTCTTAAAACTTCTGCAACACCAGATCCGATGGTGCCATATCCCATGATAGCTACTTTCATGCTAGTCTCCTTTTTCTTTTCCTTTTCCTTATTCCTGATAATCAGATGTATGTCTCTTTCAACACATATTCATCTAATGAAATAAAAACCGTCTTATTCTCTGGCAAGAACTCTTGCATAATGAACGCCATTCAGCGATTCAATCGCATCCACCATCTGACCTAAGTCACCCGTCTCCGGAAGCAGATCAATAGACAATGTCAGAGCTGCAATTCCATTGACAGGAACCGACTGATGAATTGTCAGGATGTTCGCTCTGTAATCCGCGATACTTCTCAGTATGTTCGACAGAAATCCCGGTTCATCATCTAACTGAATCACCATTGTTATCGTCGTTCCTCTACTGGAAGAATGATACTCATAGATATCATCCTTGTACTTATAAAAAGAACTTCTACTAATACCAACTCTGTCAGACGCTTCCTGTACAGAAGCACACTTCCCAGAGTCTAAGAGGCGCTTCGCCTCAACTACATTCAGAAGAACTTCCGGAACTGCTTTTTGTTTTAACACGTAGTATTTTGTTTCTTCCGCCATATGTCTTTCCTGCAAAAACAGTTGTCTTTTACTCAAGGAGTTTAGCACTTACCAGCCATCTAGGCAAGCACGAATCCCCGTACATAAGAAATGCTTCATAAACCTATCACCTCCACTTCCTTTCTCGTCCGAGGGGAGGTGGT
Organism: uncultured Lachnospiraceae bacterium; assembly: GCA_900316625.1. GTDB lineage: Bacteria > Bacillota > Clostridia > Lachnospirales > Lachnospiraceae > Lachnocurva. The sequence continues at coordinate 36,903 of ONDO01000013.1, read as the reverse complement.
GTAATCCTCTTTGGAACAAGATAAACGCGGAAGGTAACGCAGAAGCAGTCTGCTCTAAGCCGGACAAAGGAGTCTGGTACATACGTCCCTCTTGAAGGGGACCATCCGGAGAAAGGTGGAGATCTGGAAATCGTAGGCTGTGAATGAAAAAAACCGCCGGCCTGAGGCCGGCGGTTCAGCGTATTATTCGGCGTCTACGCCCTTCCACTTCGGCTTACCAAGAGAAAGCCAACGAAGGTATGCACGCAGGAACTGGTCAAGATCACCATCAAGAACCTTCTGCGCATTACCAGACTCTTCACCGGTACGAAGATCCTTAACCATGGTGTAAGGCTGCAGGACATAAGAACGAATCTGAGAACCAAAGCCATTCTCCATGACTTCACCACGGATCTCAGCCTCCTTCTCAGCATTCTCCTGCTCCTTGAGCATGAAGAGCTTCTGCTTCAGCATCTGCATCGCCTTGTCCTTGTTCTGGAGCTGGGAACGCTCATTCTGACAGGTAACAACGATACCGGAAGGGAAGTGAGTGATCCGGATTGCAGAGGAGGTCTTATTGATATGCTGACCACCAGCACCGGAGGAACGATAGGTATCGATACGGATATCATCATCTCTAACTTCTACATCCAGGTCCTTCTCGATATCCGGCATTACTTCGCAGGAAGAAAAGGAAGTCTGGCGCTTTGCATTCGCATTGAAGGGAGAGATACGAACCAGACGATGTACGCCGTGCTCAGACTTCAGTAAGCCATAAGCATTCTCACCATTGATCTGGAAGGTTACAGACTTAAGACCTGCCTCATCACCTTCAAGAGTATCTAAGACTTCTACCTGGAAACCATGTTGGTCAGCCCAACGAGTGTACATACGATAGAGCATGGAAGTCCAGTCACATGCTTCTGTTCCACCAGCACCGGCATGAAGGGTAATGATTGCATTCTGATCATCATATTCACCGGAAAGCAGAGTCTTGGTCTGGAGATTCTCGAGTTTCTCCTTGAACTTTGCATAGTCGGCTTCAACTTCTTCGATCATGTCGCGATCATCTTCTTCGTTCGCAAGTTCGATCAGATCCAGGATATCCTGATACTGAGCTTCGAGCTCATAGTAAGTGGATACATCGTCCTTTAAGCTCTTTAATTTTCTGGTCTTCTCAGTGGAAACCTGGGGATCATCCCAGAAATCCGGAGCTGCCATCTCTCGCTCTAATTCTTCGATCTGACGGTCTTTATTTTCGAGGTCAAGGCCACGTCCGGCCTCTTCAAGTGCCGGCTTATACGTCGTAAGATCGGCACGCAGATTATCTAATTCTACCACTGCTACTCCTTTCCCCTGCTACCACAGCAGGGATTCGCGATATACATCTAATCATGGATAGTCCATATTTGTCAACCGAGGAGGCCGACTAGTCCGCGAGTTTCTCTCCGAGCACTTCCATCGCCTTCTGCACCTGGTTGTCCTTGAGCTCGTCATACTCTGTCGGATTCTCATCGGCATAGGAGAATTCCAGCTCGATATCCGGCTTGATTCCCTTCTCGTGAATGCATTCACCACTCGGCGTATAGTAGGTAGCGACGGTAATCTTGACCGCAGAACCATCCGACAGGGGAACCGTCGACTGCACGATGCCCTTACCGAAGGTGTTCGTTCCAATGATCGTTCCATAATTGAAGTCGCGGATAGCTCCGGTGAAGATCTCTGCTGCGCTCGCCGTATTCTCATTCACCAGGACCGTAACAGGGATATCAATCTTCTTCGCATCATCAGAGGTATAGTCCTCTCTCTTTCCACTCTTATCCATGGTATAGACCACTGTTCCTGCAGGGAGAATATCATCCAGGATCGCCACAACAGAGTCGACCATTCCGCCACCATTGTCTCTCATATCGAAGACAATGCCCTGCATGCCCTGACTCTGCAGATCAGCAAGTGCATCTTCAAAGTCCTTCTGAGTACCATTTACAAAACTCGAGATACGAATATAACCAATCTTGTCATCTAACATACGATGAGATACGGATGGAACAATAACCTCTTCTCTTGTGATCTCGATTGTGTGCTCCTGGTCATCACGTTTATAGACCATCTCAATGGACGTGCCCTCTTCTCCACGAATGCGCTGAACAAAATCATCGAGTGACTCATCCGTTCCCAGATGTCCATCGACGGAGATGACGATGTCGCCCCTCTCCAGTCCGGCCCGGGCAGCGGGGGACCCCTCATAAACCTCTACGACACTTACTTCCTTCGTCGCCTTATCCTGGGACAAGGTTGCACCGATTCCGCCGTAATCTCCTTCCATCGTTACCATCAGATCCTTGAATTCCTTAGGGCTGTAATAATCTGTATACTTATCGTTGGTGGAAGACATCAGGCCCTTATAGATTCCCTCCATCTTCTCCTCATCCGTGATGTCCTTGTAATAATACTGGTCGATCACATCCGATAAGAGGTTGACCTTCTCCACACCATGCCTGGTCATAAATCCGGAGCCAACGGTACTATGCAGCATTGTCTCCTTCACGATCACCACCATAAGTGCTATGACCAGGCAGACCGCTACGCCGGAGAGGAATCCGTTACGAAATGGATGCTTTTTCTTCTCTTTTTTAACAGAATCCTGCTCCGTCTCCGGAAGCTGGTTCTGAATCTCTTTCTGATTTTCTTCTAACATATCTCTACCTATCTCTCTTATTTCCAGTCAGATACAGTTCTAATGCCACAGGCATCATCATACGTGTGTCATTCGCTATTCGATCGAATGCTACACCTGATTATAAAGAAAAAAGAAATGCAGCACATGCTGCATTTCTTAAGATCTGGTCTACATTTCCACTAAACCTTCAGATGACGACGAAGTGTGAACTTAGATCCGACATAACCGATACCGAGACCCAGAAGCAGCGCTACCGGAACCAGTACACGGAAAACCTGCTGTTCCGGAACAAAATTCAGAATGTTGGACAGGAAGCGGAACTTCTCAGCGACATACTGGATGATGCTTCCATAGAGGTACCAGAGGATTCCAAGAGGAATGACCGTACCGATCAGTCCAATCACAACACCTTCGACGACGAAGGGTGCTCGTACAAAGGAGTCCTTCGCACCGATCAGTTTCATGATGGCGATCTCATCCTTACGAACCGAGATACCAACAGTAATGGTATTCGAGATAAGGAAGATAGCAACCGCGATCAGGATGGTGACGATGGCAATCGAGATGAGGGTGATCAGCCGGTTGAAGTCAGACAGCGTATTCGCTGCAGTCTCTGACTGGTTGACCTGACGAATATCTTCAATCGTTCCTAAGTACTTAACGAGGCTCTCCTGCTCAGAGATGTCATTCAGATAGATCTGATAGTTCGAAGACTGTGCCAGAGGATTATCTGCGCCATAAGACTCAGCAGCCTCTTCATGACCTTTGAAGTAGGTTTCCTTGAATGTGTTCCATGCTTCATCCGCACTGACATAGGTGCATTCGGCGACTTCCGGTCTGGACTTGATCTCTTCGCCGATCTCCTGGATTCTCTCCTCGGGAGTTCCTTCATTGAAGAATACGGTAACCGCAACACTCTCTTCTGCTTCCTTCACCATGTTCGAGAAGTTCACACCCAGGGAATAGAAGATTCCGAAGAGGAAGATACATGCTGACATGGTTGCAATCGACGCCAGAGAGAACATCTTGTTGCGCCAGATATTTCGAATGCCCTGATTCAGGCAGTAGGTAAATGTGCTAAATTTCATACTTGGTCCTCCGGATCCACATCACTGACCAGGGAGCCCTTCTCAATCGTGATGACTCTCTTCTTCATCCTCTCGATGATTTCCATGTTATGCGTTACAACAATAACCGTAGTACCATTATCATTAATCTGCTTTAAGAGATCCATGATCTCCCATGCATTATTGTTATCCAGATTACCAGTCGGCTCATCGGCAAGGATAATCTTGGGATTATTTACAAGCGCACGTGCAATCGCTACTCTCTGCTGCTCACCACCGGAGAGATGCTTGGGAAGAGAACGATACTTTGCAGCCAGTCCTACCATTGACAGGACCAGCGGCACACGTTTCTTAATCTCTCTCGTGGATGCCTCGGTAACCTTCATTGCAAAGGCGACATTCTCATAGACGTTACGGTCCGGAAGCAGACGGAAGTCCTGGAATACGCAACCGATATTTCTGCGATAGAGGGGAACCATGCGGCGCTTGACACCTTGAAGATTCTTCCCATTCACGATAATCTTACCCTGGGTCGGGTCAAACTCATGTAGCATAAGCTTGATCAGGGTGGACTTACCGGAGCCTGAAGGTCCGGTAATGAAGACGAATTCGCCTGCTTCGATATTCAGACTGATATCGTTCAGTGCAGGTACACCCGTCTGATAAGTTTTGCTGACATTTTCCAATCGAATCATTAGAAGTTCTGATCCTCCATGTAATTCATATATTCAACGACCATGAGTGCAATCTTGAATGTGATCGCATCTTCGAAGATACGAAGATCGAGTCCTGTAGCCTTCTGCAGCTTGTCCAGACGATATACAAGAGTATTTCTATGGATGTAGAGCTGTCTGGAGGTCTCAGAGACATTCAGGTTGTTCTCGAAGAACTTATTGATCGTCGTCAGTGTTTCTTCATCGAACTCATCCGGGGATCGATCCTTGAAGATCTCCTGGATGAACATCTTGCAGAGGGGAATCGGAAGCTGGTAGATCAGACGACCGATACCAAGTACAGAGTATGCAATAATGGTATGTTCCTTGAAGAAGATCTTACCTACATCGAGAGCAAGACATGCTTCCTTATAGGAACGGGATACTTCCTTCAGTTCACTTACGATGGTGCCATAGGAGACGCGGATTTCTTTGCCCATCTCTCTCTTGAACATCTCTACAATACTATCTGCGAGATTCTTAACGTCTTCATAATCATCGGAAGAATTCAGTTCTCTTACGATGATGACATTGCCTTCATCTACAGCAGTGACGAAGTCTCTGGTCTTTCCATTGAAGAGAGAACGGATCTTCTCCATCTCATCACCTTCACGGTCAGGACCAACTTCCGCTACCATGACAATTCTAGGAACTTCAGTTTCAATATGAAGCTTCTTGGCACGATTATAGATATCCACGAGAAGAAGGTTATCTAAGAGCAGGTTCTTAATGAAGTTATCACGATCATACCTCTCACGATATGCAACCATCAGCTGTTCGATCTGGAATACGCAGATCTTACCCACTTCCATTGCACGCTCATCTTCACCATGAGTAACAACGATATACTCGAGATGCTGTTCATCATAGATTTTGAAGAACTGGCATCCGAAGACCACCTGACTTTCAGCCGGTGACTGTGAGAAGACCTTTGCAGCTTCTGACATCTGGCGTGCTTCATCCGATGTGGATGCAAGAATACCACCCTCTGTATCGATAATACAGAGACCGATCTTGGAGATCTGTGTCAGTCCGTCTAATGTTTTCTGGAGAACCTGGTTTGAAACCATGGTTAATATCCCCCTCTCACTCATACCCCGTGTCTAGCACTTTGAACAATTCCGAAGCATTGTTTTATGTGACTTTTACTATAACTACAGAATAGTTTAATATAATACACCAAAAAAGCCAAGAGCAAAGCGAGCACTTTTCGTCTATTTTTCACAATAGAAGCCTCTTTTTCCTTTGCATTACCCCAAAGTCCTTCTTCCAGGCTCCGGAAGAAACCCGATTTTTTCCTTAGTGCCCCATCGAAATCGATATTTTCTGACAATTTTTCCTATCGAGAATACGATTATGAAGTCAATCCAATTTTCTTTTTTCGATCATTTTTAGCGAAATAACACAAAACGCTTGTTCTTTTCGATAACGTTTTCCAGTTTCGTTTTTGTGGATAAGGTGGATAAGTTCGTAGATAAGTCCATTTTTCGGCATTTGAGAACAAAAAAATGTGGATAAAGTTTAGAGTTTATAATTTGTTTATTTTTTCTTCACACTTGATTTATAAATCCTTTGTTCAATATTACCAAAAGGCGCCATTTACTGACCATGAGTCATGTCTGAAATTAACATCAAAATCCAGCATGAGTCAGAAGCCGACATAAAAATAGGGAATCGGCAAGCCGATTCCCTGTCTCTGTCATGCAATCTGTAATTAGAAGATACGTCTGACAGCAAGGATGTTGTCATAGTTTACGTTGGTGTAGATAATACCGGTGCTGGGAGTAGATGCATTGATGATCTGTCCGTTACCGGCATAGATGCCTACGTGACCGGAGTAGCATACGATATCTCCAGGTGCCATCTGATCTGTGCTTACCCCATAACCACATCCACGCATTGCTGAGGAGCTGTGAGGAAGGCCTACACCGAATGCACCGTAAACACTCATTACGAATCCGGAGCAGTCTGTTCCGTTGGTAAGAGAGGATCCACCATATACATAAGGATTACCCAGGAACTGAGCAGCGTAACCAACAACAGCGCTACCATTGCTGCTTGCAGAAGCTTCATAAGTCTGATTAGCTGCTGCGGAAGATTTGGACTGCTGCTTTGCAAGAACTGCGGCTGCTGCCTTATCTGCTGCTTCTCTCTCAGCTGCTTCCTTCGCAAGTCTTGCTTCTTCTGCTTCTCTGGACTCAGCCAGAGTATATTCTGTAGAAAGGGTTACGAACTCGGTGGATACATATCCTTCACCTTCCGTAACACGAACCTTAACCCATCCGGAATCCTTAATGGACTCATCGGTAACGGTAAGATCATCCGTCATGGGAACCATGCCGATCACCTGAGAATCTGTTGTAGGTTCAGAACGAACAAAGAGGGTCTCCGTTGTAACAGTTGCATATCTTCTGGAGCACTGGTTAATAAGATCACGATCACCTACAACCAGGTACTGCTTGTTGATATAACCGGTAACATCTCCGGAAGTGATCTGATACCAGTCGCCTTCTTCCCCGTTTACGGTTGCTGCAGCATTCGCATAGAGCTTACCAACATAATCGCTGTTCTCGTCTGCTGCGGAACGAATGTATACGTAGTCAGTTACGCGGGCAATACCAACGTTTGCATACTGAGCAGCTTCTGTTGCTGCTGCCTCAGCTGCCTGCTTTGCAGCTTCTGCTTCTGCAGCGGCTGCTGCTTCTGCATCGCTCTTAGCTGTTGCTTCCGATGTAACAACGATGCTGGAGAGCATCTGGCTGACACCGGAACGTGTGGTTAATGTATTGTCTGCTACTGTAGTCGCGTCAGATGAAGTATAACCGGTAACACCGGCAAGAGGTGCTGCACTGGCATTCAGTGCGGAAGATCCGACCAGCATACCTGCTGCAATAGAAAGTCCGGCAAAACGCACGGCTTTAGAATTCTGATTCATTGATAATAGTCCCCTTAGTATGTGCTTATTCAGCGAAATATTACAAAGATATTACAAATATTTCTTGCTCATTGTAACAAAGGAACTCCAAACTGTCAATCATTATCCAATAATGCCGGCTCTCATATCCTGCTGAATCGATACGATACTATTTGCTCCATCTGCAGCCGCAGTCACAACCTGGCGCAGTGCCTTGCTTCTAACATCACCAGCCGCATAGAGACCAGCGATGTCTGTACGGCAATCTTCTCCGGCGATGAGATATCCTCTCTCGTCGGTCTTTGCCAGACCAGTCATATGTTCTGTGTTCGGAAGACTTCCAACTGCAATGAAGACACCCTTTACTTCCAGGGCAGATTCTTCCTTGCTCTCCTTATCCATCAGGATCAGTCCATCCACGCCGAACTTACCCTCGATCTTCTTAACAATCTTGTCATCGATCATCTGGATCTTATCATTCCCTGCTACCTGATCCTGGAGGATCTTAGCGCCAGTGATCTCTTCCTTACCAGGAATCAGATATACTGTCTCACTGGTGCGTGCGAGGAAGAGGGCATCTTCTAAGGCAACATCTCCACCACCAATAACAGCAACCTTCTTATTACGGAAGAAAGCGCCATCACAGGTTGCACAGTAAGAGACTCCGCTGCCGGTAAGATCCTTCTCTCCAGGTACGCCCAGTAACTTATGGCCGGTACCGGTAGAGATAATGACTGCCTTGGTAAGATATTCGGACTTATCGGTAACTACGAGCTTGGATTTGCCTTCAGGGCTGACAGAAGACACGGTTTCGGTCCTCATTTCTGCACCAAGCTTCTTCGCATGTTCCTCGAACTTCATTCCGAGTTCCATACCGCCCACACCAGGAAGACCGGGGTAGTTGTCGACCTCATTCGTTGTCTGGATCTTGCCGCCGCCAATGGGATTCGGGTCGAGGACCAGGCACTTCAGGCCTGCTCTCTGTCCATAGATTGCTGCGGTGAGACCGCCGGGGCCGGCGCCGATGATTACGATATCAAAATTGGTATCTGCCATAGATAAAACTCCTTATGGTATTAAACTTCTGCGATGCATTCGATCTCAAGCATTACATCCTTGGGAAGGCGTGCTACTTCGACACAGCTTCTTGCGGGATAGGGCTCAGGGAAATACTTCGCATATACTTCATTGATTGCGCCGAAGTCATTCATCTCCTTGATGAAGACTGTGGTCTTTACGACCTTAGATGCGTCAGTTCCAGCTGCTTCAAGAAGATTGGTCAGGTTCATGAATGCCTGCTCAGCCTGTGCAGCGGAGCCTTCTGCGATTGCACCTGTTTCAGGATCTACAGGGATAACACCAGAGGTGTAAACCAGATTGCCAACACGGATTGCCTGGGAGTAGGGTCCGATTGCTGCGGGTGCTTTGTCAGTTGCAATAACGTTTTTCATCTTAATCCTCTTTTCTTTTTCCTTTTACAAAAGAAGCCTCCCGACATGGTCGAAAGGCTTCCTGGTAACCAAAATTATAAGAGTTAGACGCTCATATCGAAATTACTGCCAACGGAAGGATTCACAGATCTCTCCATCGCAGGTGCGGGCATCTGATTCATAGCATCAATCAGGCTCTGGCTCTGTGCCTCTGTCTGATCAAGTGTTTTTCCTAAGATTGCGGTACTAAGTGAATTCGCTGTACCGACATTACCAAGTGCAGTATCTAATGCTCCAAGACGCATATGGCACCTCCTATCCCAAATCTTGATAAGAGTATGGCATGATTTCTCTGCTTTCGCAAGTGCAGGATTCTAAAAAAACGATAAAGAAAAAGGAATTTCCTGCATCCTGCTTTCCTGGCACGATCAGATCTTACGGATCTTGCCGCCCTCTAAGCTGATCTTTCTCTCCTTATAGAGATGTCCCACCGCACGCTTGAATGCATTCTTCGAAAGTCCGGTCTCACGGAAGATAACTTCCGGAGATGCTTTCTCAGAGAAAGGAAGAACGCCAGCGTAAGAATCAATGATCTCCATCAGTCTGGCTGCATCCTCCGGGATCTCCTCGAAGGCTCTCTTACGAAGGGAGACATCCAGTTTTCCATCCGGCTTCACATCCGTAACACGAAGTTCTACCACGTCGCCGATGCGATATCTCGTAACGCTCTCATGCCTGGGAATCATGGCTGCATAGATATCATCGACAGCAACGAAGGTTCCGAAGTCATGACCGAATTCATAGATTCTGCCGGTCACATCCTGTCCCTTCTCATATGGAGAATCCTGTCTTAGCATAGTATGCAGGTCGCGCATGGACGCAGCAAGACGACCGCTCTTATCGATGTAGAGACGGCAGAGGATCTGATCCTCCGCTCTCACCTTGCCCACCTGTTCACGGTAAGGCAGGAAGAGATCCTTCTCCAGCCCCCAATCCAGGAAAGCACCAATCCTGGTCACTTCCTTAACCGTCAGCACCTTGAGCTCATTCATCACGAGATTCGGTCTTCTCGTGGTAGCGATAGGACGGTCATTTGAATCCAGATAGACGAAGACCTCTAACTTATCGCCAACAGAGGCGAATTCCGGCACTTCCTTCTTCGGCAGCAGGATGTCAGAGTTCTTTCTCTGCGGGCGTCCGGAACGCATGTCACGTCCTCTTCCGTCGCGGGCATCTCTGCCAGGACCACGCAGGTCACGGCCATCTCTGCCACGACCAGTCTCAGTATGTCTCGCCTCCGGTCCGGAGTTCTCTGCCCCTTCTTCTCCGAGATAGACGCCGAAATCTGTCTTTCTCCGTATGGTAAGTGTCTGCATTTCGCCAAGACGCATATCAATTCTCCTCTTTCGTTAAGAACCGAATGACGGCATAAGTATCCCCATCCGGCTTGTTCAGGAGCACCGTTACCGAGTCCTCCGTCACACATCTCTTCATATATATTGTATCCCCCAGAAGGGCCTGTGCCTTATATTCTGTTCGAATCCCTCTAATATGCTTTCCTTCCGGCAGCACAGTACTTGCTTCGTAAATGTAGAACGCATTGTTCATATGCTGATTCGTATCGATCATCTCCGGAGCCACATCGAATGCACGGCAATCTTCAAAAGTAAGATCCTTCTCTAAGCGGAGCTTTCTTCCACCCCACTCACCGGCAACCGGGCCTTCCTCCGGGAAGAATTCCTTCTCCTCATCTAACTTCAGAGGAAGCAGGCGGTCCAGATTCATAAGAGCCCAGATGGAACGAGCTCGAAGCAGGGACTTTCCATCCGAGTCCCGAAGGATCTCAAAGTCTCTGTTTACGATCACACCCTGATAAGAAGCCGGCCAGGTATTCACGCTTACTTCTTCTCCAAGTCTTGGCATCTCATCGATATCGATCTGCCAGGAGAAGATGTACCAGCCCTCATGTCTCGGAAGGTGGTAAGCAAGACCACGGCCACTCTCTTCTGTATGGAAGGTGGAGCAGTCCTGTAAGAGGTTGATCATAGCAGTAAGAGACAGCCTTCCATCCTGTTCCGTCTCGGTATAACGAATCTTTGTCTTCCAACTATACATTCCTTTGCCTCGCTTCCTCTGGTATTATCTTTTGCTTAGGTAAAAAATAAGCACTGAGTGATTCACTCAGTGCTAATCGCTGGCCCTATAGGATTCGAACCTATGAAATGACGGAGTCAGAGTCCGTTGCCTTACCGCTTGGCTAAGGGCCAATATCTTGTCGCTCTCTCGAACCGACATTGGATATAATACAGAAAACCTGATATGAAGTCAATAGTTTTTTATGATTTTTTTGTCTTTTGTTACGGCGTATAAAACAGGCTCTCCTTCCTCCACCGGAAGGCTGCCATTCGAGAGCTCCGAAAGTTCCTTTTTCAGGGCACTAAGCCCGCTCTCCGGAATCAGAACATCTACAGTGACATCCTGTCCATATTCCTGATGCTCTACATTTCCAAGGGAGTTACGAAGCGCATACTCCACCTTGCCGGCCAGAGTATAAGGGTAGACGATGCGGAGCGGGATGCCGACCGTGATGTCCAGGATCTCGCTGGCTGCGAGGGCATCCTTGGCTGCCTGGGTGTAGGCGCGGACCAGTCCGCCGGTGCCGAGCAGGGTTCCACCGAAGTAACGCGTTACCGTAAGCAGGCAGTTATAGAGGCCGAGTGATTCGAGTTCCTGCAGGATGGGGCGGCCGGCTGTTCCCTGAGGCTCGCCGTCATCTGCGGCACGCACCGTGCCACGATCGCTTCCTATAATATAGGCGTAACAAGTGTGGCGCGCATCGTAATACTGCTTCTTCACGGATTCGACGATGGCGATTGCCTCTTCTTCTGAAGTTACATGGTAGGTCTTGGCAAGGAACTTAGATCTCTTCTCCTCGTACTCGCCTTCTCCAGATTCATAGATAATACGGTCTGTCATCGCCATCTCCTGTGATCTTCTTCCCTGCGCCCTTTATGTTCTGTGCTCTACTGCCCTGATTTCTCCAGCTTTCGGGGACTACTTTTACATTAATCTTCTCTCTGCTATAATATATGAGATTGCCTTCTAAGGTAAAGGAGTAATTCAATATGAATCTTGGTAAAACGTATCTTTGCAAGAATACCAGAAAGAAGCGTAGGAGATCGACTCGCAAGAAGAGACATGCTATCCTTATCGCCCTTCGTTCTGTCCTGGTACTCTTCCTTGTGATTATCGCCGGTGGCATGGCCGCCGTAGCAATGTATGCCAAAAACCTGATCTCAGAGATTCCTGATGTTAGTACCATCAACATCTCTCCGACCGGTTTCCAGACTACCGTGCTTGATGCGAATGGATCACAGATTGAAACACTTGCAGCATCCGGTGCAAATCGAGTATATGTAACGCTCGATGAGATTCCGGACGACCTGCAGAACGCATTTATCGCAATTGAGGATGAACGTTTCTACACCCACAACGGTGTCGATCTCAAAGGTATTATCCGTGCTGTTGCTACCACCCTTTCCGGTGGACACATGCAGGGCGCATCTACCATTACCCAGCAGCTCTTGAAGAATAACTACTTCACCACCTGGGTAAACGAAGATACCCTTCGTTCTTCCATCGATCGTAAGATCCAGGAACAGTACCTGGCAATTCAGCTCGAGAAGGTTACAGATAAGGATACCATCCTCGAGAACTACCTGAATACGATCAACTTAGGCCAGAATACACTCGGTGTAGAATCTGCATCCGAGCGTTACTTCAACAAGCCTGCTTCGGAACTGACTCTGTCGGAAGATGCTGTCATTGCAGCCATCACCCAGAATCCTTCCAAGTACAACCCCATCTCGCATCCCAAGCAGAATGCGAAGCGTCGTGAAGCAGTCCTCTCCAAGATGCTCTCCCTCGGTATGATCACCGAATCAGAGTACAAGGAAGCTGAGAACGACGATGTATATGACAGAATCGCAATCACCAACAGCGCTGTTGAGACAGATCAGATGACCTCTTATTTCGTTGATGCACTGACAGACGAAGTTGTTCAGGATCTGATCGACCAGAGAGGATACACAGACACTCAGGCATACCAGTTACTCTATGCCGGCGGTCTTACCATCTACTCTACTCAGCACCCTGACATCCAGACGATCGTAGACGAAGAAGTCAATAACCCGGACAACTATGCAACCGATCCTAAGACTTCCTTCTCTTATCGACTGACCATTAATAAGGCAGACGGGTCTCAGAAGAACTATTCCGAACAGACCATGCTCTCCTATTATAAGAATGAGAATCGTAACTACTCAATCAACTTCGACTCCGAAGAAGAAGCACAGGCAGCCATTGATGCTTACCGTACTGAGATGATGGAAGCAGGTGATACCGTCGCAGGTGAGAGCGTAATCTTCACTCTCCAGCCCCAGGCAGCGATGACCGTCATCGATCAGTCGAACGGCGAGGTCCTCGCCATCACCGGTGGTCGAGGCGACAAGGTAGCTTCGAAGACTCTGAACCGTGCAACAAGCATCACTCGTCAGCCCGGTTCCTGCTTCAAGATTCTCTCCACCTATGCTCCTGCTCTTGATTCCGCAGGTCTTACCTTAGCCTCTGTAGAAGACGATGCACCTTACGCTTACGCAGGTGAGAATGGTAAGAACGTCGCTAACTGGGATAAACGCTACCGCGGTTTCACCAATTTCAGAATGGGTATTACCCACTCCATGAACATCGTCACCATCAAGGCCCTCGGACAGATCGGTACCGGCCTCGGCTTCCAGTACGTCCAGGACTTCGGTATCACTACACTGGTTTCCGGAGATAATAACCAGGCACTGGCAATCGGTGGTATCACGAATGGTGTCACAAATCTGGAGCTGACCAATGCTTATGCAACCATCGCCAACCATGGCGAATACCATACGCCTATCTTCTACACCCAGGTCATTGACCATAACGGTAATGTTATTCTCGACAACACCGAGACAATGGAGACTGGACGTGAGGTATTAAAGGACACCACCGCATGGCTCCTTACCAATGCAATGCAGGATGTTCTTACCAGTCCCGAAGGAACCGGTGGTTCTGCAAACCCCGGAAATACTCCGGTTGCTGCTAAGACCGGTACCACAAACGATGACCGTGATACCCTGATCGTCGGTTACTCCCCTTACTACACTGTAGGTTTCTGGGGTGGTAACGATGATAACGCGAAGATCAGGAACACCTCCTTCTCCAACCGGGTTTGGAAACAGGTGATGTATCGTCTTCACGAAGGTCTAGAGCGCAAAAACTTCACCAAGCCGGAAGGCATTGTTCAGGCTGTTGTCTGCAAGAAGTCCGGTAAGCTTGCGATCCCCGATGTCTGCAACGCAGATCCTCGTGGTGATATGTCTTATGTCGAATACTTCGCTAAGGGTACAGAGCCCTCTGCAACAGATACCTGTGATCATCACATCCGCATCAATGTCTGCAACGCAAGCGGTTATCCCGCATCTCCTTTGTGCCCGGGCGACCAGGTAAGCTCCAACGTATGTATCGTTGGTGGCAGCGCCGGTACCGAAGATGAGCCCTACCTAATGACGGAAGAGAAGCTCAACACTCCCTGCCCCGTACATTCCGGCGGCCAGGTTCAATAACACAATCCTTGTTTTTTGCAGGGCTTCATTCGTAAGCCCGCGTACATAAGGTAAAAGATAAAAGCCGCCCCGGAAGGGTCTTGCACCAGATACTACTGCACAGATCCTTCCGGGGCGGTTGTTATTATATATATAGGTATTTCGCTCTGTTACGTTCGATCATGTTGTGGGCGATCCTCTTCCCGGGTATGCAAAATGCTCCTTCTTCTCATATTTAGCCACCCTAATATTTTGAGAATCCATGTATTTTGCATTTTTAAGCAGCTTGGGTAGCCATATAATCGAATTTCATTTTTTGGCTACCCTTTTGGCTTCGAAAGGTAGCCAAAATTTTAAAAATCGATATATGAACACCCAAAACAACTCAAATCGCCCCAAACACGGAAATCGGCAAAATAAGGGGATGCAAAATCGAAATAGCATTCGATTTTGCATCCCCTAACAATTATTTTTTATCCGCCACAATCAAAATCAGGCTACAAAAGGCTTCTTACACTTCGAAGATCATGTCTCCGTAGCTGGGCATAGGCCACATATCCTTATCAACGATCATCTCCAGACGATCAACAGGACGTCTCAGCGCTTCCATAGCCACATCAACTTCATCGTGGAAGTAACGGGCACGCTCTACATTTCCGACGATCTCATGGCTCTTCCTGGAGAGTGCTACGAGCTTGTCGAAAGCAGCCTTGGTCTCGGTCAGGAGTTCATCGACTTCCTCAAGGATTGCAACCTGTGTGCCGGGCTTCCTGCCGATCGCAGACTCGACTGCGATGATGGAATCTGCGAGAGTGCTCTCATAATCCATAACCGCAGGGATGATCTGCTTGGAAGTCATATCGATCATGGTAAGTGCTTCGATATTGATCTTCTTTGCATACTGCTCATACTCGATCTCTGCGCGGGACTCGAGCTCGGCGCGATTGAAGACATGGAACTTCTCGAACATCTCAATGGTCTTATCCGTGGTCAGTGCAGGAATTGCATCGATCATGGAACGGATGTCAGGAAGGCCACGGCGTGCAGCCTCTTCTGCCCATTCCCGGGAGTAGCCATTGCCATTGAAGGTAATTCTCTGATGCTTGATTGCAAGTTCCTTAATGTAGTCATGAAGTGCAGTCTGGAAATCATCTGCCTTCTCAAGGACATCACAGGCATTGGAGAAAGCCTCTGCAACGATGGTATTCAGGACGATATTGGGCTCACCAACGGTATCCTGGGATCCAACCATACGGAACTCGAACTTGTTACCAGTGAAGGCGAAGGGAGAAGTACGGTTACGATCGGTAGCGTCCTTCATGAAGTCAGGAAGGGTACGTACGCCGGTCTCCATCTTCTTCCCCTTGATGGAATGAGTTGCAGAACCAGTATCAACCAGCTGATTAATCACATCCTGCAGCTGCTCACCGAGGTATACAGAGATAACGCAGGGAGGAGCTTCATTGCCACCCAGTCTGTGATCATTACCAACATCTGATGCGGACTCACGAAGAAGATCTGCATGATCATCTACGGCTGCAAGGATACAGCAGAGAACCAGAAGGAACTGCATATTCTCATGAGGGGTTTTGCCTGGATCGAGAAGGTTGATTCCATCGTCGGTAACCAGAGACCAGTTGTCATGCTTACCGGAACCATTTACACCTGCGAAGGGCTTCTCATGCAGCAGGCACTGCAGACCATGGCGATTTGCCACCTTACGGAGAGTCTCCATGATGATCTGGTTATGATCCACTGCAACATTACACTCTTCATAGATCGGAGCCAGCTCGTGCTGTGCAGGAGCAACTTCGTTATGTTCGGTCTTAGACGGAACACCCAGCTTCCAGAGTTCGATATCTGCGTCCTTCATGAAGGTTGCAATCTTCTCCTGCAGGGTTCCAAAGTAATGGTCATCCATCTCCTGACCCTTAGGAGGCATTGCTCCGAAGAGGGTACGTCCGGTATAGACCAGATCCTTTCTTGCAAGGAAGTTCTCACGATCAATGATGAAGTATTCCTGCTCGACACCAACAGAAGGAGTAACCTTCTTAGAAGTGGTATTGCCGAAGAGGCGGAGCAGTCTGAGGGACTGCTGATTGATTACTTCCATGGAACGAAGAAGCGGAGTCTTCTGATCGAGTGCTTCCCCCGTATAAGAGCAGAAAGCAGTCGGGATGCAGAGGGTTGCACCGGATTCGTCCTGACGAACGAAGGCCGGAGAAGTACAATCCCAGGTAGTATAGCCACGTGCTTCGAAGGTCGCGCGGAGACCACCGGAAGGGAAGGAGGATGCATCCGGCTCGCCCTTGATCAGTTCCTTGCCGGAGAAGCTCATAAGTACCTTACCGGAAGACTTAGGAGCGGTGATGAAGGAGTCATGCTTCTCAGCGGTAACACCGGTCAGAGGCTGGAACCAATGGGTATAATGGGTAGCACCCTTTTCAATGGCCCATTCCTTCATCTCGTGTGCAACAACGTCAGCGGTCTCGACATCGAGTTCACGACCTTCACGGATTGTTTCTTTCAGTTTCTGATACGTCTTCTTCGGAAGGCGATCCTGCATGACGGTGTCATTAAAGACATTTTCGCCATAGATATCTTCCACATTCAGACACTTTTCATTGATCATTTTCTTTTCCCTTTTTATACCGAAAAAGGGTGTTCCAATCGGAACACCCTCCCTATTACTTACTTTAAGCTCAAGCCTTGTTTGCAGATCCGAAGAGTTCGATCTTAGCCTTAACCTCAGCCTTGATAGCTTCGGTTCCGGGAGCGAGAAGCTTACGAGGGTCATAACCCTTGCCCTGCTTATCCTTACCAGCTTCGATGTACTCTCTGGTTGCAGCTGCGAATACGAGCTGGCACTCAGTGTTAACGTTAACCTTGGAAACACCAAGAGTGATAGCCTTCTTGATCATCTCGTTAGGGATACCGGAACCACCGTGAAGAACGAGAGGCATCTCACCAGTCTTCTGCTGAATAGCATCAAGAGTCTCGAAGGAAAGTCCTTCCCAGTTCTCAGGGTAGATACCATGGATGTTACCGATACCAGCTGCAAGCATATCTACGCCAAGATCAGCGATTCTCTTGCATTCATCGGGATCAGCGCACTCACCGGCTCCAATAACACCATCTTCTTCACCGCCGATAGCACCAACCTCAGCCTCGATGGAGAGACCATGGTCATGTGCAAGCTTAACAAGCTCGGTGGTCTTAGCTACGTTCTCTTCGATCTCATAGTGAGAACCATCGAACATGATGGAAGAGAAACCAGCTTCGATACAAGTCTTAGCTCCTTCGTAAGTGCCGTGGTCAAGGTGAAGAGCTACAGGAACAGTAATTCCGAGGGATTCATCCATTGCGCGAACCATAGCTGCAACAGTCTTGAATCCGGTCATGTACTTACCGGCACCTTCGGATACACCGAGGATAACGGGAGACTTCATCTCTTCTGCGGTAAGCAGAATAGCCTTGGTCCACTCAAGGTTGTTAATGTTGAACTGACCAACTGCATAGTGACCAGCCTTTGCTTTCTTAAGCATCTCAGTAGCTGAAACGATCATAAGTTTCTCCTTCCGATACTAAACTTCGTTCAATCGCGAGCCTAAACCCGCATCTCGTTTATTATAGACCAGGGTTTAGTGCGATTCAACTATAATTTCCATAGCATCATGCTCATTTATGATGTTAATTTTGTCATTTTTCCCACCATCTTCACCATCGAGTGTCCAGGGAACCGGACCACTGGAAGTGAATTTGATCTGTTTTGCACGGAAGCTGTAGATCATATCCGAATCCCTGCGCCCCGTAGAGAGACAGTTTAAGATCTCTGACAGTTCCAGCGGATTTCTCGGATTCTTGATCAAGGTCACTTCGAAGACACCATCATTCAGGCTGACATTGCCTGGGATCAGTGTCTTGAATCCACCGATGGAAGTCGAATTCGAAACCATGCCATAGATGAACTCGTCATAAGTCACATTGCCATCCACTTCCACCTGCATGCGGAAGGAAGGAATATCCCGAAGCTGCTTGGCACCTTCCATAATATAAGCCGCATGACCGAAGATATTCTTCATATCCTGTGGTGTCTGGTAGGAAACCTCTGTGAAGATTCCAAAGGCAGCCACATAGACAAAGGAATTATTATTGAAGGTTCCGATATCCACCTTGAAAGGTTCACCACTCACGGCAATCTCTGCCGCATGCAGCATATCCTTGTCGATTCCCAAGGAATTACCATAGTCATTGGTAGAGCCCGCCGGAATGTAACCCACCGGAATTCTCTCCCCGATGGGAAGGCGCATCATGCCGGTCACCGCCTCATCGAGAGTTCCATCGCCACCACTCACGACGATACGATCGAACTCCTTGGCACGCGCTGCCACTACCTCGGTACAGTCTCCCTGACACTGGGTCGTATGAACCGTGATATCGAATCCGGATTTTACCATAATATCCAAAATATCCGGCAGGGCAGACTTAATCTGCCCCTTGCCGGATCTTGGATTGAAAATGAAGAGCAGTTTTTTCATATGCTCCTCCTTCTATTTCAAATATATGAAACGAAATTATGCAGTAAGGAATTTCTCTAATGCATCTACTGCTTCGTCCTCATCCTGTCCTTCTGCCACAACAGTTACATGGCTTCCAGCTGACAGTACAAGACTCATCATGCCCATAATACTCTTTGCATTGACTTTCTTGTCGTCCATTTCGAAGTAAACCTGGCTCTTGAACTGATTCGCAAGCTGTACGAGGTGAGCGATCGGCGTTGCCTCAGTAGAATCAGACATCTGAACAACAACATCTTTCTGCATTTTCCTTTTTCCTCCTAATCCCTTATACCATCAGCAATCGCGCTGATTCTTCTCAGTCTGTGGTTTACACCGGACTTTCCAACCGGCGGATCCATGAGTTCTCCGAGTTCTCTCAGAGGCATCTCAGGATGTTCCAGCCGTAGTCTGGCCGTTTCTTCAAGCTTCGCGGGAAGAGACTTCAGTCCTCTTGTCTTCTCGATCAGCTCGATGTCTCGAATCTCACGAACTGCAGCCTCTACCATCTTACCGATGTTGGCTGTCTCACAGTTAACCTTGCGGTTCACCTGATTGTTCATTTCCTTCTCAACACGGACATTTTCGAAGTCCAACAGTGTAACGGGTGCTTCCATCACATTGAGCATGTCAGCGATCTCATCGCTTTCCTTAAGATATACCACAGGATGTCCGGCACGTTCCACAATTTTCGGTGTCAGTCCGAAGCTCTCCATATTCGACAATATCTGCTCAGCCTGTGACATTGTACGACAGGTAATCTCGAAGTGATAGCCCTTCTTCGGATCGGTAATAGAACCAGCCATGGTGAATGCAGCTCGAAGGTAAGCCCTCCTGCAACACATCTCCTGTAAGATTCTACGACTGATCACGTGGTCCGGACTCTCTTCGTATTTGGTCACCATAAGGAATTCCGCGGCTGTCTGACCTCTCAGGCCGACCATGCCGGCTCTCTCCTCCATGTCGCACTCATGTATGTTAATCGTTTTTTTCAGTAAAGTAAAGTATTTATTCCGTACGCCCTCATTCTCCGAATGGAAGATCACGATACGATCATCCTCCGTACCGAGAAGCGAACCCCCGAAAGCAAACATTCCTGCAAGCTCTGCAATACGGCAATGTCTGGCCTTAGGGACCCTTCCCACGAGTTCGTCCTTCGCATCCTGTGCGTATGACATAATCTCTCCGGTCGTTCATCTATACTTGCGAATATTTCATCGGCAAAATCTTTACTTCCCGATCTTTCTGTCCTTGTCGATGTCTCTGTGCTCGATCTTGAGGCCGAAGGTCTCATCATGCTCTAAGAGCCTCGAATAGATCTCATTCGCAAGGGTAACACTTCTATGCTTACCACCCGTACAACCGATGGCGATAACCAGGGAATTCTTTCCCTCCTTGATATAGTTCGGAATCAGGAAAGCCAGCATATCATCTAGCTTATCGAGGAATTCCCTGGACTCATCATACTTCATTACGAAGTCACGAATCTCCGCATCATTTCCCGTGAAGGGACGTAGCTCGATATCATAGTAAGGATTCGGCAGGAATCGCACATCGAATACCAGATCCGCATCCTCAGGAATGCCATACTTGAAACCGAAGGACATGACCATGATATTCATGCTCTTATAGTCCTGATGCTCCATGAAGATACGCGTCAGTTCCTCCTTCAGTTCGCGGGTCAAAAGATGGGTCGTATCAATGATATAGTCCGCTCTATGTTTAAGGAACGCGATCTCTCTACGTTCCATCTCGATGCCAGCCTGAATACGCTCCTTCCCGGACAGAGGGTGATTACGTCTGGTCTCCTTATAACGCTTGACGAGGACGCTGTCATCCGCATCCATGAAGAGGATGGTAATCTGCTTGCCCTCCCTCTTCAGTTCATCCAGGATGTCCTGGAGTTTGGACAGGTTCTCGCCGGAACGGACGTCGATTCCGACCGCCACATTGTGCTCCGGCTCTTCCTGTACCAGGTCGACAAAGCTCTTCAGGAGCGGCACTGGCAGGTTATCCACGCAATAGAAACCCAGATCCTCCATCATTTTGAAGGCTGTGCTTCTGCCCGCACCTGACATTCCGGTTAATAATACAAGCTGGTTCATACGTTTGCCTCCTTAGAACTTCTTCGTAAATGTAGGGCAACCCATTAGAATTCCCCGATCATTCTCACTTCGGGTTCCATATGGACTCCCTGCTTCAGTTCTACTGTATAGATCACATGATTGATCAGTTCCCGGATGTCTGCAGCAGTCGCAGAACCCAGGTTGATCACAAAACCACAATGCTTCTCAGAAACCTGCGCATCCCCTATACGGTAGCCACGAAGACCACTGTCCTCGATCAGCTTCCCTGCAAAGTGGCCTTCCGGTCTCTTGAAGGTCGAACCCGCACTCGGATACTCTAGAGGCTGCTTCTCTCTTCTGCGGCCATTGTAATCCTTCTGCAGAGCATCAATCTCCGAAGGATCTCCACGGTGGAGAAGAAGCCTGGCAGAGATCACCGCCTCATGCGTGCTCTCTAAGATCGAATGACGGTATTCGAAATCCAGATCTTCTGCAGGAAGGGTTCGTAGACTTCCATCCTTACGAATCAGAGTAACTTCCTTCACCACATCCTTCATCTCACCACCATAGGCGCCCGCATTCATGAAGACTGCACCACCTAAGGAGCCAGGGATACCAGATGCGAATTCCAGACCGGCGAGGGCATTCTGCTTGGCAAAGTTTGCAAGCTTACCCAGGCGGATTCCGGCACCTGCAGTGACTTCCACGCCATCCAGCTGCATATCGGTAAGACCATCTGTCGATACAACGATTCCAGGGATTCCCAGATCGCCTACCAGAAGGTTCGATCCATTACCGATAACCATAATGGGCAGACCATCACGGTAAGCATACTTCATCACTTCCGCGAATTCCTTCTCATCCGGAATAATATAGACTTCCGCCGGACCACCCACACGCATGGTCGTATGATCCGCCATGGGCTCTTCAAAACGAAGATGAGCCGGGGAGATCATCTGTTTTAATTCTCGACGATGTTCCGCAGTCAGGGAACACGTTCTCATTTTCTCAGCAGACTGCATCTTAGTCTTCCTTTAAGAAAGCTGCATATCCAAGATATGCTTCATAGAGATCCACCTTGGAGATAATCTCCCAGGGAGCATGCATGGACAGAACCGCAACACCACTGTCGATAACATTCATGCCATAGTTACCAAGGATGTAAGCGATGGTTCCACCGCCACCCTGATCGACCTTACCAAGTTCTGCAGTCTGGAAGCAGACCTTGGCATCATCGAAGATCCTTCTGATACTTGCCATGAATTCAGCAGAAGCATCGTTAGAACCAGACTTACCACGTGCACCGGTGTACTTGTTGATGACAAGACCACGACCGAAGTATGCAGCGTTCTTCTTCTCGAAAGCAGAAGCATAGTTCGGATCGAAAGCAGCAGATACGTCGGAAGACAGTGCCTTGGAATTGCGAAGAGCACGTCTCACTTCCACATTCG
This sequence comes from uncultured Lachnospiraceae bacterium, assembly GCA_900316625.1. GTDB lineage: Bacteria > Bacillota > Clostridia > Lachnospirales > Lachnospiraceae > Lachnocurva. The sequence continues at coordinate 14,414 of ONDO01000013.1, read as the reverse complement.
AACCAGCACCGGTCATGTGGGAGAGTTCAGCTACGGTATCTTCGAAGAAAGCAGACTGCATGCCGGTTGCGCCGACAGAGCCGCTTATCCACGAGAAGGCATGCATAGGTCTTCTTGCCAGCCTTTGCTTCCACGATGGCACGGAAGGAAGGATATGCGCAGACCCTGTCGTCATGTCCATAGCCCATGATCATGCTGCGGTCAAAACCGTAGTCACGGGCCTTACCTGCAGGAACTACCTCAATCTCAGCAGAGAGGAAATCTTCCTCTTCCACATCATACTTATCCTTCAGGATACGAAGGATATTCTGCTTCACAAGATCCTTCTTATCCTCACCGATCCCGGACTCATCCAAAGGAATGGAACCAACGAGAACGTTCAGATCCTCACCTTCGACAACCTTAGAGCCATCCTTCTTCATCTGATCTGCAGCCAGATGGATCAGAAGATCGGAGACACCGAATACAGGATCATTCTCATCATCGCCGATATTCACGTTTACAACGCTGCCATCCTTCTTAACGATAACACCATGAAGTGCCATAGGAAGGGTAACCCACTGATACTTCTTCACACCACCATAGTAATGCGTATCAAGAAGAGCAAGATCCGTATCCTCATAGAGAGGGTTCTGCTTCAGGTCCATGCGAGGGCTGTCGATGTGCGCCCCCAGAATGTTGATCCCTTTCTCAAGAGCCTCAGAACCGATGATAAAGAGAGCGATTGCCTTCTTGTGATTGGTGCGATATACCTTGTCACCAGCCTTGAGCTTCTTGCCCTTCCTGATCAGTTCTTCCAGATCCTTGAATCCAGCCTTCTTCGCTTCTTCTTCGAAAAACGTAGTGCATTCCCGTTCGGTTTTCGCATTCGAGATAAACTGTCTGTACTCTTCAGCAAAAGCGAAGACCTTATCTCTCTTCTTACCTTCCGGATACTTGCTCCATGCATTCTTACGTTCCATGTATTGCCTCTTTCTAACCAAATCAAATATATAAAGCCACGACGGTCTATTCGCCAAAATGTCCGCCGGTGGAGATGTTCTGCTGAACCCTTCTGTAGAGTTCCTGTGCTGCATTGTAGCCCATCTTCTTCTGACGATGGTTAACGGCTGCGGTCTCACAGATGACTGCCAGGTTACGACCGGGACGGATGGGCAGGTTATGGCTGGGAATCTTGATCCCAAGAATATCCACAAATTCATCCTGCAGTCCCAGGCGATCGTACTCTGCACCATTCTTCCATTCCTGTAGATTGATGACCAGATCAATTCTGGTACGACCCTTAACACACTCTACACCGTAGAGGGACTTAACATCGATAATACCAATACCACGAAGTTCGATCAGATACTGTGTGGTTGCCGGGGAAGATCCAAGCAGGGTATGCTCATTGATCTTACGGATTTCCACAACATCATCTGCAACCAGGCGGTGTCCTCTGCGAACAAGTTCCAGTGCAGCTTCCGACTTACCGATTCCAGACTCGCCCATGATGAGAAGTCCTTCACCATATACCTCAACCAGAACGCCGTGAATGGTCTTCATGGGAGCCAGTTCCTCATTCAGGGTGAAGATCAGATCGGCCATGAACTCAGATGTTCCTCTGTCTGTTCCAAGGACCGGAACATTGTACTTATATGCAAGCTCGAGAACATAGGGTTCTGGCTGAAATCCACGGCAGTAAATCAGACCCGGAAGTTCATGAGACAAGAATTCATCATAGATACGAATCTGCTCTTCATCAGACTTCTTCTCCATGTATGCATGTTCTACAGAACCGATCAGCTGTAATCTATCCTTCTCGAAGTGCTCATAGAATCCGTTCAGCTGAAGTGCCGGACGGTTAACATCAGGAATAATAACCTTGTGTTCTTCCAGATTCATCTTATCCGTAAGGTTCACAAGTTTCAGTTTGTCTGCGATTTTACCTAACGAAGCAACTGCCATAAGACATACCTCCTGTACCTGTCGACATATTCCATATAATTTTACCTTCTCACTATGACTGGTGCAAGTAGAGGGCATATGAAAATAGCATATTCATTCCGTCTTATGCAGATAGAGATATACCGATTCCGCAGCCATATGATTCATTCCCGGAATCTGTTCCAACTCATCAACCGACGCTTCCCTCATCTCCTCTGGCGACTGGAAAGCACGCATCAGGGCCTTACGTCGGGCAGGTCCTATATTTGGAATATCATCTAGGAAGGAATGCACCTGTGCCTTGCCACGCAGGGACTTGTGATAAGTAATCGCAAATCGATGGGCCTCATCCTGCAGGCGGGTGATCAGGTGGAAGGCCTCAGAATGGCGGTCGATGGGAATCTCAACGTTATTGAAATATAGACCGCGCGTTCTGTGGTGGTCATCCTTCACCATACCGCAGACCGGAATATTAAGACCCAGTCCTGATAAGACTTCAAGGGCGATATTCACCTGGCCACGACCACCATCCATCATGAGGACATCCGGGAAACGGGTGAAGGAACCGTTTTTTGCTTCCATTCCCTTCTCTTCGAGTTCCTCTTGTTCCTCCATTCCATGGGTGAATCTGCGGGTCAGGATCTCACGCATGGACTCATAATCGTTGGGTCCGATGACCGTCTTGATGCGGAACTTACGGTAATCACTCCGAAGCGGTTTGCCATGCTCGAAGACAACCATGGAACCAACAGACTGATAACCGCTGGTATTGGAGATATCGAAAGCCTCCATTCGATTGAGCCCGGGAAGCCCTAAGAGTTTGGACAGGTCCTTCATCGCGCCGATCGTTCTGCCTTCTTCTCTCCTCATACGCTCAGTATCCTGGGAGAGAACCAGTTCTGCATTCTTCCTGGCAAGTTCTACGAGTTTTGCCTTCTGGCCGCGGACCGGCACTCTGACATGTACGCCCTGGCCACGACGCTCCGTAAGCCACTGTTCAAGCACCGGGATCTCTTCGAGTTCTACAGGCAGGAAGATCTCCTTGGGAATCTCGGGAGTTCCAGAGTAGAACTGCTGTACAAAAGCCTCGATCAAGTCTGCTTCGGTATCATCCTCTGAGATATTGAGGAAGAAGTGGTCACGGCCGACCATCTTGCCGCCACGCACGAAGAAGATCTGTACCACGGCATCCCGCTCGCTGCTGGCGATTGCGATAATATCCTGATCTTCACCTTCCGTCTGGGTGATCTTCTGCTTCTCAACACATGTCTTCACGGAGCGAATCAGATCTCTGAAGTGGGCAGCCTTCTCGAAGTCGAGTTCTTCTGCTGCCTTGTTCATCTCCTGCTCGAGATTCTTCAGGATGGGCTTGGCATCACCATTCAGGAATTCGATGGCACGGTCTACATTTTCCCTGTACTCTTCCTTCGAAACCAGGCCGGTGCAGGGGCCAGGGCACTGCTTCATGTGGTAGTTCAGGCAGGGGCGTTCCTTGCCGATGGTTTCGGGGAGCTTTCGGTTGCAGGTGCGTAGAGTAAAGACCTTGTTGACCAGATCGATGGTCTCATGCACTGCCATACCGCTCATGAAAGGACCGAAGTAACGGCTTCTGTCCCTGGTCACGCGGCGAGCGAAGAGCACCCTCGGGAAATCTTCTGCCACCGTCACCTTGATGTAAGGGTAAGTCTTGTCGTCCCGCAGCATGGTGTTGTACTTGGGGCGATGTTCCTTGATCAGGTTGTTCTCGAGCACCAGTGCCTCGAGTTCGCTGTCGGTGATGATATATTCGAAATGATCGATATGCTCGACCATCTGCTTCTTCTTCAAGCCTTCGTCATGGCTGGCCTGGAAGTACTGATGCACACGTTTGGTCAGGCTCTTGGCCTTACCGATGTAGATAATGGTATCCGTCTTATCATGCATGATATAGACACCCGGCTGATCTGGCAGCTTCTTCAGTTCTTCCTGAATGTCAAATTCCATAGAATAAATCCCACTCTAGATGATAATCATTATGAATAAGCCAGAGGTCCCTGGCGCAGGCATATGCACCATATGCTGTAAGACTCTAACTATACACATAGTATAAATGGGGATACGGCAATTGCCATATCCCCATGAAAATTACTTTGTTCTCCCGCGCCTTAGGCGATGAGACAGATTACTGCTGGTCAGAATTCTGCTCTGCATCTTCCTGAACTGCATCCTGGTTCTGTACAGGAACTTCCGGCTGAACCGGAGCACTACTTTCTACCGGAGTCTGATCCTGAGGCTTAGCCTGATTCTGCGTCGGAGCCTGCGCACCGAAACGGTACATCTCCGCCTTACGCTCTTCTTCCTCGGCTTCCGTTCCCTTGGAAGCTTCCCCTTCCTCAAGACCTGCCCGGAAAGCATCACTGTCAGGAACCTTGGTCTCTTCGCCGATGGAAGTACCTTCCTCGACCTGCTTCTCCTTCTCTTCTGCAGTCAGTTCTTCCGGTTCAGGGATACCCTTCATTCTGCGGAAGATCTGCATGAATTCCTTACCGGTAATCGTCTCACGGTTATAGAGATAACCGGAGATGTGATCTAAGATATCACGATTCTCGGTAAGCATACGAATTGCATCATCATATGCTTTCTGGATCATGTCATGAACTTCTTCATCGAGAATAGCAGCGGTCTCATCCGCACACTGCATGGAAGCACGACCATCGAGGTACTGGCTCTCAACAGTAGCCAGGCCCATCATTCCGAACTTCTCGGACATACCGAAACGAGAGATCATGTTGCGGCAGATGGAAGTAGCCTGCTCGATATCATTCGACGCACCGGAGGTCGGTGACTGGAAGATCAGGTCTTCTGCAGCACGACCGGCCATCAGAGTACGAACCTTGGCAAGGAGTTCATCCTTGGTCTGCAGGAACTTCTCCTCTTCCGGTGTCTGCAGGGTATAACCCAGAGCACCCATGGTACGAGGAACAATGGTGATCTTCTGTACCGGTTCCGAATTCTTCTGAAGTGCGGATACCAGTGCATGACCAACTTCATGATAGGAGACGATCTTACGCTCCTTATTGGACATTACGCGGTCCTTCTTCTCCTTACCGCCGACAGCGACAAGTTCGAAGGCCTGGAAGAGGTCTTCCTGATTGACGTACTTTCTGCCCTTCTTAACTGCATTGATGGCAGCTTCGTTTACGATATTCGCAAGGTCGGAACCAACCAGACCTGCAGAAGCAAGAGCAAGTGCGTGGAGATCAACGGTATCATCCATAGGAACATCCTTGGAATGAACCTTGAGGGTCTCCTCACGTCCCTTTACATCAGGACGATCTACTATGATACGACGATCGAAACGACCCGGACGAAGAAGTGCCTTATCGAGGACTTCCGGACGGTTGGTTGCAGCCAGGATCAGAAGACCCTTGGAAGAATCGAAACCATCCATCTCAGCAAGGAGCTGATTTAAGGTCTGCTCACGTTCATCATTTCCACCACCGAAGCGGGAATCTCTGGACTTACCAATTGCATCGATCTCATCGATGAAGATAATACAAGGAGCCTGTTTCTGAGCTTCCTTGAAGAGGTCACGAACACGGGATGCACCGACACCGACAAACATCTCTACGAAGTCAGAACCTGCCAGAGAGAAGAAGGGAACACCAGCTTCACCGGCAACTGCCTTTGCAAGCAGGGTCTTACCTGTTCCGGGAGGGCCCACGAGAAGAGCACCCTTGGGAAGCTTTGCACCGATCTCGGTATACTTCTGGGGATTATGAAGGAAGTCAACAACTTCCTGCAGAGACTCCTTCGCCTCATCCTGTCCGGCAACATCCTTGAAGGTTACACCGGTAGACTTCTCTACATAGACCTTCGCATTGGACTTACCAACGCCAAAGGCTCCGCCGGCACCGCCGCCCATCTTATTCATGAAGAGGGCGAAGAGGCCCCAGAGAATCAGAATGGGAAGAACCATGGAGAGGATATTATAGATCACTGCGGATCTGGAATCTGCCTCCTCCACATCAATGATGACACCGTGTGCCTTTAAGAGAGGCAGAAGATCGGGATCATTTAAGTAAGTGCAGTAATAGGTCTTCACAAGTTTCTGACCGGTCAGCGCATAGTAACGCTCTGCGATCTCCTGGCGCTGCTTGTCTTCTGCAGAGCTATCGCTTCCTGCCATGGCAAGAACTGCACCGGATGTGTCGGGATCCTTGGAATCATCGATGTCTGCGACATCCGGATCTGCTTCTGTTTTCTTCTCATCACTCTTAATGGTATCGCGGAAGGTCTTCTTCTCTGAGTCGCGCTTCTCCTGGGCCTTCTCAGAAGCCTGATCCAGGCTCTTCTCACCGGTAAAGGTCGTATCAGCGATCAGTGTGATATTCACCTTATCATCAGCGAAGACAACACTCTTCACCTGATCATCTTCCACCAGATCAAGGAAGGTAGAGTAACGAATTTCTTCAGATGCAGTACGGCTTGCGCTGCTATAGATCATGCTGGTAATGAAAACAGCGATCAGTGTGAATAGAATAAACAAGATGAGAGGCTGTCTGTTGCCACCCTTCTTATCATCCTTCTTGAAATTATTATCCATATTACCTCTTATCTAAGTCACTTTTTCATCTCATTATATGAATTCATCCTCCAAAAATCAACGAAGCCCACTCGAGTTCAGAAAACTTTCACATAAATGAAGAGCACCCGCAGGACTTATGGTCACTCCAGCTCTCCTGGGGCCATAAGCACACTGCCGGGTGCTCAATATTTCCATATTCATCCATGCCACATTCTACGCACATGACATGGCACATGTATCACAGGATCTTCGCAAGGAAGTTCTGAAGCCGATCACTCTTCGGATGCTCGAAGATCTCTTCCGGCGTACCCTGCTCGATAATCCTGCCGGCATCCATGAAGATCACACGGTCAGCAACTTCACGGGCGAATCCCATCTCGTGGGTAACCACTGCCATGGTCATACCGTCCTTTGCAAGACCCTTCATAACATCGAGAACTTCTCCAACCATCTCGGGATCGAGAGCGGAAGTCGGTTCATCGAAGAGCATGATCTCAGGATCCATACAAAGAGCACGAACAATAGCGATACGCTGCTGCTGTCCACCAGAGAGCTGGTTGGGATAATTCTCCGCACGATCTGCCAGGTTGACACGCTCTAAGAGTTCACGGGCCTGTGCCTCTGCATCTGCTTCGGACTTGCCGAGCAGCTTGGTGGGGGCGATGGTCATATTGCGAAGAATGGTCATGTTAGGGAAGAGGTTGAAGTGCTGGAAAACCATTCCCATCTTCTGTCTGTGCTTGTCGATATCGACCTTGGGATCGGTGATCTCAATGCCATCAACTGTGATGGTTCCACTGGTTGGAAGTTCGAGAAGATTGAGGGAACGAAGCAGAGTGGACTTACCGGATCCGGAAGGTCCGATGATGACCACTACTTCACCGCTCTTGATGTCGAGGGAGACTCCGTCAAGTGCATGAATGGCACCGTCTCCGTAATGTTTCTCTAGATTTCTGACGGAAATAAGTGGATCATAGCTCATTCTTACGAAGACTCCTTTCGAATCTGGTTTCAACTGCGGTCAGAAGCATAACGATTGCGAGATAGATTGCCGCGGTAGCAAGAAGGGGAGGCAGTGCGAGATAGGTCGCCGCACGGATGATGTCTCCAGCCTTGGTAAGATCACGGATACCAACGTAACCTGCGATGGAAGTCTCCTTGAAGAGAGTGATGAACTCGTTCATAAGGGCAGGAAGTACTGCCTTAACCACCTGGGGAATGATGACATAACGCATGGTCTGGGGATAATTGAAGCCCAGGGAACGTCCTGCTTCGAACTGGCCGTCATCCATGGACATGATACCACCACGGATGATCTCGGCAACATATGCACCGGAGTTCAGGCCGAATGCAAGCATTGCAACCGGCAGACCATTACGTGCAGAGGCGAAGATTGCGAAGTAGCACAGCATGAGCTGTACGACAGTAGGTGTACCACGAATAATGGTGATGTAGATAACAGCGATGCGGTTTAAGATACGAAGTATCCAGTACCCTGCCGTTCTGTTTCTCTCCATACGCTCTCTGTTCTTGTCCCAGGCCGAACGCACGATACCTGTAACAACACCGAGGATGATACCCAGGATTGCAGCGACAATTGTAATAAGAATTGTTGCTCCGAGACCGCTGAGTAAGAGCTGCCACCGGTTGTCAGTGACAAACACCTGTATTAAGTCTTCTTTCATGTCTTTCTTACCTCCGCACTAAAGAGGGCGACAAACGCCGCCCTCTTCTATCTTTCATTCAAGCAATCTTTTCTTATTATATCTTTTCCCGGGCAATCTGCCCATAATTTCTTTTTCCGGGACAATCTGCCCATAATTTCTTTTCCCGGGCAATCTGCCCATAATCTCTTTTTCCGGGGCAATCTGCCCAATATATTTACAGACCTATCCGTCTTTTTATATTCGGAACTGATCAGTCCTTAATATATTTCTTGATGATGCTGTCGATGGTGCCGTCAGCCTGGAGCTCAGAGAGCGCGGTGTTGACCTCTTTTAAGAGTTCATCATTCTGCTTGTTGATTGCAATTGCATACTCTTCTTCAGCATATGCAGTATCAAGAATCTTCAGACCCTCATTTGCAGCGACATAGGACTTAGCGGGCTGGTTGTCGATGATAACGAGATCAACCTTACCGGCAAGAAGTGCCTGAACTGCATCCGGACCACTCTTGTACTTGGTAACTGCATCTTCGCCATAATCATCAGATGCATAGATATCACCGGTGGTACCCTGCTGAACGCCAATCTTCATATCGGAAGTGATGTCATCAACGGAAGCGATAGCAGAATCCTCAGGAACGATAACGGACTGAACTGCAGTGGTATAAGGATCACTGAAGTTAACATTCTTCTTACGCTCATCGGTAACGGTCATACCGGCCATACCGAAATCGTACTTGCCGGACTGAACGCCAGCAACGATGGAATCGAACTCAACATCCTCGATCTCGATCTTCTTGCCAATCTTCTCACCGATGGCATTTGCGATCTCAACATCGATACCAACAATGCTGTTGCCCTCGTGATATTCATAAGGAGGGAAGGTAGCGTTGGTTGCCATTACGAGAGTATCGGAGCTCTTACCGCATCCAGCGAAGATTCCCATTGCCATGGTACCTGCGAGAGCAAGTACAACTGCTTTCTTCATCATATTCTTCATCGTCTGCCTTCTTTCTTTTTCATCCCAGGTGATGAGTATTTGGTCATTGAATGTTGACATAATAGCATTATTATTCACCCTATGCAAGTAGTTTTTGAATATTTATTTATTTTAATTGTATATTTCCTTGAGAAATGTATAGCATACGGGCATTTCCTGCATATATTCTCATTTTTAGTCTTTGAAAAAAAGAAGCCCTGCCTCACAGCAGGACCTCTAAGAGGGTTCAGGATAGCAAAGCCTTGTCGTTTGTGAATTCCTCACCGGAGACTTCCTCGAACTTGTGAAGAAGGTCTTCGATCGTAAGCTTCTTCTTCTCTTCTCCGGCTATATTCAGGACGATACGTCCTTCATTCATCATGATCAGACGATTCCCATGTGCGATTGCATCACGCATGTTATGAGTGATCATCATCGTGGTCAGGTGGTTTGCCTGAACGATCTTCTCTGTGGTCTCAAGAACCTTAGCGGCAGTCTTAGGATCAAGTGCTGCTGTGTGCTCATCTAAGAGGAGCAGGCTCGGTTTCTGCAGGGTCGCCATAAGAAGAGTCAGTGCCTGTCTCTGTCCACCGGAGAGAAGACCAACCTTAGCGGTCATTCTGTCTTCCAGTCCCAGATCCAGCTGTGCGAGCAATTCTCTGTACTTCTCATGCTCTTCCTTGGTGACACCCCAACGGAAGGGAGAACGGCTCTTGCCACGTCTTGCTGCCAGGGCGAGATTCTCTTCGATCTCCATGTCTGCAGCAGTACCTGTCATAGGATCCTGGAAGACACGGCCCAGATACTTTGCACGAACATGTTCAGAGAGGCCTGTCACATCCGTGCCATCGATTTCGATGGATCCGGAGTCGATGGGCCATACACCTGCAACTGCATTTAAGAATGTTGACTTTCCGGCTCCGTTACCACCGATGACGGTGACGAACTCACCATCTTCGAGATTCAGAGAGACACCACGAAGGGCCTGCTTCTCATTGACGGTTCCGGCATTGAATGTTTTATGAATGTCTGTTACGCGAAGCATTAGTTCCTACCTCCCTTTCCGGCACTGCGATATGAATGCGTTGCCTTATCCTTGAGATACGGAACTGCCATGAAGATTGCAACGATAACTGTGGTGAAGAGCTTGAGGTCGTCAGACGGGAAGTGCAGCCACAGAACGACACCGATGACCAGATAGAAGATGATGGCACCAATTACAACGAAAGTCATACGAAGCATGAAGTTCATTCGCTTTCCAAATATGGCATTACCAAGTACTTCACCGATGATTACAGCTGCAAGACCGATAACGATGGAGCCACGTCCCATATTGATGTCTGCAAAGCCCTGATACTGTGCGAAGAGTCCGCCAGAGAGGGCAACCAGTCCATTCGATACTGCAAGACCGATGACCTTCATGACAGAGATGTTGATCCCCTGTGCCAGAGACATATGCGGATTATTACCGGTCGCACGAATAGCAGAACCCTGCTCCGTTCCAAAGTACCAGTACATAAGAAGCATAACAACTGCAACGAAGATAAGTGCAATCACAATGGTCTTCGATACATATCGAAGGGATACCATAAGATTGTAGACATCAACAGATACTGCCTTATTCGCACCACCCATAATATTCAGATTGATGGAATAGAGAGCCATCTGCGACAGAATTCCCGCCAGGATGTCCGGAATACCCAGAACCGTATGGAAGAATCCAGTCATAATACCTGCCAGAATACCTGCGATTACTGCAACCAGAAGAGCGACCGGAGTCGATACCCCTGAGATGATCAGCATGACCGTTACTGCACCGCCGGTCGCGAATGTTCCATCGACGGTCATATCAGCGAAATTCAGGATCTTGAAGGTCATGAATACGCCGAGTGCCATGATACCCCAGATGAGACCCTGTGCTACATCGCCCGGAATCATGTTAATAAATGAAGCCATTGTTACTTACCTCTTACTTACAAGTACTTATCACTTATCTTTCTTAATTGCTGTGTAGTCAGCGGGAATCTCTACCCCGAGCTTCTCGCAGATATCTGCGTTGTATTCCTTGGTTACCTCAGGTGCATATCCAATCTGCATGGTTGCAGGATCAGCACCATTTACGAGAATGTCGTATGCCATCTCGCCGGCAGCATATCCCAGATCATAGTAATCGATGGAAAGGGTTGCTACACCACATCCGGCACAGATGCCTTCCTCACCAGCGATGATGGGCGTTTTTGCAGGAAGTGCAACATTGTTGATGTTCTCGGCACAGTTTGCTGCAGTGTTATCTGTAGGAACATAGAGAACATCAGATGCATCACATGCGCTCTGGGTTACAGATGCAACATCGTTAGAATCAGAGAACTGGAATGCCTCAACCGTATAGCCCTTTGCAGTCAGTGCCTTGGTAATCTCATCTGCCTGATACTTGGAATTTGCTTCTGCAGAGCAGTAGATGATACCAACCTTGGAGTAATCAGCAACAGGGAAGAGTTCCTCTAACATATCTGCCTGTTGATCCAGGGGTGCAAGATCGGAAGTACCGGTAATGTTCTTACCGGTTGTTCCGGACCAGTTATCGATGGAAAGTGCGGTAGCATAGTCAGTAACACTGGTTCCTACAATAGGAATGTCAGCCGTTGCTGCAGCTGCTGCCTGAAGAGCACCTGTCGCATTTGCGAAGATCAGGTCATCTCCTGCGGAGACAAAAGAGTTTGCGATGGTAGAACACTGAGCAGTATCACCTGCTGCGTTCTGAACATCGATGTTCACTTCAGCACCAAGCTTGTCATGCAGAGCTGCCTTGAATCCCTCCGTAGCACGATCCAGTGCGGGATGCTGAACCAGCTGAAGAACGCCAACCTGATACTTGGCATTCTTATTGCCACCATTCGATGCACTGTCACCGGAACCACATCCGGTAAGTGCTGATGCAGCAATTGCTGCAGTGAGTAAGCCTGCGAGAACTCTCTTTTTCATATCACTTTCCTCCAATATCTTTTCTCTTTTTCCCTGATTCAAATACCTGAATCTTCTTTCCTTTTCCCGATTCCTATATCTGAATCTTTTTTCTTTTTCCGATTCATATTGCTGAATCTTTTTCCTTTTCTCATCCTGAATCCTTGAGAAATTTTCACTCATTTTCTCGGATTATTTAAGACAATAACACGTTATCGTCCTAAAGTCAACGAGTCTGGACCTTTATCCTACAAGGGTATAGGAATGCCTAAGAAAAAAACAGACTACCGTAATCCATCACCGGACCTTCCTGTAGTCTGTTCTTCATTGATCTTCTTTTATTTACTATTAATCAGTGTCACTACCCTTGAGGTCTGTTGTGATCTCATTGATATCCTGGTATCCATCCACAACCTTGGAGATGGATCCATTCAGATCTGCAATACTACTGGAGATCTCTTCCATTGCTGCAGAAGTAGATTCAATATTTGCAGTAATGTTATTCACATTCTCCATGGTCTGCTGCATAAGGGAATTTGCCTCGCTTGAGCTATTACCGATGGAATCTGCCTGTGCTGTCATACGATCTGTATTCTCACGGATATCTCCGAAGAATCCCTGTACCATATTGGCATGTTCGGTACAGATATTCACCGCATTTTGTCCTGCCTCGAGTTCATTCTGAACAGCTCTGGTCTGCTCCGCAATACCTTCAACGATCTCATGGATCTGGGCGGTGAAGTTTGCAGAGTTTAAAGACAGGTTACGAATCTCATCTGCAACGACTGCAAATCCTCTTCCGGCTTCTCCTGCTCTCGCTGCCTCGATACTGGCATTTAAGGACAGCAGGTTCGTCTGGGAAGTGATCTCATTCAGGGTTCCGAGAATCTGAACGATCTGATTGGTCTTATCTGCAAGAGAACCAACAGAACTGCCGACAGCATCCATCCTGGCATTGAGTTCCATCATCTGTTCCGACAGATTTTCAACTCTCTCGCCACCCTGACGGACACGGTCTGCATTTTCGAGGGAGACCTGCTTCATCTCATGAGATGCATCGGCAATGGCCTGCAGCTGGTCTACGGAAGAACGAACCTGGGCCTTGATATCCTCGGTTCTCTCAACTTCCTCTGCCGTTCTTCTGGCAACATCCTCAGATGCGGAACCGAGCTGGCTTGCGATCTCGTTGGTTACAGTGATACTGTCACTGAACTTGTCGGATGTGGAGCCTAAGATATCAACAGATTTACCGATCTTGCCGAGAAGATGATTGGCCTTGTTGCTCTTTTCCTTCGCTTCTAAGGATGTCTTCTGCAGTTCGGTAAACTGCTGCCTGGTGAAGCGGCAGAGACTGATATATACGATCATTCCGGAGATGATATAGACGATGCACATTGCCATGGCATCCGCGCTCCAGGTATTTGCAAGTTCTTCTGCATATTTTCGATAGAAAATATACATGCAGATTGCACTGATTACACACTGGATAATGATGGGGCGGATATCTTCATAGATGACGACGAAGAAGATCGCGAGGAAGAACATGAGATAGTTCGTGGTGCAAGGGAAGACGATCATAAGCATGATCGAGATGCCCGACATCAGTGCCACCATCAGATAGGCCTGAATCACAGGGTGCAGCCACTTAGAGATCAGAAGCAGGATGGCAGTAAGAACAATTCCCCCCACAGCCATGGGAATTACCTTCATCCATTCGATGAAAAATGCATTCGCAATAGAGCGAAGCAGAATGCAGATTAGAAGAGTTACAGCAAGCGCACGATTCTTACGTGCAAGAAGTTCATTGTATGACATATTTCCCCCAAATATTTCCCCAGAAAAAAACAAAAAAATTACATCTCCTATTATATTTCATTTCACAGGAGATTAACGTATTTTTATTTTCAGTTTCCGTTTTCTGATAATTTATATTTTCCCACAGATGAATCAGGCTTCTCTACCCGGAACTCTATCCGGATCCTCTCCCAGAACTCTATCAGGCTTCTCTTCCCGGAACTCTATCCGGATCCTCTCCCAGGACTCTATCAGGATCCTCTACCAGAACTCTATCAGGCTTCTCTTCCCGGAACTCTATCAGGATTCTCTACCAGAACTCTATCAGGTCGAGAATCAGCTCACATATACAATGAATGCGAGAAGACACATGAGTTGCATCGCCAGGATGATGGGGACACCCAGAACGAATTTGGCATGCTTGGTCTTATGACGGAAGGTGTACATCGAAATCAGAGCACCGATACTGCCACCGAGTGCTGCCACCAGCATAAGCTCATTTTCCGGGATTCTCCACTTGCCC
>ONDO01000011.1 GCA_900316625.1 uncultured Lachnospiraceae bacterium | reverse complement strand
CGGATTTATCCATCATAAGAAAAAGGCCGATTCTGCAGAAGTTCCAACCACCTAGTCCGCACAAACTATTTTTGAAATATCACCACCAGACTGCACAAGATATATCAACCATACAAACTACATCACCAAACGTTCACCAATGCTGCAGGGCAGGAAGCCCCGACTTCAAAGCGATAGCTTAGGTTGGGGTAGTTCACGATCCATGGAACGTCATCAATTTCCAAGTAAGAAAAGATCTCCGGAAAGCTTAGTTTCCGGAGATCTTTTCTATTTCCATATGATGTTTTTTGAAAGGGTTCTTCTCCGGACCAACAAGGTCCGAAGAAAAAGGATGTGTCATTACAGATGAAGTACTCTGTCCCTAATCTCCTGGGTTCTGCCCTGGTTCCAGAACTGGGTGCCGATGTATCCACAGGTACGACGTGCTACAGACATCTTATCCTGATCACGGTTACCGCACTTAGGGCACTCCCATACGAGCTTGCCGCTCTCTTCCTCTACGATCTTGATTTCTCCATCATAACCGCAGACTTCGCAGTAATCAGACTTGGTGTTAAGCTCTGCATACATGATGTTATCGTAGATGAACTTCATAACAGAGATAACTGCAGGAATGTTCTGCTGCATGTTCGGAACCTCAACATAAGAGATTGCACCACCCGGGCTAAGTTTCTGGAACTTAGACTCGAACTTCAGCTTGGAGAATGCATCGATTTTTTCACGAACATTAATATGATAAGAGTTCGTGATGTAGTTGTGGTCGGTAACATTCGGGATAATTCCGAAACGCTTCTGCAGGCACTTGGCGAACTTGTAAGTCGTGGACTCCATAGGAGTTCCGTAGAGGGAATAGCTGATATTCTCAGCTGCTCTCCACTCAGCACACTTATCGTTCAGCTTCTGCATAACCTTGAGAGCGAACTCTTCGCCGTTAGGATCAGTATGGGATACACCCAGCATTCTCATGGTCATCTCATAGAGACCTGCGTAACCAAGGGAGATGGTGGAGTAATTACCGAAGAGCAGTTTGTCAATAGGCTCACCCTTCTTCAGACGTGCCAGAGCACCATATTGCCAAAGGATGGGAGCTACATCAGAGCTTGTGCCCATGAGACGCTCATGGCGGCAACGCAGTGCCCTATGGCAGAGCTCAAGTCTCTCTTCGAGGATTTCCCAGAAACGTTCCATATTTCCATCAGAAGAACATGCAACATCAACGAGGTTAATGGTAACAACGCCCTGGTTGAAACGTCCATAATACTTATGCTTGCCGGCAACATAGCCACCGACGTTAGCGATATTCTCCTTATTGCAGGTTCCGTCATCGGGAGTCAGGAAGCTTCTGCATCCCATGCAAGGGTATACATCGCCCTTATCACGCTTCATGATCTTAGCGGAGATATAGTCAGGAACCATACGCTTTGCAGTACATTCTGCAGCGAGCACGGTAAGATCGTAGAAGGGGCTGTCGGGAGTTACATTGTCCTCATCGAGAACGTAGATGATCTTAGGGAATGCAGGGGTAATCCATACGCCCTTCTCATTCTTGACGCCCTTAATACGCTGTTTTAACACTTCACGGATGATCTTCGCGAGGTCGTTACGAGTCTGGCCTTCCGGAACCTCATCGAGGTACATAAACATGGTAACGAAGGGAGCCTGTCCATTACAGGTCATCAGTGTGATGAGCTGGTACTGGATGGTCTGGATACCATTCTGGATCTCACGGTCGAGACGGGTCTCAACAAGCTTTGCAACGATCTCGTCATCGACAGATTCGCCACATTCCTTACGTTCTTCGATAACCTGCTCACGAATCTTCTGACGGCTGACATCAACGAAAGGAGCCAGATGGGACAGAGTAAAGGACTGTCCACCATACTGGTTAGAGGCAACCTGAGCAACGATCTGTGTTGTTACATTACATGCAGTGAAGAAGCTGTGAGGAGCTTCGATCATGGTCTCAGAGATAACCGTGCCGTTCTGCAGCATATCTTCGAGGTTGATCAGATCACAGTTATGCTCTCTCTGAGCGAAATAATCGGAGTCATGGAAATGAATGATACCTTCCTCATGAGCACGAACGATGTCTTCCGGAAGAAGCACACGCTTGGTCAGATCCTTAGATACTTCGCCGGCCATGTAGTCACGCTGAGTGGAGTTGATCACGGGATTCTTATTGGAATTCTCCTGCTTTACTTCCTCATTTGCCTGATCGATCAGGGAGAGGATTCCATCATCGGTAGTATTAGACTTACGGGAGATTTCTCTCTTATATCTGTAGCGGACATACTTCTGTGCTACTTCATAGCAACGCATCTCCATGATGCCGGTCTCAACCATATCCTGGATATCTTCGACATTGACGGCATGCGGTGCGGTGGAAACTTCCTTCGCAATGTTGTCAGCGATAGCCGCAATCTGGTGGGAATTCATCTGATGAATCTCATCCACCTCATGATTTGCCTTTGAGATTGCATTAACGATCTTATCAATGTGGAATTCCACTTCGGATCCATTACGCTTAATAACCTTGGTACGAACCTCCATCTCATCGCCTCTTACTGCTGTTGACATGATAAAATACTCTCTCCTTTTCTGTTCTCATCATCCTGGGTTATCCCGTCTCCCCTGATCGGGATAAGTGTCATTTACCCTTTAAAAAGCCCCACATCTGTACAGATGTAGAACTGAAAGTTCGATTGGCACTAGATATTGTGTCCTCTACTAATATAGTCGACCTATGATAAAAACACAAGATATATTTTATATTTTTTCGTCAGACACAAGATGTAGTATTTTAGCCAGAATAGCCAATGCATATTTTCTGCATATTAAGTGATATTCTGCCACTCCTCCATACCACTATATGTGCTATCATGCCCTATTTTGCGTACTTTGTGGATTATCGTCTGAAATCTTTATATAGTTTGCGACAACAAAACCCTCCACAAGATCTTGTGGAGGGTCTGATATATATCTTCTATTTAATTTCATCACAGATCGGCTATCATCCGGGGTCCGATGCACGTACCGCCTTATGCCTCGTCGATTGCGATTGCTTCGTCGATGGTACCACGGGTACAAGCATCTTCACAACGACGATTGCCTGATTGCGCCTAAACGACCGCCTTACGCCTCGTCGATTGCCTTACCGATATCGTGACGCATATACTTATTCTTGAAGCTGATCCATTCGGTTGCTTCGTAAGCGTTCCTTCTCGCTTCCTTCAGGTTGCTGCCAAGGGCTGTGATACCGAGTACACGTCCACCATTGGTGACGATTCTGCCCTCTGCATCGAACTTGGTTCCTGCATGGAAGCAGTAATACTTCCGGTTGTCGAACTTATCGAAGCCTTCGATGGGGAAGCCCTTCTCATAGGATACCGGATATCCTTTGGAAGCTAATACAACACAGACTGCTGCATTGTCCTCGAACTCTAACTTGATCTCATCGAGTTTTCCATCGATGCAAGCCTCGAAGACATCGATGATATCGGTCTTCATACGAGGAAGAACGACCTGGGTCTCAGGGTCACCGAAGCGGGTATTATACTCCACAACCTTGGGGCCATCTGCCGTCAGCATCAGTCCGAAATATAGAACACCCTTGAATTCTCTGCCTTCCTTCTTCATGGCATCCACGGTAGGCCGGAAGATCTTCTCATCGCAGATCTTCTGAATATCCTCAGTGAAGAAGGGGCTGGGAGAGAAGGTTCCCATACCGCCGGTATTAAGACCGGTATCACCATCTCCTGCTCTCTTGTGGTCCTGAGATGAAGTCATAAGAGCGTAGTTCGTACCATCTACGAAAGCAAGGCAAGACACTTCACGACCTGTCATGAATTCCTCGATAACAAGTTCATTTCCTGCAGAGCCGAACTTCTTGTCTTCCATGATCTCCTTAACACCCTCGATTGCTTCCTCGAGAGTCTGGCAGATCAGAACCCCCTTACCGAGTGCAAGGCCATCCGCCTTCAGTACGATTGGCATCTTCTGGCTCTTCAGATACTCTTCTGCCTTCGCAGGATCATCGAAGGTCTCATAAGCAGCTGTTGGTATATTGTACTTCTTCATCAGGTCCTTAGAGAAAGCCTTAGAGCCCTCAATGATAGCAGCATTCTTTCTGGTTCCGAAGATGCGAAGACCAGCCTCTTCGAAGGCATCCACGATACCGGCGCAGAGAGGATCGTCCTGAGAGCAGACCGTAAGGTCAATCTCATGCTCCCTGGCGAAAGCCACCAGCTTGTCGAACTCCATCACACCGATATTCACAAGCTCTGCCATGTCAGCCATACCTGCATTGCCAGGTGCTACATAGATCTTATCCACACGAGGACTCTTAGCAATCGCATGAAGGATCGCGTGCTCACGGCCGCCACCACCAACCAAAAGAATTTTCATAAGACAACCTCTCGTTTTCTAAAACATAATGAACGATTCACATTTCGAAACAAAAACGCATTCTTCTAATGTACGCTTACCGGACGTAAGCCACATGATCGTCATCACACTTACCGGATGTGCGTCACATGATTCTCATCAACACGAACACGATCTGCAGCCAAAAGCTCGATTGCCTGGGGCAGAATCTTCCACTCCGCCTCTTCCATGACTCTACGCTGCAGAACCTCCGGCGTATCACCCTCCTCGACATAGACTGCCTTCTGAAGAAGGATAGGGCCGGTATCCGTTCCCTCATCTACGAAGTGGACGGTAGCTCCCGTCACCTTAACTCCACGGGAGAGAACCCCCTCGTGAACCTTCAGTCCATAGAATCCCTTTCCACAGAAGGACGGAATCAGGGAGGGATGGATGTTAATGATCTTATGTGGGAAAGCACGTACAACAGCTTCCGGAATCACGACCAGGAAGCCCGCCAGAACGATTAGATCCGGATTGATCTCCTCCAGCCTCTGAAGGAAAGCCTCATTAAAGGCTGCTCTGCTCTCGAAGGACTTAGGGGATAAGACCTCACCCTCTACTCCATGATTCTTCGCTCTCTTAAGCGCATAAGCACCCGGATTATTCGAGATGACATGGGTTACCTTGGCGTGGCTGATACTGCCATCCTCGCAAGCCTTGAGAATCGCCTCGAGATTGGTTCCACCACCGGATACCAGAACTGTCACATTTTTCATATCTGTTTACCCTTCACATACATCTTCGTAAATATAGAGCAAGGCCATCCGTCTGCTCTATCCCTTAGACAAGAACAGACCGGAACATTACGCACCGGCCTGAACAAAAGCAATCAATTAGACGAGCTTAACACCCTTCCTGTCGCCTTCGATATGACCGACGACATAAGCGGTATCTCCTGCTTTCTTTGCTGCTGCAAGTGTCTTATCAACATCTTCCGGAGCAACTGCAAGAACCATACCAAGGCCCATATTATAAGTGTTGTACATCATCTCTTCATCGATACCGCCCGTCTTCTGGAGGAGTTTGAAGATGGGAGGAACCTCGTAACTATCTTTTTCAATCACTGCAAGCTTATCATCCGGAAGCATACGAGGAACATTCTCGTAGAAGCCACCACCGGTGATATGGCTGCAACCATGCACTCTTACGCCGGCATCCTTAATGGACTTCATAGCCTTCACATAGATTCTGGTAGGAACAATCAGAGCCTCGCCCAGAGTCTTACCGAGTTCATCATAATGCGTGTTCAGAGCCTCAAGGGTCATCGGGAATACTTTTCTTACAAGAGAGAATCCATTGGAATGAATTCCTGTGGAAGCAAGACCGATCAGAACATCGCCTTCTCGGATCTCCTGTCCGGTAATGATGTCCTTCTTATCAGCAAGACCAACTGCAAAACCAGCAAGGTCATACTCTTCTTCCGGCATAAGGCCAGGATGTTCAGCAGTCTCACCACCGATCAGAGCGCATCCGGACTGCTTACAACCCTCTGCAACACCAGAGACGATGGTCGCAATCTTCTCAGGGAAGTTCTTACCACAGGCAATATAATCCAGGAAGAACAGAGGCTCACCACCTGCACATGCAACGTCGTTTACACACATTGCAACACAGTCGATACCAACGGTATCATGCTTATCAAGAAGGAAAGCAAGCTTAATCTTCGTTCCTACACCATCCGTACCAGACAGAAGAACAGGTTCTTCCATCTCCTTGATCTGTGCAAGACTGAAGGCACCGGAGAATCCACCCAAACCACCGAGAACTTCGGGACGCATGGTTCCCTTGACGAACTTCTTCATCAGTTCAACAGATTCATAACCAGCTACGATATCAACACCTGCGCTCTTGTAATCCATATGGACCTCCTGGTCTTACCAAGCCTTCATTACCAAATCTTTTTCTTTTTCCGGCAGCTGAAGCCAGAGGCTTCATTCGCATATGTATTATACGTCTGTCAGTTTTAGAAAGACAATTTATAAATACTTGGTGTATTTATTAATGCCACTTATATCAAAGTCTTTCACTTCCTGATGTCACTTCATGCTGTAGTAAACTTCTTCGGGATGCTCCTTGCGACCGTATTACTTCTCTTCGAGATACTTCTTGCGACCGTATTACTTCTCTTCGGGATGCTTCTTGCGACCGCATTACTTCTCTTCGAGATGCTCCTTGCGACCGCATTACTTCTCTTCGAGATACTTCTTCCAGCCGATTTCCTTCAGCTTCTTGTTCTTCTCTTTCACTTCTTCATTCAGGTCTTCTGAATACTTCTTAACCTTCGCAAGAAGTTCTGCATCTCCCGTAGCAAGAATCTTCGCTGCCAGGATTCCGGCATTCTTACCACCATTGATGGCAACGGTAGCAACAGGAATGCCGCTGGGCATCTGTACGATAGAATAGAGAGAATCTACACCACCCAGATCCGAAGTCTTCATGGGGATACCGATAACAGGCATGGAGAAGAGTGCTGCACACATTCCGGGAAGATGTGCTGCCTTGCCTGCACCTGCGATGATCACTTTATAGCCGCGCTCTTCTGCGCCATGTGCGTATTCGAAGAATTCGTCCGGCTCACGATGAGCAGAGATAACATCCATCTCATAAGAGATACCAAACTGATCTAAGATCTTAGCAGCCTCTGCCATGACCGGCATATCAGAATCGCTGCCCATAACAATACCAACTAATGCTTTTCCCATTTCTTTTTCCTTTCTTTGCATAGCCCATGCATAGCATTCCATATCATACGATACAGCACCACACATTGCTTACTATTGTGCGTATCATATTATACACATTCCAAGATACGTTCTATATCTCTACCAGCATCTCATCATCCGAAGATCTCATCATCCGAAGATCTCCTCGATGAGATGCTTGTATTCACCGTATTGTGAGAGTTCACGGAGCTCTGACAGGGCTTCTGCCACACTTCTGTGATACCACTCATGTTCCTTCTTGTCCTTCATATTGAAGCGCTCGAAGATCTGATCACCGATCTTCTGGTACTCCCGGTAACTCGAGCGAAGGTTCGACAGCTTATCCGCAAGCATAATGAGCTTTGCTTCATAGGGCTCGTCTGCGATGCGCAGAAGATTCTCCTCTTTGCGCTCCCTCCAGGTCTCCCCGGCCGGGCGATCACGCTTCTTATCTTCAGACTCTGCCGCCACCAGATCTGCAATGCGCTTACCGAAGCACTCCTTCAGATCCTCGTACTCCGTCTTGGTGTCTTCGATCGTATCATGCAGAGCCGCTGCCGCTGCCACCTCCGGGTCAGATGTCATCTTGCAGACAAGCATCATCACCTCGAGCGGATGACAGATGTAAGGAAGTTCTGAGCCCTTTCTCGTCTGGCCGGCATGTGCATCAGCAGCAAACTGGATTGCCTGCTCCATGATACCAAATCTTCTTACCGCCTCAAGTTCCGTAAGATAGAAGGGGAACTTAGGGATCATGCCTGCATTGATCAGGGACTCGGTACGAAGATTCTGCTCCACACCGCTGATCTCCTCTGCATCCGACAGATCCAAGTCATAGTAATAACACATGGGAACGCTGTCTCCCAGCGTCGATGACTCACCACCATAGAGCGGACAGTCATTGCAGAGGGCATAGCCATCCTGAAGAAAGGCCCGGACAGCACGACAGTAATGCCTTCCCTCTCCATCCGTCGAAGCCGGATGACCCACGCAAGTATAGGTATAGGACTGATTCTCTTCCAGAAGTTTCATTCAATACTCCCTAACAGACATTCACATTGGCCTTCATTATAACACGCATATCCTTCCTATGCCTCTTCGAATATTAGTCATTATATTATCTACACCACCAGGAAGGATATTTCGTCTCCACGCAGGACTCCTCCGGTACTCCTGGATAGAAGGGTTCCAGGTAAGTCGCACGATAGGCATGCAGATGCATATCCACCCCCGCAGGATCGATATACCCCGCGAAGACATCCTCCACATGCCGGGTCCCATCATAGGCATCCCGCCCCGTCTCATATCGAAAGTCCCCATCCTTACCATAGATAGGATCTCCAACGATCGGATGCCCGATGCTGGCCATGTGCACCCGAATCTGATGTGTCCTTCCATGCGAAATGGTCACTTCGAGAAATGTAGAGCAGATCTCTCCTCTGTCATCTCTCCTGTAGCCTCGCACCTTCCAGTAGGTCTCTGCCGGTCTTCCACCCTGATCTACAGCGAGAAGTCCCATACGTAGCGGCGTCTTCTTCAAGATGCCAATCGAATCTGTGATCTCTCCGCAGCCTTCGAGACACCCCTCCACTTCCGTAAGATATGTCTTATGGTAAGCTCCACATTTCTGGAGGAGAGTCATCTGACCGGCGGCATCCTCGTGCTTGGCGAAGCAGACCACTCCGGATGTGTCCCGGTCCAGCCTGCCGATGGGATAGATACCACCGCGGCGGATGCCGAGATGCTCTGCCACCTGATTCGCCACCGTATCGGCATAATGCCCGTGGGAGGGGTGACAGACCAGGCCCGCCGGCTTATCGAGGAAGATCAGATGAGGATCCTCCTTCAGGATCACAAGTTTCGGCATGTCCTTGGGCGGAAGCCACCAGACGGAATGAGAACTCTCATCATCCGTCTCGACGTCGCTAAGACGCATGCGAAGACAGTCTCCCTTATGGAGGACGGCCCGCACGGTCACCTTGGCGTCATTTAGGAGGATGCCGTTCTCGCGGAACTTGAGCCTTCTTACCATATGCGAAGAAAAGCGGCGCCATTCACCCAGGTACCGCTTCACTGTCCATCCATTCTGTTCTTCCTGAATTATATCTTCCAGATACATGTATCTATATCACCCATCTAATATCCCCGAATCTCAAAGGATCGCTCCTCATCATCGATCGGCAGATCCTTCTCACTGGTGAGATAAGGATCGATTCTGATCCAGTGAGAGGCTGCTTCCACATTCGCAAGAAAGCTGTGCACCGCATCCGGGTCTCCCTGCACTTCCGCTGTTACGGAACCATCGTATTCGTTCTGCACATAGCCTGTGAGGTCATATCGCCCTGCCACCATGCGGGCTGTATAACGGAAGCCCACTGCCTGTACATCGCCAAAGACCCGGTATCTTCTCCTGATCTTCTCCATCCTCAGTCCTCCTTTACGCGAAAGAGGCTGGCTAAGATGTCGAAGATGCACCAGATCCCACCGGCAGACGTTGATGCAAGCAGGATACTGATCACGCTTCTGATCAGCTGCCCGCTGGTCAGCGTATTCGCTTTCAGATCCGTCACCATATGATATAAGGGAAGCGCAAACATCAGGACACCGCCGACATAGAGGGCCAGAAGTGTGCCCAGGAGGTCCAGTAATATAATAATGGCATGACGCCAGAGTCTTACTTTCTTCTCTTCCATTCTTACCTCGAGATATTAAACACCAGATAGTAACCAAGCAGGCTGAATCCCAGTCCCATCAGATATCCTGCGATCACGTCCTTAGGGAAATGAACGCCTCCCAATACCCGAAGGGCAGACAGGATTGCTGCAAGAAGCAGGATCTCTAACCCGTTCGAGACATCCAGCTGCAGAAAGGCCATGGCAATGAGTACCGCCGAGCAGACATGGCGGCTGGGGAAACTGTGTTCCACGGTCTCCTTCTGTATGATGGGAGTAAAGTCGTAGACTTCATAAGGTCTCTTACTGTGGATCACATGGCGCATGAGGCTGACCACCACGAAGCCGGTCGCCGGCACCACCAGAACAGGCAGGAGAAGGTCACTTCGATCCAGGAGATAGAGCTCTCCCAGAAGCACCGGATAGAGCAGGAAGATGATCATGGTCACTAACTGATCTAAGAGACGTACCATCCTAGGGCCGTGCTTGATTCCAGAGATGCATTCTGTAATTTTCCGATACTTGTCTTCTGTCATCCCATTCTCCCATCGTCCCGTCATCCGGATTCACACCTCTCAGTGCAGATTTCTCCCTGTCTTCATGGCCGATCACTCTTCTCTTACGTCTTCCGGATCAACATAGCTTCCATTCTTCTCAATATAGTCTGCAACATCATCCTTCAGCTTGTCCCAGGCATCTTCATTCTCCACATAGTAGAGCGGACAGAGCTTGCCCGTCACATCATAGTGGCGGATGATATCCGTCTCAGGATCCAGGTCAAACCTGCCTGAAAGCCAGGCCAGGAGATAGACCAGGCTGTCATAAGTCGCATCCTCGAAGCTGCCATCCTCGTTATTGTAGCAGCACTCGATGGAGACCGTATCGTGGTTCCTGTCATTGGACGCATAGGCGATCTCAGCCGTCGGCACACACTGCACGATACTGCCGTCCTGGCCGATGACGAACTGACTGGAAGCATAGGTTTCTTCCGTGTCCTTCAGGGACTCGAAATAGTTTCTGTTCTGTAGCGCGTCCGTTCCGGGATTCGCTGTGTAATGCACCACGACAGCCTTCACGCCATCATTTGCTATCCCCGGCCTCGAATATGGATTGATGGTCAGAAGTTCCACGTCGATGGGTGGACGCTCCGCCACGATCTTTTTCTTTGGGCTAAGGATTCCCACATTCCCTCGGAAATGTAGAACAAGTCCGATCAAGGCCATCACAGCCAGAAGAATGCTCGCTATCGTAATTCGGATCAGCGCCCGTTTCCGGCGTTTTCTTTTCTTCTTTCGAATCCGCTCATGTCTTCTGTCTTCGCCCAGATCTGGCAGGTCCGGCAATGGCTGCCGGTTTACATTTCTAACCTCTCTCCCCTTACTCAAGTCCGACATCCTCCCCCGCTGTCACTCTCTTCCCGTCTAAGAAGAGCCGAGTCATCGTAGCATCGAAGTCCGAATTTGCTTCATAGCGTTCGATCAGATAGCAGAGATACTTCTCCTCGGGATCATCCTCATTCACGGCATAGGCATGCACTGCTTCCTTAACCGCAGGCTCGAGCAGAGCAGGTTCAGTACTTCCATCCACCGGAAGCTTGATGCGATCCGCCGCAAGGCCGACTGCATAATAGTATTCGTAATTCCCTACAAGAACGGAGATCTGCCTGCGAATCTTGCGATCCACGGCCTGTCTCACAATAAGTGGTACCATTTTTCTCCCCTCATTCAAGTGCCACATAAAATTATGCGTCACTGAACAAATCATCAAAAAATCGCCCTGCCGGATGGCAGAGCGATTCATACATTAGCTACTAAGCCATCTCCATAACTATACACTGACAGAGAACTGTCATCAAGCAAGGGAGAACTCAGTAAAACTTCGTCTCTTATTACGCTTCAAGAACATCAAGTCTGCGGAAGAAGTTATCACGGACCTTCACGATGTCTTCCTGCATAGCAAAAGCCATCTCTTCGAACAGCTTCTTACCTGCACTCTGCAGAACTCTCTCATCAGAGGACATGGACTTCTTACCGGAAGCAAGGCGTGCACGTTTGCGAAGATATACGGTCTTAACAACACCTGCCAGTGGACGGGGATCAAAGAGTGCGATCTGTTCCTTCATCTTCTCCTGACGAACACGCTCATTCTTCTCCTGAATCACATCCAGCTCACTAACATCTTCAAGAATCGACTCCATCTCATCGGCGCTCTTTACGTCTCTTAAGCGATGCATCTTGTCGTCGACCGGAGTAATTACCTGACTGTCGTGCTGGAACACAGGATCGAGCTCGTAGTACATCTTCTCCGTACCCTTGCCCTGGAGTGCCAGTTCTTTGATAGCAGCTACCTGACAGACACCTGCGGATTCATGCATAACATAGTCACCAATTGCATAATTACTCATAAAATCACATACCTTACCATTCTTTAAAACCAATTGCAATACCGAACATTGAAGATTATAACACGGAAAGGGGAAAAATGTCAGTGTTTTATGAAAGAATTTTTCTACGGATCAAGTCAAGGAAACTATCTCTTATATAAATGGAGTGGCGAAAACCACGTTCTGATGCGGAAAGTACTCTTACCTCTTCTGCAACTGAAAACCTGTTTCCCTTATTTAAGTTTCCGTCACCCCTTTGATAGGCTTCGCCTGATAGTCCTTTGTCTTTTTTCGTATACATTCCGGATTTCGTAGTCCTCGAACTATTCGAGGCTAAAATGTCACATATTTTGAGGAGGTCCAGACAAACCGCTGCGTAGATAAATTGACGGAGCACATGGTAGTCTTCATATGCATTGCACCACATTTCCTGCATGCAATATGAGAGATATGCTCTGTATTTTTTCTCAATATCAGGATTCTCTCTTACCATCTCTTCATACCAGGACTGTATGATCTTGTCCGCTTTATCTTCCTCAAGTCTTCCGATCTTTCTTCTATATAAGACAAGCAGACGGAAGAAGTCGAGATCCTTTAGCGCTTCTTCCCAGAAGGGGACCTGGTTATAGATCACATCATTCAAGATACTGATGGGAAAGAAGAGTGCTCTGTCAGGCTTCACATCCGGTCCTCCGTGGTAATCTCTCTTCTCTGCTTCATCCAAAGGAGCAAGGATCTTCTCTTCCATGGCTTCCGGAATATGGTCCCTTACGATCAGTCTGTGGATGCGTCTTACATAGTCGAAGAGAATATCTTCCACTTCCACCACCTGACTTGCATCCCTCTCCCAGAGGAGGTCTAACATCTCCTCCCTGCTTCGGCGTAAGAAGCTGAGAAAGGAGGGATCTTCATTCTCCTGCTTCCAGAGAGTTTCATATTCTGTCAGTTTCAGGTCGTCCGTGCTGTCCACTTCAAGCCTGTTCACATCTTGATGGGATAGCGCATCTTCGATTCCATCAAGATGTCCTGCCTCAGGCTTCTTCCCTGAGAGGACCGGAACAAACTGAAGCCTGTGGTCTGCATTTTCGAGGAAAACACGTGCCGCCTCCACACAGGAGAGTTCTAAGGTGATCTCTGTGTCGGGGCCGAAGTCTATATTCCGTCTGGGATAGGTGCGGCAGATCATGGGCATGAGATCTGGCCGGCCGCGCACCTGCATCTGGCAGAGACCATGGATGTGGTGAGGGCAATGCCCCATAAGAAGACGGATACAGGGGAAAGAATCTTTTCTGGGTTTTAGGAAGATGCGGAGGATCAGGCCATAGAGCCCCTTCTCCCTCTTACGGGCTGCATGCGAATCATCGTCTACCAGGATGACCCAGCCGAAGCAACAGGTCTTAGGACAGGATGCCCCCAGGCAGTGAAACTGCTGATAAAAATCAATTACGGAAATGCTGTGTCTGTCTGACATATGTAACTCCAAGCATTAGAAGCCGGCGCTATGTCCGGAAGGCGAGCGCCAAAGAACCGGATTGTATGAAATAAAATGAAAGAAATTCAAATACAAAGATACATTTATTCACGGCTTATGATACAATGTATTCCATATACAGGAAAAGGCAGCCTCGCGGCTGCCGGAAAAAGAAAAAAGATTACTCAACATTTGACTGTCTAGAATTATATTACTAGAAAGACAGCCAACAGTAAAGTTCAGGATATTCAACTATATCTTGAATTTTATTCACAGGGAGAATAATTGTGACTTTACTATCCTACGAAATTTTCCAGACCATCATTGAGCAGGGGTCTTTCGCCAAAGCGGCACAGCTTCTGCACCTGACCCCCTCGGCTGTCAGCCACTCCATCTCATCCATGGAAGAAGAGGTAGGCTTTCCTCTCTTCATCCGTAATAAGAATGGTGTTCAGCTCACCAGTGCCGGTGAGCAGATCTGTCCTTATCTCCAGAAGATCGTAGCGGCCAACAACAGCTTACTTCAGACAGTATCCCAGATGAAGGGACTGCAGACCGGTACCGTTAAGATCGGTTGTGTCAACTCCGTCTGCCTCGCCTGGATCCCCGGTGTGATCAAAGCCTTCTCTGAAGTTCATCCTCAGATTGATATTCAGGTATATCAGGGTTCTTATACAGATGTTACCAACTGGGTTAGAAATGGTGTGATTGATATCGGTATCGTCTCTGATGCCGTGGAGGAAGGCCTTCCCTTCATTCCCCTTTACGAGGATCCTCTGGTTTGTGTCACTCCCAAGGGCTACTTCCCTAAGGGCACAACGACCATCACGCCGGAAGACCTTACCAATCAGCCCTTTGTCATCCAGCAGGACTCCTGTGATAAGGACGTTATCACCTTCCTTGATACCTATCGCCTCGAGATTCGTGCAAACTGCCGCATCTTAGATGACCAGTCCGCTATGGCTATGGTCGAATGTGGTTCCGGTATCTCCATCATGCCTGAGATGGTCACTAAGAACATCCAGCGTAATGTCGATATCTTCCCGCTCGAACCCGAGCAGCACAGAACGCTCGGTATCGTCTGCCTGAATCCGGAATTCCTCTCTCCGGCAGCCAATGCCATGACCGAACAGATTAGAGAGTTCGTTAATCATTATTAATCCTTCAGCAGATTAAGAAACCCGTCCATGGATCTTCAATCGATACCATGGACGGGTTGTTTTTTTCATATCGTATGGTCTGCCCTGCATTTTTGAAGGGGACCTGAACGATTCCATTACTTACCGGGATAGGTGATGGTTGCGTATATGTCGTAATCCTTAAGACGCTCGCGGCCCTTCAGACCTGCAAGTTCCATAACGAAGAGCATCTTAACAACTTCGCCGCCAAGCTTCTCAACAAGCTTTGCTGCAGCTTCGATGGTACCGCCGGTTGCGATCAGATCATCAACGAGAACAACCTTCTGGCCAGGCTTGATGGAATCCTTATGCATCTCGATGGTTGCGGTACCGTACTCGAGGTCATAGGTCTGCTCAACGGTCTCTGCGGGGAGTTTGCCCTTCTTACGAATGAGAACGAAGGGCTTGTGAAGCAGGTATGCAAGGGGAGTTCCGAAGATGAAGCCTCTGGACTCGGTTCCTGCGATCACATCAAAATCAAGGCCCTCAAGAGCCTTTACAAGATCATCGATGGCAAGCTTGAAACCATCCGGATCTGCAAGAACGGTGGTAATATCTCTGAACATGATACCCTTCTCAGGGAAATCGGGAATGGTACGTACGTAATCTGCAACTGTCTTCGCCATGATTTTCTCCTTACTCTGACTCCCATATGGGATCAGTAAATCATTTTCTAAAACTTCATGCGCTGTTGGAACTTTCCCAACGTTTTATAGAATACTCATGAATCTTCCTTCTGTCAAGGAAGGCCCATGATCTTAGCACCGATGACCGCACCGGCTGCGATATGATCATTGGCACAGACGATAGCATCCGATCTTTAATCAAAAAAGCCGCCGGACCATAAGCCGACGGCAAATCTTCATTAGTGATGTGCCACGAAAAGGGTGCCCACCTTCCTGCCTTCTGCAAGATCATAGAGGCCATCTGTATTCTGCCCATTCATGACAATTGTATCAATCCCGCTCCGGGTTGCGAGATCTGCAGCCTGCAGCTTGGTTCTCATGCCGCCGGTGCCTCTTCTCGAACCTGCTCCTCCTGCAAGTTCGTATACACTCTCATCGATATTCTCAATGCGAGAGATCAGCTTCGCATCCTTATAGAGTCGAGGATCGCGATCATAGAATCCATCAATATCCGAGAGGATGATTAAGCGGTCCGCCTTGCAGAGAACTGCAACCACAGCAGATAACATATCATTATCACCGAAGAGTCTGTCCTCAGACTCGATCTCGGTATAAGATACAGAGTCGTTCTCATTGACAATCGGAATGATTCCCTGCTCCAGAAGAGCCTCGAAGGTATTGGCAAGATTCTCCTTCTTCTCTTCCTGTTTGATATCTTCTGCATTCAGAAGAATCTGAGCAACCGTCTTGTTGTAATACCCGAAGAACTTGTCATATAGGAACATATTCTCGCACTGTCCAACCGCTGCCGCAGCCTGCTTCATACGCATCTCTGTCGGCTTCTCAGGAAGATGCAGCTTATTCGCTCCAACAGCAATCGCGCCGGAGGAGACAAGCACCACTTCATTCCCCAGATTCTGGATGTCTGCCAAGGTACGGGAGAGCTTCTCCATCTCACGGAGATTACTCTGTCCATTCTCATTGGTAAGCGTAGACGTACCAACCTTGACTACGATACGATTTCTTCTAATTCCCATAATGACAGTCTCTCTTTCGTGCGGACTAAGGGACTTGAACCCTCACGTCTATAGACACAGGAACCTAAATCCTGCGCGTCTGCCAATTCCGCCAAGTCCGCATAAGAGGCACACGAAGTGCCTTATTTCCCATAACTCTGAACGAATCTTCAGTCCTCTGAACTGATGGAATTCAGTGCATCAAGAAGATCATCTGCTTCGATCTTGGAGAATTCCTCCATTGCCTTCCACAGATTTCCCTGCTTTCCATCAGGATTCATTTCACATCCCGCACTGCAGGCATTGCAGTCATGTGCACAATTCTCAGGTGCACCCTCGAGGTTCATGATCTCAGCCATATTACGCCTCCTTCTCTTGCCTCACGGCGTCACATCAGATGCATGTTTTATCTTACCGATTTTCGGCCCTAAATACAATGGTTAGATTCGATTCAGACAAGAGTTTTTTTCAACACCAGATTCCCCAGTGCATCAATCTTCCCATCATCCCTGCCCAGGATCACACTGCAGTCTGCCGGAAGATGAAGTTCCTGCTCTTCATCCTTCCAGTTTTGCAGGAAAATATAGACCGAACCATCGTCTCCGGTGCGGGAATTCACGGTAACCTCGTCCGGAAGTTTGTGTCCCTCTCCCAGGAGCGAAGTAACCCCCTCTTCCTCTAATACCGCACGCACAAGGTCTGTACAGAAATCCTGCTCCAGAGCTGCAGCAATGCCATAGACATATCCCTGACCCACACGATGCGAGCTAAGGACTGCCCTGCCCTCATAGAAATCAGAACCATAGGTATAGAGCACGTCTGCACCTTCGATCTTTTCAATCTCTGCCAGACGATCGATGCGGTAACTCTCTTTCATCTTAGAGAGAATCCGCTCTTCCCTCTCACTCAGGTTTTCCGCCTTCACCTTGACGCCCGAATTCTCCATGCCGTCATAGAGGCCATCGATCTCTTCACTCCGGAAGCCGACAAGGTCTCGCATACCATAAGGTCTTCCCCCCAGATAGCAGAGATCATCCTGATCCACGACACCGCTCCAGTAAGTCAGGAAGAGAATACCGCCTGCTTCCACGAAGTTCTTCAGCCGGGTCGTAATATCCCCTCTTAACATATAGAGCATAGGCGCAATGACCAGACGGTAAGAATCCGACTTGCCATCCCCATAGCAAAAGGACTGGCTCTCATCGATCAGATCCACATCCAGACCATATTCCTTGACTGCTCTGTACCAGGACAAAGCTGTCTCGCGATAGTACATGCCTTCATTTCTCGGACCCTGAGCATCTTCAATCGCCCAGCGATTCTCCGTATCGTATAGAATCGCAACCTTGGCCTCTGTCTCGCTACCGCTCACTTCACGAATCTCTTCTAAAATCTCACCAACGGCAGTGACTTCGCGGAAAACCCGGGTATCCTCTCCACCATAATGATCGATCACCGCACCATGGAACTTCTCGGATGCGCCTCTGGACTGACGGATCTGGAAATACAGGGCACCATCGGAGCCATGCGCGATTGCCTGCATCTGCTGCAAAGCAAGCACTCCAGGCGCACGCAGCTTACTGATCGGCTGCCAGTTGGTGGAAGTCGGACTGGATTCCATGAGAAGGAAGGGCTGTCTCTTGATGGAACGCATACGATCGTGTTCCATTCCACAGTCCAGGGCCGTCTCATAGAGACGGGTCTTATGCCAGGTGGGATAATTATCCCAGGAGATATAATCCAGGTCCTCTGAGAACTCCTGGTAATTCAGACCAGTGTAGTTGTACATCATATTGATCGTCACAGGCAAGGTCGATCCGGCCGAACGAATGGCTTCCTTCTCCATGCGGGTGAAGTCCAGATGGCGCTCGGTAACGAATCTCTTCCAGGCCAGGTTCAGGCCATGTAAAAAGGTCTCTCCACGACCGGATGGAGCCTCGATCTGGTCAAAGCTCTGATACGTATGGCTCCAGAAGGTGGTATTCCATGCCTTATTAACCGCTTCAATGCTGTGATAACGATCTCTTACCCAGTCACGAAAAGCCTGCTGACAGAGAGGGCAATAGCATTCGCCGCCCATCTCATTATTGATATGCCAGCCGATCACCCCAGGATGGTGGCCGAATTCTTCCGCCAGGCGACGGTCAATCTCTCTTGTCTTCTCACGATAGACCGGGGATGTCATACAGTGGTTATGACGGAAGCCGAAGTATGCCCTCTGGCCTTCTTCATTCACACGAAGAACCTCTTCATACCTGTCTGCCATCCACTTAGGGCGGGCACCCGTTGGCGTAGACAGGATCACCTGAATTCCGTTCTTATGTAGGGTATCAATGCGCTCCCTTAAGAAGGAGAAGTCATATCTTCCCTCTTCCGGTTCCAGGGTAGACCAGGAGAAGATTCCCATGGTCGCTGTATTGATCTTCGCCTTCTTCATCATTCGAATGTCTGCTTCGAGAATCTCCGGATGGTCTAACCATTGTTCCGGATTATAGTCGCCCCCGTACAGCAGTGTATTATTGTTTGAAACAGGAGATTTCATAAACCGCCCCACCTTCTCGTACTATACGATAATCATTAATCACATCATAGCAAAAGGAAGCCCCTCTCGTTTTGCAAAAAAGCGGATAAAATGCGAAAAACTGCATATACCTAAGTATATGCAGTCTGATCTCTCTTATAACGATCTTATGATTACCCCAAACTAGATCGTATGCATGAGGATTGCGATCACAAGTCCAAGGATAGATCCCATCACTACCTGCAAAGGAGTGTGGCCAACGAATTCCTTCAGTTTCTCTTCCGGTGTCAGTTCCTTGTCGTAGATCACCTCCGCCAGATTATTCAGCATCATAGCCTGCTTTCCGGTCTCCAGACGAACGCCCATAGCATCATGCATAACGATGATGGCGAAGAAGAAACTTAGAGCAAACAGAGCTGAATCGAATCCCAGCTCTATTCCGCAGGAGACCGCAATTGCAGTGACCGTAGCCGAATGTCCGCTGGGCATTCCTCCATCTCCGGCAAGTCTCGTCCAGTCAATCCCGTGATTGGTAATCGCATAGATGATCGTCTTTAACACCTGTGCCGTTAACCAGCCACAGGCACCCGCCAGTAGAATACGATTTGAAATAAGCTCTGATATAAAGTCCTGGAAAGTCATTCTGGGGTCCCTCCTCTGCAGACTCAAAATCCCCTGAAAACATGGCGTAATGCCTTATCTCCAGGGGATCTCATTCGTGTGCCACGGGGGATTCGAACCCCCGACAACCTGATTAAAAGTCAGGTGCTCTACCGACTGAGCTAGTGGCACATATTCTTTTCATTCCCAAGCCTGGCAGTACCCAGCTTGGTATCGGATACTAGAAAAGCACAGGGACTACTGGGCTAACGGGATTCGAACCCGTGAAATCCAGGAGTCAAAGTCCTGTGCCTTACCGCTTGGCTATAGCCCAATGTTGCTATAGCAACAAGGTGGGTAATGGGACTCGAACCCACGACCTTCAGAGCCACAATCTGACGCGCTAACCAACTGTGCTACACCCACCATAATGTGCTCGCAGGGATTCGAACCCTGGACAACCGGCTTAGAAGGCCGGTGCTCTATCCAGCTGAGCTACGAACACATGTTACATAATTAGAAGTGAAAAGCGGGTGATGGGAATCGAACCCACATATCCAGCTTGGAAGGCTGGTGTTCTACCACTGAACTACACCCGCACAAAGTATTGTGTTTCTTTCGAAAAGATCGGGGTGACAGGATTCGAACCTGCGACCCCCTGGTCCCAAACCAGGTGCTCTAGCCAAACTGAGCCACACCCCGCTTTGCGTTACCAGGTTTTCTCGAAACGCAAGTGTTATTATATAGAAAGCACCAGGGTGTGTCAATCAATTTTTTTCGAATCTTGGAATCTTTTTCGAAAAGGCACTCTTACTCCTCTTCCAGCTGGCATTCCTTGAGATGAATACCTCCATCCGGATCATCGGTAAGAACCAGATAGGTATGCTTTCTTCCATCCTGACGGGGGAAGGCTATACTTCCGGGATTGGCAATGACCAGATTCTCTTCCCGTATCACAAAAGGCTTGTGCAGATGTCCAAACAGGATGAGGTCACAGCCATTCTTCTCTGCTTCCCGTCGAATCATATTGAGATCAAAGTTCACCATATATTCGTGGCCGTGTGCCATGAGCACCTTGTGCTTGCCAAACACGAAGATCAGGTTTCTGGGCAGGCTCTTGTCATCACGATCCATATTGCCTCTTACGATCTTCATGGGGACCTTGGCATATTTTCTTAAGAAGTCTGCATCTCCCTCGACATCGCCCATATGCCACACTTCATCCGGCTGGGTACGGTCTACTGCCTGCATGAAGTTACGACGTTCCTTATGCGTGTCGCCTAGAATCAATATCCTCATAAGATCAGAGTTCCTCCTTCATCATGCGAAGTGCCTTGCCTCTGTGGCTGATTGCATTCTTCTCTTCCGCTGTAATATCTGCAGAAGTCTTATTGAATTCCGGCAGGAAGAAGATCGGATCATAACCGAAACCGCCATTACCGGAGATCTCATATCCGATTCTGCCTTCCATCACGCCACGCTTTGTCACTTCTCTTCCATCCGGGAAAACAGCTGCAATGACAGCGACGAATCGAGCGCTACGCTTCTCTTCTGCCACGCCCTCCATCATCTCCAGGATTCTCTTGTTCTTGATCACATAGTCGGTGTCATGTCCCATAAAACGGGCAGATTTTACACCCAGTACATCCGGAAGTGCGTCGATCTCAAGTCCGGAATCATCTGCCATGACAATTGTATCCACTACCTGGTCCCCCAGTGCTTCATGAAGGGCTCTTGCCTTAATGAGGGCATTCTCTTCAAAGGTCTCACCATTCTCTTCCGGATCAGACACAAGGCCTGCTTCCTTCATGGAGAGAATCTCATACGGCAAGTCCGACAGAATCTCACGGATTTCTCTCATCTTCCCTTCGTTTCCGGTTGCAAAAATGATCTTCTTCATTCTTATCCACTTTCTTATCGCTTTACGTCGCTTTTTATTGCAATTCTATTACAAATAGTCTTCCTTATTGCTGCTTAAGATCCGAGACATCCAGCCTGTTTCTGCTTAAGACCTGAGACATCCAGCCTATTTCTGCTTAAGATCTGATACATCCAGCCTGTTTCTGCTTAAGATCTGGGGCATCCAGCCTATTTCTGCTTAAGATCCAAGACATCCAGCCTGTTTCTGCTTAAGATCTGAGACATCCAGCCTATTTCTTCGTCAGATCAGAGTCCAGGGCTTCTTGTATGGACGCACAGAGAGCAGAAGCTGCCTCTTCTCTATACTCCTCCTGTCCCATTCTCTCACGTTCTGCCGCGTTTGTTACATAACCTAAGCCTGCGACTGCAATCGGCATATCTGCGGTACGGACGATATAATCTTCATCACCGGGGAGAACCCCTCTCGAGGATGCACCCAGGCCATCTAAGAGATGATCCAGACAGATGGAAGCGAATTTATAGGATCTGCCACTGGTATCAGCAACCTGATAGAGGACAGAGACACCACTGATGTCCGACTCTCTTCCGGTCGCTGTCGAATTCAGCCGTACAGACAGGAAGAGATCTGCTCCAAGTTCTTCCGCAAGCTCCGCTCTCTCCTTGAGATATATCTTACGATCCGAGAGTCGGGTGTAATAGATTCCGACATTCTGCCTTCCCTGCTGATCCAGAATCCGCTTCATCCGCTGTACTACGTCCAGAGTAACATCTTTCTCGTGCACGTCACCTGCACTGTATCCATCATCATCTCCGCCGCACGCAGCATCAATCACAACGATGTAGTCATAGACTTCCCTGGGATTCAGGAAGCTGAGATAGATATAGTGATCATCTACCTTTGTTACCGGCTCGTAGACGCCATCCATAGCGAAATCAATACTTGCCTCACCCGAACCGTAATCAAAATACATATCGCTGATATGCTCTGTCGAACCTACCACCGGATGATCTTCGAAGTAACTTGCTTCCACATTATTCAGGTAGAGAGAGATCTCCCGGTCAATCGGGGATGTCACTACCTTGATATCAGAAGCCGGGGTTCCGGTAGGGATCTCGAAACGGAGCTGTCCAAGGGAGGTATTCATCTTATTCAGTTCTGACTGATCATGTACCATGTTCATGACTGACATCCGGTTTGAATCATCACCCGCCCTGTTTTGGGCAAACTGATGCAGATTCGGAAAGAGGATGAAAATCACTGTTTGTGCTGCTACTAAGAGCACGATCAGGATAGATAGGAGGATATAAGCCTTCTTCATTACTCATTCTCCGTAT
The DNA here is from genome assembly GCA_900316625.1 of uncultured Lachnospiraceae bacterium. Classification (GTDB taxonomy): domain Bacteria; phylum Bacillota; class Clostridia; order Lachnospirales; family Lachnospiraceae; genus Lachnocurva. The sequence continues at coordinate 23,649 of ONDO01000011.1, read as the reverse complement.
TCGTGTTCTGATTATTCTTATTGGTTGTATATGCCTTAAGGCAGAGGTTTGCAGCATAGGTATCTTCCACACTGCTCCAGTTCAGACCATTTCGGCTGATGTAGCCCTTGCCATCCGTAATATCCGCCTGCTCTGAGAGTTTGGAGTTCGGATATTCCACCGCAATCGGCAGGGTTCCATTCTTCGTCGTTAGCATAATAACGACAGCGAAGTTCTCTCCCTGAGTCAGAGGCAAGGCATCACGCAAGGGAATGGTATAGAAACCAGCGTCCTGCAAGGTACCGGAAGCCTGTTCCCTTCTCCTGCTAAGAGAGGTGGTATCTGTAAAATCACTTACCGTATAGATACGGTATTCTGTCTCCGGTCCAACCGCATAGAGTCCAACTGCGCGGAGTTCTTCATCTCCTCTTGCCGTATAGACATTGGCTGCCAGGGCGGTCGGGGTGTTATAGCCCAGATTTCCTACATGGCCTTCCAGATCGGACTGATAGATGTGGTCGTAATTGGTCGTCGATTCTACCTTAACATAGGAGACCGCAGACTTTGCAATATTGGTATCATCGTAAGACACATAGAATACGCCCTTATCCCCGAATTCGGAGCCCCAGCTGTTCTGACAGATGAAAGCTCCGTCTTCCTTGGCCTGACGGGAGAATCTCGTCTTCGGATAATCATCATCCCATCCGATGATGACAACATCATGATTCGGTTCCTTGTCGCCATCATAGTAATAGGAATTATTCTTATTATTATAGAAACTGGACTTGGACAGATTAGAGGTATCAATCTCTGCATAGAGAGAGGTGGAGACGCCACCATTCTTGAAGATTGCCCATTTTACGGCATCCTTATCATCACCACTGTAGTAGTGAACCTCCTGCAGATGAAGGGCAACTTCGCTCCCATTCTCCTCAATTGGCTGTTTCCAGGCCAGCATGGAAGACATGGCAACCATATAGGTTCCGGAATCCTCAGCGCTGATGCCATAGGTATTATGTTCCGCCAGGTTATCCGGAGACAGGGTGATGGAGCGCTCCGGAAGCATAGAAGACTCGAGCGCTGACATGGCAGCATAGGACCAGCAAGCCGAGAGTGAACCCTGATCCCGAATCTTCGACACACGACCATGATCTCTCAGATCATATTCCCCACGTAACTTCGGTGCCTCAGCATCCGAAGAATCAAGCACAACCGTCGTCTTCTCTGCATCATAACGGAAGTCATAATTGATAAGAGAACAGAAGTCCTCCAGACAGATATAGGTCTTATCACTATACTTCTGGGGTGCCTCGATAAGCTTAACCTCTTCCCCATCCTGTAGCGCATCCGGTGTCTTCAGATTCAGGATAAATGTATGGCTGTTCCGTAAGATTTCGATTCGCGAATCATCGTATAGATTTGCAGCACACGAAAAGACATTCCTGATGAATTCCAGGGATGCCATGACATGCATATTCTGATTTAAGAATAGCTCTCCCGTATCCAGAGCTTCTTCCTTGCCATCGATGGTCAGGCGGAGAAGTCCCGCCTGGTTTACATTTCCAGCAATGAGAGGATCGAAAACATCCGCCTCGAGCTGAGCGCCACGGAAGGCATTCACTTCGCCATGGCGGTCGATGAAAGCATCCTCATGGAAGAGGAGGAGAAGAAGCAGAAGGAGGAAGAGGGCCGTAAATCTGCGCGCAGCCTTCATATGTCTCGCTTTCTATTGTCTCTATTCGAAGGACCTCTTATCGGTTCGTCTTTCTCGGGGGCTTAGGCCCATTGAACTGATAGAAGTATGTCTTGATCATACCATTATAGATCTTACGATTCTTATCTGCCTTCTTACCGATGTATTTTTCAGCATCCGCATAAGAAGTAATGAGAAACATAGACCAGGAATCCAAGCCGGCGTACACCTTACCAATCTGCTTGTAGAGGGGAGGCAGACTGTCCTTATCCTCCAGACGCTCCCCATAGGGCGGATTGGAGATGATGAAGCCATACTTCTTGGGATGTCTGGTATCCTTCAGTGCTCTCTCCTGGAAGTGGATCAGGTCAGCTACACCTGCACGCTTGGCATTCTCGCGGGCGATCTTCACCACCTTGGGATCCAGATCATATCCCTGAATATCCATGACATCCTTCACAGACATATCAACTGCGGCTTCTGCATCTTCTCTGGCCTGATCCCAGAGCGAAGGCTCAATCAGATTGGTCCAGTTTTCAGCAGTGAAGTGTCTTCTCATACCAGGCGCCATATTGCAGGCCATCATGGCAGCTTCGATAGGGAAGGTTCCGGAACCACAGAAGGGATCCAGGAGAATTCTATCCTTGTGCCAGGGGGTCAGCATAATAAGAGCTGCAGCCAAGGTTTCAGAGATGGGCGCCTTACCCGTCTCCAGACGATAGCCTCTCTTATGCAGGGAGTCGCCTGTCGTATCGATCGTTACTGTAACTTCATCCTTTAAGAAGAACATACGGACCGGATAGGATGCACCATCTTCCGGAAACCAGTCGATCTTATAGTACTGCTTCATACGCTCTACCATTGCCTTCTTGGTAATGGACTGGATATCAGATGTAGAGAATAACTTGGATTTTACGGAAGCTGCCTTGGCAACCCAGAACTTGGCGCTCTTGGGAAGGAAGTCTTCCCAGGGAATATTTTTAATGCCCTGAAAGAGATCTTCGAAGGTCTCTGCATGGAACTGGTCTAGGACCAGGAGGACACGCTCCGCAGTGCGGAGATGGATATTCGCGAGGACGATAGCTTCTGCGTCACCCTCGAAGTAAACCTTACCATCTTCTACTGCGGTAATCTCATATCCGAGATCGTAGATCTCTCTCTTCAGAACCGCTTCGAGTCCGAAGTGACAAGGTGCCATTAATTTACATGTTCTCATAGATTACTATCTCCTAAAAAAAACAGGGGCTTAACTCTAAGCCCCTGTCTATACGTATTCTTATCTTATGCAAAGAGATCGATGTTCTGACCGATCTGGCTGTACGCCTGTGCATTCATGTTCTGTCCGTAGGAAGTTGTTGCACCGCCAAAGCTCTCTGCAAGATCATTGAAAGCCCGGCTTGCACGCTTACTTGCGGCAATCTGATCAAGAGGAGCCAGAGCCTTATTCGATACTCGCTGGGCATTCGCATACTGAACCGGAGTCGAAGGATCGATGTCAGCCAGAGAATTCATATTCTTCACAGCATCAAGATAGGAATCCGAGATCTCAGACTGGTTCTCCAGAGCATATGCATTATCAACTTTTTGTGTATAAGACACCGACGAATAAGGTCGGATGGCTGATACGGAAAGACCCATTTACAAAATCCCCCACTGCAAACAAACTACTCTTCAACTATAGCATATCTGAGCGATTTGTCCATCCTATTTTCAGACATTTTGACTCGACACAACAAGATCCGCAAGACTATAGCGAAAGATCTTAGACAGATCCTCCAGATGCACTTCCACCTGGCTTCCCACTCTTCCACCACTCACGAAGATGCGGTCATAGTCATGAGCTGTCTGATGGAAGACCGTCGGAAACTGCTTCTTCATACCGATCGGAGAACATCCACCATGGATATAACCGGTCAGTGGCAGAAGTTCCTTCTGGGGCAGCATATCGATGGACTTCTCCCCCACCGCCTTGGCCGCCTTCTTCAGGTCAAGCTCTTCATTTACAGGAATATCGAAGACATAATGCTGGCCCGTCTTACCGGTCGTCACCAGAGTCTTGAAAACCCGGGAGGGATCCTCACCTAAGATCTCTGCGATCTCTTCTCCGCTTCTTGTGTCTGCGTCGAAAAGGTGAGGGATGTAAGGAACCTTCTTCTGGTCGAGTGTCCTCATTACATTGGTTTTTTCTTCTTTCTTACCCATGCCTCACCTCAGATCTCATCCAGAGGGATGTTCAGTTCTTCTGTTCCGGGCAGAACGAATCTGCCTCCATCGATCAGGACTTCCTTTCTGCCATCCGGTCTTAATACCGTGATGGAGCCGAGTTCATCATAGGGAATGGTGATATCAGTATGGCAGTTGAAGTAAGCCTTCATCGGCTCTGTCTTACGATACTTCTCTGTGATGGAATTATCGCGGGCGATCAGTTCCTTGCCGTCCGGATTATAGGTCGCAACATCCTCAGATTCAGAGTAACAGGTATCACCCACTGCGAAGTGAGGACCGGTCTTCTCTGCAATCAGGATGGGCATACGGTCTTCGATATCGAATTCCTTAGCCATCTTATATGCTGTCGTATTGGTTCCGATTGCGAACTCACCGATCGGAAGCGTCTTATGATGGAAGAGGATGTGATCATCGATATAACGATCGTTCTCTTCCCTGGTCTCGAAGTTCTTACAGCTGATGGAATCAATCATACCCTCCTTGAAGCTAAGTTCGAGATCACGGTATTCGAATCCATTCAGGTAGACACGACTGACATGCAATGTGCCGTTCGTGCCTTCGAGTTGAGGGGAGGTGAAGACTTCACCAACCGGAATATTCACATCCGCAAGGCAGTTCTCGAAGTTAGACTGCTTCGACGGGTCGCTAAGAGGATGGAGCGCTACCACAAGATCGGTACGGTTTCCATTTCTTCCCTTAATCTCGACTCTGTCTCCCTGGTCTAAGGAATCGACGAGAGCCTGCTGAATCTTCTGCCACTTCTTCGCATCGAGGGTATTGACCTCGACCGTACGGGAGAAGATCTCGCCGAACTTGTCACCGATGGAAGGATAAGGATAAGAGATGACGGTAAAGGATCTCTCATCGCCATGGATGTAGTCGTTGGTAATCTTACCGGACTGAGCCATAAGCTCGGTGATCAGGCCATTCTGCTCCTCAGAATAGGTGATGCTCTCCGGCTTATTCACAGGGTCGAACTTCTTCTCGCCGAAGGTCTCAACGACAGCCGGCCCGCCATAGAGACGTGCTTCCTTCTTATACCGCTCATAGGTTGTCTTCATAACTTCTGTCGTGCGGTTCACGAAGGCACGGTCGAAGTAGTATGCACGGTCATCCCTGTGATCATAATAGACCTGAGGATCGATGGCATCGGTGTAGAGTCCACGCTTAGCGCCACGACGGCCGGAAGACAGAACGCTATCCCTACGGATCGTTACGTGTAAGCCCTCTGTTTCAAACATCTTGACTGCCATACGCATCACGCGCTCGAGACCGATGGGGTACTCGATGGACACTGTCTCCTTGATGCTGACATCGCGGCCACTGACAGCGAAGCCATTGATATATCCGTCCACATAGGTTCTCGCCAGGGAACGCACTTCCTTCTCGGACAGTCTGGAGATATATTCCCAGAGGCCCAGTTCATTCGTACCAACGGCAGAACCATAGAAGTAGAGATGTCTGGGATCATCCAGATCAGAATTCATCAGAATGTCGGTATAGAACTTCGACTCTTCGGGCAGAATCAGCGCCTTCACTCCTTCGGAAACGAAGAGCTCCGTGTAATCATGCTCGAAGGACATAAGACTTGCGTGAATCGAAGAATATAGTTCCTCAAGGGACAGCTGCTCACTCTCCTCTGCCTCATAATTCTCAGCAAAGATGGTATGAAGCTCGATCAGAAGCTCCAAGAAGATCAGAATCTTCTCCTTCGCTCCTTCTCCCTCATAAGACCAGGGAATCAGGGCCGTAAGATCCATATAGATCGCAGAGAGGATTCCACCGGTCTTCTGTCCAAGTCTCTCTACTGCATACGAAGGATTAAGGAAGGAGTTCTCGTAACGCTCTCCCTTGAAGAGGCCATAGAGTTTCTCCTGCTCTTCAACAAAATCGGCAAAACTTGCCTTCCCGGTCTCTCCCTTCTCGCTTCTCTTCAGAATCGGAAAAGTACCGATACAGAGATTCGAGGTTTCAAAGAAATAATCTAAAGCTGCTTCCGGCATCTTCTCGCCGTCCACGTTATCGGTAGCCTCGCGAATCTGGCGAATCTTGTCCTGTGCGAGGGTAAATCTTTCAAGTTGATCCTGTGTCATGTATAACTCCAATAGTGCTTATTGCTAAATCAAAAACAATCCAATCAGATAGAGTGAGAGCCAGAATAAGAGGGCAATCGAAGGCACGATCACACCCAGCAATCTCGACCACTTATTAAAAGCCTCGCTCTTCCGCTCCTTCAGTCCACTCAAGAGGGCACCTGCAGAAACAAGCATCAGAAGAACTCCGATGCCCGGAAGTAAGGTTCCATTGTCTCCCTTTACCATTACGGAATGAATGAAAGTCAGCACGAAGACAAGCAGAGACAGAGCTGCAAGCGCTGCAGCCGTAAGGCTCTGAACGTCAATCGGCTTCTTATCACTTCTTCTACGTCCTTTGAACATATCACTCCCTGTTATCTGGCGCCGTACTTCTCATAGTAAGCATCAATGGCTGCCTTCTCTGCATCACCGATATACGTCTTACCATTGTAAGGCTGATTGTAAAGTGCTTCTACAACCTCTTCCATATTAACGATGGAAGCAGTCTTTAAGCCATACGTCTCGCCGATTTCTTCCAGCGCACCCTTATCGCCCTGGCCACGCTCCATACGGTCAACAGAGACAACCAGTCCCTCGACCTTAACATCGCCCTGTGCCTTCAGGATCGGCATGGTCTCCTTAATGGAAGTACCGGCTGTGGTAACGTCCTCGATGATCACCACACGGTCGCCATCCTTCACCGGACCACCCAGAAGGATGCCCTTCTCACCATGATCCTTTGCCTCCTTACGGTTAGAGCAGTAACGAATATCCACGCCATACATATCATGGATTGCAATGGTGGTAGCGACAGAGAGAGGAATTCCCTTATATGCCGGTCCAAAGAGGACATCAAAGTCCAGGCCGAAATTATCATGAATGGTACGAGCATAGTACTGTCCAAGCTTCATGAGCTGAGAACCAGTCGTATAGTTACCGGCATTGATGAAGAAAGGCGTATTTCTTCCACTCTTCGTTACAAAGTCACCAAAGCGAAGGACTTCGCTGTCGATCATGAATTGAATAAACTCATTCTTATACTGTTCCATCTTGTTCTCCAATCTATTATTGCGTGTGAAATACAGCCCCTGCTGGGCTGCGTATCACTTACTCGTGTACAGCCCCAATCAGTTCGTGGATATCGGATACACCTTCTTCGATCATGAAGCGTTCGATTCCCTCAATGATGTCAAGGGTTGCTGTCGGGTTACCAAAGTTTGCGGTTCCGACGGATACTGCGCTTGCACCGGCGAGGATCATCTCGAGGGCATCATTTGCGGTCTCAACACCACCCATTCCGATAATGGGAATCTTGACTGCCTGAGCGACTTCGTAGACCATGCGGACAGCGACGGGATGTACCGCAGGGCCGGACATTCCACCGGTCTTGTTGGCGAGGACGAACTTGCGTCTTCTGGTGTCAATCTTCATCCCAGTGATGGTATTGATCAGGGATACCAGGTCAGCACCGCCTGCTTCTGCCGCTTTTGCAATCTCCGCAATGGAAGTTACATTAGGACTTAACTTCATGATCACAGGCTGTTTTGCATGTTCTTTGATTACTTTTGTGATATGTTCTACTCCCTTGGGATCTGTTCCAAAGGAGATTCCGCCTTCTTTTACATTAGGGCAGGAGATATTGATCTCTAAGAGGTCAACGCCCTTCTCTTCTGCCAGACGATCTACGACATTCAGGTACTCCTCTTCGGCATGACCGCAGACATTCACGATAACCTTGGTGTCATACTGTCTTAAGAAGGGGAGGTCTCTCTCGCAGAAGGTCTCAATTCCAGGATTCTGCAGGCCGATGGCATTGAGCATTCCGCCCGTCACTTCAGCAACACGGGGTGTAGGATTACCGGGCCAGGGATGATCTGCAACGCCCTTGGTAACAACTGCTCCCAGACGGGAGAGATCTACGAATTCACTGTATTCCATACCGGAGCCGAAGGTTCCGGATGCTGTCATGATCGGATTCTTCAGGGTAACACCTGCAAGCGTCACTGCCGTCTTCAGTGAAGAAGCATCATACTCTCTCTGTCTCGTACTCATTACAGAACTACCTCCTCAGCTAAGAATACAGGTCCATCTGCACAGACACGCTTGTTATGGACCTTAGAATGATCATCGATCCCAGTGGTCTTCACAACACATCCCAGGCAGGCGCCGACGCCACAAGCCATTCTCTCTTCCAGAGAGAGGAAGCAGCGGATCTGCTGAGCCTGAGCGAACTGCTTCACACCACGAAGCATGGGGGTCGGTCCGCAGGCATAGATGACATCAGCAGAGACCTCATGCTCCTTTATCGCATCCATTACAGTTCCATGCGTTCCCACAGAGCCATCATCTGTTGCAATAATGACATCTGCATAATTCTCGAAATCCTTCTTAAGGAAGAGCTGATCATTACGATATCCCAGCACTGCAGTAACGGAGAGTGCAGGACGAGAGACACCATCGATACGATTCTCTCCAGACAATTCCTTGGCAAGTTCGAGAAGGGGAGGAATTCCGATACCGCCTCCGATCAGGAGGCATCTTCCGCCCTGCATCGGATAGCCATTTCCGAGGGGAGCCAAGATCTCTAACATCTGGTCAGAATGCAGATGGGAGAACTCTTCTGTTCCGGCTCCCATGACACGATAGACCAGTCTGAGAGCATTCGCACCACGGTTGACCTCAGCGATGGAGATGGGGCGAGGAAGAATCTTGCGCTTATCCGGTGTATAGAGTGATACAAACTGCCCCGGAACCGCATACTGGGCGCCTTCTGTACGAATCCACATAGAGAATACACCATCAGCAATCGGATCCTGGCGGATAATACGCGCTGTCTCCCGAACCTTGCCTGATTCTGTCATCTAAGTCCTCCTCTTTCCCTGGAACACACTGTTCCATTCCACTTACTTCTCCTGGCCAATCAGCCTTACTTCCATTCAGATAAAGTTCCGGACGCTATGCATCCGGAACTTCTATGTTCATTCGTTCAGAGCGTGGTCTAATGCAGACTGAATATCTGCCTGCATATCAAGAACTGCCTGACGGCTGGCATCAGCGAAATTCTCTGCTCCAAAGTTCTTATATTCTTCCTTCTGGTAAGCTGCAATGATACCACGGGAAGAGTTAACGATCGCACCGAGACCATCTGCATTGAAGAAAGGAACGAGGTCCTTCCCGGTACCACCCTGCGCACCATAGCCAGGTACCAGGATGAAGGCCTTAGGCATATCTTCTCTCAGCTGACGGCCGATCTGGGGATAGGTAGCGCCGATCACTGCACCAACCTCAGAGTAATCGCCATCCATACAATCGCGGCCCCAGTCGTTCACCTTGTCTGCAACATGCTCGTAGAGAGGCTTGCCATCTACCAGGCGATCCTGAAGCTCGCCGGAAGAAGGGTTCGAGGTCTTAACCAGTACGAAGATACCCTTACCATTCTCCTTACATACATCAACGAAAGGCTTTACACCATCGGTTCCCAGATAGGGGTTAACGGTAGCAAAATCTTCTGCAAAGGGTTCGAATTCCTGAGAGCCGACCTTGATCTTACCTAGATGAGCAATTGCATAGGATTCGGATGTAGATCCGATATCACCACGCTTAACATCGCCGATGACAAGAAGGCCCTTAGAATGTGCATAATCAACCGTCTTCTTGAAAGCCATCAGTCCGGGGATACCGAACTGTTCGTACATGGCAATCTGGGGCTTCACAGCCGGAACCAGATCAGCTACAGCATCCATAATGGCACGGTTGAAACGGAAAATTGCATCTGCAGCTCCTTCCAGGGTCTCACCGTAAGCGGTATAAGACTTCTGAAGAAGTACTTCCGGGATAAAGGAAAGTTTCGGATCCAGTCCGACAACAATCGGTGCATTCTTCTTTTTGATTTCCTGCGCAAGCTGATGAATCATATTCGAACCTCACTTTTTTCTATCTCACAAATTCGCTGTATTCTAGCATACTTTATATGGATTGGGAAGAGTAGGTGATCTTACCGGAAAGCATGGTAAGCACTACATTTCCGAAGACCTTCCTTCCCTCGTAGGGCATGTTCTTCGCCTTGCCGACGAGGTCACTCGCATGGAGTTCGACTTCCGGTCTCGGATCGAAGATCACAAGGTCAGCAATCTTGCCGACAGAGAGGTCTCCCTTGCCGTTCTTTAAGATCTGTGCGGGCAGGTAGCTCATCTTCGATGCCAGTGAAAGTGGCGTGATGAGACCGGTCTTTACAAGTTCTGTGTAGCTTAGCTGGACGGATGTCTCGAGTCCAACGATACCGAAGGGCGCCTTCTCGAAGCCTCTCGACTTCTCCTCTGCCGTATGAGGTGCGTGATCCGTGGAGATCACTTCCATGCTGCCATCGGCAAGTCCTGCACGAAGAGCTTCCATATCCTCTCTCTTACGAAGAGGAGGATTCATCTTATAGTTCGCATCATCCCCGGGAATGTCTTCTTCAGACATGGCAAAGTGATGCGGGCAAACCTCTGCGGTCACCTGGATGCCTCTCTTCTTGGCATCCTTCACGAAACTTACCGACTCCTTGGTGGAGCAGTGACAGAGGTGAAGTCTGGCACCAAGTTCTTCTGCGATCATGATATCACGGGCCTCAATGATATTCTCAACATCATTTGCGATACCGCGGAAACCCAGGCGTCTGGAGGCTTCACCATCGTTCATCACGCCACCCTCAACCAGATTGATATCTTCGCAGTGATCCAGGATTACGCCATCTTCCTTCTGAATCAGGCGCATGGCATCACGGAAGAGCTTGGAATTCATAACACTCTTACCGTCTTCCGAGAAGACCCGGACACCGCCCCGGAGCATACCTGCGATATCAGAGAGTTCCTTGCCTTCCATGCCTTTCGTGAGGCAGCCTGCCTGGACGACATTGACAAGGCCAACTTCCTTTGCCTTATCCTCGACATAGCGGATCACTTCCATATTGTCAGCGACCGGCTTGGTATTCGGCATTGCGCAGATTGTAGTGAATCCGCCTCTGGCTGCAGCTCTGGACTCGGATTCGATATCTGCCTTCTCCGTAAGCCCCGGATCGCGGAGATGCACATGCAGGTCGATAAGGCCTGGCATCACATAACATCCCTCTGCGTTAATCTCGCGATCAGCCTTGCCCTGATCGGCATCCTGTCCAATCGCGGCGATCTTGTCATCTTCGATCAGAAGATTCGTAACCTCATCCCTTCCATCGGCAGGATTTAAGAGACGGCCATTTGTTATTCTGATTCTCATCTTTTTCTCCTACTTGCTCATCTGTCTTCCTACCTGGTCGACAGGATAACCTGCTCATCTGTCCTCCTACCTGGTCGACAGGATAACCTGCTCATCTGTCTTCTTACCTGGTCGACAGGATAACCTGCTCATCTGCCCTCCTACCTGGTCGACAGGAAGACATTCTCATTTAACATCTCCTGATCCGCCGGATAGTCACAAACGTAAGATGCCGCTTTCTCCTTGGCCTGTGCGAAATCGCCGGTGTATTCGAGTGCGATGATCTCATTCCGTCTCAGTTCCTGGCGATTGGTGACCTTCTCTAAGGCAAGGCCCTTCTGGAAGGACTCCAGCGCATCCGCATATTTGCCCTGGGAGAGTTCTAACTGTCCAACCGCATTGTAGGACAGAGAATTCGGCTTTACTTCCTTCTGGTAGGACTTGAGGTAGGACGCTGCTGCATCCATCTCCCCCTTCAGTCCCTGGATGCGAGCCAGATCGATATAAGCTGAGGTATCCCCCTTCTTCAGTGCCTTCTCGTAATTCTCGGCAGCCGAATCATAATCGCCACGAATCTCCAAGGCCATACCCTTGGCAGAATACGCTTCCTTGCTGGTAGAATCCGTCTGCAGGAGCTTGTCCAGATACTGATCTGCCATCTCGCCCATATTCAAGCTCGCGAGGTTGCGGTAGATACGTAAGTAACGCTCATAATCTTTCGGATCCAGCTTCATCGCCTTGTCGAAGTCCGCCTTCGCCTTTTCTGCATTGCCCATCTTGGCATAGAGCATGCCGCGCAGATAGTAGGCATCCACATTCTTCTCATCGAATCTGAGCAGTGCTGTATATGTATTGAGCGCCTCCTGCTCTTCTCCCGCCAGATACTGTGCTGCCGCCTTGTAATAGCAGATATCGATCTCTTCTGCACGAACCCTACCATTCGACATGGACAATGCTGAATTGAAGGATGTCACCGCCCCTGCGTAGTCTCCTGCCCCCAGGGAATCCACGCCCTTCTGCTTCATCGCTTCTTCCTCTTCGGAATAACCACAGGACACCAGCATCGTAGCCAGGCCGATTCCAGCCAGCAACGAAACTATTTTTCTTCGTAAATGTAAACCGTCTCTCATCATGGTGACTTTCTATCATTTCTTTTTTGACCATACTTCGCGTAGTCTACGATATTATAGCATAGGAAGACCTCTCATTGCAGAGAAATGTCGCTTCCTCTATAATACTTACTTAAGATAATAATAAGCTAGAAAGAGTTCATGTATATGGAAGACATTCTTCAATGTGCCATACTTTTCATCCTGCTGATTCTGTCAGCCTTCTTCTCTTCTACAGAGACTGCCCTGACCACCGTCAGCCACACCAGAATGAAAACCCTGGCCGACAATGGTAATAAGAGGGCCCGGAAGGTTCTTGCCGTCACAGAGAATAGGGAGAAGATGCTCTCTGCCATCCTGATTGGTAACAACATCGTCAACCTCTCCGCATCCTCTCTCGCCACTACGCTGGCCGTCAGGATCTTCGGCAGCATGGGTGCCGGCATTGCCACCGGTATCCTCACCTTCCTGATCCTGGTCTTCGGTGAGATTACCCCCAAGAACAGAGCCCAGAAGAACGCGGCCAAGATCAGCCTGCAGAGAGCAAGCATCATCTCCGCTCTCATGTGGATCCTGACCCCCCTCATCTTCCTTATCAATCACATCTCCCGATTCTTCCTCCACATCACCGGTGGTGACAAATCTTCCGATGTGGGAATGACCGAAGAAGAGCTCCGCACCATCGTCGACGAATCCTCAGAAAGCGGTGTTATCGAAGAGAATGAACAGCAGTACATCCATAACCTCTTTGATTTCTCCGACTCCACAGCGCGTGAAGTCATGATTCCCAGAATCGATGTCACTATGGTCGATGTCAACTGGACCTATGATCAGCTGATCAAAGTTTTCGAGAAAGAGATGTTGACCCGTATGCCGGTCTACGATACCGAGCCCGATAACCTGATCGGTATCATTAATATGAAAGACCTGCTCCTGCCCAAGAACCGTGAGAGCTTCTGTATCCGCGATTTTCTCCGCGAGCCCTACTTTACCTATGAGCAGAAGAACCTGTCCGAACTCTTTGCAGAGATGCGCAGGAAATCCATCGCCATGGCCATCGTTCAGGATGAATACGGTTCTGTTACCGGTATCGTAACCCTGGAAGACCTCTTAGAAGAACTGGTTGGTGAGATTCGTGATGAATACGATGTCGATGAAGAAGATGACATCGTGGAATTAGATAAGGCAAGTGGTAAGTATCTGGTACGCGCCACCATTAATCTCGATGACCTGAATGATATGCTGCCCCTCGAGTTAGAGTCTGATGACTATGACAGTCTGGGCGGTTACCTGATCGGACAGTTTGATCATGTTCCCAACCGCGGCGAAACCTTCGTCAATAAGGACGGTGTCTCCTTCCGCGTCGATTCTGTCGGACATCAGCGTATCGAGAAGGTTCAGATCAACTTCCACAAAGCAGTCGAATTCGATAATCCCATGGAATTCGAAGACAAGACGGAATCCGAAAGCATGACCGATCCCGATCACAAGACGGAATCCGAAAACATAACCGATCCCGATCACAAGACGGAATCCGAAAGCATGACCGGTCCCGATCACAAGACGGAAGAATAAGTCTTCCGGCACAATTCCAGGAAGACAAAAAGAGACCTTATGCGTGGCTTTTCACACATAAGGTCTTTTCACATAAGTTCTCTTATTCGTTCAGGCAATCTCCATGGAGCGAAGTCTCTCCACAATACGGTCAAGAACCGCCTTAGGTACCGTCAGATCCTGATAGAGATCATGAATATTACTATCAGAAGCCAGGAGAGCCGTCACATCCAGCCATGTTCCCTGAGAGAACTCCTCTTCAAACACAGCGAAGACTGCACGATTCATAAGTAATTCAGAAAGTGGTTTCTTCTCAAAATCCAACATAATCCTGCCCCTATCTAATGCCGAACGCAGAAGCGTGCATCATTAGACATTCAACCAAAATGACATTGCGGAAGAATCCGCAATGCCATCATAATACATATCCGAATGAAAAATCACATGCGGGAAAGGTACTCGCCGGTACGAGTATCGATCTTGATCTTATCGCCGGTGTTGACGAACAGAGGAACGAATACCGTAGCGCCGGTCTCAACAGTTGCAGGCTTGGTAGCGTTGGTAGCAGTGTTGCCCTTAACACCAGGCTCAGTCTCGGTGATCTCAAGTTCAGCGAACATAGGAGGCTCAACTGCGAAGATATTGCCGTTGTGAGAATCAAGCTTAACGATCTCATTTTCCTTAACGAACTTAAGAGCATCGCCTACTTCTTCAGCGGTAAGAGTGATCTGATCATAAGTCTCGGTGTTCATGAAGTTGTAAGTATCACCATCCGCATAGAGATACTGGAAATCAGAACGATCGATATGAGCCAGAGGGAACTTCTCGGTAGGGCGGAAGGTAGTCTCGCGGACACCACCGTTAACGATATCCTTAAGCTTGGTACGTACGAATGCAGCTCCCTTACCGGGCTTTACGTGCTGGAATTCGATAATCTGACAAATCTTACCATCATACTCGATCGTAAGACCATTTTTGAAATCACCGGCTGAAACCATGATTTATTCCTCCTTAAAACATGTAACTTCTAATCTAATTTAAGTGCAAATTGCGCACAATCTGACAGAATGCGCATCACTAAGCGATATTTTAATATAAATATAGGGCTTTTTCAAGAATTACTTGATATATAAGATATGGATCTACAGAAATTACCTGGAATACT
The DNA here is from genome assembly GCA_900316625.1 of uncultured Lachnospiraceae bacterium. Taxonomy (GTDB): domain Bacteria; phylum Bacillota; class Clostridia; order Lachnospirales; family Lachnospiraceae; genus Lachnocurva. The sequence goes on along the minus strand of ONDO01000011.1, from coordinate 8,616 downwards.
TCTTCTCGATCTCTGTGATCATATCCACACGTCTCTGATGACGGCCGCCCAGGAAGGATGCGGTAAGGAAAGCATCAACAATCGCCTTTGCCTCCTCGAGCCCTACGATTCTTGCTCCGAAAGCAATAATGTTGGCATTGTTGTGTTCCTTGCATAGTCTTGCAGAAACAGGTTCAGATACAGCTGCTGCACGGATACCGGGAACTTTATTGGCTGCAAGGGAGATACCGATGCCGGTTCCGCAGATCAGAACACCCTGCTCGCATTCTCCGGAAGCGACTGCTTCTGCAGCCTTGCATCCATATTCAGGATAATCAACGGATGCATCTCCATCGGTACCGAAGTTAACTACTTCGTATCCCTTCTCTTCAAGATATGCGACGATGTCTTTCTTCATCTGGGTTGCTGCATGATCATTTGCAATTGCAATCTTCATGATATTATCTCCCTTATTATTCTTCTTTTCTATATGCCGACTCTCCTGCAAAAGCTGCAGAGAGCATCAGCCCACGGTTATATAAGATACCACAAAGGGGCGGATCTGTGAAGGAAAAGAAACCAGCCTCACGCATCCGGTTTTCTGTAATTCGTATTATGATGAACAGATTCTTATCAAGGATTACTTTGTCCGATCTTTTAGAGGGCATGTTCCTCTGCTCTTCCCGAAGACATAAGGAAGCAGAATGATGTACTCCAGGAACCTCTTCAGAACGATCTGCGGTTCCTCATGCCACTTCAGCACCGGTTTCACAAGCACAGAACGAATTCCGGCATTATTCGCGCCCCAGACATCAGTAAGAATCTGGTCACCGATGAAGATCGTGTGCTCCTTATCCACCTGCATGCGCTCCATGGCCTCTAAGTAGGCAGAAGGATTGGGTTTTCCAGACTTATAGGTATAACCATCACCACCCACGGCATCCGAGAAGGACTTCACGCGAGGCTCCTTGTTATTAGAGAGAAACATAAAGCGAAACCCCATCTTCTTCATCTTACGAAAGAGTTCTGTCGATCTCTGGTCTGCAGGGGCTCCGTGCGGAACCAGAGTATTATCTACATCAAAGAGAGCCAGTCTGTACCCCTGGTCGTATAGTTTCTGAAAATCAATGTCATAAGTAGAGTCCACGTAATCCGTGGGCAGTATATGGCTCATCTTCGGCGCTCCTTTAATAAGTTCGAGATTTCTTTGAATACAGGACCGGAAGCCTGACGAAGCATCTCCATCATGAGAGATTCTGAAGTGGACATCCAGGCGCCTTCCTGACGCATACGAAGAAGTCCTGTCTCATGATCTTCCTTAGATCCTGCACTGACACAGTCTACAGGAATATAGACCTGATAACCATTGGCCAGGAGATCGATCGCCGTCTGCTGTATGCAGATATGGGTTTCTATTCCCATAAGAATAATATTCTGCGTTCCTGCAGGAAGTGCCTTCATGATCTCATCCACATCCATGATAGAGAAATAATTCTTATCGAAGACAGGAAGTTCTCCTGCTGCATCACGGATTACCTGGGTATTATCTCCTAACCCCTTGGCATACTGGGTTGTCATGATCATAGGAACCTCAAGAGCCTTGAGCCCACGGATCAGGATGGTTGAATTCTTAAGAAGCTCATCTTTCCCATAGATTGCCGGTAAGATCTTGTCCTGGTAGTCGACAATGAATGCTGCGGTATGATTTTTGGTAAGACGCATAACAAGCCTCCTTATTCTAATTACTATATCCGAATTCTAATGAAATGCCGTGTAAGATCTGACTGTACAATGATCCCTGTTCGGCTTACTTATTATACCTTCTGGGAATGCATAATTCAAAAAAATTCCACCCACACGGATGAGATCGTGACAGGTGGAATGTGAAAATCTTATGGGTTGTTCTACATTTCCGAAGGAATCAGAAGTTGAAGTTCTGGGTAGGATGAACATCACTTCGAGCTTCCGGAGAAGACTGCCCGGGTCCTACAAAGTACTGATACTGCTGGAGAATGGAATCCTTCTGCATCGCATTAATGGCATTCTCTACATCGAGAGTACGAAGGTCGCTGTTTGCACCCTTCATCTCGAACTTCTCATTCGGATTGTACTGCTGTGCGTAATCGTAAGCACCGAAGGACTGTTCACGCTTGGGCGCGTTGTCAACTGCCTTCTCTTCTACCTGATTACCGCCAGCTGCCTGGGTTGCGAGGTCGGTGGACACTTCCTGTGTCGACTCGACGGGGCGGATATTATGAACTTGACCGGTATAGATCCCTGCGTAAGGGCGAATTCCTGAAATATTCATAGCTGTGATTCCTTTCACAATATATATCGGGCGGGGTCCTAAAATCATTACCCCTAAATTGTGAAGAAATTATAAATTTAAAAAATGAAATGTTTCTAAAAAACAACAATCCAGAAAAGTTTTCATAAATTGTTTAGAGTTGCATATGCAATTCCTACATCAGCTTCTTCAGCTCATCCATAAAGGTGTCAACATCCTTGAATTCACGGTAGACGGAGGCAAAACGGATGTATGCAACAGAATCGATATCCTTCAGCTTTCTCATGACGAGCTCGCCGATCTCAGAGGAGGGAATCTCACGTTCCTCATGGCTGAAGATCTCCTTCTCGACATCATCCACCAGTTCATTGATGGTATTCGCAGAGACAGGTCTCTTGTGACAGGCAAGAAGGATGCCCTTCTCGATCTTCGAACGATCATACTGTTCACGATTGTTATCGCGCTTAATAATGATCAGTGGAATGGTTTCTACTTTCTCATATGTCGTAAATCTCTTCCCACATACGTCGCAAACTCTTCTACGACGAATCGAAGTATTGTCATCAGCAGGTCTGGAATCAATTACACTGGTACTCGGATCTCCGCAAAAAGGACACTTCATAGGTTCCCCCTGTTTCTATACAACATTTAGTATCTGTGTATTCCTTAACACACAATTTAACTTTAGTTTATCATAGGGTTAAAATCAAGGTTTTTTCGGAGTCTTTTCGCTATGTTCCCAATATTATTCCCAATTATTTTCTATACGCTTATTAACTATTATAAACGGTGTAATCTCCATCCATAGCGTCCTTGATAAATTCCGTCAGCCACTGCAAGGCTCCCTCAAGATCCCTTTTCTGTACATACTGATATGTAATCTCTGTATGCGCACTCAAAACATCCACACCATACCTTCTGCAGAATCGCTGCCAGAGGGTAATTACGGCAGGCTTATAGGAAGAAATCAGAGTTGTCAGCATATCACTTCCACCGATGGCAGAGAGTGTCCACTGAAACTCGAAACACGCTTCCGAAGCTTCGATCGGAGTCTTCGTCTTCTTTAACTTTTCTAAGCACTTTCCCAGTTCCGCCACCTGTTCATCGGACGCATTCTCAATTGCATGTCTGAGAGTCAGCTGGCCTAATGCCCAGCGAATCTCTAAGATGGACCGAATCTCGGCATCTGTCAGGATATCGCCTTTGAGTTCGAGAATGGCACGCAGTGTTTTCAGTGTGCCTTCCTTCTTATAATCTGCAACAAAAGTACCCTGTCTGGGCTGAACCTTCAGGAAGCCCTGGTCTACAAGCGTAGCGATACCGGAATTAATCACGGTACGGCTCACTCCCATCCCTTCCGCAAGCTCACGCTCGGGCGGAATACGGGAACCAGGCTCTAATTCACCAGCCAGGATCATATCCTGCATCTTACGAATAAAAAGTTCTTTGTGCGTAGGAACTTCGATTCTCTCAAGTTTCATGGATAACCCTTACTCTTCTGTCTGCTCTTCATTTCCGACGGGAGCATCATCTGGAACTTCGATCTCCTTGATCATGAATTCCTGCCCCTGTACGAGATAGGTGTGCTCGCTGCCACAATGGGGACAGATCTTACCACTCTGGACAGTAGAATAGGTCTTACCGCAATCCTCACAATACGTAAGGGCGGGAATCTGCTCAACTACCAGTTCGCAGTCGGCAACAACCGGATGCTTCTTGATAGCCCAGTCCCAGCAATCGAGAAGGAGCTTGGGGATAACCGTAGATACTTCTCCTAGTCTCAGAGTACATCTGGAGATGTGCTCGAGATGATTCTCTTTTGCAACAGCTTCAAGGTTCTCAATCACCTTGAATGTAACACCTAATTCGTGCATACTGATTCCTTTTCTTACAGACCCCTGCAGAATCTGCAGGGGTCCGCTAAAACTTCTTAAGTAGAATTACTTATTTTTCTTGCCGCCGAACTTAATTCTAAGTTCCTGCTTCAGTGCATAAGGAAGGATGTACTTCATCTTGTCCTCAGACTTACGCATTACGGAGCACTCAGGATGGACTCTCTTCAGGTGAATTGCGTCGAACTCACACTTGGTGGTGCAGACACCACAACCGATGCAATGGTTCTCATCAACTACGGAACGTCCGCAGGAGAGGCAGCGAGCCGCTTCCTTCTTAACCTGAGCTTCAGTGAATACTTCCTGGTAATCTCTGAAGGACATCTTATCGGAATCCTTCTTCGCAGGAATCTGACGCTTGGAGTTATCGTAGGACTCTACAAGGATATCGTCCTTATTGAGTTCAACATAATCGTTCTGGTTACGTCCGATGGTCAGAGAGGTATGAGGCTGTACGAATCTATGGATAGAGATTGCGCCTTCCTTACCTGCTGCGATTGCATCGATAGCGAACTTAGGTCCGGTGTAAACATCACCACCGACGAAGATATCGGGCTGTGCGGTCTGATAGGTCTTAGGATCAGCTACAGCACCGTTACCACGGCCGAGTTCAACCTTGGAACCATTGAGAAGGTCGCCCCAAACGATTGACTGACCAACTGCAAGAACTACGTGTGCGCAGTCGATGGTGATGGTGTCGTTCTCATCATACTGAGGATTGAAACGTCCGGTCTCATCCTTAACAGCAAGGCACTTCTTGAAGGTGATACCCTTAACGTTACCCTTTTCATCGCGAAGGATTTCCTTAGGACCCCATCCGCACTTGATCAAAACGCCATCTTCCTCAGCTTCAGCGATTTCGTTATCAGATGCAGGCATGATGTCACGGGTCTCGAGGCATACCTGGGTTACATGGCCTGCACCAACACGAACTGCATCTCTGGAGCAGTCGATTGCTACGTTACCACCACCGACAACTACTACGTCGCCCTTGATATCATACTTTTCGTTTGCATTCACTTCACGAAGGAAGTCAACTGCGGATACAACGCCTTCGCCTTCTTCGCCGGGAACACCGATCTTACGACCGCCCTGGCAACCGATTGCGATATAGAATGCCTTGTAGCCCTGAGCACGAAGCTCATCAAGGGTGATGTCCTTACCAACTTCAACGCCGGTCTTGAACTCAACGCCCATTTCCTTCATAACATCGATTTCAGCCTGAACAACATTCTTCTCCAGCTTGAAGGAAGGAATACCGTAAACTAGCATACCACCACAACGCTCGTTCTTCTCGAATACGGTAGGGGTGTAACCCTTTTCAGCGAGGTAGTAAGCACAGGAGAGACCTGCAGGACCACCACCGATGATAGCTACCTTATCTGCAGAGAAGTCACCGTCAACTCTGGGAATAACCTTCTTAGGGATGTAACGGGTCTCTGCGTTCAGATCATGCATAGCGATGAACTTCTTCACTTCGTCGATTGCGATTGCTTCGTCGATGGTACCACGGGTACAAGCATCTTCACAACGACGGTTACAGATATGTCCGCAAACTGCAGGAAGAGGATTGTTCTTCTTAATCAGAGCCAGCGCCTCGGTATATCTGCCTTCTGCTGCCATCTTCAGGTAACCCTGAATTGCAATGTGTGCAGGACATGCAGTCTTACAAGGAGCAGTACCGGTACGATAAGCCTCGATACGGTTGTTGTCTCTGTAATCCCAATCCCAGTCAGCCTCAGACCACTCATGAGTAGCATCGGAAGGAAGTTCATGCTTAGGATACTGAACCTCAGTACCATCCTTCTTGCAGAGCTTCTGGCCAAGCTTAACAGCACCTGCAGGGCAGAACTCTACGCAACGTCCGCAAGCAACACACTTGTCCTTATCAACTTCTGCCACATATGCAGAACGGGAAAGGTTCGGGGTGTTGAAGAGGAGGGAGGTACGAAGTGCGTAACATACATTAACATTACAGTTACAGATAGCGAAGATCTTGTTCTCACCATCGATATTGGTGATCTGATGAACGAAACCATTCTCTTCTGCTCTCTTGAAGATATCAAGAGCCTCTTCTCTGGTGATATATTCACCACCCTTGTTGGTCTCAACGACATAATCAGCCATGTCGCCTACTGCGATACACCAACCATCTTCAACATCACCGCAACCTTCATCATAGGTCTTACGGGAACGACGGCAGGAGCAAGGGCTCTTTGCATATTTTCCATCATACTTATCCAGCCAGTGAGAGATCTTCTCAACACCGATTGCCTCGTTATTCATCTCAATTGCATGCTCAACGGGGATAACGTGCATACCGATACCAGCTCCTCCGGGAGGAACGATCTTGGTAACCTTCTCCAAAGGGAGACGAGTCATATGCTCGAAGAAGTAACCAAGTTCAGGATGCTCATCGATCAGATCCTTGTTCATGTTAGAGAACTCACCGGATCCGGGAACGAACATGGGAAGAACATACTGCTTCTCATGAGCATCGTTCTCATAGTTCCACTCAAGAAGGCCGGTCCAGGACATATGATCCAGCATCTTCTGAAGCTTGCCCTCTTCTACACCGGAGATCTTCTGAATCTCAGCGAAAGTCTTAGGCTGACGAATCTTCTTAAATACCTTAAGAACAAGTTCAGCTTCTTCATCGGTGCAGAGACGAGCTACTGCCCAATACTCAGGATCATCCTTGGTGATCTTCTGCTTACCAAGCTTAATAGGAATTCTGTCCGTGATGAGTTTTCCGAGCTTAACGATCGGTTCTCTCATGGGTTCGGATACATCAGCGTAATCCGGACGAAGAGGATAATGAGGATCTCCCTTAACTGCCATTTGTATGCCTTTCTTTCTTAACACATAGAGTTTATTCACTCTATCACTCCAATACAAACCCTCTCTGTGGTTTGTTCACATCGTGGTATTACCACGATGAAATTATAATATCACCCTATTTTCGCATATGCAAGGCAATTGTGCATTATTTAACATACTTTGGTCCGTCCAGATTTCAGGAACGCATCAAGTGTAAAATAATAGTCAATAAACGACTGAAAAATACGCAAAAAAACTCCCGTGCCACTTCAGCCAACCTGCTGAAGCACCACGGGAGCGAGTTTAGATTATATAAATGTAGAGCCACCCATCAGACAGTTCTTACGCCATCTGTTGACTATTATGCCGTCATCCGAAATATATCGTCATTTTCAGATCAGACATTGAAACGGAAGTTGATGATATCTCCGTCCTTAACAACATATTCCTTACCCTCAACACGAAGAAGTCCATTCTCCTTCAGTGCCTGATGAGAACCAAGGCGAACCAGATCATCATAAGCTGCTACTTCTGCCGCAATGAAACCACGCTCGAAATCACTATGGATCTTACCTGCAGCCTGAGGAGCCTTGGTGCCCTTCTTGATGGTCCATGCACGAGTCTCATCCTCACCGGTGGTAAGGAAAGAGATCAGGCCAAGAAGTTCATAGGATGCCTTGATCATCTTATCAAGACCGGACTCAGAAAGGCCCATGGCTTCCAGGAACTCGGTCTTCTCTTCATCGGAAAGCTCGGAGATCTCCTGCTCGATCTGAGCGGATACGACGTATACACCAGAACCTTCCTTGTCTGCGTACTCACGAACCTTCTGTACATTTACATTAGAAGCACCATCATCTGCAAGGTCATCTTCTGCAACATTTGCAGCGTAGATTACAGGCTTAGCGGTAAGCAGGCAGTAGCCCTTGAAGATTGCTTCCTCTTCCTCATCCTTGCACTCGAAAGTCTTTGCCAGATGGCCATCCTCCAGCCAGGGGCGAAGACGCTCTAACATATCGACTTCCTTCTTCAGGGACTTGTCCTGCATGGACTGCTTCTTGGTCTTAGCGTAACGACGCTCTAAGATCTCCATATCAGAGAAGAGCAGCTCGAGATTAATGGTCTCGATATCACGAAGGGCATCGATGGAACCATCGACATGCACTATATTTGCATCTTCAAAGCAACGTACAACATGAACAATTGCATCGCATTCACGAATATTTGCAAGGAACTGGTTCCCCAGACCTTCACCCTTGGATGCACCCTTAACAAGTCCTGCGATGTCTACGAATTCAACAACTGCAGGAACCACCTTCTTGGAGTGATGCATCTCAGCGAGCACCTTAACACGCTCATCAGGAACGGTTACGACACCAACGTTTGGATCGATGGTTGCGAAGGGATAGTTTGCTGCAAGTGCACCCGCCTTGGTAAGAGAGTTAAAAAGTGTACTCTTTCCTACGTTCGGAAGGCCGACGATACCTAGTTTCATTTTTGTATTTCTCCTTTGTGAACCCACGTATTTATGGGATTTAATAAACGGATGTAATAAACGAGTGCCACAACGAATGCCATCGAGTGCCACACATAAAAAATAGCCCTATCAAGGCAATGTATATATATTACCATAGATAG
>ONDO01000019.1 GCA_900316625.1 uncultured Lachnospiraceae bacterium | reverse complement strand
TAAATGTATACATGGATTCAATAGATTTTTAGAACTGCAAGATCATCTTATCACTGAAATGAAAACAAACAATATATCAATGAAACAGTGTTTTGGATTCTAAAAACGAAATATAAAGGTTCAGACATAAACCTTTCGTCTGGAAAGTAGGTATGTGGGTATTGAAATCCAATAGACGTTAAATCTTGAAAGGCTTAACTATACCCCTCCTATAAGACTGCGGTGATGTTAAGTAAATCTAAAGAATCCCACGACTTTAGACGTGGGAGTATGTCAAGATTCATGGCGTCGCTGATTCCGATCATCTCATTTAAGATTTCCTGAGAATTGATAGCGGACAGATTGATCCTCTCTCTTCGGAAGAAGGATAGCAAAAATAGACAGAAGACAGATACTGATCAGCACACCGCCTAAGATATCGGTCAGCCAGTGAACACCAGAGAAGAGACGTCCAAGTACAGTCACTGCAATCACAAGATAGAAGACAATCTTCAGAACCCGGCGGGTCTTCTCATCCTTAATATAACGTCCGAGAAGCATGATTGCAGAGCCCATAACAACACATACCAGCATGGTATGGGAAGAAGGGAAGGAAGCTTCTGCCTCCGTCTCACCTTCCATGATAATGGGTCTGTAATTAATGATAACCTTCTCGAAGAATACATAAACAAGGGCAAGTACTACATAGAGACCACCCAGGGTCAGGATCTCCCGGTCCACCTTTAAGAGGCTCTTCCTATGAATGAGCTGCATCAGTCCCTTCAGTCCAAACCATACGACCACGAGGATCAGGAAGATGCCAAGTACTGTCGTCAACTTATAGAGCAGAGGATTCACACCGATCAGATTCGAAAACGCGAAATTAATGTGGGATAATCCCATCTCCATACCGGTTGCGGGAACTGTCTGTACATCCACAAAGCTCACCAACAAGATGAGGAGCAGGAAGAGTCCGCCACTTACAACTGCAGAAATAATATTTTTGTTCATAGGTAAGTCCTTTCGCTATAGTTTCTGCATCTATTGTACAACATCTTCTCCCTACAGTTAATCTTCTGCCGGTGTCAAAAATGACTGATATACGGTACAACCATCACGGCCATGTTGCTTGGTGTAGTAGAGTGCAATATCTGCCTGTTTAAGGAGTACATCATTATAGGAGCCTTCAAAGGTTCGAATACCTGCACTTACTGTAACCGGAGGAATACCATCCTTGGTCGGATGCTGCAGTACTTCATTGATATTCTTCACCTTACCCACAATGCGTTCCTCGAATCCCTGATCGAATTCGGGGAAGAGGATAACGAACTCATCACCACCGTAACGAATCACATAATCCGTCTTGCGGAAACTGTTCTGCAGGAGCGTAGCCACTTCCTTCAGAACATCGTCACCGACATTATGACCATAGGTGTCATTGACCGTTTTGAAATTATCGATATCCATGATCATGACTGCCATCGGCCCAACGTTCTTAGAGTATTCCTTCTCCAGACGACTATAAGCGGTACGATTGAGTGCACCGGTCAGATGATCATGTTCTGCGCGATACTTCAGCTTCTCTTCGCGCTTCTTCTCTTCATCGATACTTGCTATTGCAAGTACCATCTTCTCGATCTCACCAGTCTCCTTATTCTTAACCGGCACCACGGTAATACGACACCAGCCCAGGGTAATCCCCAGATAGCTCTTCTGCTGATAGCCTTGTGTCTTGATGTTCTCAATCAGTGAATCATAATCCAGGAATTCTCGAACATTTTCCTTATCACCATCCGTAACGAAATTCTCAATGAAGTTTTCCTTTACTGCTTCATAACTAGCATCGTTAACATTAAAACGTTTCTTTAAGAATTCAGGAATTAGAATTACCTTCACCATTCCGGTGCTAAGAGTGATTTCAAGCGCCGTGAAGTAGATACTAACGAGGGAATCCACGATGGCATCTCGATCTGCCTTCTCCGCTCTCTGTCTCTTCTCCTCTTCCTGGCACTTCTTATCCTTCATCATCTCTACATAGAAGAAGACGAGGATTAGCAGACCAAAGGCCAGGAAAACCAGAGTCACCAGCCAGCCGTCCTCCTTAATGAATTCCCAGGGGGTCATATGATATTCTTCCTCTAAAAATCTGATTTGTCTTTTTCATCACTCTAACTCCAGGACCAATTCACGTCTCGTCATGCCTCTCGTTAATGTGATATTAGCACGAATTCCTATTCAGACAAGATTTCCCGAAGATTCTTAATAATTATTTTATAAACTGTCAGATATCTTCTGGTTCAGCATATTCAGAACCCGTTTCATATCCGTACTCCACGTGGGTTCGATGAGGAGTGCACGTGGTCCATCCCCCGTCATACGGTGGATGACGCAGGTCTCTGGCAGAATCTTCAGTGCCTTCACCAACGCCAAAATACGCCTTCTTCATCTTAGAGGTTCACTTCCAGAAGAATCGGTGTATGATCCTGACGTTCACCGGAATCGATCATCTCAGATTTCGTCACCGCTTCCTTGATACGGTCACTTACCAGGAAATAGTCAATTCTCCAGCCTGAGTTATTGATCTTACTGGTCTTGATGCGCTGTCCCCACCAGGAGTAGACCTCCTTCACATCACCATGAATCAGACGGAAGGTATCTACGAATCCCTTTGCCAGGAGATTGGTAAATCCTTCTCTCTCTTCATCTGTAAATCCGGCAGACATATGATTGCTGGCAGGATTGGCAAGATCGATTTCCCTATGGGCCACATTATAGTCACCACAGGCGATGACTGGTTTCTTCTGGTCCAGTTCTGACAGATAGTCTGCATAGAGCTTATCCCACTCCTGTCTCTCCGGCAGTCTCTTCAGACCGTCGCCTGCATTGGGGGTATAGACATTTACAAAATAAAAGTCGTCGAACTCAATGGTAAGAAGGCGTCCTTCCTGATCCATAGTATCCGGTGCACCGATTGAAGGTACAGACTTCTCGGCCTGCATTCCCTCCTTATAAAGGACCATGGTACCAGCATAGCCTTTTCTTGCAGGTGGTTCAGAACTTACCCACTCACAGTGATAACCTGGGAAGTACTTTGCCAGTTCTTCCATATGCTTCTTAGAGGGGCCGGTAGCAGGAAGCTTGGTCTCCTGAATTGCAACAACATCTGCATCTTCATTCTTCAGGGTTTCCAGCACATTTCTGGAGAGCTGGGCTCTGTGGGATTCGGATGTCAGCGCTGCATTCAGTGAATCGATATTCCAAGAGATAAGTTTCATCGTAATTTCCTTTTCTATATGCTACAAAACAAAGATGGGCGAACTAAGCCTGATACTTAATTCGCCCTTCTATTCTATCTGATTTTCAATAGTTTTCCATCTGGCAATTCATACAAGGAATCACTCCTCCATCTTCTTCCGTCTGAAGATGGTACAGAAGATCAGTCTTACGAAAGGTCCGCAGCAGAAGAGCTGGTATAAGATTGCCATGGGGAAGTTCATACCCCAGGTCTGGATCCAGGTACCAAAGCTATGGTTATCCTTGAAGAGGAACATTGCGATCAGGCTCATGGTCGGGCACATGATACAGCAGATGCAGATGGAGATTGCATAAATGATGAACTGAGGTCTGTCGGTGGGACGCATTACTTTGAAGGCAAGCATTCCGGCAATCTTACCTACGATGAAAAACTCCAGGACAAATGCGATGGGGACCATGATGGGAAGTTCCCTCAGAGCAATGAGGAAGGTCTGGTTCGAAATTTTATCATAAATCTTCTTCCAGTGTAAGTCTTTTTTTGGGCAAAGTCCGAAAAAGTCCGAAAATCAGATAAAATCCGGTACTACATTATTCTGCAGGATCTGTTCGTAGGTCTGAGGCTTAACCATCCATGCACTCTTACCATCTCTTACCAGAACAACACCGGGAATCGGATTGTTATTGTAATTTGATGCCATGGAATAGCCATAAGCACCAGTAGAATACATGGCAAGAATATCTCCAGCTTCGACAGACTTTGGCAGTTTCGTATCCCTCATCAGAATATCGCCGGACTCACAGCACTTACCACAGACGGTAACCACTTCATCTGCTTCTTCCTCTGCCTTATTGGCAAGGATTCCTGCATACTCAGCCTGATAGAGAGCAACTCGAATATTATCACCCATTCCACCATCGATGGAGACATACTTACGGATTCCAGGAATGTCCTTAATCTGGCCAACCGTGTAGAGGGTAAGTCCAGCCTCTGCAACAATGGATCTTCCAGGTTCGATAACCGCTGCCGGGCGCTCGATTCCGATCTCTTCTGCCCTCTTCTGAAGGACTTCCATCATAGGATCCATGAAGAAGGAGTAGGGAGGTCTCTTTTCATCGGTGTAGGTAACACCATAACCACCTCCGAAGTTCACTTCCTTCACATCCGCATTGAATTCCGTCTTAATGCGAGCTGCCCAATCCATCAGAATGTTCAGAGCCTTAAGATATGCGTCATTCTCGAAGAGCTGGGAACCGATATGCATATGAAGGCCGGTAAAGTTCAGATAATCAGACTCTACAATCTGCTTCACGATAGGAAGGAAGATATCCTCTTCCAGAGGAATACCGAACTTGGAATCCTTCTTACCGGTCACGATGAAATCATGGGTGCTTGCAGCAACACCAGGTGTGATACGAAGCATGATGTTCATCTTCTTGTCATAACGCTTGCAGGCATCTTCGATGAGTGCAAGTTCATTCAGACCATCGACGATGATTCTGCCAACACCATAGGATACTGCCTGGTCAATCTCAGAGGGCAGCTTGTTATTGCCGTTGAATTCTACATGTTCTGCCGGGAACCCTGCCTTCTCGGCTGCGTAGAGTTCTCCACCGGAGACAACATCGATACAAGCCCCAGCCTTCTTCAGAATCTCATACATTCCAACCGTACAGAATGCCTTTGATGCATAAGCAACACGGGTATTCGGATACTTGCCCGTGAATTCTTCCTTTAACTCATTTAAGCGATCCATGATCGCATTATAAGACATGACATAGATGGGGCTTCCGTACTCTCTTGCAAGTTCTACGGTATCGCATCCATCGAAAAACAGTCTTCCACTCTTAATCTCAATCTGTTGCATCTTTTTTCCTTCCTTTTCCTGTGTTCGTGCTACTTCTGACGACTCCCACAGGCAAGCCCGTGGGTTTTAAGCCGCATTTTATAACTCATCTGCACGAATCATACCATCCCTGAACATCTTCATCATCTCGTTCGTCAGGCTTGCACTCGTCGGCTGTAGCAGAATATCTTCTCTCTTCACCCACTCCGCGGATTTCAGTTCATCCGCATCCATATGGATCTCTTCGTCACCATCTGCTTCGCAGAAGTATCCAACCAGAATATCCTGAGCCATTCCCCAGGGTTGGGACTTGTAGTAAGTGATATTCTTCACCCGAATCCCGGTTTCCTCCATCACTTCACGGGCAACCGTTTCTTCTAAGGTCTCTCCGATCTCTGTAAATCCGGCAATCAGGGCATTATGAGCATATCCTGTCCGATAGCGGGTGATGAGGATCGAATCTCCCTTGATCACGCCAACGATTACCGCGGGATTGATTCTGGGGTAGATCACCTGCCCACACTTCGGGCATCTCAGTGCTCTTTCCCTTCGGTCAAATGTAAGGCCTGCCCCACATTTGCCACAGAATTGATTATCACTATACCACTTCCATAAGTGATATGCAGTGAAAATTGCGAAAACTTCTGTCCCCGAGCAGTGGTCTCTTAATTCTCGAATGGACCGGTAGGAGAAGCCATCTGGGATCAGAAGATCCATCTTCCATAGTAGATAATAGGACCTCTCGTCAATAGCAAAGAGATATTCAAGATGATCCGTAAGGGCCATCTGGGGAAGATCACTCTTCTTCAGCAAACTCTCTTGACCAAAATGCTCCATTGCATTACGAACCAGGACTTCTCCTGCTTCGTTAAAGACGAGAATAGAATCTCCCTCCTGATAAGGGCGGTTCTGATATTCATTTTTGAAAATACTCGGATAGATATCCTGAATCATGCTTACTTTTCTTTCTTCTGTGTTTCCTCAATCGTCCAGGCAAAGGCTCTTGCGGTCCGAAGATCTGGATTCTTAAAGTGGTTTCCCTCATTCCATTCTAAGATACAGTTCTTCCCTTCTTCCTGTAGCAGCACTTCTGCTTCCCGGATTCTAAGAGCCACCTTGGACATGAGGGGATTCTTACTTCTCTCTTCCCGGTCTCCTAAGCTGAGATAGATATGTTCTGCCCTCAGAGGATTCTCCCTCATATAGGGGATAAAATCCGGAAACCATATGGAAGGGGATGCCGCAGCGACTCCGACAAAGCGGTCCGTCCTGCCTGCTATCCACAGGGCGAAGAGTCCCGATAAGGAATAGCCACCGATCAAATAGGTCTTATCCTTGTTCTCCGTGAGCAAGAGAACTTCCTGCATGGTTTTCTCTGCCTTACCTGCAAATGGAACATTGCCAAAAACAGGCTGGCATCCCCAGGGGGACAGGTCATCATTCCAGTGATTCACTTTGATTGTAATCAACCGAAAAGGAAAGGAAGTCGTTGCCTCTATCGCTGCGACTTCCTTTTCCATGAGTTCCAGGTCATGGTCATCCACCATCTGGATCAATACGATGGATGCCTTCGGGTCTCCATATTCCTGAATATGCATCTTACCCATTATCTCTCTTCGAAAATCTGTCCATGCGAGTCTAAAAGATCTTGTTCCATACTAACACAGATAGCTTCCGCAAAATCTAAAATTTCTATATCCTACTGAATTGCACTGGTCTTATCTTCCGTCAGAGAAAATCGGAATCCAGAATTATGGTGAAAGGCCCTTCATTTGTGAGACTGACCTTCATATCGGCTCCGAATTCTCCGGTGTCGACCTTTTCTACAGATTCCCTGCATCGATCCACCACATATTCATAGAGGCACTTGGCATCGTCTGGTGCGCCTGCCTTGGTAAAGGAAGGACGGTTTCCCTTCTTGCAGTCTGCATAGAGGGTAAACTGCGATACCAGAAGGAGTTCTCCTCCGACGTCCTTAAGCGAGAGATTGGTCTTCCCATTCTCATCCGGGAAGATGCGAAGGCCCAACATCTTCTGCACCATCTTATCTGCGATGGCTTCATTGTCTTCCTGACCGACACCGATCAGAACCATGAAACCTCTGCCTATCTGTCCATGTACCTGTCCCTCGATCACCACATCGGCGTGGGACACCACCTGTATTACAAATCTCATATAAACTCCACTTGTTATTATATGACTCTTAATTCGCTCCCGAAAAGTAGTCGTCAATACCATTGGCCATTCCCTGAACCATACGGTCCTGGAAGGCAGGATCCTGCATATTCGTATCGTCAGAAGGATTGGTCATGAATCCCATCTCGATCAGGGTCATAGGTACCGTTGCCCAGTTGAATCCGGTCATATCATCGCGAATCGAGATTCCTCGATTACTCATACCGGTAGCAGCGACATATTCACTCAATACGTCCTGTGACAGGGTCTGGCTCTGTCCCGCAAGACCTCCTACCCAGGCATTCGATGCGGAAGGGCAGAGAACACTTACTCCAGAGGCTCCGGAACTTGCAGCGCCATCTGCGTGCAGTCTTAGATAGATATCCGCCCCCATCCGGGTCGCATACTGGGCACGTTCTGCATTTGAGATGTTAACATCATTCGATTCACGGGTCAGATATACGGTGTAGCCGCGATTCTCGAGTTCCGTACGAAGTTTCAATCCGATATCCATGGTCAGCTGGTATTCCGGAACGCCGGTTGTCGTTCCTCTGGTTCCACCTGCCACCTTGGCTTTCATGGTTCCACTACCGGGACCAAGCGGCTCTGTTGCACTGTTGCCGGAGCCCTGGTGACCGGGATCTATGACTACAACGCCACTGCCCTTCTTGGGCTCTTCTGCCGTCAGGTATTCACTCTTCACGAAACCAGTCTTGTCATCTACTGTGACCTTGGTCCAGTCTCCCTTCTCACCAATCTTCTGTACTTCTTTTCTTCGGCTCAGCTTGGCAAGTACTTCTGCATCCGTCGTGGCATCTGCTCTGAGATTCACGGTATCTGTTGTCCATTCGGATACAGGATCTATGGAGTCTGCATCCTGTTCTGCCTTCTGAAGAGCCCCATCCGTGTCTTTCGCATCGGCCTTCTCCTCATCGTAAGTTGCATCATTACGATCTGTTTCCGTCGGCATGGCCACGTCTTTTGTAATTACTTCAGCATCCTTATCCTCACTTCTCTTCCGGCTTCTTGTATTGATCACAAGAAAGGCCACGAGAACAAGCACGACAAGGGCAAGAATACCCAGCATCGTTTTTCTGTTTCGATTCTTCATTTTCCTGTCCTAACTATTTCTTAAATACGTGAGAAGAAGTTCTGTCCAAGCCACTCCCTTAGCAGGAAAAAGCATTAAGCTTTCCTTCTGTCGATGCCCGTCCTCTGATAATACAGAGCCTTTGCTTCATACATCTTCTGATCCGTAAGGACGGAGATCTCATGGATATTCATCTCCGGATGTTCTGATGCAATTACATAGCCTATAGATATGGACAGAGTTTCACATTTATTGCCGTGCCATTCTTCGATAGAACGTTCTACATTTGCCCGAAGGGCTGAAAACTCCTCAGGTGTCACATACAGGATGGCTGCGTATTCATCACCACCTATACGATACACTTTACCATACTTTCCCATAATACTCTTGATGCAGATTGCCGCACCACGAATCAGTTCGTCTCCGGCATCGTGTCCCAGGGTGTCATTTGCAGTCTTGAGTCCATTCACATCGGCACAGAGATAGACTAAGTTATGTGGAATGGCCTTCTCTAAGGACTTCAGTTCTTCTTCGTAGGCGCGACGATTGAACAGGCCCGTCATGGCGTCCATACGCATCAGACGGTCCTGTGCTCTCTGATATCGATTCTTATAGATAATAATCGCGAGCATTCCAATCAGTACGACTGCGATCAGAATGGCCAGGGTTAAGACTCCCAGAAAATGTGCCTGTATAAAATCTTCCAGGCTGTAATCTAAGTATTCTCCTACATAAGCATAAGATGCTGTAACGGCGAAATCATCGCTTATGCTTCCCAGGCCACGATCTAGGATCATAAGGAGCGGAGTATTGTCATTGGCCACGCCCAGGCAACGAACACTTGAATCGGACAAGGCGACAGCTGAGAGCATACGATACTGTGAAGAATCCAGATATCCACTGGTTCGCATTCCGTTAACGATAGTACATCTGGCATTCTTATCACGCACTGCATCGAGACATTCTATCGTGGAATTACATTCATAGATACGGGCTCTTGGATAGTGATTCCTGACATATTCCGTCAGAATCTCATTATTCTTATTCACTGCAATAGAATTGGTGGTGCGATCGTTCACCCGGTCTAAGTAAACCAGATTCATGGATGTCGAGACAATAGGACGGGAGCATCGCACACCATACTGCTCCATGTACCAGGTATTATTGGAAATCGGGAATGCGGTATCTATCTTACCATCGGTGAGATCCTTAAGCATCTCTTTCTCGCTCTCATATCCCTGATACTCGATCTTAAGATTCCCGAGCAGTCCAATCTTCGACAGGAGTTCCGGCATGAGGTCCTTGACGATACCGGTCACCTCTCCATCCTTGTCGGTGTCACTAAAAGGCAGGTAGTTATTGAAGTATCCGACCCGGAGCGTCGAATGCGAAGCAATCCACTCCTCCTCAGGGATGGTAAAGGACTTGTTCAAGGGATTTTCATCCATGTACTTGGCGGTAAGATCGCTAAGATAGGCGGGATTCGATGCATCGATATAGGTCAGGCTTCGATTCAGATCCTCCAGCAGATCTTCCCTGTCCTCCGCCACCGCAAGGTAGAAATCTTCGGTTCCGATCTTGTGAAAGGGAACAATGCCGGTCCATCCGGGCATCGAGAGTCGCTCTCCCACAACGGCCGTAACGGTCTTGTTGGTGAAGGCCTGCTCGATATTGAAGGAATTGCTGTATTCCACGACTACCGCTTCAATCCCATGCTCATTAAGCCATGCTCTTGTCAGATTCGCGGCCTCGCCTTCCGGTGCGCCGATACGTCTGCCATCTAAGGCATGAAGATCCTGGGTGCTTAGATTCTCCTTGTTCGAGACATAGAAGTAATAGTTTTCTCTGACCATGGGATAATCCGGTAAGAAGAAGCCCGCCTCATCTTCCGCCATGATGTCCTGCTCGCCGATGCCGGCAAGAACATCAATCTCGCCCTTCCTCAGCTTCTCGAGGAGTTCTGTTCTTGTTCCATAGACATAGCCATAGTTCCAGCCTGTAATGGATGCAATTTTCTGGAGATATTCATAGCCGTAGCCACTTTTGACAGCGCCCTTTCTGGCACCTTCCTGAAATTTGGATTTGTCGTAGTAACCGACGAGAACGGTATCTTCTGTAATCTCAACCGCAGAATCTGCACTTTCCGGGACATCAGCCCGCACGAAGAGAGGTTGCATTAAGACAATTGAGATACAGATAATGATAGAAATGAATGATTTTAGCCCTCTGATGCACCCCATTGGCACTTCCTCTCTCAGTCTGATATATGCGTACATTTCTATTATTTTACCACGATACCCTTCCTATGTTAAACTGTGTCTGTTCGTTTTCAAAGAAGAAAGGATTCCATCCTATGTTTTACTTTACCATCACAGAGAGTCGGCCTCTCGGAGACCACGAAATCCTGGGCGGTATCATCCGCGGCTATAACATCCTCACTCCCCCGACCTTCCCCCTGAAGGCCTACTACGAGGGTCGTAAGGACTTAGGCTACGTCCTGATCGAATCCATCAGACTCGAGGGGAACTTCCCTAACGCTGCCTGGGCCAGCATGACCATCAGCCGCAAGACTCCGAAGAACCAGAACTTCGCCGAGAATATCATGCAGTTTGATACCATCTCCGATTACGACCTCTTCTCCAAGGCCCAGGCCGGAATCATCTCTCAGCCCGACCAGCCTTACCGCTTCGCCAAGTCCTCTCTGCTCCGCCTCAGAAATATAAGGCAGACCGCACTGGTGGACGCAGCCGTATGTCTTTTGGATCTCGAAGAGAGTGAGAAAACCGAAGAGACCGAATCATTGCGTACCGGTATCATGCATGCTCTGCGTTACAACCTCTTAACCAGCATTCTTCCTTCCTATGCAGCTCGTATTCCTGCAGAAGATGATACTCTCTATTACCGTATGGAGACCCTGAAGAATAAGGATCATGTTCTCTTGATCTATCCTTCCATGGAATCTTCCCAGAGACATATCCTGGATGCTGGAAATGATGGTGATGAGGTCTATCCCGTCTATGCAGATGGTGTCCGCAGTATGGTATCTGCAAATCCCCAATTGCACTACATGCTCTTCGGAACCCTGCACCCGATCCTGATTCACAGAGATGAGCTCTATTCTCTCATGAAATAATGTACAGGCGGGCAGCACCTGATTGCGCTTGTCCATCGTTTCTTATACCAAAATCCGGCTATCATTTGATCATCCCATCAAAAAGGCATTACAAGCAGTTCACTTATAATGCCTTATCCTTGTAAAAGTGATTCAATTTTTGACAACCCTTTGGTCAACAAGATTGCAAGTGAACTCACCCTACCAATATCCCGGTATTTTATACTCTTATTTCTTCCTCACATTGTTTAACAGGCTAAGCAGGCCCTTTTCCTTGATAATGGCAAGTCCCTGCCCCTCATCGCCTAAAACAATAAGATTATCACCTGTATGAATATCAAATATCTTACGAGCCTTCGCCGGAATTACAATCTGTCCTTTATCGCCTACCTTTACCATTCCAAAAATATGTTTTCCCTTTGGTGGTACTCCAAGTCCCAGATGATCTTCCTGGTTCTTATCATAAGATATCAGATCATCTACACTAACCCCGAACACATCTGCCAGAAGCTTGCTTTTTTCAATGTCCGGAAGAGATTCGCCGGTCTCATATTTGGACAGCGTTTGTCTGGAAACTCCGATTTTCTCTGCCAGCTCTTCCTGGGAAAGATCATGATATTTTCTAAGTTCTGTCAAATTATCTGCAAAGCTCGTTTTATTATTCACCCCTTCATTTATTGTGTTTTATGCCTAAAACACACCATCGTAAAACAGGAATACGGCTTATGATCTCATATAAGAGTAATGCTCCTGCAATTCCTGATACCAACACCAACAAATATACGAAAAACACCGGCATCTGAGGTAGATACATTTTAATATACCAGCTGCTGATCGCAATCCCTAAATAGTGGAAAACATACAATCCCCAGGATTTCCTGCACATCCAATCGGAAAAGCCATTATGAAAATCTCCCCATTTTTTCATAAAAGCAAGAAGGCCAAGCGTTCCAAACCAGGCATACATATTACAAAGAAATGTATCGAGCACTTCATGTTCCGGATATGGTTTCCCAAGGTTAAACACGAGAAACAAAATACAGAAAGCAAGGGCCAGTAAACCAAAAAGCATCCAGTATTTTTCTAATTTTTCCATTACCTCTTCGTGTGAAAAGATAAAATATCCCAGTAAAAATCCCAATCCATAGATTCCAAATCTATATACGACAACAATGGGGGTATTCAATACCTGCGCCGCACCATATACAGCAATTCCAAGTAATACAATGATAAAAACATTCGTCTTTGCAGCTAGATTATATACTCTGTCTTTTTCTATTTTTCTGATCCAGATCAAAATAAGGCTAAATAACCACAGCATCTGGATATACCACAGAGGTCCTATACCGCTAATACACATGATCAGGTATAAAACAGGCTTAGGCACAGTTCCCATTGACTCAAATGCTCCACCTATAAGCATATTATAATAGCCTAGAATCCACCAGAACACAAAAAGACCTATTGTGGAAGGCACAAGATATTTTCTGGTTCTATTGCGAATAAATCCACTTTCCCCCTTATGATCTAATTCAAAACGGGCAGCCATTCCCGAGACGACAAACAGAAGAAACATAAACCAGGGATAAACAATATATAGAAAAATATCCTGAGGCTGATCTTCGCTGAATGGCCCAAGTACACCATATGTCGTCACTCCATTAAACATGTAAATAACATGATATATTATAACAATTAATATTGTAACCCACCGTATATTATCAAGATATTTCCTTCTCATAATAATACCACCTTTGCTCTTATTTTTAACATTATTATAAATAATAACTCCACTCAGTCTACCAAGAATAGTTAACATTCGTGAAGCATTCCTGTTAATAATCATAGCAAAACATAGGTGCATATTCGCCACACAATCAACTATTCTTCCTTATGCATCTTCTCTGGGGATGGGTGTATATCCATCATGAGGGCGGTCGGAGAAACGATACATGGAAGAGCGAAGCTCATTGGTGGTGTCGTAATGCTTGCCACCCCAGTAAGGTCTGCCGTTGATCTCAGCCTTAGGATTCAGGTGGACATCCTTCATAATGAACTTGAGGAACTCTTCGAATCCGGTACGATCAACGATGTAACCAATGTGTTCCTTATTCTCGACAGCTCCACGATCCTGGTAAGCATCCAGATACTCATAGGTATTCTTGATGATCTTCAGGATACTCTCCGTGATAAGATCATCTTCTATCTCCGCCTGCAGTTAAGCGGGAATCCTGAGTATGGCGCCTCCAACAATATGAAAATAAAGGGACGCACCATCCACGTTCCTCTGAACAAATCTGAATTTGCTCATTATCTAAACGTGAACCGTACGTCCCTTTGCAGAGAGTTAAGATCTATGAAGAAGGATGGACTGATCACCGTGGATGGCGATAACTACACCCTCATTCCTCGAAAGGACGAACACGAAGTTCCACCCCAAGATCTTCTGTAATCTTACGGCAGAGCTCTATCTTTTCCTCAGACATCACCTTCTCGACAACAGTCATGACAACGTGGGGCACATAAGCCTTCGCCTTCACAGCGAAATCCTTGATGGCCTCCTGGGACCCGATGCCGAAGCGGGATCTCGTAATATCGAGAAACTCCTGCGGATCGGGCGAATTCAGGGAAATGGAGACCGTATCGAACCTTCCCTCGAGTTCCGGGGTAATGTCTCTCTCGTAGATCAGGTTTGCAAGACCGATGGTATTGAGACGAACCTTAAGATCCGGGTACTGCTTCTTCAGAGCATCGATAACCAGACATACATCATCGAGTCTCTCCAGGGGTTCCCCAAAGCCACAGAATACCAATTCATTAATCACATTCAGATCATACTTCGCGAAGAGTGCAAGAACCTCTTCCACGCTCGGCTCTCCTTCTGACAGCCAGAGAGAATTGCCTTCCACCAGCTTCTTGGTTTGACGCAGGCAGAAGACACAGCTGCAGGGGCACTTATTGGTCATATTGACATAGACATTCTTCCCCGTAAGATCACCGCTCAATGCGATATCCAGGTAACCTTCTGTTCCAACCTTGCCAGTTACGGTATATAAGATCATAAGAGACTCCTATCTATTCTGCTTCCTTTATCAGGTCTTCCAGGTACATCTCCACACAGAGGCCATAGTGATTCGGCACCTGGTTCTCTTCGCAGTAACGAATACACTTCGAAACCAGTTCTGCTGCCTTCTTCACGGAATCGTAGATCGTGTGACCATTCAGTACCATACCTGCGATCACTGCAGAGATGACGTCTCCGGTACCACTTCTGTCGCCACCAATCTTGTCCACCATAACAATCTGGTAGCCCTCATCCCTGTCATAGATGAAGTTGGCCAGCTGTTTCTTATTGAGAGCCAGTCCTGTTACGATAATGTTCTTCGGACCATTCTGCGACAGGGTTCGGCACATCTTCTCCAACTCGTCAAAGCTCAAAAGATCCTCCCGGTAGACACTATCTGTCAGTGTGCAGAGTTCGGTGAGATTGGGGGTCAGAATATCCGCATAGCGCACCAGGTTCTTCATCTTGTCGCACATCTTGGGAGTATAGGTCTTATAGAGCTTCCCATAGTCTCCCATCACAGGATCTACCAGAACGAATTGGCGGTTCCTGGTAAAGGTCTGCAGGAAGTCCGTCACGATATCCACCTGTTCAGCAGAGCCTAAGAATCCTGTTGCGATCGCATCGAAGGATATATCCAGATCCTTATAGGTCTGGATATAATCCCTCATCTTGGGCGTATAATCATCGAAATAATAGACCGGAAACTGGGTGTGGGTCGACAGAATTGCGGTCGGAACAGCCACTGCCTGAATCTTCATCGCCGAAACCACCGGTGCCATCACCGCAGTGGAGCACCTGCCAAATCCCGTAATGTCATTTACAAGAGCAATCTTTTTCTGTGCCATTTCTTTTTCCTCTTCCCTATGCCGGCTTCCCGGACCGGACAGATCTTGTCTTCCCTATGCCGGCTTCCCGGACCGGACGGATCTTGTCTTCCCTATGCCGGCTTCCCGGATCAGACAGATCTTGTCTTCCCTATGCCGGCTTCCCGGATGAGACAGATCTTGTCTTCCATCCGGTGCCGCGGCTCAGCATCTCCCGCTCTACTTCCCGAGGGGACAGCGTGCGTCGAATTCACTGAGCAGAGCCTCTAAGTTCGTATCTGAGTGTATTGCCTCTCTGGTGAAAATATAAACCGACTTTACCAGATCATCAAGACAAAATACCTCATCTTCCTCCGTAAGGTAGAGCATGATCGCCCATCTGCTGTAGAAAACAGCCAGCGCTGCTCTTGCGAAAAGCCGCATATCATAAGCCGCCCCACAGAAGTAGACATAGATCATGTAACGAATCAGTCTTCGCTCATACTGCTGGCATTCCGCGATTCCTTCACAGTAATGTTCATAGGATTCCTTACTGTCGAAGATCTTGTGATAGGCCTTGGATAATCTCTCACTCCAGCCCGGGCGAAGTACTTCGAGCCTAAAGAGCTGAGAGAAGAGTTCCTTCTCTGTCTCATAACTTAAGAGGACATCGACAGAACTTATGGGAGTGCCTGCGTCGGATGCGAGCACAATTCCTTCCCCTCGGTCTATATTTCCCTGCCACTCATGTGCAAGCCTAAGGATTCCGGCTTCCAGATTCTTAGTATCTAAGTCGATCAGCCGGTCGAAGATGACCTCTCTTGCCTGATCGATCTCAGAGTAGAGGAAGTAATCGAAGTCATCATAGGATTCGATGTCCTCTTCTCCCTTCTCGTCTTCCCAGGCGATAAAGGACTGATCTGCCGAAGTCAGGATGAGTCTGGCTGCTTCCTCACAGGATGGATCCACGGACCACTCGCGGACACCGTCGTATTCCTCGATGTGGCGGGGGAAGGCGATACAGATCTTAGACAGAGCCTCTACGCCTTCCTGCATCTGCAGGGAACAGAGTCCATCCTCTGTCAGCAAGCCACAATGGCCGCCCTGTACACTGAAACAGGGTTCCTTCTCTTCCGTCCTTCCGATAGCGGCTCGAACACGCTCGCCAATCTCGCCCTTCATCTTCTTATAACGCTTCATGGATTCATCATCGATGATGATCTCCCAGTCCTGACAACAGGTGTCATGGCACTTATCCGCTGTGCAGACAAAACGGTCATAGTATGCCGGTTTCATGTAATACATACGCCCGCTCCTCTCTTACTTCCTGGCCCATCTCAGCTTGGTTGAGTGAGCTCTGGGATTGCGGAAGCACTCTTCCCTGGACGGACGAATCACATCGCGGGCCACTTCCGAGTAGAGTCCGGTCCTCAGCTGTTCCTTAAACATCTTCTTCACGAGACGATCTTCTCCGGAATGGAAGGTAAGAATGGCAACCCGGCCATTCTCCGACAGAACGTTCGGCAATTTCTCTAAGAATTCGCAGAGTACTTCGAATTCCTGATTCACATCGATACGAAGTGCCTGGAAAACTCTGGTGCAGGACTTCTTCACTGCTTCCTTCTGCTCCTCCTTGGAGAGTTTCTTCACATCCTTCTCCGCAAGAATGACTGTCGAGATCAGATGGCGAAGATCAGTTGTTGTCTCGATCTTCTTAGCACTGCGGAAGGCCTTATCGATTGCTATAGCGATATCATGCGCATAGACTTCATCGGAATTCTCGATAAAGAGGCCTTCCATCTCCTCTCGGTCGAGGGAACGAAGTCGCTCTGCCGCAGACTCTCCCTTCTCCGGATCGAATCTCAGATCCAGAGGACCATCCATCTTCCAGGAGAAGCCGCGCGTCGGATCATCGATCTGCATCGACGATACGCCGAGATCTGCCAGCACGAAATCGAAAGGACCGAATTCTCTGGCCACTTGGTCGATATTGCGGAAGTTGGTATGAAGCGGATTCCAGACACTCTCATCAAATCCACGGTCTCGCATGCGCTTAGTCGTCTTCTCGATCTCGATGGGATCGATATCCAGGGAAGTAAGATGACCTTCGAAGCCGGCTCCATCCTTTGATCTCAGTTTCTCGATCATAGCCGTCGAATGACCACCGTAACCAAGGGTGCAGTCCAGCCCCTTCATCCCAGGATGAATCTCAAGGACTTCCAGAATCTCATCCACCATAATGGAGATATGCATTCCGGCAGGCGTATTGCCCTTGCTGATCACATGACGGATCTCATCCGCATACTTCTCAGGGTTCTGTTCCTTATATTTCTCTTCAAACTTACGGGGATATTTCCCGCTGTAATGAACTCTTCTCTTGTGGGGTTTGTTCTCGTTTTCCATAGCTATCCTCACATTGCATTGTCGAAATTGAATTTCATTTTACAATAATCGGGCAAAAATCGCATCCCAAGTGTTACAATATGCGACGAAACCATTCCCTCCCGGGAAGGAAGAGCATAGACACAGCCATAAAGAGACCACTCTTAGAAAGGACTTCTTATGTTAGATAAAGAGCGAAGCCATCGCATTATGCAGGAACTTGAAAAGGAAGGACTCTCCCAGATTCTGATCACGGATCCCGTTGCCATCTTCTATCTGACCGGGCGCTGGATCCATCCCGGCGAACGATTCCTAGGACTCTACCTGGGTAAGGACAGAGAATCCGTCCTTTTTATCAATACTCTCTTTCAATTTTCTGAAGAAATCGGCCTTCGCAAGGTCTACTACAGCGATACGGATAATATCTATCCCCTGCTTGCTCATGCTGTAGATTCTTCGGAAAAACTGGCCGTTGACAAGATTTTGCCCGCTCGATTCCTTCTTCCCATGATGGAAGCCGGGCTGGCAAGCGGCTATGCAAATGGATCTCCTGCTGTCGATCAGACACGTTCCATTAAGGACGCACTGGAGATAGAGATCATGCGTGAGTCTTCCCGCATCAACGACGTATGCATGGAAGACTTCAAGAAACTGATAAAAACAGGCATCACAGAGCTTGAAGCAGCAGAGCAGATGCTCTCCATCTATAAGTCTCATGGTGCAAGTGCCTATTCCTTCGATCCTATCGTTGCCTTCGGCATGAATGCTGCAGATCCACATCATATGCCGGATCATACTATCCTTCAGGAAGGAGACTGTGTCCTCTTCGATGTCGGTGGAGTATACGAGAATTATTGCTCTGATATGACCAGAACCTATTTCTGGAAAAAGGAACCTGACGAATTACAGGCCAGAATCTATAACCTGGTAAAAGA
Organism: uncultured Lachnospiraceae bacterium; assembly: GCA_900316625.1. GTDB lineage: Bacteria > Bacillota > Clostridia > Lachnospirales > Lachnospiraceae > Lachnocurva. The sequence continues at coordinate 8,877 of ONDO01000019.1, read as the reverse complement.
AGCCAACGAAAGAGCTGAAGAAATGTGTGCTCCCGGCATCATCATCTCTGACATTGACAAGTGTGCTAGAGATATCATCACAGATGCTGGCTTCGGCCCTTATTTCACCCATCGCCTAGGTCACTTCATCGGCATCGAAGACCACGAATATGGAGATGTATCACTGACCAATCAGAATAGAGAATGCCCTGGTATCACACATTCCATCGAACCGGGAATCTATTATCCAAAGGGCCGGATCGGTGTAAGAATCGAAGACCTCGTACTGATCACAGAAGACGGACATGAAGTCCTGAATCATATGCCCAAAGAAATTGAAGTTTTAGAGTAATTCTGATCAGTACCTTTCATGATTTCAAGAATGAAAAAGAGCCGCGGTTGCACTCCGCGGCTCTTTTCATCTACTTGCCGTGAGGGACATCACGGCGCACACACCAATAGGGGGCAGTAAGCATAATAAAACTGATATTTATCAGATTTGTAAGACATAATTCTACCTTACAGAGAGTTCACAGCAAGTCTTCTGCGATATCTCATATCCAGGCGGGAGATACTTCTTCTCGCACTGGTGTAATCGTTACGGTTGACAGAAACAACGCACACTTCTGTTGCACCGTGACATTCTTTTTGAAAGAAAAATGGAATGCGGATCCACCGCTGAGAATAAGAGATACTGTCTTCCATCAGAAGCTCACACGCAGTTCTGACGGCCGTTCTGTTATAAGTACGGCACAAAACAACATCACGATTTACATCTTTCGCAAGTCGTGGCTTCCTCTTCAAAGCACTCTCCCCCATATCAACGAATCGATAACTACAATGTCTCCTCCGTACAGGAATTACTTCCCCGGTTCATCCAGTGAGATGGATACTTTCCTGCCCAGGCTTCCCGCTACCTTCACCATAAGATCCAGCGATGGATTATATCGTCCACTCTCCATACGAGAGATGTTCGACTTCTGTGTACCTGACAGTTTTGCAAGGTCTTCCTGTGTAATGTTGAGGCTCTTCCTGGCCTCTCTGATCTGGGATGCCACGTTGCGGCGTACCTGGCCGACAGACTGAGGCACAGTCCCGTCCTGGTATCGTCTCTTCATGACGTTTGTCCTCCCGACATGTTTTAGATTATCATATATGATAACTTATTGCAATAAAAAAATGCTGCATTTGACATGCAGCATTTCAAAAAGATACATTTCATTCAGCATAAAGCTTGAATTATTCGGTTTTGATACCACTCCCCTCTAGATCCAAAATAATACTCTTAGCGTGAAAGATCAGAGATTCCGGTGTGATCTCATGCTTTTTCTTATCCCGGATATGATGTGGCTTGTCAGTTTCCTGGCTGGTATTCCCTCTCATATTCACTTCTTTCGTATTTGAGGATTCTGCTTTTGTCTGAATGGGCTTAACATCCTCCGGAACTCTTGGCTCTGACGTAATCATCCCCGGATCTATTGCCTCCGGATCAATAGCGTCCGTTTTCTCAGTCTCCGGCTCGTTCCTATCGGATATCTCGCTTTCCGACCCAACTGTATCCTTATTCTCTTTTTCCGGCTCAATCGGCTCTGCAGCATCTCTGAGTTCGGCTTCTTTCTCTTCCTTCTCAGCCCGCTCTGCTTCACGTACTTCCTCATCCGTAGGCATAGCTTGGTATTCTGCACTCTGGCGAAATCTGATATCTATTTCCTGAAGATTATTCGCTTTCGCAAGAGCCTCCTGGGCTGCTGCAAGCTTGGCACTAATGGGAAGGTTAGGATTGCTATCTGCTTTCTTAAGCGTAGCAAAATAACTCTGCAAGGTCTCTGTCCTCACCTGATCGACGTCGTCCTTCGTCTTGCAGTGTTCAAGTTTCTCCTCATATGCTTCCTTTTCCCGAAGGGAATTCTTGTAGGATTCATAAGCCTGAGGATTCTCTCTTCGCAGATAATCGAGTTCATCGGGCGTTGGATCCTGCCCGTTCATAATCTTATTCAGGATGGACTGCATCTTGCTCTGTTCTCTGTCCTGTTCTCGTTCCGTCTCGAACCGGTTCTTCATCCAGTCTTCCCGGGTCCATTCCTGTCTTTTGTTGATCTCCTGCCTGGACAGGGGATTCGTTTTCTTCCTGCTGGCCCACTTACTCTCGGCCGCCTTGAGATTGACCGCGCTACGCACGGTTCCAGAGATTGGGATCATCGCATTTACCTCCATGTATTGTGATAATTCCGCTATATCTCTTTTATCGGCTCATCTGATATTATTCTTTATAAAAATAGCTATAAGAAAACCAAGTGTTTTCTTACAGCTACCTGTCACTTATCTTATTTACTACGGATTCTGTCGTTATCGAATTCCATCCTCTTACGGATTGCGTAGAGCAGGTGTTCTATCCGCTGATCCAGCGGGCCATCCGGAATCACCAGATCGATTGATGCTGCCATACTGTCGATAATGGTATCGTCGAGTTCACGCTGGGCTGCATCTACGATCTTATACTTCTCTGCGAAACTGTCTGTATCCAGAAAATTGAGAAGATCAGGGCTTACACCGCTTAAATCCTCTCCATCTGCTTCCTGGGAAGCCGGCTGCTCCCGGGTCACTTCCGGTCTTCTGTCCACATCAGTTTCCACATTCCTGGATGACGACACAAAACTAACTGTATCTGCTCTTCTCACTGCTTCCGCCTCTTGTGCAGGACATGCCGGAGCAAGCGTATTCTTATCTACCAGAGTGAAGCGATATCGTCCTGGCACATCCGGATACTTCACATGATCCACCTCGCTAATGAACATCTCATAAGGACGGGCATATACACTGTAATCTCCATAGAGTGCCTGATAGATTACCAGCGGTTCACGTGTCTCAGAATGGGTTGCAATCGCCACGATCTGATACATCTTATTCTTAAAATGACGGTAGATCTCACCGTTCATTGGCTGACCTTGCGGCATAGCTTCTTCCTCTTTTCTAATTCCTGAAAAACCTACCTCAAAATTATACCACAAGGCTTCCCCATCGATTATAATAATTGATGTTTCCTATCTCACCTGCTATAAGACGAAGGAGTCGGTATGATCGTTCAGAAGGATCTTCTGTCCATGGAATTCTATAAGAAGGCAGTCTACACCGGGAGTGAAGGCAATATGCGTTTTCGTATCGAACGCGTCGAGGTTCCTAAGGATAGCTATGATCCGATTACCGGCATCGTGGTCCCTAAGACTGTAGAAGACCTTGATGACAGTGAAGAAAGCGAAGGCGATGCTGCCTCCGCAGATGACGCCTCAGAGGATCTGCCCCCTGTCGAGATGATAAAACTTCTTATGGCTACCATCTGGCGTGGTCCCTATGCCTTCGCTCACACCACAGAGCCGAAAACTTCCCACTGGGCCGAATTTTCAGATGAAGGGATGTCCAAACTCGTCGCATGGATGACGGAAGAAGCGCCTAAGTACCAGGACTGAAACCTAAGATCTTTATATTTGATAAGGCAAGAAAACGGCGACCTCACATTGCAAGGCCGCCGTTTTCTTTGAAGTATCGATATAGGATTCTTCGATCTCGTTCTTTATTTCAGGGCTTCATCGATCAGAGGATTGATCTGACCCAGAACATTATTCATATCCTCGAACATGGATCCCTTCTGGTTGATCTTCACCTTCATATCGTTGATTTCATCAGAAACATTGGTGAAGTACTGCTGAGAATCTTCAATATTACCTGCGATGGAATCCATGGACTGATCACAACTCTCGAAGACACCGTTCATCTGAACATTCTCTTCTGCTACAGAATCAGCAACATCCTTGATGGTAGCGATGACTTCCTGGCTCTGCCTGATGGATGCATGAGACTCATCGATAGCACCCTTGGTATTATCGAGGGAGTTACGAAGTTCCTGATTCTTGCCTTCCATCTCTTCCATCGCACTGTCAATGGCAACGACCATCTCCTTGATCTCCTGAGACAGTTCATTAACCTGGGTAGCAACGACTGCGAATCCGCGTCCTGCATCACCAGCTCTTGCAGCCTCGATAGACGCATTCAGTGCAAGAAGGTTGGTCTGGGTTGCGACATTATTGATCTGAGCAACTTTCTGACGAATCTCATCCAGACTTGCCTGGAATTCATCGAAGACGCCCTGCATCTCATCGATCGTAGAGGACACGGACTTGGAAGACTGATCTACCTGCTCCATGCCTGCATGAGACTCATCTGCAGTTTCCTTCAGCTTGGCGATGATCTCATCCAGATGATTGGTAACTTCACGAGCATTATCGAATTCTGTACGGAAATCAGTAACAGAATCGCTGATTCCCTGATATTTCTCTTCTACGAGTTCAAAGGAAGCGCCAACACGATCAATTCCTTCGATGGTGACCTTCTCCTCATTCTGTAAACGATCCTTCTGTTCAATGGCACTTCTGCCCAGTTCTCTAAGCGGAAGCAGCTTCTCCTTCAGGCTGCGTACTTCCTCTTCAGCGGTAACTGTCTCCTGCTCCTTCACTGCTGCCTTTTTACCGAACAATCCCATTATTTAACCCCTCCTAATCTCCTTTACATATCATGTGCGATATGTGGTGTCTGACTCCATCCTGACATGAGTTTCATTCACTCTGCCGGTCTCATCTTTAATTTTACCGCACATGTTCTTCTTATGCATCAACATATTCTTGATTTTTCTTGTATAATGCCTCAAATATCCTTTCAAGATATAGATTACCCCACGATCAGTACTTTTTGTATTATTCACTTTGATGTCGCAATTTGCGACATCAAAAGTGTTATAGCATCGTTGAATAATCAGCTTTCAGCACCCTTTTCAGTTTTTGTGCAAATGTCTGTCCCTGCTCCTTAAAGTGCAAGCTGGCAACATAGGTTGTCTTCCCAATCGTTTGTCTCACAGTGTTTTCGGGCAAAAAAATACGAAGAAAGCATTTGCTTTCTTCGCAGTATAAAGTCATGTGTCTTTCGTTTCATCAATCAGTCTTCTGCGTCGGTACTTTCACCGAGTTCTGCAAGTCCATCTAAGATATAGTCATATACCTTGAGATAGGTTGCATTCTCATAATGAAGGCCATCTACGGTCGAATATCCATCCTCTACAAGCTGGCTATAGGTATCGATGTAAGCCCAGCCATTCTCATCACAGGCTTCCTTCAGTTTCTTGTTGAAGGACTTGATATCCGCATTGCTGATACCATAAGAATTCCCATCATCTACCGGATTGACAGACAGAAGAATCAGTTCAATCTGATCGTCGGATTCGGTCAGATCCTTATATTCATCGATGTAATTATTGATATTCTTCAGATCGTTAACGCCAAGGCCGATGACATATCTCCACTTGGAGATAGCGGTATTCTTATCACGAATCTTCTGAACAGAAGAAAGTGCCGAATCCTGGAACCAGCCCAGTCCCTGGCCAACCTTCGCAATCAGCCACTGACGATCCTTGTCATTCTCGACATCCAGCGCCTTGTTCATACCGACGAAGCGGCTGTCACCGATCAGGAGGGTACCAATGGTCTCATCTTCGTAAGCCTGGTCCACAGCTTTTTTCTTCCTGGTCTTCGTCTCCGTAGTCGCCTCCGTAGTAACCTCTTCCGTCTGTCTTCCGAAGAAATCCCCACCATTGCGAATGGCAGTCATCAGAACATATAGGCCACAGATAATGGATGCAATTAATATAACAAGCACTACAATAAATTCTCTGTATTTCTTCATATCAAAATCCCAGACTAGTGTTAGATAATTCTATCTTCTGAAAGCAAAACAACGTATATATTATAGACCTTTGTGAGGAATTTTCAACTTAGGCTCTCTGAAAAGTGCCACTTACTCCTTAATCAGAAGGTCCATATTCCCCTTCGAATGCTCTACCTGACGGGAGAAGATGCGCGTGCAGTCTTCCAGATCCCCGACCGGCATATCCGGCGTCTGATGCTCTGCACACCAGTCCCCCAGGATCAGCATCAGCATACGGTAGCATCTCTTAACGAAACGGATTACGCGCTTCTCGTCCCCATGGTAATAGAGGTCAAATGTATAGCGATACACAAGATAGGTGGCAAATCTCTCCATACGGTTCTCTAAGGCGGATCCGCCAGCCTCCAGAAAGGGACCGACACATGATGCTGCCCTCTTGGGATCTTCATTCAGTCTTGCCTTAATGGACGTCCAGTTTGGATTCACATCCTCCATCTGAAGAAGCAGATCCATCAGTTTCCTGTCACTTCCAATAGAAACTTCCGGATAGAGTGCCTCCACATCCAGGAAACGCTCCTTAAGGCTCTTGCTACGATCCTGCAGGAGGCGGATTGCATTATTTCGGAGGTCTAATGTCCTCCGAAGTCGCTCTCTGTCTGCATCCGTGAAGTGTTCCGCACTGAGGACAGTATCCTGGCTATATCCGTCATCAACCACATCTTCCTCATCATCCAACTCTTCCTCAGCGTCATCCCAATCCTCTTCTGTCCCATCCGAATAGTCATCTTCCTCATCGAAGGGGTCCTCTTCCCAATCCGTATCGTGCAGGGGCTCTTCATACTGTACGTAGGTCAAGGGTTCTTCTGAAGAATAGAAGATACGAACAGCCTCCGGACAGGACAGGGTCAGATCCACCTGCTCGTATTCAGGACCATCGCAGAAGTATCTGGGATACTCCGTACAGGTGACACAGAGTGCACCCTCCCCCATCTCAGAGATGATATCGCAGAGATTATCCGCACGATTCAGGAAAGGGCAACGCTTGTCATGCGTCAGGTGAAATTTGAAACCTTCCGCATCCTTGTAGAGTTCCTTACGGAAGCGAGCACCCATAGGAAGCGCTGCAGGAACATTGCTATAAAGTTCAGCAGAATCATCATCCACATCCACTTCCCAGCCTGCGCAGCAGCTATCCTTACAGATTCCGCCAATACAGTGAAAAGACTCATAATAATCCGGATATTCATAAGTTGCCATCGAATTACTCCTTACGATTCCCATACAAGAGACTTATGGGCAGGCCAAAAAAAGAAACACGGCAGATTCCCGCCTGCTCTTCCTTTACGAAGAGGCATAGGAAACTGCCGTGCAGCAATCATTACATGGTGATGATGCCAAAAGCATTCAGGACACTGGAGACCAGAATGATGATGGTCATGAGCGGGCAAAGCCACTTGATCATGAAGCGGAAGATCTTCTCACGATGGAACTTGCCTTCGTTGTGGGTTACTTCCTCCTCGATTGCATCTATTCCAACAACCTTGGTAACCAGGATGCAGGTAGCAAACGCTGCAATAGGCATCATAACAGAATTGGTCAGGAAATCAAAGAAGTCCAGGAAATCCATTCCGATGATGGTCACACCGGACAGAGGTCCGAATCCGAGAGCAGACAGGCTTCCGAGAACAACTACAATGACAAACATGATGAGGGTGCAGGTTCTTCTCTTCCAGTGGAACTGATCCTGGAAAGTAGATACTGCAGCCTCATAGAGTGCAATCGCAGACGTCAGTGCTGCAAAGATTACCAATAGGAAGAATGCGATTCCGATCCATCTTCCACCATTCATGGAATGGAAAACCTGAGGCATGGTGATGAACATAAGAGACGGACCTGCCTTCAGGTTCTCGCCTGCCTTTGCTCCGGAGAAGGCGAATACAGCAGGGATGATCATAAGGCCGGCAAGGATTGCGATTGCAGTATCGAATACTTCGACCTGATCGGTAGACTCTTCAATGGAGACTTCCTTCTTCATATAAGAACCGAAGGTGATCAGAATACCCATTGCGATAGACAGGGAATAGAACATCTGCCCCATCGCAGAAACTACTGTCATCCAGGAGAAGTTTGCGAAGTTAGGAACCAGCATATACTTCACACCTGCCATTGCACCCGGGCGGGTCATGGAATAGATGGCAATGATAAAGGAGAGCACAACCAGTATCGGCATCATGATGCGGGATACTAACTCGATACCACTTCTTACGCCTAAGAAGATGACAACGGCTACGATCACGGTGAATACCAAAAACCAGATCAGAGGCTCATAGCCGGTAATGAAGTTTGAAAAAGCATCTTCCTGTGCGGGATGCTCACTACCGCTTACGATGTAGGTCACAAGATACTTGATCACCCAGCCGCCGATAACGGAATAATAAGGCACGATCAGGATGGGAATGATTGCGTTCAGCCAGCCACCGATGCGGGTTGCCTTATTGTCTTTCTTGGCTGTGAAAGCACCAACCGGGCTCTTTGCTGTCATACGTCCAAGGGATGTCTCTGCCATGATCATAGCATAACCGAAGGTGCAGGCTAAGATGATATATACCAGCAGGAAAACTCCGCCGCCATACTTTGCTGCCAGGTAGGGGAAACGCCATATATTACCGAGTCCTACGGATGCTCCTGCTGCAGCCAGGACGTATCCAAGCTTACTGGTAAAGGTACTTCTTTTTTTATCCATTTCTTAATCCTCATTTATACAAAAATATCGGCACCCAGCCATTCCTGGATGCCGACGCATATTCTATCACAATTTTCATCATTTGAAAGGATAGTTGAGTAAATTTACACATAATATGCACAAAGATTCAACTATAGAGCCTATCGTGTAATTTCATTCACCATACACTTAAGGTTTTTGCAATCAAGAATCACTTCCATGTCCAGTTCCCTGTTTTCCGGAATATAGCGTAAGAAACGAAGGATTCCCTTCTCTTCATCAACTTCCAAAATGCGGAAACGACCACGGGAAAGTGCGGGATGTTCCCTTCTCTCATGAATCCAGTAACGATAGGCCGCATAGACCTCTTCATCTCCTCCCGTCCAGGGCATAGGCTTACGGTATTCGCTCTCCGTCTCTCCGAAGACGCCATACTCATCCCCATAGAAGATAGACGGAATGCCTGC
>ONDO01000020.1 GCA_900316625.1 uncultured Lachnospiraceae bacterium | reverse complement strand
TAGGAAGTGCTGCACAGATCATAACCAATACACCACTTACGATTCCGGGAATCGGTGTAATTCCGGCAAGTCCGGTAATAAGGAAGACAAGGGACATACCGCAGAATGCGAAGATGACCATTCTCTTCTTGGGGAACTTACCCATGAGCTTATTTACAGGGACATAGCAGCATACAGAGAAGAAGGTCATACCGATGTAGAGGATGGTGGACCAGCTCTCATCTAACTGCATAAGAACGGTTACATAGTGAAGAAGTCCGGTCTGGAACATGGTGATCCCAACCCAGTAACAGACATCAGATCCAACGAAGACGCGAAAGTCCTTATTACTGAAAGTCTTCTTGAGAGACTCAAATGCATTCCCTTCGGCAGGCACTACATTTACATAATCCTTCTCGTTAATAGTGAAGGTAGGGATGAGAAGGCAGACGAGTGCGATCACTGCCATCACAATGAATACGACACGGATGGCCCATACACGGGAGCCAAGAACCGGTGTCAGCATACCCCAGATGGTAGGTGCTACATAACCAAGTGCAGAACCGAAGATGAAGGTAAAGGAGATCGCGGTAGAGATATTCGCAAGGTCTTCTTCTGTCTTGGAAAGTTCAGCGATCAGGGCATTGTAGGGTGTGCAGTAGATTGTCATGAAGAGGTAGAACAGAAGCATCATGACAAGAACCCAGATACCATTGATCCAGGACTCGTGGTCGATTGGAGCGAGGTATACAAGGATGGTGACTGCTGCCAGGGGAATGGCACCCTTTCTCATGAAAGGAATACGACGTCCCTTGGGATTCTTCGAAGAATCGGACATGTTACCTACCCAGGGATCCGTAATCGCATCGAATACACGGCCCAGTGCATAAATACCACCGATGATGGTGAAAACACCGAAGATAACTCTTCCCTGAGGGATGAAGATCGGCTGACCATCAGCGATTGCAATTACATCCGGCTGATAGAATGCTTCGATGAAGTTGGTAAGAATAGCGGACATCAGGGACCAGCCCAACTGACCGATGGCGAAAAGCCAGATGATTTTCTTGGTTAACGGTTTCATATTTTCCTCCTTAAGCCAAAGGCTCTTTCTTCCTTAACTTCTTCCCCGTGGAGCTTTGCAACTTCTACTGCAAGCTCTTCCACCTTCTCATCATTCAGCTTGTACCTGGTCTTGAACCAGATGAAAGCGAATGCCAGAACGGCGATCGGGATCAGGGTCATGATCATACGAAGACCCATCTTCTGTCCTGCAGATACACCTGCTGCGAAGTCAAGCGTCTGATCTGCTGTGGTAACTGCTGCGTTGGAGAGATTCAATACTCCAAGAGTTACGGATGCAACGAATGCTGCGATACCGGAAGAAAGCTTAACTACGAAGGTCTGCATGGAGAAAATAACAGACTCATCGCGGGAGCCGTTCTTGATCTCACCATAATCTACAGTATTTGCCAGGAAAATGGTGATCAGAACGTTATTCACACCAGACGCTGCCATGATCAGAACGCCAGGAATCAGGAAGATTGCAAGGGTCTTAGAACCGGTCATGGCGAGTATCAGGAGGATAACATAACCGATGACAGACATACCGATACCGGTGTAGAAGATGTTGGTGTTAGAGATCTTCATTGCTCTTCTAAGAAGAGGATAGAGAAGCATCATAGCCAGAATCTGGGATGCACCTGCTACGGTATTGAAGAGGGTGTAATCGCCATACCATCCGCTTCCACCCAGGTCGTATTTGAAGAAGTAGATAACCAGGTTAGAAGTGATATACATTGCAATATCGATCATAACGATGGTGACAACGATTGCCATTGCCTGGTCGTTATGGATCAGAGATGCGAACATCTCCTTAACAGAAGATGTCTTCATCTGAACCGTAGACTTCTCCTTGATGGTTGCTACGGTAATGATAATGAATACTATAAAGATGACAGCAACAAGAAGTGCGAAATACTTGAAACCGACTCTCTCGACATCAAGGCCATCGCCAAACCTTCGTCCTAGGAACTGAACTGCCATAACAGTGAAGATCGATACCAGTGCAGAACCAACGCCGGAACAGGATTTTGCAAGGGTGGTCAGATCTTCTCTCTCCTTACCTCCACGGGTGAAGGCCGGAATCATGGACCAGAAAGGAATATCCATCATGGTATAGGTGACACCCCAGAGGATGTAGGTTACAGCTGCATAGGCAACGAGTCCGCTGGGAGTAAGATCCGGAGGGCAGGCAAACATTGCATAGAGAACAGCTGCATTCGTGATGGTTCCGATCAGAAGCCAGGGTCTGAACTTACCCATCCTGGTCTTGGTCTTCGCAACGATAACCCCCATGATCGGATCGTTAAATGCATCGAAGATTCGTGCTGCGAGGAGAATAACTCCCATTGCGAAAGCATTTGTTCCCATGATGTCCTGGAAGTAATACAGTACATAACTTGCGGAGAGCATGTAGACCATGTCCTTCGCAACAGCACCCAGAGAGTAGCCGAACTTCTCGGTGCCAGAAAGATTTCTTTTTGTTTCCATTGTTATCCCCTCATTTTCTCTTTACTTATTTTTCAAACCCATAGCAATCTTAACGACGTTATAAGCACCATCGTAGAGACCGATTGACTTGTTGGTCTTAATGCAATCGCACATCTGTCCCAGAAGCACATCATCCTGCATGAAGAGATCGATCATCTGCAGGGTGTGAGGAATATCTCTGCACTCGAGCGTACCGTCACCCATCTCTGCAGAGTGGATTGCGCCCCACATTTCATGCTTGCCAACTCTTCGGATGAAGAGCTTAGGTACCGGATAGAAGGCAAGTTCGGAAGGCTTGGTGACGAGAACATCACAGCTTCTCATTAAGAGATTCGTGATGTAAACAGCCTCGAAGATGTCAGAATGATAGAAACCGTGGATACCGGTAACGTCTCCGTCGAGAGCTTCCAGAGAGAAATGTGAAGCTTCCTCGAAGTTTTCAAAATGCTCGCTGGAAACTGCCTTCATCTCAGGAATCTCTGTAATGAGATCATCCCATACATTCTTGTAATCACCGACATTCACATAGAGCGTTGCCTTCTCTTCCTTGATTGCAGGAAGGAGATACCTGATGATGGCTGCGAAGATTTCCTTCTGCGCTCCTGCTCCACCGATGGTGAGAAGGAAGCGGGTCGGCTTACCATTTGCCTTACGAGCCATTCTTCTGTCACAGTCTGCTTCGATGTTCGAAACCAACTCGTGATCGATGTAGTGACCGGTGTAAACAAGAGAATCATTCGGCATTGGCTTATTGACCTTGTTCTTCTGCATACCATTTAAGATCTTGTAACCCTGGTAAGCGTTACGGCACTGAATGGTATGTACGGAACCTTCGGACAGATGAAGTGCCATCGGCCAGTTATCCGGAATTGCATTAACAACATACTTCATTCCTGCATGAATCGCTGCCTGTGCAGGCCATACATGAGTGCCGACAACAGGAATGTCCTTAGGAATGTTGCGATATACCGGAGCCATGAGTTCAGCATTCTTCTGGTCTATTGCATTGTAAGACAGAGCACGGAAGCCTTCGTAGTTTACAGGTTCCCAAACCAGCTTATTGAAGATGGGGTTCTTCGACCAACGGGAGCCCAGAGAATAGAGCTTATTCTGCTCAGCAATTATCTTGGTACAGGTGGTCTCAGGGAAGCTGTTAAGATCCAGCCAGTAAGGAGTATATCCCAGTGCCTTTGCTGCACTTGCCATGGCCATGGAGATTCTGTAGTGACCGAATCCCATACGGATATTACCAACGATAATGCCCTTCTCTGTATCGAATTCAAGAGGAGATGCACCATCTTCTATACGGATATCATTTACTCCGAGAGAATCGCCGATGACGGGATTCTTACGAACGATGACAGGGTAATTAACACTCGTGTCATCACCGAATTTCTTAGCGAATTTCTTCTTCGACTTTACTGCTTTCTTGTAAACCTTATCCGAAAGCACGTTTCCAAAGATCACCTTTGACTTGTCTTCCATTTCCTTATCCTTTTCTCTCATGATTACTGCTCTCCTGCATCTGCAGTGAGCTTGATCTGTACCGGTTCTGCGCCAACACAGCCAAGCGTCACGCGAACCTCTCCGGACTTACCGGTAGATCTTAAGTAGAGACCGGTCTGACCACCCTCGAAGGAGGTAAGTGCAGGTCCGATCAGTTCTGCAGGTCCCTCTACCTTGACCAGAAGCGGGTCATTATAGAAGGGCAATACATTCTGATACTGGTCGACAGCGCGTACGCGAATCTCAACCACATCATATGTTTTGTCTTCCATCAGACTTCCGGAGCTCAGCGTGGTTTCGATGGAAACCTTCTGTACCGGTGCCTTAATGACAGACTTAACAACTTCACCATCTCTTACCGCATCGAATCTGAATTCCTGTGTAGAACCACCCCAGTTACCGATGTAACGCTGGAAGAGTGAAACCGCATCCTGCGGATTCATGTGATATATCGCAATAAGACGGATCGCATCCCAGACGAGGCCGAATGTCATCTTGCCCTTATTGAGAGCAAATCCATTCAGTGCATGCTTACAGATAGCTGCCTGACGGGGAGACATATGCTCCTCTGTCACCAGCATATTGCCGACATAGTCGTCGATCAGAATCGGTCCATGCTCCAGATTCGTAAAAGCAGAATCCGAAGGCTTATACACCTTAAGGAGCTGGTTCTCCTTATACATACGAACCTGATCTGCGTTAGATATGATGTAGGTATCTCCCCGGTTCGATGCCGGATGCTCACCGATATCCATGCTGGAGGAAACCTCAAGCACATCGTCCTCGGAGCCTTCCGCAGCATATACTTCTGCAGCCAGCTTCTTGTTACGGAACATATCCATAACGCCGTGGTAGCAGATGCGGTCACCGGAACCGAAATCCTTATGGGTGTTGTAATCGAACATACACCAGCCGAAGGAGCCTGCGATATCATCTTCCCCTGCCACTGCATTCAGAACGGTCGCATGACGGATCATATGCCAGCTCTTATGTTCTTCCCAATCGTAGGGCTTGGTCGGATACATATGACCATTGTATTCGGTCACCAGATATCCCTTATTCATGTCATTCGTTGCCTTCTCCTTCTTCAGGCATCCGGCATTCATGCCGTTATGCGAGAAATCATTGTAGGTGAAGACATCTTCCAGGATATTGGTATTCTTATTGGCTCTATTGCAGCGAACACCACCCGTCTGTCTGGTCGGATCGATGGCATGTGCCATGGCATTCGTTCTCGTATAGAAAGGATCATCATCCTTGGACTCATTGATACGAACACCCCAGATCATAATGGAGGGATGATTGCGATACTGCTCGATCATCTCCTTCACATTCAGAACTGCCTGATTCTTCCATTTGTCTCCACCGATATGCTGCCAGCCCGGAATCTCCATGAAGACCAGGAGGCCGAGTCTGTCACATTCATCGATAAAGTAATGGGACTGGGGATAATGGCTGGTACGTACTGCATTGCAGCCAAGCTCATTCTTCAGGATCTTCGCATCATATCTCTGCATGCTCTCCGGCATCGCATACCCCACATAGGCATAAGACTGATGACGATTGAGACCACGGATCTTGAACTTACGTCCATTGAGATAGAAACCATCTGCTCTAAACTCTCTGGAGACGAATCCGATCTCTTCGGAGACACTATCGATCACCGTTCCATCGAGCAGAAGCTCGGTCACTGCATGATAGCGATAGGGGCTCAGGCAATCCCAGAGACGGACCTTGGATACCGGTGTGATCAGACGAATCTTCTGTGGAAGAATCGTATCAGGGAGAATCTGAGACAGATCCTTCTCCGCCATCAGATCTTCCCCCGCCAGTCTTCTCTCAAGGAGGTTCTGATCATCCAGCGTCTGGCGAACCGAGAGACGACCTTCCTTCAGGAAACGTAGAGCTTTCGAAGACAGGGCCAGTTCTGTCTCTAAGAAACCAGCCGTCATAAGTTCACGGATCTCATCTTTGGACTTGCCACTGGTGCTCACCCCTTCCGGAAGAGATGGCATATAGAATGCATCTTCTATAGAAACCTGATCCCGGATGGTGAGATAGACATCTCTGTAGAGACCACCATAGGTCATATAGTCAATAACATAGCCAAAGGGTGGCTGGTCCAGGCTCTCTCTCGAGTCCAGCTTTACGGTAAGAAGATTCGCTTCTTCCTTCTTCAGCTTGCCCGTCAGATCCAGAGTAAATGCAGTATAACCATTATGATGACTTCCAAGCAGCTGTCCGTTCAGGTAAACTGTAGCCTCATGACCAGCCCCCTCAAAGGTAATACTGATCAGCTTACCTTCCCAGTCCGGCTGCATCTCAAGAATTCTCTGATAAGAAGAGACGGTCTGGTAGACATGTTCATCAAAATAGTGATAGGGGGTTTCCTTCACGGTATGAGGAAGAATGACATCTTCTCCGTCCTGCATAAGCTGATTTTTATCTTCATCATGGAATTCAAATCGGAACTTCCAGTCCCGGTCCAGATTCACATTTCTTCTCATGCAAGAATTCCTCCAACCATAATCTTCGTAAGTTCCTCAAGTGCCTTCGGGTAACGAATATGATTACGACGAAGTTCATCACCGGATAAGAAGCGCTCGATGGCAGCTTCAAAAGTAATCTGGAAGACCACATGATCTACCGGACGGAAGATTCCTTCTTCCACGCCCTGATCAAGAACTGCAAGGGTCTTCTCCCAACCACTCTCCAGTCTCTCAGAGAGTCTCTTCTCCACTCTGGGATACTTCTCTCTCACAAGATAGACGCTCGAGAAATCGATGTCAGAATAGGAAGTCGGTATAACACCAAGCATCTTCTCCAGACGCTCTCTGGTATTCAGATCCGGATCCCCTAAGATCTTACCTTCGTCTTCCTTTACGGAATCGAAGAAATAATCAACTAAGGTATAGAGAAGGCTCTCCTTGTCACGGAAGACAGTGTAGATCGTCTTCTTGGACATTCCGAGTTCCTTCGAAAGGTCATTCATGGTGAACTCAGCACCCTTATCACGGAAAACAACAAATGTGCCTTCCAGGATACGCTGACGGTTGCGCTCATCTTTACCAGATAAAAATCCGCTCATAATTCTCTCCTTGTCGCTGTCTCACTTTTCAGAAACCGTACGGAAAACCAAGATGGGAAACCTGGTATCTAAAATCGGTTTCCTTTATTCTATCATTTGCCCAAAAGGCCAACAATATGCCATATGCACAAGAAACGCAGTTCTCTTTTGTGAGTTTTGCTAATAGGGTATTTATGTAAACTCACTTCTGAGAGATCAATGGTCGTTGCACAAAAAACACAGGCAGGAAAACCTGCCTGTGCTCTACATTTCTCTATCGGATCAGAGGCTTGCGATGAACTTACGGAAAGACGCGTGGCCTTCTTCGTTCCACTTATATACGCCGGCATCTTCAAGGACCTGGCAGAAGACTTTACCGATCTCCTGCTTGAGAATCTCTTCTACGTTCGAAGAAGTGATGCTGTAGTTCTTAGCGAAGCCTTCTGCCCAGTCTGCATGGGATGCAAGGACTTCATCCTTACGGATGGCATCGAAATCACCTGCAACCAGAAGAGGTGCGAGATCTTCCATCTCCTTCTTCAGACGGGAAGGAAGTACTGCAAGACCCATAACTTCGATCAGGCCAATATTCTCCTTCTTGATATGATGAAATTCATTCCTGGGATGGTAGAGACCCATGGGGTGCTCTTCCGTGGTCAGATTGTTACGCAGGCAGAGATCGAGTTCGAACCTTTTGTCTCTCATGCGGGCAATCGGCGTAATGGTATTGTGCTTCTCTCCGTCAGTCTCGGCATAGATCATGGCATCTTCATCGGTGTAGGATCTCCAGGTCTTAAGGATATGATCTGCACAATCAATTACTCTCTGGTCATCTGTTCCATCCAGACGAATTACGGACAGAGGCCACTTTACGATTCCGGCTTCTACATCCTCGAAACCGGGGATGACGAACTTCTCAGCAACCGGAGCCTTCTCCATTGCGAAGGTATAATGGCCGCCCTGGAAGTGGTCATGGGTCAGAATGGATCCGCCGACGATGGGAAGATCTGCATTCGATCCTAAGAAGTAATGAGGGAAGAGCTTCACAAAATCGAAGAGCTTGCGGAAGGTAGCCTTCTCGATCTTCATGGGTGTATGTTCGCCATTGAAGACGATACAGTGCTCATTGAAATACACGTAAGGCGAATACTGGAAGCCCCACTTGGAATTGTTAATCGTGATTGGAATGATCCTGTGATTCTCACGGGCGGGATGGTTCACGCGGCCTGCATACCCCTCGTTCTCCATGCAGAGCTGGCACTTGGGATAAGCAGAATTCTTAGCCTTGAGTGCTGCAGCGATTGCCTTGGGATCCTTTTCCGGCTTGGAGAGGTTGATGGTGATGTCCAGAGTTCCGTAATCCGTATCTGTGGTCCATCTCAGATCCTTCTTCACACGAGCGGTACGAATATAATTGGATGCACAGGAGAGTTCATAGAAATACTTCGTTGCCTCTTCCGGAGACTTCTTGTACTCCTCAGCGAATCTTCTCTGTACTTCTGCCGGTCTGGGGCAGAGACAGTTCATGATCTTAGTATCGAAGAGATCACGATATACGATGGAATCCTCAGTCAGCTTCTTCTCCACTGCAACCTGCAGAAGGTCTGCTAAGATTGTCTCGAGATCTAGTTCACTAAGATCAACTTCCGGATCCGTGAATTCATCTTCTCCAAAGAGATCGAGCAGAAGATTTGTTGTATAGATACGCTCACATTCGGGAGTAAGGCCTGAACGAATGCCATACTCGACCAGTTTCTTAATACTTTCCTGTAACATAAAACCCTCTTCTCTTGCAATTAATAAAAAGCTTCGAAGGAGAACCTCCGAAGCTTTCCTTTCCATATGAATAGTACCATAATTTTTTATGCAAATGTATAGCAAATCTTTGGATTTTCACAGCGCTTACAAGAAACTGCTCCGTAAGTTATGGTTTCCACTCTGCATTTCACCAACACCGCAGGGCAGGAAGCCCCGACCCCAAAGCGATAGCTTAGGTCGGGGTAGTTGACTATCCTAATCTATAGCCCGAGTTCCCGAAGTTCTTCCTCTCTGAGCTTTCTGTACTCTCCCTCCTCGAGGTCGGGATCCAATTCCAGGGGGCCCATCTTCACACGGGTAAGTTCTAAGACTTCCATTCCGATCACTTCAAACATTCGCTTGATCTGATGGAATTTGCCTTCGCGGATGACAATCTCCACCACACTGCCCTCTGCTTCTTCCGATAAGAGTGTAAGCTTTGCAGGAAGTGCCGTCCAGTCCTCATCCATCACAAGGCCCTTAGCAAAGGCCTTCACATGTTTATCTAAGATCTTGCCGTCCACCAGAGCGATATAGGTCTTGTCGACGTGCTTTCCAGGCTGCAGCAGGCGATGTGCCAGATCTCCGTCATTGGTAATCAGAAGAAGTCCTGTCGTATCCTTATCCAGTCTGCCAACCGGGAAGAGGTCCTTCCTGCTGTCTTCCGGAAGAAGGTCAATCACCGTCTTCTGATGGCGGTCCTCCGTAGCGGAGACAAGGCCCTTAGGCTTATTCATGAGATAATACTGCATGGCTTCATACCGGATCTGTCTTCCCTCATAGCATATAAGGTCCGTCTCACTGACATGACGCCCGGGGTCTCTTTCTATCTCGCCGTTCACCGTTACAGCACTCTTACGAATTGCCTTTTTCAGATTACTGCGTGTGTCTACTTTCATGTCGGCAAGGTATTTGTCGAGACGCATGCCTCATTCCTCCTTATTCTTGTCCTCGTCCGCCTTTCTTCTCTCCTTCATGTTCTCTTCAGCATGGCGGAAGAGATTATCCAGGTCCGGATAAGACGAATAGGTCGCCACACCGGTATGAGAATAGAGATTGCAGTATACATCATCTACTTCCCGAATGCTATTGATTGCATCTTCGATCTGTTTGCGGACTGCTTCGATCTCATCTATTTGGAGGAACTGATGGAGTACCAGGAAGATATCCCCGGTATAGCGGCAGATGACGCTCTTCTTACCAAGTTCTGTCTCCAGTGTGGATGCGACAGCATTCAGGACATGATCTCCGAAGTCCACGCCGAAGTTCCGGTTGAACTGACGGAAGTTCTTGATGTCCAGATAATACATAGCGAAGTCGACACCATCGAAACGATAGGCTTCTTCATATTCAGGGAAGGTCAGACGGAAGCCCCGTCCGGACAGGAGGCCTGTCAACTTATCATGAAGACCACCTTCTGCGATCTTGCACCGCAGGTTCATATCCTTGGTAACATCGATAAAGTATCCTAAGAGGCCTATGATTTCACCATTGCGATAGATGGGGCGCTTGGTTGCTGCGATATTGCGCACGGTTCCGTTCGCAATACACTGGCCGGGAACCATGTTCGTTACACGTCCCTTCTTTAAGACATCCCATTCATCCTGGCGGAAAGCATCCGGATTGATATGCCAGCCCATCTCCTCATCATCTTTGCCCAGAATCTCCTGGGAAGAATGGAAGCCATAATAATCCAGGAAGACATTATTCGCTCCACAGAATTTTCGTTTCTCATCTTTCCAGAAGATGCCGAAGTTCTTATCCTGCATAAGCGTATCCCAGAGTTCGCTTCTGTGAATCACGCTCTCTGAGGGGGCCGGTGACATCTCTGCTCTCTTCGCCTTCTCATCATAATAGAGATAGAGTGCATCCGATGCCATCTGAGAGATCTGCTTCATACACTCTAAGACCTGATTGTTGAAATCACCGATCCACATGAAGTAGTACTGCATCCAGGCATAGTGACCACTCTTGGTCTTGGTGCGGAAATAATCCGTAATGAATCCATTCCCACTGTCCTTGATGCGGTTCAGCAAGGTCTTCTGATCCACCAGTGCGAGATATCTCTCCCGATCTTCCGATGCGATATATTCCCTCGCATATGTCTGAATAATCTCCTCCACGCTCATATAACGATTGAGTTCCGGATAGACAATACGGGCGACCACATTTTTGACGCAGTCCTCATCATAATCAACAATATCAATACGATCATAGATGCTCGACAGCTGCTTCAGGGCTCCATTCATACTCATAACACGCTGATATTCACTGCTGTCAGAGAGATTCTCAACCATGCATACAAAAGCAGTTCTTCCATTGCTACTAGTCACACGATGCACACGAAGAACACCCTGTTGGCCTGAAACATCAAAATCAAGCCAGAAGTTCCTACGCTGTGACTTACTGTCAAGAATCTGATCCATCATGGATAAAAAACGTCTTCCAAAAGGAGAGGTTCCATTATTCGCATATTCTTCAAGGGAGCCTGCAGACGGAATTCCGAACTCCTGCAGCACACGAAGATAAGACTTGGTATATGCAAGGTGATGATAGGATTTGCCATCATATTCAAAGCAGGCAACCGCATTCCTGGTGCGAAGATACTTATCGGTATCAGACTCTGTCTCGTCCTGCGGCTCATCAGAGAAATCCATCTGAACAATGCTGTCACTATCCATGAGTCCCAGCCTGTCATAGTAAGCACGAAGTCTGGAATCCTCGATTCCCCACCGCCTCTCATAGAGGTCAAACATCTCTCCATCACAGGGAACCGGTCTGGAGAAGTAATATCCCTGCATCTTCTCACAACCGATCTCTTCAAGGAATTTCACATGTTCAGCGGTTTCAACCCCTTCTGCAAGGGTATGGATTCCCAGACGTTTTGCCATATGGACAACAGAAGAGATCACTGATTTCGAACGATCACTGAAGTTACTTAAGAACTTCATATCGATCTTCAGCATATCGAAATCATAGTCCTTAAGGACATTCAGAGAAGAATACCCACTACCGAAGTCATCCATCCAGACCTCGTATCCCAAAGAATGAATCTCCTTAATCTTCTCAGCAATCAGATCTTCCTGTGAATTCAGGGTAGACTCTGTGATCTCGATATGAATGAGAGATTTCTGTACATTATACTTACGAACATTCTCTTCGAGAATGCCGATAATATCACATAATTCAAAATCAATCCGGGTAAGGTTCAGAGAAACAGGGACAACGGTAAGTCCCTCGTCCTGCCAATGGCGGATATCATGGCAAACCTGTCCGATCACATAAGAATCCAGGCGATAGATCAGCCCCTTTCCTTCCAGGATCGGAATAAAGAGTCCGGGAGACAGCATACCGTAATTCGGGTCATCCCATCTGGCCAGTGCCTCCATTCCACACAGAACTCCTGTCATGGTGCGCACTACCGGCTGGTAATAGACCTTGATGAAGCCATTTGAAATTGCATATTCGATATTCTCAGCGATATATCGGGTTCTCCGGGTCATCTCATCGAGTTCGGCATCATAGATGCGAAGTCCGTCTTCCTGGCCACGAATAGAGTCCGCTGCAATCTTGGCACGATCGATGCAGATGGCACTGTCCATATCATTTTTATCTGTGAAATATAGACCGATGCGGAAGTGTGTTTCCCGCATGAGCTTATCCGCGCGCATCAGCTTGGTGAGCGAGGTTACACCAAGTTCCAGCTCATCCTTATAGAAGTAACCCGCGAAATGATCTCCAGAGATGCGGGCAAAAGTTCTGCCCGGGAAAGATTTCACAAGAAGATCCGCAAAGGCAATGAGAACCTTGTTACCATTCTCAAAGCCATAGCGTTCATTATAAGATTTGAAATCAACAAGATCGAAGAAAGCATAGGCTACCGGTCGGTTTCCCTTTGCTTCTACAACCTTGGATACTTCATCCACCATGTCACGAAATCCCTGAATGTTCAGAAGTCCCGTCAGCCTATCTCTAATCAATCCATTATCTTCCATTTTTTCCCCTTGGCTGTCTGTAAGGATCTGTCGCCAAAACCAGCAGTCGTCATTACTTCAGCGTGAAAAAGCCCCTTTTTAACGTGTTTATATTATACCAAAACTCGTAAAATAATGTCTAATATTCTGACAAAAATCCTGATATCGCCTTAGAATGTGAATTAATAAAAGAATCCCTGCCAGAGAATATGATCTCCGGCAGGGATTCTATATGCTTTTATATCATTTTGCGAGAAGGAGTTCACATAAGTCTCACCGCATCCATAGATGTGTTCCTCCTCCAGGGCAGGAAGCATCACATAGAAACGTAGAGCACTCTTAGGCTCGGCAGGATCCATGATAAACTCCTATTACTCTACAAGATCTGCAAGTTCAAGGATCAGTTTCTCCGTCTTCTCCCAGCCAAGGCAAGGATCCGTAATGGACTTACCGTATACGCCTTCTCCGATCTTCTGTGCACCATCTTCGATATAAGACTCGATCATAAGTCCCTTGACTGCCTTCTTGATATCCTCAGATACATGGCAGCTATGCATAACATCCTTCGCAATACGGATCTGCTCCAGATACTGCTTGCCGGAATTCGAATGGTTGCAGTCAACTACGATGGAAGGATTTACAAGATCATCGTGCTTCTCATAGGCATGCACTACATTTATAAGATCCTCATAATGATAGTTGGCATGATTACGTCCGAACTTATCGACATAACCCCTCATGATGGCATGGGCGTATGGATTACCAGGCGTATTCACTTCCCATCCACGATAGATGAAGGTATGCGCATTCTGAGCCGCGATAATGGAATTCATCATGACTGAGATATCACCACCGGTCGGATTCTTCATACCAGCAGGAATGCCGATTCCACTGGCAGTAAGACGATGTTCCTGATTCTCAACAGAACGTGCGCCAACTGCCACATAAGACAGCAGATCGGACAGGTAACGATGGTTACCAGGATAGAGCATCTCCTCAGCACAAGTGAAGCCGGTCTCCTCGACAACACGGGTATGCAGGTGACGAATGGCAATCAGACCATCTAACATGTCCTCCTTGCCCTCCGGATCGGGGCTGTGAAGCATACCCTTGTAGCCCATACCTGTGGTACGAGGCTTGTTGGTATAAACACGAGGGATGATGAAGATCTTGTCAGAAACCTTCTCTGACACATTACGAAGACGATGCATGTAATCCAACACTGCATCCTCATTGTCTGCAGAACAAGGGCCAATCACCAGAAGAAGCTTATTCTCCTTCCCCTCGAAGATTCTCTGAATCTCCTCATCCCTCTTCTCCTTCAACAACTTTACCTCGTCCGTCAGAGGAAACTGTTCCTTGATCTCCTTCGGAGTCGGAAGCTTCCGGACGAAATTCATCTGCATTTCCATGTCTATACCTCAGATCTAAAACCCGAACGCACTAAGAATCAAAACTCACACATTACGTTCACTTTATTTCATTAACGTGTAAAAGAATCTTGTCATATACTACAACAAGCCTCCCCCAAATGCAAGCACAAAGTACGAACAAAAAGGGGCTGTGAAAGAACTGGGCGCAAAGTATGCCAAGTCTCTCACCCATGCAGAGCGAGGTGTCCTCATGTCGGTTAAGAAATTTACCAAGCATAAGAAGGTCGAAGTATCCATCGGCTACTGTCATGTGTTATGATGAGTTATAAAATCAACGCTCATACAGAGCAGTTTCAGGGAGGAAATTATGGATAACAATAATCAATTTCAGCAGAATAACTATCAGCAGAACCAGAATCAGGATCAGTTCCAGCAGGGACAGTATCAGCAGCCTCAGTACCAGCAGGCTCAGTACCAGCAGGCTCCTTACCAGCAGTTCGATCCAAGATTCGACTACACACCAATCACTATGTGGGGATATTTCGGATATGAGATTCTATTCTCAATTCCTATTGTTGGATTCATCTTCCTTCTGATTTTTGCCTTCAGCGCACATAATATCAACCTGCGTAACTTCGCTCGTTCTTATTTCTGCTTCCTGATCATCGTATTAGTAATTCTTGGAATTGCCATTGCAAGTGGCGCATTTGCAGCAGTTTCTTACGGTCTGTATTAATAATTAAGGTACAGCATCAATTATTGAATCCTGTCGCATAATTACTACATGGGATACCCCATCGTATGCATTCTTCTTCAGGCATCAGAAAAGCCATCCTCCAGGCACCACTGAGAATCATCAGTGGCCACCTGGGGATGGCTCTTTTTCAAGAGAATTCTGTCATTTCAGAGTCTTACGCATCCTTGTTTCCTTTGGATGACGATTGGTAAATCGCTTTTCGTACAGACCGCAAACGCTAGTAGAAATTACAGCAGTCTCTTGCGCAGTTCCGCACCATCCAGTGCAGACAGATATGCAGGGGGAATGTCCAGAATAGTCTTGCAGCCCTTCTGTCCCTCAGCACTCATGCGATAAGCCGCACGTGCAACAGCCACCAGTACAGAAGTGGTGAACTCAGGATTCGAATCCAGAGTCAGGCGATACTCGATCACATGCTTGTGCTCACCCTCCCAGCCAGTCTTGCCGGTACGGAATACGAAACCACCATGGGCAAGACCACTGTGGTTTGCTTTCATCTCCTCAGCAGTGATGAAATGAACGGTGGTGTCATAATCAGAGAAGTAATTAGGCATGTTCTTGATCGTCTCTTCGATCTTCGCCTTATCAGCGCCCTCTTCTGCTACAACGAAAACTTCTCTGGTATGCTTCTGTCTGGTCGTAAGTTCAGGGTTTGCACCACTACGAACAGCGTCCAGAGCAGACTGAACAGGGATAGTGTACTGACGCGCATCCAGAACACCCTCTACACGACGGCAGGCATCGGAATGACCCTGAGAAACGCCCTTGCCCCAGAAGGTATAGTCATTACCATCCGGAAGGATCGCATTGCCATAGACACGAGCCAGAGAGAAGAGGCCCGGATCCCAACCACAGGAGATTACTGCAACCTTGCCAGCATCCTTCGCTGAACGGTCTACATTTTCGAAGTGCTCAGGAATACGTGCGTGGGTATCGAAGGAATCTACGACGTTGAACATCTTCGCGAATTCCGGTGTCTGGGTGGGAAGGTCGGTTGCAGATCCACCGCAGAGGATCATAACGTCGATCTTATCCTTCCAGTCAGCGACTTCATCGATCTTAAGAACAGGGATTCCCTCAGTGTGAAGTTTTACAGTTGCGGGATCTCTTCTTGTGAAGACTGCAACCAGTTCCATGTCGTCTGCCTTGGATGCAGCAAGTTCTACGCCGCGTCCGAGGTTTCCATATCCAATAATACCAAGTCTGATCATGGGAATCTCCTTTCAATTCTCCTAATACATCTTTTTCTTAACGTCGGTATTATACATGAAATTCAGAAAAGTGAGCACATTTTTTTCGTTAACCTGGCAAAGTGACGAAGTTTAACGCAAAGCCAATCTCAGTTGAACAGATCAGGCCATAAGGTCTGTCTCTTCCTTCGCTTCTTCGATCATCTCATTTAACTTCTCACAGGGAATTGAAACCACAAGTCCGAGGAAGATGGAGAAGAGAACGAAGAGTCCGAGGGTTCCAACATAACTCCAGTAATCATTCCCGTGCATACCACCAATGCACTCTCTTACCGCCTTCATCGCATACTGAAAAGGCATATAGCGATAGAGAACCTGATAGAGCTTCGGAAGAACTTCTACCGGGAAGGTACCACCGGAACCGGCTACCTGTAGAACCATGAGTACGACGCAGGCTGCTTCACCAACCGTACCCATAGCATAGGTCAGGGAGTACATGAGCATGGTGAAAGCAAAGGACGTAATCGCACATGCCAGATAGAAAAGAACCGGATGGCGACACTGGATCTGTACGAAGAAGAGAGCTCCTAAAACCGTGATCAGAGTCTGTAACTGGCCCACCAGGAAGTAGAACTGGTATCTTCCGAAGTACTCCTCCCAATTGTGCAGCTTAGGGAATTCCTTCCGATTCTTAACTCTGGTCTTTACGATTGCAACCTGGATCAGAGCGCCAACCCAGATGGAAAGCACCAGATAGAAAGGCGCGGTTCCGGATCCGTTATTCGCAACTGCATAAAGGGCCTTATTATTAATAGCAACCGGCTTGGAGACAAAGTCTGCGATCAGTTCCGGGTCAGTCTCAATCAGCTTCAGAAGCTGCTGATACTGCTCATTCTCATTCAGGCTCTGCATATCGGTAATCAGAGCTTCCAACTTCTCCTGCATATCCGTAATCTGAGCAAGGGATTCCTCTAAGGATCTCTTGGACATATTCATCATATTCGGATAAGAGCCAAGTGCTCCGGCAAGCTCATTAATGCTTGTCGTAGAGATATTCAGAAGTTTACCGGCTTCCTTAATGGAATCTCCGACAGAGTCTAGAGTTTCATTGACCTGAGGTTTTACGGATACCTGATATACATTCTGCAGATTCTGAAGAGATGCACGAACATTATCGAAATCAGCATTCAGAAGCTTCAGATATGCCGCTACATCATCCTTGGTCTTGCCTGTTGCGGTATCTAATTGTGCCAGATCCTTCGTCAGCTGTTCCATAGAAGCATCGATGGCAGCCACCTGATCCTTGGTATCTGGATCTGTATCGTAACTGCCGATCTTCATCGCTGCATCAAAGGTAGACTGGATACCCTTGGAGGTATCTGCAAGAGCTGTCGCCTGTACACCAGTGATCAGGCTATCGGTATCCATATTAGAAAGAGCTGCATTGACCGTATTCTGCAGACTCATGATCGAACCAATCATCTGGTTAATGGAATTCGTCACAAGGTCAGATACCGTTCCTGCCTGATCTTGGGCAGAATCATAAGCTGCATTGGCCGTATCCGTCAGCGCTGAACCGGTACGCATGAGATTATCCATCTCTTCCGTTACCGCCTGGGATGCCTTGGCCAGGTTCTCCGCAGAGTCGATCATACTGATATAGGCATTCAGCATATTCTTCAGCATGCTAAGATCCTGATCTATACGGATCATCTTATCCAGAGCATTGCCGGAGATATTCTTCTTATTATCTGTTGCAACCATGTACTGGCTGGCTTCAATCAGCGTCTCTGCCAGTGTACTTACGAAGGAGGAGTTGACCTCACCCTGCACCGTTGTCTTAACCTTACCGGTAATCTTGGGCGCAATGGCATTCTTCTTCTCATTCTCATAGTACTGAATCTGAGGATGTTCCGGATTACCACCCAGGAAACTTACCATATCCCTGGTGAAATTCTTATCGATAACCAATGCCGCATAGTACTTACCGGAGCGAACACCATCGACTGCTTCATCCGCAGTATCTGTGAAGACCCACTTGATGGACTTATTGGCTTTCAGATTATCTATGACCTTATTACCGACATTGACCCTTGCCGTCTCGAATTCCACTCCTTCATCGGAGGATGCTACAGCAACAGATAACTGGCTTGTTGCAGCCTGACCATAAGGATCCCAGTTGGAGAAGATATTAAACCAGGCATAAAGGCAGGGGATAACCGCCAGACCCATGATGACAACCATCGCTACGACATTCGTCGACAGTCTTCTCGCATCAGAGAGGAACACACGTATAATATTATGCATTTTCGTCCTCCTCTCTGCTCTCTGCCTCAAGGCGCTCTGCTTCTCTCTGCAGCTTCTCGGCCTTCTTCTGGAGACGCTTTGCCCTGGCCTGCTTTGCACTGAGGGCACGATTCGCACGGATCTCATCTATCTTCTTCTGATACTTCTCCGTGAAGTTTTCCTTGCGTTCTTCTCGTCGTTCTGCAGCTATCTTCTTACGCTCTTCGAACTTCTCGGCCACACTCTCCTTGGTTTCAATCAGAGCATTCTGTACTTCCTGCTTCTTCTCTTCGATGGAACGGTCTACATTTTCCATATGCTTCAGAGCCTTGGTCTCCGTGTTCTCGACACCGAAACTGATCAGACTGCTCTCATCTTCCATATCGCCATTGCCACCCAGGCCGAATGCCTTCATCTGGCGCTGAAGCTTGTCATCTGAATACTCTACATACATGAGATAGAATGCAATCCCGAAAAGAGAAACAATCCAGAGAATGAGGAAGATCAGCTTAGATCCATTCGTAAGAAAGCAGAGCGTAAGGAAGATCAGCGGAAAGAAGATATTAACCTTCAAACCGAGCCGAATACGCTTCTGATTCGCTTCATGCACCTTGGTCTGGTAATCCATGAAACGGTCATAGAGCTCTTCGTATTTAATTTCGTTTTTATTTTCTTCTGCCATAGGACCTCTTACTTCATGTGAATGTCTTATGCTTATTTACATCATCTCTGTGTCACGCATGCGCTTCTCCATATAATGGGTCAGTCCATGCAGGGGTTTTCTTAATAACAATCCGATCACGAGGGATACGGGAATGAAGATTGCAAGTTCTACCAGATAGAACACATAGTTATGTCCATACATTCCTCCGATACACTCTCTCATGGCATTGATTGCATAAGGGAAGGGGAAGAAGATATAGACTCTCTGGAAGAATTCAGGCAGAAGTTCGATCGGATACGTACCGGAGGAACCTGCGATCTGAATAACAACCATAACGACAGCCAGTGCCTTACCTACATCCTGGAATGCAACAACCAGAGAGTAGATTAAGATAGAGAAGGTCAGCCCTGTTATAACGCCGGCGACCCAGAATCGGAAGGGATTCGGGCACTGTATATGCAGGAGATAGAGATCTCCGAGAACGGTAACCGTAGTCTGTACAATCGTCATAAAGAGGAAGGTCAGATATCGTCCGAAGAAGAGCTGAACCTGATTTGCATCAGGGAAGAGCTTCTTATTGGGATTCACCTTCAGGATAGCAGTAAGGATCAGCGCTCCAACCCAGATTGCAAGGGTGGTATAGAAAGGAGCAACCGAAGAGCCATAATTCTCCACCGGATAGATGACATTCGACTGAATCTCAACCGGTGATGAGAAGAAGGATGCGTAGAGATTCGGATCACCAGACAGAGTATTGATCAGTGCCTTAACCTTTTCATCATCCTTAGCTTCATTTACCGCATCAATGGTGCTATCAAGTCTCTCAACCATGGAATCTAAGACCAGAGAGGTGTTGGTAAGAGAGGTATTTGCAGAATCAATGGTCAGCTGCAGAGATCCAAAGACATCTCCCATTCCGGCAACCGTAAGACTCATGGAACGCATTACATTTGCCGCACCTGTCATGGTCTGATCAACAGAATCCAGTGCCGTTTTCATGGCAGGCATCAGGGTATTGTTGTACTCACTCTGCAGGTTCTGTACCTGCGTGGTCGCTTCTCTAAGTCCTTGTGCTGCAGCTGCTTCTGCCTGCTTAGCTGCCGCTGCCGTCTTAGCAGATGCATACTGGGTAGCAATGGTAACAAGACTCTTCTCTACCGCTGCCGCCTGTTCCTTTATGGCCTTCATCTGTCCTGCGTCTGGAGAGGATCCACCATCTGCTGCAATGATGGTTTGCTCGAGAGCACTTAAGTTCTCATATACCGTCTGTGCATCCAATGCACTTTTTGCAGCCGCATCTGTCATCTGCTTCACATCACCGGACAGTACTGCAGAATCCATAACCGCCGTCATGTTGCCGAGTGTGGTCTGCACCGTATTCAAGGATGCGTTGACATTATTTGCGTAAGAATCGAGGGTAAGTTCCGTCTTACTGATATTATCTGCACTGTGATCGAGTGCCTTTGCCGTATTTTCTGCATTCTTACCGATCTGGCTTACTTCTCTGTCTGCAGAATCAATTGCCTTGGTAAGAGCTGCATTGGACGAAACGATCTTATTGATCATGACCTGGTACTGCTTCATCTCGTCGCGTACTTCTGTCATATGGCCCATGATTTCATCGAAGCCACCATCTTTCTTCAGATCCTCAGAGATGTGATTTGCATCCTGGAATACGGTCTCTGTTAAAACCCCTATGAACTGGTTGTTGATATTGGTCTGTACCTTCTCAACAACCGTGTCAGTAATCTTGTTCGCTACCGGGTTCATCTTCTGATTCTGATAGAAGGTAATAGAAGGACGGTCTACATTTTCGAGGAAGACATTGTACATGGAATTGGTGAATCCCTTAGGGATAACCAGTGCACCATAATACTTTCCGTCCTTTACGCCGTCGATCGCTTCCTTCTCGGTCTTAGGGAACTGCCAGTTGATGGCTGTATTGTCCTTCATGGATTCCAGGACCTGAGAGCCCGTATTATGAAATTCACCTGTATCATCACGATAGCCTTCGTCGTTGGAGACAATTGCCATCTTGATGTTGCCAGTGTTGCCATAGGGGTCCCAGTTGGAATAGATATTCATCCATGCATAGAGTGCTGGAATAATTGCAACACCACCGGCAATCACCAATACAAAGAAACTACTACACAGATGCTTGAGATCTGTAAGAAATATCTTCTTAATCATGTTCATCGGGGATATTCTCCGTCATACTTTCATTTTCTAATTAACAATGATGAAGTTTATCACAGAATGTCTGTCTGCCAAAACGATTTCCATCATTTGCTAGACATCAGTCTTTTTCTGTATTACTTTATCAACATCTGGTTTTTTCAGTCCTGAGATTAGCTGCAGTCGAAATTAATAATAATTATATAAATTGCCATACAAAAAATCCACATAGCCTGAATATGGCTATGTGGACCCTTTATGCTTTACTATTATTATAAAGAAATGTTTCTGCGAAAAAGCAGTATACATAGCCCTATCTCTCGAAGCGGAAATAAACAAGCAAAGCATCTTCTGCACGATGAACCCAAACGCCGGCATCCTCCTGTCCAGCATCCGTGATCAAACCGCAATCATATCTTCCATACTCATGTCCAGGTCTGGGATTCTTGCCATACTCTGCAGCCGTACCATAATCCCCCTTCTGGAAGGCACGCACCACATCTACCAGCTGGCTCTTGTGATCTGAATCCAGGAAAATCTCTCTTACACCACAGGAAAGATATACGGTCTCACCATCGATGTTGTCATACTGAGAAGTTCCAAACCCTTTTTTGCGGACAAAATCCTTCAGTTCTTCAAATGTCATACATATACCCCCGTTTCTGTGCTTGTCAAAACTGAAACAACGATAGAAGTATTATAACACATTCCACTTCTGCCACCGGGAATTATCATCATTAAGACATTCTTTAGAATCGGATCTTTTTCTTTCTGCTATACTAATAAGGATAATTTTATTAGAAATGCAGACAGTAAGTGATTTTGGAGGTAAAGAACATGTGGGCAGATTCAGCCGTTTTTTATCAAATCTATCCTCTGGGGCTCTGTGGCGCTCCTTTTGAAAATGATGGTGTACTTACACATCGCATTAGAAAACTGAATTCCTGGATTCCTCATCTGAAGAAACTCGGGATCAATGCAGTTTACTTCTCTCCCCTTTTCGAATCCGATACCCATGGCTATAACACCAGAGACTACCGCAAGGTAGATTGCCGACTGGGCGACAACGATGATCTAAAGGATCTCATCTTACATCTTCACGAGAATGGTATACGCGTCATCTTAGATGGTGTCTTCAATCATGTCGGAAGAGGCTTCTTTGGCTTTCGTGATGTGCAGGAGAAGAAATGGGATTCCCCCTATAAGGACTGGTTCCATCTCAGCTTCGATGGCAATTCCAACTATAACGATGGCTTCTGGTATGAAGGCTGGGAAGGAAACTACGACCTCGTAAAACTCAATCTAAGTAATCCCGCAGTCACCGACTATCTCATGGAAAGTGTAAAGTTCTGGATCGATGAATTCGATATCGACGGACTTCGTCTGGATGTTGCCTATATGGTTGACCGTGAATTCTTAAAGCGCCTTCGTCGTGAGACCGCAAGCTGGAAGGAAGACTTCTTCCTCGCAGGTGAGATGATCGGCGGCGACTACAATCAGATCATGAACGATGAGATGTGTCATTCCGTCACTAATTACGAATGCCGTAAGGGAATCTATTCTTCCATGAATTCTTATAATCTCTATGAGATCAAGAGTTCCCTGGAGAGACAGTTCGGACCGGACCCCTGGTGCCTCTATACCGGCAAGCATCTCTTCTCCTTTGTCGATAATCATGATGTCAGCAGAATAGCAAGCGAACTTACGAATCCCAATCACTTAAAGTTAAGCTACGCTCTCATGTACTGCATGCCTGGCATTCCCATGATCTACTATGGAAGTGAATGGGGCATCCTTGGGGACAAGAAGGATGGAGATCCTGCTCTCCGCCCCGCACTCGAGGCTCCGGAATGGAATGACCTGACGGATTACCTGGCAAAACTTGGTGAGATTCGTGCATCAGAGCCTGTTCTTGCCAGTGGCAATTACAGAACCCTGCAGATTACCAATCGTCAGTATGTCTTCGAAAGAGAGAGTGCAGATGGTCGTATCATCTTCGCCATCAACATCGACGAGAACCCCTTCCACGCGGGATTCGATGCCCGCGCAGGAAGAGCTGTCGATCTATTGAATGGTGGTGATGTAGATTTCGGCGCCGGCCTGGAGATACCTGCCTATACCGCTATGGTATTAAAGCCCAGATAAACTGATATGTAATGACTATTTCCGTATAATTCTAAAAAAGGCTTGTCATTTCTGACAAGCCCTTTTTATCGACCACATTGATTATAAAACACGATCCCGTTCACCGGTAATAGGATCTACGCCATTTTCAACATAAGACCGAAGCTGGGTATCTCCGACATATAAGAGATTGATAGCCTGGTCTCCTAATGCAACCTTCTGCACACGTCCCTCTTTGAAATAGATATTCCATTCACTGAGGGTAATTGCATTTGTAAGGGTATGCGATGGATCATTCTGACACACAAAGGTAATGCTACCGGGCGTTACCGCATCGGGATATATGCGAGCCGTTTCCTTATATTTATGACCAAACGCGACCGGTCCAAGAGACTCATTTGTGTTCTCTCGATTCTCGCTTGCCCCACATCTGGAACATGAACGGTGTGACATTGAATTCGTGGTGCAGGTTGCAGGCTGACAAACCGTCCATTCAGACCATGCGTGTCCTAAGGCATTTCCAGAGGCCTGCGTCTCGGTTACGTTTCCACAATTTGCACAACGATAATGTCCGTATTGAGGTGACGTGCAAGTTGCATCAGATTCAACAACCCACGACCAGGAATGTCTGGTACTAACCGTTTTATAGCAGTCATGGCGAATGCTATTGTGCTCTGTATCACAAACAGGATTACCACGCGGACCAAGCGTACAAAGAATCGCCCCACAATCAGGACAAGTTGCATAATAAGACCAATACCCCCCTGACCCTGGTGTCGTCTCTGGATTCCAAAAACACGACAGAGCGGACCCACAAAACCATTTCACACCGTTATATCGTCTGTATGTACAAGTGCTATCATACCCAACGGTTGCTGCATTGACATTCGGCATCCTTATATATAAGAAAACAAAACATAGAACAGCAGCTGCCGATAGGATCATCCAGGCTCTTCTGCTACGTATCATAACTTTACCTCCCTCTTAATCCGTTATGAAGTAGATGGTTTCCGGATCATGTGCGATGGCATTATACTCCGCCCTGCTTAGCACACTGATACTCTTACCGGAAAGTTTGGCCTCCAGGTTCTCCGCCCGCAGATTCAGTCCATCCAGCGATGACTTCGTATCATTTATGCCTTTTTCTATTCTTTCGTTCATCTCTGCCTTGTCTGCATTTCTCTGATATTCCGCTTCCTGCCGACTTTTCTCGATCAGCTTACTGGTATTCTGCTCCAGTTCTTCGTTCTTCTTCCTCTGCTCTTCCAGGGCGTTCGACTGCTTTTTTAAGCTCTCATCCCTTTCCTTCTCGGCATTTTCCAGCTGGTCCTGCAATTTCTTCCACTCCTTCTTGTCTACCAGCTGGGAAGGATCCAGAGAACCATTCAGAATCTGTGGTAGATTCTGCTGAACCAGACCGATCATCTCCTGCTTACGCTCCTCACTCATAGGGCCTTGGGAGTCTAGTTTTCCTGCAACTTCCTCTGCGATCTTTCGGATCTGTGCTTCATCAACCGGTTTACCGCTCTTCTTCTGGCCTTCTGCCAGTGCTTTTTCCACTTCTTCCTTTAAGAGAAGTCTGTTATTTTCGCTCATTGTCTCCTCTGACGAGCTATCTTCGATTGGATTTCCATCTTCATCAAGCGCAACTGCCTTGCCCTTGGGTTGTGTAGAAGGGTCCCCGGTCGTCTCTTTCTCTTCCTCTTCTCTTACATCCTCCATGGCTGACACGTCTTGCTCGCTCTTAAGCTTCTTCGCAGATAAGGCATAGAAAGTGATGCCACTCACGATCAGAAGCGCTGCCAGGAAGGTTAAGAGAGCAAACTTCTCCCCTTCACCATGAAACTTTCCTTTCTTTGCCTGCCTGAGTGCTTCCTCCTTTTTCATCTTCTCCCTCTGTCTTAGTCTTGGTCTTGTCTCTTCCTTCTTGCACTCTCTGTTTTGTCTATTATTTTCATCTCTTCTCTCCATCTTCATCCCCTCTTCTCTCTAAAACATCGTCTTAACTGCTCCCTTGCATCCTTTCCAGGCAGTTTTCAATCAGCTTCCTGTAATCCGTCTTCTGATACCAGACGGATCGATCCTCCAAGCCTCCTTTTTCATGCCCATGTTTGGACTGCCTCCCCGGATCCTTCCCGGAATTCGCAGATGGATCATTCTTCCTGTAATTCTCCTGGTCGATCATTCGTACATAGGTCTTATCCGCTCTCACATCCGATGCTGTAATCCAAACCTCTCTGGTAATGGTCTGGTAATTCCCTGCCCAGTCCACGACAACAAAACGTACACTGGCTGCTCCCCGTTCTCCCATTCCCAGAAACTTCTTCGCATCATAATCAGCTACGAAGACACTATCTGCAGGAAGCATTCCCCAGGGCATGCACCGTCCCGCATCATCCTGGCCTGCATTCTCTACTGCATCCGCATTTGAGAGCTTCTCTTCGAAATGAAAAGCCTGCCCATCTTCTGGATCGCTGATCCGAAGCGTCTTTTCATCCCTTCCGGTAAGTGCCATTACAAGATCTGCTGCCTCTATTCCTGCCTCCGCCTGCCTGGAACTGAAGTAGAGCCGATCAGCCTTACGAAAAGATGGTAGATCATCCCAGACCGCATAGAGATGAATGCGACTTTCCGGCTGGCTTGCCAATCCCGCTGCTCTTACCAGACTGCGATAGAAAACCTTGCCTCCCTGATTCTCATGCCGGGACATCTCGATTCCGAAGGAGATATCTTCTGCAGCCTTTCTCGGTTTTAAGGCCTGCTCATCCATATCCCAGCCGGTGAAGGTCTGGATTGCCCCTTCTTCCGTCTGAGACGCCGGCGCCGAAAAACCCATGGCATGTGCTCCCTCACCACCAAGGCTGGGATATACCTTCCCCGAAGTCGTTCCGATGGCACTTGCATCGAGATCTGCCCACTGCACACCAACTTCCCTCTCATCTGCACTCCCATTGTTGGCATGATAGACCAGAGTGTAGGTATTCACCTTCCATAAGGCCTGCAGCAAGACTGATCCACCGTTCTGCTCGTAAGAATACTTACTTCCGGGAAGCAGCACCTCTCCATAAGGAACCCTTGTTCCAGAGGTCTCTCCCGTCTCGTCCTTGTCATACATCTCCCCTGCGACCAGACGCCATCCTGCAAATGTATAGCCTTCCCGAACCGGTCCGGCAGGGATCTCTTCATTTCCACCTCCATAGGTATGCCGGAAGGCTTCCCGCACACCACTGCCTCCGTTTGGGTCAAAGTTAACCTGGTGGGACCATGGAATCCCGGTAACTGTCACTGTCTTCGATTCCGTCATGAGAACAGCTTCCTCCGCCGGAGCGTTATAGAAAGATTCCGGACTCCCTCCATAGTGAGCAAGCGCACCACGCTCATACTCCCCGCTGCCGTAAGTCTCACGGATTCCCTGTCCTGCGATGACCGATAAAGTCACCATATCTTTTTTGACCTGTCCGCCTGCCTGGTATGCCGCTGCCGGCAGGTCGATCTGATAGCCAAAGACTTCATAGCGGTGTCCATCCGGGCACCAGTTCGGCACCAGTCTATGTACCTTCCCAAGAATGACATTTAGTTCCTCAGCGGACATATAGAGACTTCCGTCATTCGTACGATCAAACTGCATAAGTTCTCTCTCAGTAAGTCCCACACTTCCATAAGCGAAATAGTTCCCTCTCCCGCTTCCATTCAGGAGAATGACACACTGATCAAGACATGCACGAACCGTCCCTTGCGGTGCATCTCTTACAACATCATCTTTCATAACCGCTATCGTGTTCTGTCCTGCCCCCAGATCATAATGATCCGATGCCAGCGGGATCATTCGATTGCCCACTTCTTGACCAGCCTCAGAATAATAACGGACCAGCATATGATTCGAACGAAATCCGGAACGCTGACTTCCATCCACATGAGTCGTTCCTACCAGGAATCCATCCCCGGCATCTGTAAAATGAATCCCCGCCGTCGTAAAACCACCGGAAGCAGCATATACCCTGCCTGCTCTCTCCGGTCGTGCTACGAGAGCGAGGATCAAACCAAGAGCAAGTCCTAAGACAAGCCTTACGACCCCCAGTCCCCATCGTCCCTTTCCTATCTTCTCTATGGTCTTCATCCCTTCATACCCCTCCTCTCTTCTTCATCCTTCCTTTGCCCAAAAATAATCTTCCATCGAACGACACCAGCTCTTAGCCTCGTCATTCGATATTCACAAAAATAAGAGCGAAACGCATTTTTGTAAATACGTTCCGCTCTTCTTTCATAAAAGCTTCAGAAGTTCATACAAACTTAAGAATCATTAAATTTTTCTGTAGAAATTATAAACTAGACATAGCCATAGATTCCACGTACCGAAACCTCGCCGGAATCCACTCTTTTTATCTCTCCGCTTCCGGTTTTCACAAGCAGAGCACCTGTAGCATCAATCCCCTGACTGATGGCAGTGTATTCTCCCAGGGGATCCAGGATACGAACCTCCTGCCCTACATTTACGAGGCGTGCATTGTATTCCTCTAAGATGCCACTAAGGTCCTCTGTCAGCATGAATTCCTTATAGAGGCGGAGGAAGTTGGTCCAGATGGACTCGGTGACTGCCTGACGGCTGGCCTTCCTTCCATCGAGTTCGAGGTCGAGGGAAGTCGCCATAGCAGCGATATCTTCCGGGAAGCCGGTCTGATGGACATTGACCCCGATGCCCACGATCACATAGCCTACCTCGCCATCCTTGGGGATCATCTCTGTCAGAATGCCACAGACCTTCTTCTTATGTACGAGTACGTCATTGGGCCACTTAATCTCAGCTGACAGACCATAGAGTTCCTCTGCCATGGCGGCCACAGCCATCGCTGCAATCAGAGTCAGACGGCTTACATGTTCCACAGAAGCCTTGGGATAGAGAATCATGCTGGTGGATACCGAATCATGACTGGGTGACTTCCAGACATGGCCGGATCTTCCGCGGCCACCGGTCTGCTGACCGGCAGAGATGACGGTGAATTCCTCTACTGCCTCCTCTGCGCGACGTTTCAGTTCATTATTGGTCGAATCAATCACCGGCAGATAGATGTATTTTGCCTGCATTCTGCTCTCTCCCTCCTTCTCTTATCTGCTTCCACAGCCC
>ONDO01000025.1 GCA_900316625.1 uncultured Lachnospiraceae bacterium | reverse complement strand
GGAGCAGATACAAAACAATGCACATGGTCGCTCTCACCTACTTTGCAATCTACGACAGTAAACCCCTTTTCATTGCCAATAGCCTTTAGGAGTTCATATAACCTGTTGGCTATCTCGGGTTTAAGGACTTTCCTACGGTACTTTACGCACCATACTATATGATAATTGATGTTGTATACGCATGTTCGTGCGTGAGTGTATTTGCTATTCATACATATAGTATATATCAAAATCTACAAACAGGCGACAATATACTGCATTTTCACGTAATATATATAGTATGTTTGGTACTATAAAATACCGGGCTTTCATCTCGGCTATAAATAGCCGAGATGAAAGCCCGGTTACTTAAACCGAAACAATCAGATGAACGGTTCCGAAAGGATAAACCACCGGAATCACATAAGATCCGGCAGGAAGTGTCAGGGTATCCCCCTCTTCTGCCATGGGAGGTTCCAGGGTCAGTTCAATCGACTTCTCATTACTCATATTGACGCTGAAAAGTCCATTATGAAGGTTCAGGAAATCTTCTACAGATGCCCGGACATATTCATCGAACTGATCGAAGTCCATCTTGGCATAACGGGATGCGAACTTTAATGCGACATCTTCCGTCATATCCAGTCTGGAAACACAGCTTACCGGTCCGGTAACCTTCTGTGTAACACAGTAGTTAATCGGATACTCGGTACATGCGACCGGTGTCATCGGAGTGAAATCTTCACCGATGAAACGAACCAGGTTATTGAACATCAGGTTGATATACATCAGTGCATTCTCACTTACGCCCTTATGAGATTTCTCCAGGAACTTACGGATCAGCTGAGAAGCCTTCTCTGTGCTCTCAACATTCATATCCGAAATCTCGGAATCCTTCTGATATGCCAGTAAGAGTTCTTCCAACTCTGCATTCGTCAGGACATCCATATCTACCAGATTCTGTCCCAGAAGAAGGTAATCCGGATTCTGTGACTTCAGAAGATCCGAAACCTGTGCATCGGTAAGATAATCACGTTCAACAGCGATCTCACCGAATCTCTTATCTTCTCTGGTCTGAAGGTAACAAACTTCGTCAACCTCTTCTGCGGTCATGAGCCCCTTATGCATTGCAAGTGTACCGAGCTTAATGCGCGCATTAGAAAGCTTTGCGATTGCTTCCTTCATCTGTTCGGGGGTAGCAGCTTCTCTAGAGAGAAGATAACTACCAAAGAACTGTGCATACATTAGATTTAAGCCTCCTCAAGATGTGCGCGGACGATCTTGTCTACCTGAGATTCCGAAAAAGGCTTCTGTACGAAATCTCTAGCCCCCGCTTCAATAGCAGCCTTTAGCTGTGTCTGGGTACCTACTGAAGAAACAATAACAATGTCTGCATCCTCATCATACTCAACAATGTTCTTCACTGCAGTGATACCGTCCATTTTCGGCATTACGATATCAAGAAATGTAAGTGCAGGATGTACTTCTTTGTATTTTTCTACAGCCTCTTCCCCATTCGTTGCCTGAACGATTTCAATCTCACTGTCAAACTTACGAATAACATCCCCTAACTGCTTTCTTGCAAGAATGGAATCGTCACAAATCAATACTGTCTTAGTGTTACTCATTTATCTGCCTCTTCCTCCAGGTAAATTACTTTAAATCTTCTTACATTTTACACTAGTACATAGCTATATTCAAACATAATTCAGTGCAGATTCAACAATATTGAATATTTATGAAATGTAGGGCATAATGAAGTCCGCAAGTAATATTAACTCTAGAATCGAGGAAATATATGAACGGTACTCTCACCCTGGCAATATTCGGTATCATCTTACTCGGCCTCGGAATTACCATTCTGATTCACGCCATCTCCATGAAGAAGAAGGAAGAAGTTCCTGATCTCTTCGTGAATGCTGTCGAGATGAAGAACTGCAAGGACAATGCAGGTTTTGCAAGAGAGCTCTTCCCTGCTACTCTCATCTTCGCTCTTGTCTGCATTGCATTCGGCATCGAGGAATTCTTAAATATCTTCTTCTCTTTTCCGAAGATTGAAACCGCTATCGCACTTGGTATCTTCCTTCTCAGCTGGGGATACTTCTCCGCTGTACTGCGTAAGAAGAGAGATAAATACTGCGGTAAGTTCTAATTCGAAAGAAGCATACTTTTAATTCAGGGATGCCTGGAATCAATTAAAGGATAACTGGAATCAATTAAAGGATGCTTGGAATCAATTAAGGGATGCCTGGAATCAATTAAGGGATGCCTGGAATTAATTAAAGGATGCCTGGAATCATTATCCAGGCATCCTTTTTGATGGAATGTAATATATCGCACATGTGTGCATGTGGGGTTTGACAAGTGTCGATTAAATATTCAAGATTTCTCTTACAACCTTCGGCATCTCATCCACTTCACAAATCGTCTTATGACGTACTTCTGCATCACGAATCTCAACGATAGCAGCAGGAATCTCGGTATTCGCAACTTCGGACAGAACATCTGTAAGTTCCAGGTCGCTAAGTTCCGGGCGATCCTGCCCAATAGCCTGCATTACCGAACGGGTAAACTTATAAGGGCTTGCTGTAGATGCAATTACCGTAGAAGTCTTGTCTCCGGTCTTATCTACATACTTCTTATAAACTGCAGATGCAACAGCGGTATGAGTATCAATTACATATCCGCAATCCTCATATACAGCCTTAATCTCTGCTGCAGTCTCCTCTTCGGATGCGAAGCCACCATAGAAATCTGCAATCTTCTGATCAAGAATTTCCTTGGGAATGCTATAAGAGCCTTCCTCAGCAAGCTTCTTCATCTCTTCTGCCGTCTTCTTATCATCACCATCTAAGATCAGGTTGATCAGTCTCTCTAAGTTAGAAGAGATCAGAATATCCATAGAAGGAGACATGGTCAGGTAGAAATCACGACGTCTGTCATAGGTTCCGCTTGCGAAGAAGTCGGTCAGGACATTGTTCTTATTGGATGCACAGATCAGGCGATCAATGGGGACACCCATATTCTTAGCATAGTAAGCGGCAAGAATATTGCCGAAGTTACCGGTAGGTACGGTCACATTGATCTTCTGGCCTTCTTCGATCTCACCACTATTTAAGAGCCTTGCATAAGCGAATACATAGTAAACAACCTGAGGAATCAGGCGGCCGATATTAATGGAATTCGCAGAAGAGAACTGGAAGCCTGCTGCATCGAGGTCGTTCTTCATTTCTGCATCATTGAACATCTTCTTAACGCCAGTCTGGGCCTGGTCGAAGTTACCATTGATTCCAACGACGAAGGTGTTATCCCCCTTCTGGGTAACCATCTGGCGCTTCTGGATATCAGATACTCCATCCTTAGGATAGAATACGATGATCTTGGTGCCGGGTACATCTGCAAAACCTGCCAGTGCAGCCTTACCGGTATCGCCGGAAGTTGCAGTCAGAATGACGATGTCATTCTTAATCTGGTTCTTGCGGGCGGATGTGATCATAAGATAGGGAAGAATGGACAGAGCCATATCCTTGAATGCGATTGTCTTACCGTGGAAGAGTTCGAGATAATATGCATCTCCTGCTGCAACAAGGGGTGCAATCTCTGTGGTATCAAATTTGGAATCGTAAGCGCTGTTGATGCAGTGCTTGAGTTCCTCCTCGGTGAAATCAGTGAAGAAACGGCTCATAACTTCATAAGCCACTTCCTGGTAGGTCATCTCGCCAAGCTTTGCCATAGGGACATCGAGCTTGGGAATCTCAGTGGGAACATAGAGTCCACCATCGGGTGCAAGTCCCTGAAGAATCGCCTCGGAGGCAGTTTTCTGATCCGCACGGTTGCGGGTACTTACGTAATTCAGTTCCATAGAGTCTCCTTTTTTTCTTTTATCTTCTTTTCCTTTTTATCCTGAATTTATTTTAATTATATAATTCTTAAGTATGATAATCTGCACTTTGAAATAAGACAATAGTAAATCACTAATTCGTCTATTTTTTTAGAATCCGAGAATATCTAAGGGTGCAAGCGCCCCTCTCTCATCATCGCCAATGGTAATGATTGCAATCTGGTCTCCTGCACGAAGGATGCGATATACAAATCCATCTTCATCCCTAGCTTCATACACACCATCGTCATCCGAATCCACACCCTCGTAGAGATCGACAAGGTCATCGAAATCATCATCTGCATTGTCTTCGTCTGCAAGCCCGATGAAATTGCATGCGCAATCCTCTTCTTCACTGACTGCCTGAAGGAAGGGTGCATAGATTCCTTCTGTACCATATTCATCTGTAATATCATCCACCGTGTAGCCTTCATCTTCGAAAGTGGAGCGGAAGAAATCAGCATCACTTTCAAGGCTGTCACCTCGGGTCATTCCGCCATCATCCTCGATCGGATATTCATAACCATAATTGTAATCATCGAGGCTGCTGTAACCATCTCTCTCCGCAAAAATTGCTATCAGAAGGATAGCAAAGAAGGCATATGCAATAATACCGATCACTAGACCGACGATCAGAAGGATCTTCGAGATCTTATGCTTCTGCTCATAATCTTCGAAATTACCACTGCGGTAGGAGTTCGAGCCCATTGCAGAAAGAATCAGGGCGATCAGGCCGAAGATTCCACCGCAGAAAAGCATCTCTAAAACACCAAAGATAATGAACTTCTGGCTCTTATCCACTGGAACCGGACGATATCCGTAAGGTACCTGCTGGTTGTAATTCGGCTGCTGACCGTAGTTCTGCTGATTGTAGTTCTGTTGCTGGCCAAAGTTCTGCTGCTGATTGTAGTTCTGCTGCTGGCCGTAGTACTGCTGCTGATTATAGTTCTGCTGCTGATTGTAGTTCTGCTGCTGGCCGTAGTTCGGCTGCTGATTGTAGTTCTCCTGCTGGCCGTAGTACTGCTGCTGATTATAGTTCTGCTGCTGATTGTAGTTCTGCTGCTGGCCGTAGTTCTGCTGCTGGCCAAAGTTCTCCTGCTGGCCGCAATCCGGCTGTGTAAAGCCTTCGCCTAGACCATGGTCTTCGAATCCTGTCTGCTCCGTAGACTGATTTGTGTTCAGATTGGAGTCCGCGTTCTCGAAGCCCTCATTGTCATTCTCGTTGTAAGGATTGTACTGATCATTTTCACTCATAATTCATCCCCTTTTTCTATTCTGATATCTAAGAACGGTTTATTTTTCTTTATAAAAACATACATACGTGCTTTCAGAGAAAACCACGTATGTTTCTATACTATCGGAAATAAGCCCAGGCTTCAAGTTAAGGCCATCTCTTTTACCTTGCGGCGAAATCTTCTGGGCAAAGAAATCTCTGTGTAGATGGATGCATATTCCGCAGGCAGCACCTCTTCCACATAGTTCTGAGGGAATTCCTTATCAAAACCATGATCTCTGGCATAATCTGCTGCCTTGTTATAAGCAATTGCTGCCACCTCCTCTGAATCGAAGATACCGATCCGGAAATCTCCATTCAGGTGAATCTTCGTCTCATACCGGACGGGAATCAGATCCGATAGCGCAATCACGCCATGATAATGGCTAAGCACGAGTAGATTCACCGACCGATAATCGGTTTGGTCTCCATTTACGAAGATATAATCCCTGCCAGGCACTGCATAATTCTTGATTCCATAGCGGGACAGGACGCGGTACTGGCAGCCATAGTCGTTCACATATAGAGAACCCTGTCGTCGCAGGATCTTATGGGTTGCATAATAGAAGAGGTCATCCGTATCGAACTTCAGGATGACATGCTCCGTGAGATAGTATTGAATGTAATCCTTCTGCATATAGATTGGTGTCTTCAGATACATTCCGTGATCACGATGATTGAGAATACAGATAATCTTATCGACAGGAAGCACCCGGATATGATCATGGAAATTCTCAAGCCCAATCTCCTCATCGAAGTAGAGACTTCTCGCCTCCTGGTAGGCCTGGGACGCTTCTTCTTCCGTCGCATAGGAGCCCAGTGACACATGCGTACTCTTATAATTAATACTCGAGCGATAATAAACGCTGCCATCCTTACGGACACTCCTGTATGCGCCTTCCATCATTCCCTCCGATTCACATTACTATGCACGCAAGATAAATATAAAGCTTTTACATTATGAATTGCAAGAAGACACTTTACTATGTTAAAATGTCAGACAACGTAAGTTATCGCTATTCATCAAAAAATGGCCGCTACGTCAGGGAAGAAGCCTATCTGGTTCATGTAAGTTCGACCAGATAAAACAGGAAAAAGAAGGAGGTACTGTCATGGGAATGACTATGACACAGAAGATTCTGGCAGCGCATGCCGGACTGAGCTCCGTGGAAGCAGGACAGTTAATTGAAGCAGATCTCGATCTGGTTCTGGGTAACGACATTACCACACCTGTTGCAATCCACGAGATTGACAAGATGAAAACCAACGGAGTCTTCCATAAGGACAAGATTGCTCTTGTCATGGATCACTTCGTTCCCAACAAGGATATCAAATCCGCTGAGCATACCAAGCTGGTAAGAGAATTCGCTGGCAAGAATGGTATCACCAACTACTTCGATGTCGGCGACATGGGTATCGAGCATGCGCTCCTTCCCGAAAAAGGCCTGGTCATCGCTGGAGATGCTGTTATCGGTGCGGACTCTCACACCTGTACCTACGGTGCACTGGGTGCCTTCTCCACAGGTGTCGGCTCCACCGACATGGCCGCTGGAATGGCAACCGGGAAGGCGTGGTTCAAGGTTCCTTCTGCCATTAAGGTAGAACTCATTGGTAAACCTGCTCCCTTCATCAGCGGTAAGGATATCATCCTCTATCTGATCGGCCGGATTGGTGTTGACGGCGCCCTCTATCAGTCTCTCGAATTCGTCGGAGACGGACTGCAGTATATGTCCATGGACGATCGTTTCACCATTGCAAATATGGCAATCGAGGCAGGCGCTAAGAATGGTATCTTCCCTGTCGACGATCTCACCTTAGACTATATCAAGGAACGTAGCACCAGACAGCCCAAGGTCTATGAGGCTGATCCAGATGCAGAATATACCCGGACGATTACCATCAATCTGTCGACACTTCGTCCGACGGTCGCCTATCCTCATCTTCCGGAGAATACACATCCGGTTGAAGATGCAAGGAACATCAAGATCGATCAGGTTGTCATCGGTTCCTGCACCAATGGTCGTATCAGCGATCTTCGTGTTGCTGCTGAGATCATGAAGGGTAAGCACGTTGCTAAGAACGTTCGCGTGATTGTAATCCCTGCAACTCAGAAAATCTATCTCGAAGCGATGGAAGCTGGATACTTAAGAACCTTTATCGAAGCAGGTGCTGTTGTATCCACACCTACCTGTGGTCCCTGCCTCGGCGGTTATATGGGTATCCTTGCCAGCGGTGAAAAGTGCGTTTCTACCACGAACCGTAACTTCATCGGCAGAATGGGTGCAATTGATTCTGAAATCTATCTTGCAAGCCCTGCCGTCGCTGCTGCATCTGCCCTCACCGGTTTCATCACAGATCCCTCTGAGATCTAAGATATAGAAAGGATTCATCATGGAAAACGTATG
Source organism: uncultured Lachnospiraceae bacterium (assembly GCA_900316625.1). GTDB lineage: Bacteria > Bacillota > Clostridia > Lachnospirales > Lachnospiraceae > Lachnocurva. The sequence goes on along the minus strand of ONDO01000025.1, from coordinate 13,572 downwards.
TGGAAGCGTTCATGCATTCGGTGACAACATCGATACAGACGTTATTATTCCTGCCAGATATCTCAATTCATCTGATCCCGCTGAACTTGCAAAACATTGCATGGAAGACATTGATGCTGACTTCACCAAGAAGAACAAGGCAGGAGATCTGATTGTTGCCCGTAAGAACTTCGGTTGCGGATCCTCCAGAGAGCATGCTCCAATCGCAATCAAGGCCGCAGGCATTAGCTGCGTCATCGCTGAAACCTTCGCCCGCATCTTCTATCGGAATGCCATCAATATCGGACTTCCCATCATCGAATGTAAGGAAGCATCCGAAGAGATCAAAGAAGGCGATCTGGTAGAGGTTAATTTTGAGACCGGTGTCATTACTGATAAGACCACCGGTAAGACCTATCAGGGCCAGTCCTTCCCTCCCTTCATGCAGAAGCTGATCGATGAGGGCGGTCTTGTAAATTACATCAATAATAAGTAAGTTCTGATCACCAGGAATAGACAAGGAGGCATCCAATCCTTTGGATGCCTCCTTTCTTCTGTCACATGAGCATCCTTATGCTTCTTCTCTTAACGGATGACCGACTTCACTTATCAACTGATTGCCTTACTGCCCTTACCGAATGACGGCTTTACTTCCTTTACCGGCTTCCTTCGTTACAACAATCTGTCTCTCGATCTTATCCTCAAGTTCGTCTACATGGGAGATGATACCAACCAGACGATGGCCCTCCGTAAGTTGAGACAGAGCCTTGTAGACAAGATCGAGTTTTCCGGAATCCAGGCTTCCGAAACCTTCATCTACATAGAGAGTATCTACTCTGACACCACCTGCATTGGCCTGAATCTCATCCGATAAGCCAAGTGCCAGGGACAGGGAGGCTAAGAACTGCTCTCCTCCGGAGAGGGATGCAACTTCGCGGGAAGAGCCATTATAGTGGTCGATGACGGTAAGTTCGAGGCCTGACTGGCTCTTGTTATCTGTACTTCCGACCTTTCTCTCTAGTTCATACTGACCATTCGACATCTGTAAGAGAGAGATATTCGCTCTTGCGATAATGCGGTCGAACCAGTTCATCTGAATGTAGGTCTCTAACTTGATCTTCTCCTTGCCGGTGATCTTACCACTGGTCGTATCATCGATGGCTTTCAGCATCATCGCATGCTTCCTCAGCCGGATAAGCTCTTCTCCCTGCTGTTTCAGCCCCCCGAGTGCCTGGCGATTCTTCGTAAGGACCGTATTGATCTCATTCGACTTCTTCTTCAGTCCCTCAATACGAAGGTTGATTCCGGCTCTCTTCTCCTGAAGATCTTCCACAGGAATCACCTGCTTATCGCGGAGATTCTCCTTCAGCGTATTGATCTCTTCCTTCTTACGCGTCAGGTTCGTCTGAGCTTGTTTTAAGGCATTCTCTGCTGCCTCAAGTGCACTTGTATGCTTCAGGATCTCCTTCTCAAGACTGGACAGGTATTCCATGGCATCTTTCTTGGTCGGGAATGCAAGTTCCTTGGCAAGTGCGTCTCTATTCCTGGTCTCAGCATCAATGGAAGTCTTAAGACCGGTCAGCTTGTTTTGATTCTCCTGTGCTCTCTTCCTTCCTGCTTCGATCTCCTCTGCGAGTCCTTCCGATAACTTCTCGAGATTTTCCTTGCGGGCCTTCTCGGCTTCGAGTTCCTTCTTCTTCGCCTGAAGCTGAAGCGTCTCCCTGCTGTTCTCTGACTGTCGCTTCTCGATGGCAGCTGTCAGATTCTTCTCATCACAGTCGCCCAGAATATCTGCGGCGCGTTTCAGTACCTCGCTGGTATAGGTATTCACCGTTGCAATCTGACTGTTGCAGGCTGCAGAGGCACCCTCTCTCTTCTCGGACGCTTCCTTCCATGCTTCCTCTGCCCGCTTCAGCTGGTCTTCTGAAGGAAGATCCATCTCTTTGGAAGCAGGGTGGGGATGATGTGTACTACCGCAGACAGGGCATGGTTTGCCGTCTTCGAGGTCAGATGCAAGGATTCCCGCCTGACCACAGAGGAAACGCGTCTGAATCTCCTTATATCTTGCTTCTGATTCTTCGAATACTTCGTGTGCCTTCTTAAAGGCATCCTGCTTCTCAAGCAGGTCCTTCTTCAGCTTCTCAATCTTCTTATTACTCTTGGCAAGATCTGCCAGCTTCTCTGCCTCTTCTCGGAGTTTTGATAGCGAAGTCTCTGCCTTAAGAATATCTTCTCCTACATCCGTAAGAGTCTTCCTCTCCTCATCACAGGCGGTTTTCTTCTCAATCTTCTTCGCTAATTCTTCCTCTGACTTACTTTGCATCTTAGTGAGCGAGTCAAGTTCCTTCTCTAATCTGAGAAGGCCCGCTTTCAGTTCTTCGAAGCTGTCATAGCGGGGCAGATTCTCCTTCTGAACTGCAAGCGTATTCTTCTTCTCTTCACAAACAGCATCGCCGGCATGGACTTCTGCCTCAGCCTCCTTAGCCACCTTCTCTGCTTCAAGAAGCGCCGGAAGAGCAGCCTCCGCTTCTGTGAGTCTGTCCCTATTCTTCGCCGTCTCTTCTGCCTGTCCTAAGGTCTGGTTCAGTTTGCCGACTTCATCCGTCAGGGTCTTCTCTTCACTGTTATATCCATCGAGCGTCTTCTCATCCTCGGCAATCAGGGTATCAAGAAGGGAGAGAATCTCATCTTCCGGCATATTACCCTCATGGGCTCTCATGACCTCAGCTTCGTGAAGACTCTCCTCCAGACAACTGATGCCGGTAATGTAGATCCGGCTTCCGCTCTCAACCTTCCCCAGATCATTGAATGCCTGCCTTGTCTCCTCATTAATCTTCTTCGCAAGCTGGTCATAATATGCCGTCTTGAAGAGCTTACGGAAGATGGTAACCCTCTCATCGGTATTCGCAAGAAGAATCTTCTGGAAGTCTCCCTGGGCTAACATAATGATTCGGGTAAACTGGTCACGATTAATCCCGAGCAGATTCTCAATCTCCTTCGCAACTTCCGACTGTCTGGTCAGAACGCGACCGTCCGGCAGCGTAAATTCCACCTTGGCAGCCTGCCTGGCTTCACCGCCGGCTGCTCTCTTTGAGGGACGGATATACTCTGGATTGCGGTGGATATGATATTCCTTACCCGCATGTTCGAAGATAAGATCCACGAAGGTATCCGTCTCCGGATCTGCATACTTGGAGCGCAGCATAGAAGGTTTTCTTGCTGTACCACTTGCATCTCCAAAGAGGGAAAAGGTTATCGCATCGAAGATCGTCGTCTTACCTGCACCGGTATCACCGGCAATCAGATAGAGTCCTTCATCACCAAGCTTGCGCATATCCAGTTCCTGTAAGCCCGCATAAGGACCAAATGCAGACATGGTAAGAATCAAAGGTCTCATACTTCCTCCTCCCAGATCTTCTCGATCAGCTTCGTAAGATAGTCTCTCTGCTCCTCCGACAGGGGCTGGTTGTTCTGCTGCTCATAGAACTCCTCTACAAGCTCCATGGGCTTCTTCTCCTCCACATGCTCCGCCCCGACAATCTCTGCCTTATGGCGGGTCCTGGGATTGTTGTACTCCAGATGCATAATGTTCGGATAGACGACACGCAGCCTGTCGATTGCATGAGGGAGTTCATCCTCATCTGTCAGAATCACCTTGAGGTAGTCGTGAGTCGCAGTTCCCTCGTAATTCTCCTTCTTCATCAGATCATCATACCTGCCTTCAATCTGTCTCATATCATGCAGGGGATGAAGCGGAATGCTTTTGATCTCTGCGCAGCTCCCCTTCTCGCCAAGTTCGACCATAGTGACATACTTCTCCTGACCGATTTCCGAGAGGCTGTACTTAAGGGGAGTACCTGCATAACGAATCGTCTCCTTCCCTACCGCCTGCTCCCTGTGAATATGGCCGAGGGCAACATAATCAAAGCCATCATAGACAGAGGCACCGATGTTATCCAGAGTACCAACCACAATGTCTTCTGAATCGCTCAGCCTGGCTCCGGTTACAAACTGATGGGAAACCATGACATTCCTTGCATTCTGATCCATATCCCGGCATGCATGACGAATTGCCACAGAAACTGCATCGTCAAAGGAAGCAATATCCTCGTCCGGGAAGAAACGGCGCACATCTGCCGGACGAATAAAAGGAAGCAGATAGAAATTCACCCTTCCATAGGCATCATCCTTGGTAAATACCATAATATTGCCGTCATATACCGGGGAGATATGGATACCGGACTTCTCCATCAGCTTACTGCCAAAGGCCAGGCGCTCTGCAGAATCATGGTTACCACTGATGATGCAGGTATCGAGCCCAAACTCATTCTTCCTCTTATGCAGACGGTTCAGAAAATCATCCAGCAGGCTAACCGCTTCCGTCGACGGCTGAGATCTGTCATAGACATCACCGGCAATGAGGACAACATCCGGCTTCTCTTCATCAATGATCTGAAGTATCTCATTCAGAATCGTTCTCTGGTCTTCCATCATGGAGAACTCATTCACTCTCTTCCCCAGATGCAGATCTGACAGATGCATTATCTTCATATCTTCGTAAACCTCCCTGTGTCTTCTAATACTTGCATTCCCGCTTATCTCTTACACCCTGCTCTCCTGATTCTTCTAACAAAAGAGTAGGTTGTGAAAACCTATGAATAAGGTATCACAACCTACTGTGCATTAGCGTCTCATTTTTCAGGCAATATGCGGTCTTCTCCATTCCCGGCCACTGGAATTTGTGCCTCTCAGGGAGCCTTATAAACGGAATGCTCTACATTTCCACAAATGCTTCCTTACGGGATGCTCTACATTTCCACTTAGTCCTCGATATGAATCTGGCAGACCTGCATGGCTGCGAGGGCCTGGTCATGAGAGGCGGGGCTTACACCGGCGCAGCAATGGGGATCCACGTAGATAGGGACCTCCGGCAGGGCAGCCTTAGCCAGCATCGCGTTGGAGATCACGCAGATATCCGTGCAGAGACCAATCAGGGTAATGCTTTCAATGGGTTCTCTATCGTTCATCTCACGGAGACGCTCGGCAAGTTCCATGGAGCCAAAGGTCGGCTTATTGATGGGCTCCTCTTCGATCAGTTCTGCAATCTCAGAGCGAATCTGCCAGCCTTCAGAGCCACGGATACAGTGCTCGACCGGAAGGTTCTGTCCTTCCTGGGTCGTCAGATATTCCTTCTCATGGGTATCTCTGGTCGCTAGAACCAGTCCATCGAAATTCGAAATCTTCCTTATCACTGCGGGCACGATGGCTTCTGCTTCCTTCGTTCCCAGCGCTCCATCGATAAAGTCATTCTGCATGTCAATTACAAGTAGAACTTTCATAAAACTCCTATCTTCTTATAGCATCTTGTGCTTCTTCATCTTCTCCTCGAAGATCTCCGTTATAATCTTCCGGAGTTTTTCACGCTCTGCTTCGGGAAGCTCGCCTTCCCTCTTAGCAACAGCATACAGGTCTGGGAACTGATGCGCAATACGTTCGATGGTCTTGGTCGTCGCATGGCCTCTTACGAAGAAGGGAATACGCTTGATCCACTCCTGGGGAACGAGGGCGAGGATCTTGTCTGCTGCAGCCTTATCGCTGATCACAGCCTCGCTTAGACCTGCCTTGATCTGTTTCTGTTCGATCTCAGTGAAATCTTTTACTTCCATATCTGTACCTCTATTTATATATCTTTCCTATTTGTGTGCAACAAACCATTCTCTTAAGTCATCTAAGAGTTCTCCGGGCGGCGTTGTCTTCAGAATCATGTGGAAAACAAAAACCGGCACCCCGAAGTGTGCCGGCTTTGAATGTGATTGCTTCCTTACGAAAATCTCCTAGTACTCGATTTTCGTAAGGAGCGCACTCAAAAATATTTCATATTTTTGAGTGCTTAGTTGTTGATCAGCTTGTCGTTCTCGTTGTTCCAGCTGTAGAGCTTACGGATCTCCTCGCCGATTTTTTCTGAAGGATGAGCCTGTGCAACCTTGCGCATACCCTCGAAGTGGATACGGCCATTCTTCATATCCTGGATGAAGTCAGAAGCGAAGGTACCATCCTGGATATCAGCGAGAACCTGCTTCATAGCCTGCTTGGTCTCATCGGTAACGATCTTAGGTCCGGTTACATAATCACCATACTCTGCGGTATTGGAGATGGAGTAACGCATTCCTGCGAAACCAGACTGATAGATCAGGTCAACGATCAGCTTCATCTCATGGATGCACTCAAAGTATGCATTTCTAGGATCGTAGCCTGCTTCACACAGAACTTCGAAACCAGTCTGCATCAGCTTGCAGACACCACCACAGAGAACTGCCTGCTCACCGAAGAGATCAGTCTCAGTCTCCGTCTTGAAGGTAGTCTCAAGAATACCTGCACGAGCTCCGCCGATTGCTGCGCCGTATGCAAGAGCCTTCTCAAGAGCCTTACCAGTTGCATCCTGCTCTACTGCTACGAGGCAAGGAGTTCCCTTACCAGCCTGATACTCAGAACGAACGGTATGACCGGGAGCCTTAGGAGCGATCATGGTAACATCGACATCTGCAGGAGGAACGATCAGCTTGTAGTTGATGTTGAAACCATGAGCGAACATCAGCATATCACCAGCCTTAAGGTTGGGAGCGATATCCTTCTTGTACATATCAGCCTGAAGTTCATCAGGGATCAGTACCATAATGATATCAGCCATCTTGGTAGCCTCAGCTACGGGATAAACCTTCAGTCCCTGAGATTCAGCCTTAGCCTTGGACTTAGATCCTTCATACAGACCTACAACTACGTTAACTCCGGAATCCTTCAGGTTCTGTGCATGGGCATGTCCCTGAGAACCATAACCAATAACTGCAACGGTCTTTCCGTCGAGCAGGGAGAGATCACAATCCTGCTGATAAAAGATTCTGTTTTCCTTCTGTGCTTCTGCCATGTCTTTTTCCTCCAAATCAATCCTGTAAGTACAACTACTTAAATCTATACGTTCTCTGTAGGGTGATACTTCACCTCATGGAAAACTACCTATTAATCGACGAAATATACGTCGTCAAGGCCACGTGTAAGACCGGTAAGCCCGGTTCTTGCCAGTTCCAGAATCTCATATCCATCGAGCATATCCAGGAAGGACTGTAACTTATCCTGGGTTCCGGTTACTTCGATAACCATGGAATCATGGGTTACGTCAACAACCTTGCCGTGGAAGATGTCGCTGATGGAGAGAACGGTCTGTCGATCAGCCGTCTTGGCTGCAACCTTCACTAACATCAGTTCTCTCTGAACAGATGCTTCCGGATAAAGAAGAACGACATGAAGAACATCCTCGAGTTTCTCAACCTGCTTCTCAATCTGCTCTAAGATGAGCTCATCACCACTCGTTACAATCGTGATTCTCGTCACTCTCGGATCTGCGGTAACACCTGCGGAGATACTGTCGATATTGTATCCGCGTCGGCTGAACAGTCCCGCAACGTGCGAAAGTACGGAGGGTGTGTTCTCAACTAGGATTGATAAAACCTGCTTTCTCATGTGCTTCTCTCCTTAAACTAGCTTAATGAAGATTCTAACACTTTAAGGAGTTAAGTCAATGCTTATTTCAATTATTTTCATCAATATAGTGAATTTCATTCAATACAGTTTCTCTATATGAAAATCTGTCACTCTTCCTGGTGAATTCTACGATAAACATGTCATACAGAAAAAGAGATCCACGAACCATCTTGTCCATGAATCTCTTCATTCAACCTCTATAGAAGGATTTACTCATCGTCGCTTGTGCGCTTCTCCGGCTCAAGTTCGAGATCCTTCATATGCTGATCTCCGATATTGCCGCCGAATCTCTGCCCCACACGTCTCGCATAAGCAGCAAGTGTTCCAAGTGCAAGCGCGATCAGCAACACAAGAAGCAGTATAGCCCATCCTGGCATAACTCATTCCTCCCTTTCAAGCCCTAATCACTAATATGGTCAGTATAGCATTCATATCAACGAAAAGGAACCACCCAGCAGAACTTTTTCCGGACGAAGCTTGCGTTCCGGACTTGCTATGGTAAGTACAGAACCCTTCTCCACTCGTTGAATGATGGAAGGATTGTCCTTGTCATAAGCGTCTTCCTTCAGGATTCTCGGAAGTGGAATATCCTCTGCCTTGGCCCAGGCCTCCTTGAAGGTCCAGATGCGATAGAAGGCCAGGCTCTCTTTCTCATCCTCGGTCAGTACCAGGTCATCTTCTCCCCAGCACTGTTCGCTTCTTCTGGCTCCTTTCATGAAGTCCACTTCTTCCGGCAGGAAGAATCGATCCGCTAAGCGTCTCAGTTCCTCCACCGTCTTCCCTCGGAAATGTAGATCTTCCACGTCGATTCCCACCGGCTCTGAGGCAAGGACTGCAGCCACCAGTGAACCACTATGACTAAGCGAAAAGAAGAGTTCCGGATGACGGGTAAGATATGGCTTACCATTCTCAGAAAGACCATATGGTCCAGGGTTGACGACGCCAGCCTTTAAGAGCAACTGTTCCAAGGCATCTCCTGCAAGAATAGAGAGATTCCTCCCCCTGCCGGGATGCATGGAAGTGGTCTTCTCCTGTCGACTCTTGCTGAGAAATCCTTCCAGTTCTGCGATCTGCTTCTCACTGTAATTTAAGGCATTGTCCAGTTTTACCAGGATATATTCGCTCATTCCGGTTTGAACTCAGGATCGATGTCTAACTTAGAGGTACAGTTGGGGCAACGGCTTGCTTCAATATCAATCTCCGTCTTGCAGTAAGGGCACTTCCTGGTGGTGGGTGCTGCTTCTTCCTCTTCCTTCTTCAATTTGTCATGCAGATGATTCAGGAATTTTACCAGGCTGAAGATAACGAAAGCCATCAGAACGAAATTAATAACAGCTGTAATGAAAACACCATAGTTCAGAGTTGCAGCTCCTGCTTCTTTTGCTGCTGCAAGCGTCTTGTAATGGGAACCGTCCAGAGACAGGAACCAGTTAGAGAAATCAATGCCACCGATCAGCATTGAAATAACCGGCATAATGATATCATCTACCAGAGAGCTGATAATCTTCTGGAAGGCAGCTCCGACGATAACACCGACTGCCATATCCATTACATTCCCTCTCATAATAAAGGTAGAGAACTCTGCCATGAAGCCCTTGGACTTACCATACATAGCCTTGCTTCTCTCGTGAATCTTTTCTCTATTCATGATATATCTCCTTATTTCATATGAATGATCGATGCAAAAGTCTACGATTCTTTGTGGCAACAGTATACTTCATTCTTCAAGGAAGAGTAAACCTATTATAGAAGATACATAGACGCTGCCGCATAGGGCATTCGATATACGAAAATCCCCGTCAGGGGTATGCTGCACATAAGGTGCCATACATACCCCCGACGGGGACTATTTATATCAGAAGTTTCTGACTTCGTCGAATTAGAGCTGAGGACCAGCAGCTACGAGAGCCTTACCAGCTTCATTGCCTTCGTACTTCTTGAAGTTCTTCTGGAATCTTGCAGCAAGATCCTTAGCCTTCTCTTCCCACTCGGAAGCGTTAGCGTAGGTATCGCGAGGATCAAGGATTGCAGGATCAACACCAGGAAGTTCGGTAGGTACTTCAAAATCGAAGAAAGGAATCTTCTTGGTAGGAGCCTTTACAACGTCACCGTTCTGGATAGCACTGATGATTCCACGGGTATCCTTAATGGTGATACGCTTGCCGGTTCCGTTCCATCCGGTGTTAACAAGGTAAGCCTTTGCACCAGACTTCTCCATCTTCTTAACAAGTTCCTGAGCATACTTGGTAGGATGAAGCTCAAGGAATGCCTGTCCGAAGCAAGCAGAGAAGGTAGGAGTAGGCTCGGTGATTCCACGCTCGGTTCCTGCAAGCTTAGCAGTAAATCCGGAAAGGAAGTAGTACTGAGTCTGCTCAGGAGTAAGGATGGATACAGGAGGAAGTACTCCGAATGCATCTGCGGAAAGGAAGATAACGTTCTTAGCTGCAGGGCCATGAGAGATAGGCTTTACGATCTTCTCGATGTGGTCGATAGGATAAGATACACGGGTGTTCTCGGTTACGGACTTGTCGTCGAAATCAAGCTTGCCGGTAGCGTCATCAACAGTTACGTTCTCAAGAAGAGCGTCTCTTCTGATTGCTGCGTAGATGTCAGGTTCGGACTCTGCATCAAGGTTGATAACCTTAGCGTAGCAACCACCTTCAAGGTTGAATACACCGCTGTCATCCCAGCCGTGCTCATCATCACCGATGAGAAGTCTCTTAGGATCGGTGGAAAGGGTGGTCTTACCTGTTCCGGAAAGTCCGAAGAAGATGCAGGTGTTCTCACCGTTAAGATCGGTGTTAGCGGAGCAATGCATGGAAGCGATGCCCTTCAAAGGAAGGTAGTAGTTCATCATGGAGAACATACCCTTCTTCATCTCACCGCCGTACCAGGTATTGATGATAACCTGCTCATGGCTGGTGATGTTGAACGCTACTGCAGTCTCAGAGTTGAGGCCAAGTGCTTCATAATTTTCAACCTTTGCCTTAGAAGCATTGTAAACAATGAAATCAGGCTTGAAGTTTGCCTGCTCTTCCTTGGTAGGACGGATGAACATGTTCTTTACGAAATGTGCCTGCCAAGCCACTTCCATGATGAAACGAACTGCCATACGGGTGTCAGCATTAGCACCGCAGAAGCCATCGATAACGTAAAGCTTCTTGCCGGAAAGCTCTTTCTTAGCGATTTCCTTAAGTGCAACCCATGTCTCTTCGGATGCTGCATGGTTATCGTTCTTATACTCGTCAGTGGTCCACCATACGGTGTCCTTGGAATTCTCATCCATAACGATGTACTTATCTTTAGGAGAACGTCCGGTGTAGATACCGGTGAATACGTCTACAGCTCCAAGTTCGGTCTTATGACCAACTTCATACCCCTCAAGACCCTCTTTGGTCTCTTCAGCATACAGTTCTTCGTAAGAAGGATTGTATACGATTTCGGTGGTGTCCGTAATGCCATACTGGGTTAAATCGATGTTTGCCATTATTTCACTCAACCTTTCTTCTTTGTCTTTTCGACTTAGACTTTCTGATTTTGCCGAGAAACATTATAACCCATTCGTTATATATTTAACACTCTTATTTTATGAATTTTCTATTATCTTTTTTACAGCTTCTTTAAGAAGATGATCAGGTCATCCACAACATTCGAAACGCGGCTGCTTGCGATACGGTCTTTGGCTAGTGGAACGTTGTTCGTAATGATATTATCCACTCCCGCCGTAATCATCTGATCGATGGACTGACTTCTGTTTACGGTCCATGCATAGACGCGGTGTCCCTTGTTATGGCAGGCCTCCACCAGAGCCCTGGTCGCAAAACTCGAATTCACACTGAAGTCATCTGCCGCCTTCAGTGCATTCAGATTACCAACCGCAACACTCATCACATAGACCGTTCGGATATCAGGTTCAATCTCTTTAACCTTCTTGACCGTCTTGTAGTTCTGCGAGGTAACAACACAGTTATCCTCGAAATCATACTTCCTGATCAGATCAATCACATTCTGTTCGAAGTACTTCTCATGCCCCGTCGGCTTCAACTCGATATTCAGTCGAATACCGGAGATCTTCGCGAAATGTAGAACCTCATCTAAGGATGGCACCTTCTCTCCCGTGAACTTCTCAGCGTTATACCACTTACCGGCATCCAGCTTCTGAATATCTTCCCAGTTCATCTCCCAGGAATTCTTATTTACACCACAGGTCCGAAGGAAGTTCGAGTCATGCATGACATATACCACTCCATCTCTGGACTGCTGCACATCGAGCTCGATCCAGTCAGTTCCCTGATAATAAGCCGCACGGAAAGCTGACATGGTATTCTCAGGAAAGCCAATGGATGCACCTCTGTGTGCACTCACTTCCATGGTATGGACTCTCTCAACATCAAGGGAGAGTTTTCCATGATAGGTTCGGTAGATGGTTACACCACACGCAACCACTGCAAGAATCAGGATGATAAGCCAGATTATATGCTCTCGTCGGACGGCGCGCTTATCTCCTTTCCGCTCGATCATCGGCGTATGTGTAAGCTCTTCATTTTCCTCTTCCTTCCTACGATAGAACAACATGGTGATGACTGCGTAGGATACAGGCATGGACAGAGCCAGGAAGATGACCAGCATAATGCCGAGGAAGACAACGATGATGGAGGACAGAACAAGGCCTGCCATACCAAGGGAGTCACAGAGCTTCTTACCAAGTGCTATGATCGTCGCACCCAGGAAGGTGGTTACATAATACAGGAGAGCAAGAAAAACCTGGGTAATCATGGTCATGAAGAAGTCTGCCCATCTGTGATTCTTACCGAGTTTTGCACTTCTGTGCGCTCCAATGAAGAAGCCCTTCGTCTCGAGAACATAGTAATTGAAGATATAGATCCAGCGAAGCAGGATATATCCAACCAGCATGAAGAGAAGAACCATGGCGATGGTCTTCGGCAGGCTGACAAGAATCTCATCCTTAATGAATTCAGGGATATCCACAGTACTGATCAGCGAGGACGCAAAGCCCAGGTGCAGGAAGGGAATCATAAAAAGGATCACCAGCACCATAGGCAGGTTCTGAGGAAGGAACATACGAAGTGCCTTCTTCAGAGCATATCGGAAGGATACTCTGACAGAGGTCTTATGATTCTGGGAGGACTGGTCCAGGATATAGATGACGGTCCCAATATCGATCATGGAATAAAAGGTCATGAGGACCAGCAAAACCACAACGCATGAGAGCGTTACCGGATTGCGGAAAAATCTTCCTGCATTCTCTATGGTCAGGTACTTGTATCCTGACATTTTTAAAATTAGTGTTATTAGCCCTCTGATTCCTGGTATAACAAGAGCCGCAGTAATTACCTTGTAGAAGATTTCGAAGGTAACCAGCGGCTTCCAGTTATAGACCATCAGATGAAACATGTTCTGATTTGTCTTCATTGATTATACTTTCGAATGTAGTTCACAAAACTATCTGCATCAACAGAATCGATTTATCCATTTTAATATTTTCGAATTTTGAATGGAGTAACCTGGTCAGATTCGAATGGCCTGTACCAAAGAATTCCCCTCCCCATTCACCAGGGAAAGCTCAACTTCCGTATCCAAGGCAGTCCTCTTGTAGATTCTCTTTTCTTCCATGTATATCCCTTTCAAACCCTTTTACGGGCGAACCGCATTTCTACCATGTTCCTTAACATAATAGAGATTCTCATCTGCTTCACGAAGCAGGGACTGTAGCGTCGTAGGTAGAAAATGGCCAGCAGAAGATGCGTAACCAGCAGTATAAAATTCATTATGAATAAACCCGTGCCGAGTTCACCACCGGGTACATTCTTAAAAAGGTTAAAACGCTTCTTTGCCATCTGACTCAATAGTCCTTCCAAAATACCCATACTCTTAATTTTAGCAACGCAAATATAGAATTACAATGGAATTGTGTATTTTTCTGCAAATACATGAAGAAAAAAGGCTTGCCAAAGATTCCTTAGAACCTTTGACAAGCCTTGAAATCTGTTCGTTATGAACTAAGAGATATACTTAGAACTTACCAGCCTTTGCTGC
>ONDO01000021.1 GCA_900316625.1 uncultured Lachnospiraceae bacterium | reverse complement strand
TGCCTATAACCTGATCGGCAGCATCTTCCGGGGCTGCGGAGACACGAAGCGCCCGATGGTGTTCGTGGCCGTCTCCGGCGTCGTCAATATCGGGCTCGACTATCTGTTCATCGGACCCTGGAACATGGGCGCTGCCGGCGCCGCGTACGCGACGGTGCTCAGCCAGATCCTCGCGGCCGCGCTGGCGCTGGTTTCTCTGAAACATCACGCCGCGGAGCTCGGCATCCGTCGGGAATCCCTGCGGATGAAGAAGGAAATGTGCCGGAAGATCCTCGGGATCGGCTTCCTGGGGATGAGTGTTCTCCAGGCCGCCATAGATGGTGTAAGAGAGATTCGCATCGGAAAGCGCCGAAACAACACCTACGACGAAGCTCTGCATTTCGCGAAGCAGGTCAGTGACCTTACACATGCAAGTGTCACAGTCTTCCCCATGGATGAGGAAGATGCCCTCCGCGATGCCGTACATGAAGCAAGTCTTCTCATCAATGCCACCAATGTTGGTATGGAAGAAGATCTAAGGACCCCGGTTCCCGCCTCCATGCTACGCAAGGATCTTATCGTAACCGATATTATCTATCATCCGGAAGAGACCACTCTTCTTCGCGAGGCAAAAGCCCTCGGCTGCACGACCATGAATGGCAAATACATGCTGCTCTATCAGGGGGCCGCTTCTTATGAAATGTGGACCGGACAGAAGATGCCGGTCGAGGACATCAAAGCTGCCCTCTTCTAGATTGTCTTGTGAAAGGAAATATTGAGATGAGTTTTGAAATTATTAGAGAATTGCCCTCTCCTGAGGAGATAAAAACCGCCTATCCGCTCTCCAAAGAGCTCCGCGAGCTCAAACAAAAGCGCGATCAGGAGATCAGCGATGTCATCACAGGGAAGGATGACCGCTTCTTATGTATTATCGGACCTTGCTCCGCAGATTCCGAAGATTCCGTTGTGGACTATGTCAGTCGTCTGACAGAAGTTCAGGAGCGGGTGAAGGACAGAGTAATCATTATCCCCCGTGTCTATACCAACAAGCCTAGAACCAACGGTGATGGCTACAAGGGAATCGCTTCCCAGCCCGATCCCCTGCAGGCTCCGGATATGGTGGAAGGCCTGATTGCCATGCGAAAACTCCACTTGCATGCTGCGGAAGCATCTCATCTCACAGCTGCAGACGAGATGCTCTATCCTGAGAACTGGCGCTATGTCGAAGACCTGCTCTCCTACGTTGCCATCGGTGCGAGATCCGTTGAGGACCAGCAACATCGACTTACCGTCTCCGGATTCGACGTACCAGCCGGTATGAAAAACCCTACCTCCGGCGACTTCCAGGTCATGCTGAACTCCGTCTATGCAGCACAGCACCCCCACCACTTCACTTTCGCCGGAGCCGAGGTCAGAACCAGTGGTAACCCTCTTGCCCATACCATTCTTCGTGGCGGTACCTCAAAGCATGGTAATACCACCCAGAATTATCACTACGAAGACCTGATTCGTCTTCACGACATGTACGAGAAAATGGATGTTATTCATCCTGCCTGCATCGTTGATGCAAATCACTCCAACTCCGGCAAGAAGTATAAGGAACAGATTCGTATCATTCGGGAAGTCATGCACAGCCGTATGTATTCTGACGAAGTAAGAAACCTCGTAAAGGGTGTCATGATTGAATCTTACATCGAAGAAGGTTGCCAGAAGATCTCTGATCATCAGACCTATGGACAGTCCATTACAGATCCATGCCTTGGCTGGGCCGATAGTGAGCAGTTAATCTACGATATTGCAAAGTGGGCTTAGGATCTTCATTCCCCGAAAAGGAAGTTGAGCCGGTCTACTCATAGCGGAGGGCATCGATGGGATTCATCTGAGCCGCCTTATCTGCAGGGAAGTAGCCAAAGAAGAGACCAATTCCCATTGAGAATGCGATAGAGATAATGATACCACTGATACTTGGAACTGCAGGATATCCCAGCATATTCGATGCGAAGATTCCAAGTCCCATTCCGAGTGCCAGGCCTATCATTCCGCCGATCAGGCAGATGATCATAGCCTCTACGATGAACTGCAGGCGGATGGAAGAATTCCTTGCTCCAAGCGCCTTTCTCGTACCGATTTCCTTGGTTCTCTCCGTAACAGATACCAGCATGATATTCATAACACCGATACCTCCTACCAGAAGCGAGATACCTGCAATAATAGAGATCGCTGTTGTAATGGTGCCAAGGAGCTGGTCTAACATCTTAACCATACCTTCCAGCGTCAGGGCTGTCACCTTATACTCTGTATTGGATCGATAAAGAGGCACGAAGAAATTCGTCAGATCCTTGGATAACTGGTCCGTATCCTCTCCCACCCCGGCAATTACCTGTACATACCGGAAGCTCTCTGTCTTATGACTGATATCCGCTGCTGTCTTGAGGGGGATATAGAGAGATTTTCCCTGAAACATCATATACTGTGAGGAAGAATTATTATTCTCATAGACACCAAGAACCGCAAATTCCTGTGACTGTCCTCCAATGCTAACCTCAATCTCTTTCCCCACGGCTTCCTCTGCATCGCCGTAGAGTCCTTCTGCCGTTGATTTTTCCATGAGGCAGACCTTCTGCCTGCCGCTTAAGTCCTTACCATGGAACATATTGCCAGCGACGATATCCACCTGATTGGTAATGAAATATCCGGCACTCACGCCCAGGACAGACACACTCTCGGTCTCTCGAAGAACACTGATCTTACCGGAACCCGCCTGCATCTGGGCATTCACCGCATAGATACGGCTACCGAATTCCTTTGACATATCATGGATCATATCCGCTGTAATATAGTCATCTTCATCTGCGTTCATAAGAGAAGCGCCAGATGCAAGACTTCCGAAGGAGATACCATCTGTATCCGCATCCGGATCTCTCTCGTCCTTATCTGTACGTGGTGCAAGGGAGACGTAGATATCATTCGCTCCCAATGACTGCATATTCTCTGAGACAGACAGGGTCAGGGAATTACCAACGGTAAAGATCGCAATCACGGAAGCAATGCCAATAATAATTCCCAGCATGGTCAGGAAGGCTCTCATCTTATTCGAAGCAAGACTTCTGAGTGCCAGCACGATATTCTCACCCAGCAACATGTGACGCACCCCCTTCCGCTCTCAGACGCAGGAGTTCCTTCTCATAGGGGCGATCCGCTTTCAGAATCTCTTCGCTCTCGATATTCCCATCGCGAATACTGATCATACGATCCGTCTCTCTTGCCAGTTCCGGCGAATGTGTGATAAGAACAATCGTCTTCCCCTGCTCTTCGTTCAACTGATGAAAGAGATTCATCACCAGATGACCGGTTTTGGTATCCAGAGCTCCCGTAGGTTCGTCTGCAAGAATAATCGCAGGATCATTCGCCATCGCTCTGGCAATAGCCACTCTCTGCTTCTGTCCTCCGGACAACTCTTCCGGAAGATGCTTCATTCGCTCTCCCATCTCTACAAGCTTCAGCAGTTCTTCAGCCCGCTGGCGACGCTCTCCCTTAGGAAGGCCCGCATAGAGCATGGGAAGCTCTACATTTCGAAGAGCATTGGTCTTAGAGATCAGATTGTATGTCTGGAAGACGAATCCGATCTTCTGGTTACGGATCATGGACAGATCCGTATCGCTGGCGCGTTCCACATCAATGCCGTCTAAGAAATATGAACCTTCCGTGGGGCGGTCGAGGGCCCCGATCAGATTCATAAGCGTAGATTTACCAGAGCCGGACGGGCCAACGATGGAGACAAATTCTCCAGGCATAACATCAAAGGAGACATGGTGAAGGATCTCAAGTTCATTGGGCTGGCCCACATAGAACCTCTTCACAATATCATTCATTCTTATTATCGGTTCCATATCAGATACCCGCATCAGAACCCATCATATTCATGAGTTCTTCCATGGAATTGTCCTGAGACTCAGGGACAATGACGTCCATGCCTTCCTTCAACTCGTCTGACATGATCTGGATATAGTAAGTACCCTCGATACCAGTGGTTACAGGAATCTTCCTCTTCGTCGTGGTCTTCTTGCCATCCACCTTCTTCTCTTCTTCGACTTCGATGTACTCTCTTCCATCTTCGTCGGTCTGAACGGATTCGAAGGGAACACTCCAGGCATCTTTTACGGAATCCGTGATAATACTGATCTTCGCATTCATACCGATACGAAGGCGCTCATTCTGTTCCTTAAGGGCGATATGTACGGTATAGGTTGCATCGGATGACGCAGCAGTAAAACCGGACATATCTGCTCCACCTGTCAGAGAAGACAGCGCTCCAAGAGAGGAGGAGGAAGAAGACCCGGAGGCCTTCAGCGCAACAAAAGAGACTTCGCCTTCCAGCTCCTCATCTCTGGTTGCATCCGTCTTGATCTTGACCGGCATTCCTACACTTACATCGGGAATATCATATTCATCTACTTCAGCGGTCAGCATCAGGGTCTCAATCCCCTCTACACTAGCAATCGGAGTACCCAGATAGGTATCTCCGGCCTTGGCATTCACTTCTGTTACCGTCCCACTGGTCCTTGCCTTGATCGTACCGTTTGCAATCTGCCTGTTCAGGCTCTTAACCTGCTCCTTCAGGGTAGAGATGGCACTGTCATAGCTAGTCGCAACATTCATATTGTTTAACTGTCCCGTAGCAGGAAGTGAGAGCTGCGGGGACGAGACTGCCGGAATGCTGACAGAGGTATCTGCATTCTCTACCGCCTTCATGGATGTCTGCAGATTCTGCAACTGGGCAAGTTCTGTCGTTACCGTACCCTGCTGCTGTAGGATCAGGGCATAATATGCCATTGCATCTGCATCCGTCTCTTTCCAGCCCTTCTTACCGTCTGCACCAGCTTCCGCCTGGGCGAGTTTCTGTGCTGCTTCTGTCGGGCTTAAACCTGTGGTATCTACAGTAGACGTACCATCATCCGCACCATCCTGTAGTTTTTCTTGGTAGGTTGCCTGCATGGACTGCAGTTTCTCATTATCTGCCGTGTACTGCGTATTAAGAGCGTTATACTGAGCCGTCAGGGCAGAGAGAGTCTGCTTCTTCTCAGCTTCGTTGGCTTCCTTCTGTGCCTGTGCCGCTACTTCCCGGGCATAGGCGTCCTGAGCAGCCTGCACCTGTGCTGCCTGAGCATCTGCAGCAGCTTTATCCTCTGCTTCCTTCTTGCTCTTCACCGCATCTGCCTTCTGCTTCTCGAGATCTTTGATCTCATCGTTCAGACTCTTCACCTGAGACGACAGGGAACTGGTATCCATCACAGCAATGGTCTGACCTGCTTCCACATGATCTCCTACCTGAACTTCAATAGAATCGATCCTGGTTCCTGCCATACCTGCAGTAACTTCTTCAGAATTCACTGCTTCTACCTTACCGCTACCTGAGACTGAATTTACAATGGTTCTCTTCTCGAGTTTTTCTGTCTTAACCTCTGCATCAGCGGACTCTTTTTTCGACCGCTGGCTATAGAGGACTCCCGCAAGTATCACAATCACGAGAACCAGTGTGATGGCGATTCGCATCTTTTTCTTTCTCTGTCTCTTCCTGAATTCGTCCATACTTACCTCATACATAAAAACCGGCCGCATATTTCAGCGGCCGGTCAATTTCTTATCTGTTTCTTGCTTCGAACTGTTTTACAGTCGCCTTATAGATAAGATTACCTTTTTCCTGACCATTGAAAGCCTTTACTAATGCAATATTATAATCGTGCTTATCAATGGATGTTCTTAAAAGTTTATGAACTTTGATATACTCAGACGGAACAAGATCTACATCCTTAAGGGAATTCCTTACCTGTTCTTTCTCAGCCTGGGTAAGCTTGGGACCAGGTCCCACTCTCTTCTCTGTCTTTTCCACCAGAGGCTTCTCAACCACTTCTGCCTTCTTGGGCTTCATAGACTTCTTAGTGCTTGCCGCTTTTTTTTCTGCCTTCTCCGCTTTTTCTGCCTTTGCGGCCTTTGCTGCCGGCTTGGTGCTTCCTGTCTTTTTCGCTGTAGAGGTCTTCTTGCTTGTCTCCTTCTTCGGAGCTTCCTTCTGACTTACAGGCTTCTTTGCAGGGGCTTTCTTTACCTCTTCGTCCTTCTTATCATCCGCCTTTTCTTCCACAGGCTTTACAGCAGCCTTCTGTTTTCTGCCCTGGGTATTCGGATTGGGACGCTGGCGGTTGTTTCTTTCCTTGGGTCTTCCGGCATTCAGTTTGGCAATCAGTTCTTTCTTCTTCTGATCCGCCTTTTCTTTCTCCGCTAATTCCTCGGGCGTAAGTTCTACGACAGGCTCCTCATAGAGTTTTTCTTCTAATATTTCTGCCTCTTCGACCACTGCAGGGGCTTTTCTTACCGGTGCAGCCTTCTTGGCTTTCGCTTTCTTCGAAGAAACTTCTGCAATCTGCTCACGTCGAACGAAGTGAACCTTTTCCTTCAGGAATTCCTGCTTATTCCAGAAATCAAGGATCGCTTCAAATCCGGTATCCTTACTTACAATAACAAATTCTGTCTGATGAGAGGTGGCTACCATGTAACCTGCCAGAGCAGCCAACTGAAAATCAAGATAATTCTTTGCCATACGGTCTACATGGATATACTGAAGTTCCGCCTTGGAACGAGCCACTTTGATGGATATCTCCATAGGAATGGTAGATGCATTATCACTGTAGAACAAAACCACCTGATCTTCTTCGGTCAGCTTATCAATGCCCTCCCAGCCAGCAAAATGAACATTCTCATAATCAATCAGATATACACTCATAAATCAATTACCCTTTCGTGTCGTACGAATATAATAATATGCAAGGATTGCAGATACTGTTTTCGAATCCTGAATATTCCCCTTCTGAATCTCTTCGATCAGATCTTCCAGCTTCCATTCCTCGAGACGAATCACCTCCGCCTCATCGAGCTTCTGCTTTCTCCGGTCCCGAAGGCCTTCTGCCAGATAGACGTCGATAAATTCATTACAGAATGCAACGGTCGTCTTGAGCGACAGAATTTTCTCCATCGAGTCACAATCATAGCCTGTCTCTTCCTGCAATTCGCGACGAGCTGTAATCGCACTATCCTCCTCTACGCTATCTCTCGAACCCGCAGGAATTTCAAGTGACCAGCGCTCGAGAGCAGGGCGATATTGTCTTACCATGAGAAGATTTCCATTCTCTAAGACCGCGAGGACAGCTGCTGCTCCCTTTCTATGGGCCACCAGATCCCAGATCTCCTGCTTCCCATTCGGAAGTTCCATCGTATCCTGATAAAAATCCACGATAGAACCCGCATATGCTAATCTTCGATCCACTCTCTTCACGTGAATCGTCGCATCCAATTCTTCTTTTGTCCTATGATGAAAATCGCAATTGCTATCCATCTGATTGGTATCTAAATTTGTCATAAATACATAATATTCCAAGTATCCGCAATTGTCGAACATAATATACACAAAAAAAGACAGCCGGCATAGCCGACTGTCTTCCCTTGCATTTTACTTTGCGAAATCAGTAACTCGGGATTCTCTAATGACATTCACCTTGATCTGTCCGGGATATTTCATCTCGGCTTCAATCTTCTTGGAAATCTCATGCGCAAGAATAACCATTCCTGCATCATCGATCTGATCAGGAATAACCATTACACGAACTTCACGACCTGCCTGGATAGCGTAAGATTTTTCAACACCCTTGAATTCATGAGTAATTTCTTCCAACTGCTGAAGTCTCTGAGTATAAGCTTCCATTGTCTCACGGCGTGCCCCGGGACGGGCAGCGCTGATGGTATCAGCAGCCTGTACCAGGCATGCAATCAGGGATTCCGGCTCTACGTCACCATGATGGGATGCAACGGAATTGATAACAACGGGATCTTCCTTATACTTCTTACAGATCTCAACACCAAGCTGAACATGGGATCCTTCTCTCTCACGGTCAATGGATTTACCAATGTCATGAAGAAGTCCGGAACGTTTAGCAAGACGGGTATCGACACCAACTTCGGCTGCCAGAAGACCACAGAGTTCTGCAACTTCAATAGAGTGTTTCAGTCCGTTCTGACCATAACTGGTACGGAACTTCATACGACCGAGCAGTTTGATAAGTTCAGGATTCAGACCATGAACGCCCACTTCAAGAGACGCCTCTTCACCAGCTTCACGAATCGTATTATCGACTTCACGCTTTGCAGCGTTAACCATCTCTTCGATTCTTGCCGGATGAATACGTCCATCGACAATCAGTTTCTCCAGAGCAACTCTTGCAATCTCTCGTCTGACGGGGTCAAACGCAGAGAGTACAACTGCTTCCGGGGTATCGTCCACAATCAGTTCAACACCGGTAAGGGTTTCAAGGGTACGAATGTTACGACCTTCACGACCGATAATTCTACCCTTCATCTCATCGCTGGGAAGCTGAACGACGGAAATCGTAGCTTCTGCAACATGATCAGCAGAACATTTCTGAATTGCTGTTACCAGTATATCTTTTGCCTTTTTATTGGCTTCTTCCTTAGCTATTGTAAGGGTCTCCTTAATCAGCTTTGCTGCATCGATCTGGATGTCAGCTTTCACCGTATCAAGGAGCATCTCCTTCGCCTGTTCGGAGGTTAAACCTGAGATTCTCTCGAGTTCCTGCGCTCTCTGCTGGCTGATCTTCTCAAGTTCCGACTCTTTCTTACGAAGTTCATCCTCTTTGCGATGGAAATTCGCTTCTCTCTTGTCGGCTGCTTCGATCTTACGGTCGAGATTCTCTTCCTTCTGCATAATTCGATTCTCATTCTTAGAGATTTCGGATCTGCGTTCACGAATCTCTTGTTCGAGATCGTTCTTGGCCCTGAGATTCTCTTCCTTGGCTTCCAGTAAAGCTTCTCGCTTCTTAGCCTCTGCATTCTTCACAGCATCATCAATAATCTGACGTGCCTGCTCTTCCGCGCTACCAATCTTCTTGGCGTTTACTTTCTTCTGATTATTCTGGAAGATAAGGAAACTAACGGGAATTGCTACTACGAGTGTCACGATCACGCATATGATCGGTATTACGATACTAAGCACAGGAGCACCTCCTCTATTCAATTGTCTATGTACTTATTCTTTCAAATTAAGATTTTGATCACTAATTCGAATACTCAACATAGACAATTTTACCGATTAAAGTATGCAAAGTCAAGGAGGGCTACCACATGTTCTTGTGTTTCTGCATGGGATTTTTTCAGATATCTTCAAGATTTTGGGCATATTCCCGAATTGCGTTTCCAATATCGTTTGCATCGAAACCACGGGAGCCCAAAAAACGGTAGGCTCTTGCCAGTTCCTTCCTCGCTTTCTCCCGGTCTTCGTTTAGAAGATCGAACTTCTTCTTCTCCAGAAGTCTCCTGATCTGAGCCATCGGATCCGTCTCATTCTCCTCTTCTAAAGCCAGTTGAATCAGATGATCCGGGACTCCTTTATTCCGAAGATCCATTGTCATTCTACGAACCGACTTATTCTCCTGGTGACATCGCACATAATTCCGGGCATATCTCTCATCATCAATATAGTGATAGGATCTTACATACTCTATCGCTGCCGAAATGGCATCCTCCGGATATCCATTGTCCTTCAGCTTACTATATAATTCCACCTCTGTCCGGTCCATTTGTTCTAAGAGATGCATGGCTTTCATCTTGGCACGAGGGAGAAAGACTTCCTGAAAGAGGGTCTGATAGACCTCTTCCGTAAGTTCCTTCCCTTCTTCCAGTTCATACCGTCCGACTTCCTTCCTGTAAAGAAGAAAATCTGCCCCGTTATCGAGGCAGATTCTAAAACGCATCTTCTTACCGGATAATGGACGGATCTCTTGTATTATCCCATTCATATCCTGTCTCCTACCGAATATCGAATAATTCGGTCGATTCCATCATTCTAAGAGAATTCCTTATTCTTCTTCCGCAGTAACTGCCAGATCGTCCTCAAGTCCGTAATGCTCACGAACCAGGTTCTCGATCTCAAGGCAGATATCAGGATGCTGTACCAGGTACTCCTTCGCATTCTCACGACCCTGGCCAATCTTCTCATCCTTATATGCAAACCATGCACCGGACTTATTCACGATATCAAGATCAGTTGCAATATCTAAGATATCGCCTTCCTTAGAGATTCCGGTACCAAACATGATATCGAATTCAGCCTGCTTAAAGGGAGGTGCAATCTTGTTCTTAACGACCTTAACTCTGGTGTGGTTACCAATAACTTCACCACCCTGCTTAAGAGACTCAACACGTCTCACATCAAGTCTTACAGAAGAATAGAACTTCAGAGCACGTCCACCGGTCGTTGTCTCAGGGTTACCAAACATAACGCCAACCTTCTCACGAAGCTGGTTGATGAAGATAACAATACAGTTGGTCTTAGAGACAACACCCGTCAGCTTACGAAGAGCCTGAGACATCAGTCTTGCCTGTAAACCGACATGGGAATCGCCCATATCACCATCGATTTCGGCCTTGGGCACCAGAGCTGCAACAGAGTCAACGATGACAATGTCAATTGCGCCGGAACGTACCATGGTCTCGCAGATCTCGAGTGCCTGCTCTCCGGAATCCGGCTGAGAGATATAGAGTTCATCGATATTCACACCGATATTCTTCGCATAAACCGGGTCTAATGCATGCTCTGCATCGATGAATCCCGCAATACCACCACGCTTCTGCACTTCTGCAAGGCAATGCAGTGCCAGGGTTGTCTTACCGGAAGATTCCGGTCCATAGATCTCTACGATTCTTCCCTTGGGAAGTCCACCCTGCCCAAGTGCTATATCAAGGCTTAAGGAACCGGTAGGAACGGTCTCAACCTTCAATTCACTGGAGCTCTCACCTAACTTCATAACGGATCCACGTCCGTACTGTTTCTCAATCTGGGAAATTGCTGCATCAAGCGCCTTCAGGCGATCCTGCTTCTCCTTATTATCAGCCATTCTTTACTCCTCTCCGAACAATTGTTCGTCTCTAAATGAAATACTACACTTACCGAAGCATCATGTCAATCAAAATTCGAAAATTTGTTCGATTATTTTCCGAACGCTGCCAAAGACGATTCTCTGGGATCTGCTACGCTATTCATGATAGCAATCTCCCCTTCTCTCTTCCAGCAAAGAATAAGTGAAGTTTTTCTAAAGAGAATCCTTCGAATCTGAACAAATCTTAAACATTCCGAAGACATTATTAAAATATCATGCGGATACGTTCTATAAGTTCCCAAAAAAAGCATCCGACACCAAAATAAGATGCGGATGCTTTCCATACTTCGATTCTGTTCTACATTTCCGAGGGAGGTCCCGTGAGGTAATGAAGAGATTAATTCCGGGAGAATTCGTCGAGTTCGAGTCCCTTATTACGATCCAGGGTCATACCGATGGACCATTCATTCACCCAGAGTAAGAGCGGTCTGTCATGCATGTCCATCACCTTCTTCATATCAGAGGTGCCGGACAGGGCATCGACATCGACTTCATCCGGATTGTGGATCCAGCGGATGTACTCATAGGGGAGGTTCTCTAAGATGATCTCTACATTGTATTCAGACTGCAAACGGAACTTTAATACGTCGAACTGCAGAACACCTACAACGCCGACAATGATCTCTTCCATGTTGCCCTTGTATTCCTGGAACATCTGGATTGCACCTTCCTGGGCAATCTGGGTGATTCCCTTGACGAACTGCTTACGCTTCATGGAATCCGTAAGGCGGCAACGAGCGAAGTGCTCGGGTGCAAAGGTCGGAATACCTTCGAACCGGAACTTGTCCTTGGCACTGGTCAGAGTATCACCGATGGAGTAGATGCCCGGATCAAAGATACCGATAATATCGCCTGCATAGGCCTCTTCTACCATCTTACGGCTCTCTGCCATCATCTGCTGAGGCTGGGAGAGACGAACCATCTTCTTGCCCTGTACATGATAGGTATCCATGCCGGCTTCGAACTTACCGGAGCAGATACGCATGAAAGCGATACGGTCGCGGTGATTCTTATTCATATTCGCCTGAATCTTGAATACAAAGGCAGAGAAATCTTCTGAGAAGGGATCCACCTCGCCCTTGTCGGAATTACGGGGCAGAGGTGCAGAGGTCATATCCAGGAAGTGCTTGAGGAAGGTCTCAACACCGAAGTTGGTAAGAGCGGATCCGAAGAATACGGGAGTCTCTTCACCAGCTGCAACGCGCTTCATATCCAGTGGAACTGCCGCCCCGTCAAGGAGTTCGAGTTCTTCCATCAGAGCCTCATAGCGCGTATCCCCGATGGTGCCCTGGAGAGCAGGATCATCGATGGAGAGATCCTCTTCGACACCTTCCCTGGTACCCTTCATGGTATCAGAGAAGAGCAGAACCTTCTTATCCTTACGGTCATATACACCGCGGAAATCCTTACCGGAACCGATCGGCCAGTTGACAGGACAGGTATCGATGCCAAGTTCCTTCTCGATATCATCCATGAGTTCAAAGGTATCACGCGCATCACGGTCCATCTTGTTAATGAAGGTGAAGATGGGGATATGACGCATTACGCAGACCTTGAAGAGCTTTCTGGTCTGGGGCTCTACGCCCTTTGCGCCATCGATAACCATGACTGCAGAATCAGCTGCCATCAGAGTACGATAGGTATCCTCAGAGAAGTCCTGATGTCCCGGCGTATCCAGGATATTAATACACTTCTGGTCATATTCAAACTGCAGAACGGAGGAAGTAACCGAGATACCACGCTGCTTCTCGATCTCCATCCAGTCAGAGACAGCATGCTTTGCGGTCGCCTTACCCTTCACGGAACCCGCCTGATTGATCTGTCCGCCGTAGAGCAGGAACTTCTCAGTCAGAGTCGTCTTACCTGCATCGGGGTGAGAGATAATCGCAAAGGTACGTCTGCATTCGATTTCATCTTTGAATTTGCTCACTCTTAGCCTCCGGTCATCTGGCCAGCCACCCTTCCCGGTGCCGGCAATCTCTCTGTTAACCACAGAAAAGGGATGGCCATGCCATCCCTGTCCTGTTAATAATCCGCTTATCAATATAGCTTAGGAATTATATTCGTGTCAAGTAATGCCCTTTGCCAGGCACATCTGCCTGCGATTGCCGGAGTCAGGCACATCTGCCTGCGATTGCCGGAGCCAGGCACATCTGCCTGCGATCGCCGGAGCCAGGCATCACTTCAGCACAACCGCACTCTGTGCAGCAAGAGTGATCCTACGACCCTCGAGACCACCCTCTCCTAAGGAGAACACGCTCTGTCCACTCAGTCCCATCAGCTGATCTTCTGCAAGTTCTGCACTCCGTTCTTCTCCGGAAGGATTGATTGCAACGATGTGTGCTCCTCTTCGATAAATGAAGAGCCTGTCACCATAAGTTGCGTGAAGGACGTTAAAGCTACCATCCGCCTGAAGATCAGGAGTCTTATGGCGAAGAGCGATCAGAGACTTAATAAAATTAAGAAGAGATCCCTCATCCTCGGACTGTGATGCCACCGTAGGCGCCTGTCCACCCTCAACCGGAAGATAGAGCGCATCCGCTTCTGCTGTGGAGAAGCCCAGGTTCTTCGAATCATCCCACTGCATGGGAGTACGGGAACCCGTTCTCTGGTAACCGCCTTCCTTGGTCTGCAGGTTACGATACTTCATACCGATCTCATCACCATAATAGAGGAAGGGAACGCCCGGCATGGTATATAGCATCGTGAAGAAGAGTCTTCTCTCCCTGTCATCTAAGAGGAAGTTAATTCTCGGCGTATCGTGGTTACCGGAAATCAGGGAGACATAGCCCTTGCCACGAACGGCAGCAAGTCTTGCTTCATAATCACGCAGGAATTCTGTAATCTCACCCTTACCATCCTTACGGAAATACGTATTGTCGGTAAGCTCTAACTCTTCTCTCCAGACCTTCTCGATATCCTCGCCATCGCTTACCGTATTTACCGTTCTGCCACTCGCATCCTCTTTCAGATACTTCTCACGAAGCGCATCTGACTTAGTCTTACCATCGCATACCAGCCACTCACCATGATTAATGAAGTCACGGGTCAGCTTGGAATAACCGGTGCCACCATTATTCAGGGTGAAATCCATATGGAAGCCAGCCTTGATGGCGCGCTCAGCATTATCCCATTCAGAGACGATGGCCGCTTCCGGATAATCACGGTCCAGCATCTCTCTAACTTCTCTCCAGATCTTCTGGGTATAGTCCTTATTCTCTGTGTCGTTCTTAACCAGAGAATCTGCCATATCCACGCGGAAACCATCACAACCCATATCCAGCCAGAAACGCATGATATCCTTCAGTGCCTCTACGCTTGCTCTGGGGCCTGCTGCATCCGTTGCCTGCTGCCATGACTCCTTCACTTCGCCATAGCCATAATTCAGGGCCGGCTGGCACTTGAAGAAGTTCAGGATGTAAGCACCATCTCGCTCTGCTTCTCCGGCAACATAGTTCTGTGCTGCCCCCTGGAAGCCGAAGCTGGTCCAGATATAACGATCAGAGTATTCGTTTCTTCCAGCCTTGGAAGACTGCTTAAACCACTCATGTTCCTCCGAAGTATGACCAGGAACCAGGTCCAGAAGCACGCGTACACCAGCCTTATGTGCTTCACGAAAAAGTCGGGCAAGATCTTCATTTGTCCCATAACGAGGGGCAACCTTCTTATAGTCACGTACATCATAGCCCGCATCCTTCATGGGAGAATCGAAGCAGGGGTTGAGCCAGAGTGCATTCACTCCCAGGGAGGTGATATAAGGGAGCTTCTCGATGATACCCTCGATATCACCAATTCCATCCCCGTTCGAATCATAGTAGCTCTGGGGGTAAATCTCATAAAATACAGCATCATTTAACCAGGTCGGCATAATTTCTCCTCTTCTAATTACCTATATCAACTTATCTAGAAATCGCCCTGAATCTGGGGCATCTCCTCCAGTGCAGCACGCACGTTGTCCGCGTCATCCCCCAACTGAGCTGTCGCCAGGACCAACTTATTATCATGGTAACCCATATAATAGTAGAAGCCATCCTGCGACATCGTCCAATAGGAAGACCCCGCCGCACCGGTATGACCAGTCGATTTCTCGATATAATCCCTCTGATTATCCAGGAAGCTCTTAGCCTCCGATGCATCCGTAAATTCGATATACTGGATGGTTCCCGTTGCCTTCTCCTGCTGCGCAACCACCCAGCGGGTCATCCCTTTGGTCTGGTCCGGAGCCTGTTCCACGCACTGCATATGATGATTCTCGGTCGCATCACCGAAGCTGGACAGGGTAAGCTCACTATCTTTTCTGTTCTTGTTCCTGCCACAGGATGCGGTAAGCAGAAGAATCAGCAGAAGAAATATAGAACAGAGTCTTTTCTTCCTTCGTCTTCTTTTCTTTTCCTTTTCCATAGATTTCCTCACTTCGTGATAAGCTATGCTGCCTCTTACGGCAGTCCTCTTTCCATTCTATTCGAGAAATACCGGAAGAAGCTCTCCCCCCAGCCTCTCATCCGTATGGAAGTAGTCTAGAATGGTGGAGGCGATGCAATTCATCCCCTTGATGGTTCCGAGATTGCTTCCTGCCTTAATATTCTTACCATAGATTACGAGAGGCACATACTCTCTCGAATGATCCGTGGAAGGCGTGGAGGGATCGCATCCATGATCAGCAGTGATCATCAGGATATCATCCTCTCTCATCTTCTCCAGAATTCTCGGCAACTGCTCATCGAAATAGGTCAGCGCCTTGGCATAACCATCCACATCATTTCTGTGACCATAGATCATATCCGTATCTACCAGATTCGTAAAGAGCAGGCCTTCGAAATCATAATCCATCCACTCGATGGTCTTCTCGATACCATCCGGATTACCGGTCGTACGCTTGAAATCGGTAATACCTCTGCCAGCGAAGATATCAATGATCTTACCGACGCCCAGGGAATCATAATTCTCATCCTTCAGCACATCCAGCATGGTTCTACCGGTCGGATCCAGGGAGAAATCATGCCTCTTATCAGACAGTCTCGTATAATGACCGCTCTCACCTGTGAAGGGTCTCGCAATGACTCTGCCTACGCCATGCTCTCCTACCAGGATCTTCCGGGCGATCTGGCAGTAACGATAGAGTTCCTGTACAGGAACAACGTCCTCATGTGCTGCAATCTGGAAGACAGAATCTGCGGAAGTATAGACAATCAGTGCCCCGCTTCTTACATGTTCATCGCCGTAATCTGCGATGACCTGGGTACCGGAATAGGGACGGTTTACAAGAGTCTTCCTGCCAGTCTCCTTTTCAAAGGCTTCGATTACCTCCTTGGGGAAGCCATTGGGGTAGGTCGGCATAGGACGATCCGATACGATACCTGCCATCTCCCAATGACCGGTTGTCGTATCCTTGCCTTTGGATAATTCCTCTAATCTGGCAAATGCACCAAGAGGAGCGCTTTGCTTTTCTCCGATCTCCATGCCATCGATATTGAAGTAGCCTAGTTTTCTCATATTCTCCATATGAAAGTAGGGAGACTTCGATGCAGCCAGAATGGTATTCGAACCTTCATCACCATATTCTGCCGCATCCGGAGCAGCACCACAGCCCACACTATCAAGAACAATCAAGATTACTCTTTTCATAGGATTTCCTCTCTAAGCAATCGACATGTTCATAGAATCTAAACTCATTCTATCATACATTGAAGGCAAAATGAGACCTGGTCTTACGACCAGGTCTCATTTTCCGTTTTCATATGAAGATAGCTTCACACCTTGAAAAGCAGATAGAATTACTTAAACTTTCTCTTACGAGCAGCTTCAGACTTCTTCTTACGCTTAACAGAGGGCTTCTCATAATGCTCTCTCTTACGGATCTCCTGCTGAATACCAGCCTTAGCGCAGCTTCTCTTGAATCTGCGAAGAGCACTATCCAGAGATTCATTCTCTTTCACGATTACAGTTGCCATATTCTCGAACCAAACCTCCCTCCAGCTTTTAGAATTGTGCATATCAGCTGAAATAGGTGATACTTAATACTTTCAACGCACTGTAATGTAGTATACAGATAAATCTTATCTACGTCAAATCTTTTTTTCGTATCACCTGATGCTGCCATAGACATAGGTGTAAGTTAAGCTCTTCTTAAATCTTAAAGCTCTCAACAAAGCCATTGATCGTCTCTGCAGAGGTTGCAACGGTACCCGCACTCGAATCCACGCCGCGGCTCTCTGTCGCAACTCTCTCCGCACTCAAGGCAACTTCCTGTACTGTTGCAGATACTTCTTCTGCACTTGCAGACTGTTCTTCAGAGATGGCTGCAACAGAACTTGCGATATCACTGACTTCGCTCATCATGTTGATCATCTCATTCATGGTATTGCCCGCATCCTCAAGTTCATGGAAGATGGTTGCGAAGGTATCGCCTGCAGAACGCACTGCATCGGTACTGCTGCCAATCTCGCCCATGCTTGCACTGGACTTCTCAGACAGACTATTGATCTGGTTTGTAATGTCATTGATAATACCGGCAATCTCTGTGGTTGCATTGGCAGAATCATTGGCCAGCTTACCAATCTCATCTGCAACGACTGCGAATCCGCGTCCTGCTTCTCCGGCTCTCGCAGCTTCAATAGAAGCATTCAGAGACAGAAGGTTTGTCTGCTCTGCAATCTCATTGATCATGACAACGATCTGGTTAATCTTCTTTGCAGACTGGTCTACATTTACAACGACATCATTCATGGACTGCATGGTGATATTGAGATGTGCCATGCTCTCCTGCACAGAAGTCATGTCCGCTTCACCATTCTTCGCTGTATCAACCAGAACCTGCATGGTCTTACCTGTCTCATCGCCCTTAAGGGTAAGGTCGCTGATCGCACCTGCGAGATTCGTCGCATGCTCAGCAAGTTCTTCTACCGAGCGGGACATTCCATCCATAGCTTCATGAATCTGGTCCATAGAGGCTGACTGTGCAGATGCCTGTTCATTCAGAGAACCGGAAGCCGAGCGGCTGTTCGCTGCCTGCGTAGACAGGTTGCTGACTTCTGTCTGGATCTGTCCCAGGCTCTCTCTCATGCCGGACACGAAAGCGTTCATGCTTCGGTTGATTGCACCGATTTCGTCATTCGCATTCAGTTCCTTGGATGAGATCTCCACCTGGAAATCATTCTCTGCAACCGCCTGGATAACCTTGTCGAGTTTCTTCACTCTCTTTGCAATGCTCTGTCCGATATAGATCGCAATGAATCCTAATAAGAAGATTGCAAGAATGCCGCCGATCAGGAAGAGAAGAGTGACAGAGGTTACTTCCTTAGTTACAAGTGCAACCGGGATATGAAAGAAGAGCGTCCAACCTTCCGAGCCCTCAACTCCGGTATAGAAGCAATAGTTTCCACCGAACTCTGTGTATCCACTCTCACCCTTCTGAACCTTGGCTATGACAGAGGCGTAGAAGTCAGCAGCCGACGGATTATCGATGCCACCTTCACCAACGGTCGTTACATTAATGGAATTCTGTACCTGGCTCAGATCCGGAGATGCAATAATCGTTCCATCCGGGCCAAACATCATGGCTGTACCGCCACCGCCGTACTTGATACCGCTCACCATGTCAGAGAGTTTAGAAGAATCGAAGGTACAGGTAATAGCACCAACAATCGTATGTCCCATCTTCAGGGGAACACCGACGAAGATGATCTGCTTGCCAGTCGCCGTATTATAGGCCGGTGTCGAGATATAGTTATCACCATTCATCAGGTTCTTGAAATACTCACGATCCGAGATATCATTCTCGAATCCATCGGTAGATCTAAGATAACCATCCGTTGTAATGAAGCCAACCGAACTTACGCCCAGAGTTCCTGCATAGCTTACAAGCTTGGTCTTCTTCTGCTCGAACCTGATACCCGGATCTATAACCTCAGGATCCGATGCGATAACATTCGCCATGCTGTACATGCTGTTGATCTCTGTCGTCAGGTTTTCCGAATACATCTTCATGATTTCCTGAACGTCATTGGTCTTCGTCTCGATGAAGCTGCTTCTTACAAAATAAAAAGTAGCGCCCAGAATGATTGCGAAGACAAGAGCTGCGGATAAAGAGATCTGTAGAAAGATCTTGGTACGGATCCTTCCCTGCTTCTTCCCGGCCCTATTCTTCACATCCTTCAGTGCTTTTGGTGTCTTTGGTGACTTAGCTTCCCTTGTCATAGCTACCCCTCTCTATAACTCCCACATAGAATCCGATCCTGCGACCCTCTTCGCACATCGAATGATTCTCCCTCGGAAATGTAAAACATGAATTTTATTTTACACGCTTCTCCAATAGGTTATCACAATTCATGGGAAATAAACCTGTTTTCTGTATATTTCATTATTTCCTGTGAACTACTCCGACTTATAGAAATCGGAGCTTGCTGCTTAAATTTTGTACAACACTTTATTTCGTTCGTCTATTGAAAATTTCTAGATAAATCTAGGAAAAACGATAGAACCCGGTTCTTCTCTTCATATACTGCAGATAAAAATCTTCTTCCGTATAGTAGTCACCGATGAAGAATTCCTGGACAATGAACTCTGCAAGTTCCTTCCTCTTCTCTTCTTCAAGGCCCCGGGCCTTCCTCTTCATCTCTCCAAGGAAGCGATGCCAGTCACTGACGAAAGCTTCATACTTACGAAGATCTTGAATTCCCAGATAGTCTTCAATTCTCACCTTGGATTTGCCAGGCATGTCGCAGGCATCCGGCACAAGAAAATAAGAGAAGCCTACCGGCTCATAGTTTCTCCCCAGAGGGAAGAGCCTGCAGAGTCCCGGACGGGAATCGTGGATACTGCACTGACCTCCCTCATCCAGGAAGATGCAGTGACTTCCGGATTCTTCGGTCTGCTCTGCATTTCCCGAAGAGACCGGGCCAACAGGTGCCTGGTCCGGCTTCATCAGAAGATGAGGCAGATAGATGCCATCTATCTCGGAGAAGTCGAAGACGTCATGGTACATATCAAGAGCGGTTCGCTCCAGCTTCCGCTCCAGTTGCCAGAAGTCATAGGGGTCGAGTCGAATCGTATCCCCCATATTACGGCAACAGTCGCCGCAGCCCTTACATCCGGCGCAGGACACACGCGCCAGATCAGATGATTTCTTGTAGTCCATAGTATTACCTCTTTGTCACACCCGCTCCTTCGGTGATCGTAGAAAAAAGGGGCGGATTTCTCCGCCCCTGAGATTTGTCAAAATTAAGCAAGCTGTTCAGCGAGAGTCTCCTCTGCCTTGGCAAGAGCATCAGCAATACCTGCGGGATTCTTACCGCCGGCCTGAGCCATGTTTGCTCGTCCGCCACCACCGCCACCTACAAGACCGGAAATTGCCTTGATCAGGTTACCAGCATGTGCACCAGCCTTAACAGCGTCATCACTTGCCATAGCAAGAAGGGATACCTTGCCATCCTTCTCAGATGCGATTACGACAACACCGGAACCGATCTTCTCCTTGAGGGAATCGCCCAGATCACGAATGCCGTTACCATCAACATCAGGAACAGAGATAGCCAGAAGCTTCATCCCCTTTACTTCCTTGACCTGAGACATTACATCTCCGGCAGCCTGCTGAGCAGCCTTGGACTTCAGGGATTCATTCTCAGACTTTAATGTCTTAAGTTCTGCTTCCATCTTGGCAATCCTGTCGCAGAGATCAGCAGGAGCAACCTTTGCAGCTTCAGCTGCCTGATTCAGAAGTTCTTCCTGCTTCTGGTAGTATGCGATGAGACCATCGGAAGTAACTGCTTCGATACGTCTTACACCGGAAGATACACCAGCCTCAGAGAGGATGCGGAAAGCACCGATCTCGGAAGTATTCTTAACATGGGTACCACCACAGAGTTCCGTGGATACTTCACCCATCTTTACGACACGAACGGATTCGCCATACTTCTCACCGAAGAGAGCCATAGCACCGGTCTTCTTCGCTTCATCAAGGGACATCACCTGAGTATCAACGGTAAGTCCTGCACGGATAGCATCATTTACGATCGCTTCGACCTTAGCAATCTCTTCCTTGGTCATAGCAGAGAAATGAGTGAAGTCGAAACGGATTCTGTCAGCGTTGTTGTCAGAACCAGCCTGCTGTACATGCTCACCCAGAACCTGCTGCAGAGCAGCCTGTAAGAGATGGGTTGCCGAATGGTTACGGCAGGTCAGTGCATGTGTTCTCTCATCTACAGTAAGGGTTGCAATGTCGCCAACCTTTAAAACACCGCTCTTCATCACGCCAACATGGCCGATCTTTCCACCCAGAAGGTGGATCGTCTCTTCTACTTCGAACTCGCCCTCAGAAGTCTTAATGATACCCTTATCCCCCTGCTGACCACCCATGGTTCCGTAGAAAGGAGTCTCCTCCACGATGATGGTTCCCTTCTGGCCTTCGGTCAGAGCTTCTACGATCTCGTCCTCCGTGGTGAGAACAGTAATCTTAGAATCACAGCTCTGCTTATCATATCCAAGGAACCTGGAAGTAATAGAGGGATCAATCTCCTGATATACGGAAGCATCGGTACCCATATAGTTGGTTTCCTTACGAGCTGCACGAGCGGTCTCGCGCTGCTTCTGCATGCAGGCTTCGAAACCTTCTGCATCATAAGTGAAGCCCTTCTCCTCAAGGATTTCCTTGGTGAGGTCAATAGGGAAGCCATAAGTATCATAGAGACGGAAAGCATCTTCTCCGGAGAGAACGGTCTTGCCTTCTGCCTTTAGGGCATCTTCATGACTGGTAAGCATCTCAAGGCCCTGATCAATGGTCTTATTGAACTTCTCTTCTTCCTGAGAGAGAACCTTCTGAATGAAGGCCTTCTTCTCTTCGAGTTCAGGATATCCAGCCTTAGAGCACGAAATTACAGTCTCAGAAAGCTTTGCCAGGAACCCGCCCTGAATACCAAGCATTCTGCCGTGACGTGCTGCACGGCGAATGAGACGACGAAGGACATAGCCTCTTCCCTCATTGGAAGGAAGAATACCATCGGATACCATGAAGGTTGAAGAACGGATGTGGTCGGTGATCAGACGAATCGATACATCATCCTTCTCATTCTGCTTGTAGGTCTTACCTGCCATCTTGCAGATTGCATCACGGATAGCAACCATGGTATCAATATCGAATACAGACTCAACGTCCTGCATAACCAGAGCCAGACGTTCC
Source organism: uncultured Lachnospiraceae bacterium (assembly GCA_900316625.1). GTDB lineage: Bacteria > Bacillota > Clostridia > Lachnospirales > Lachnospiraceae > Lachnocurva. The sequence goes on along the minus strand of ONDO01000021.1, from coordinate 5,068 downwards.
AGACCCATACCGGTATCGATGTTCTTCTGGGCAAGTTCGGTGTAATTGCCGTGGCCATCACCCTCGAACTGTGTAAATACGTTATTCCAAACTTCCATGAAACGGTCGCCCTCACCACCGAGAACATCCTCGGGGCCGTCGCCGTACTTTACACCACGATCATAATGGATCTCGGTACAAGGACCGCAAGGGCCTGCACCATGCTCCCAGAAGTTATCGGATGCGCCGTTCTCATCACGGCCGATACGCATGATGTGATCATCGGGCACACCAACCTCTTCGTTCCAGATCTTATATGCTTCATCATCATCGATGTAGATGGTGACATAGAGTCTGTCCTTCTCGAGCTTTAATACTTCGGTAAGGAATTCCCAGCTCCAATGGATTGCTTCGGTCTTGAAGTAATCGCCAAAGGAGAAGTTACCCAGCATCTCGAAGAAGGTCAGATGACGCTCGGTCTTACCAACGTTATCAATATCACCGGTACGAACGCACTTCTGGCAGGTGGTTACTCTCTTGCGGGGAGGAATCTCCTGTCCGGTAAAGTAAGGCTTCAGGGGTGCCATACCTGCATTGATAAGAAGCAGGGAATTGTCATTGTGGGGCACGAGGGAGAAGCTCTTCATTAAGAGATGACCCTTCTTCTCGGAGAAGAAGTCGAGATACATCTTTCTAAGTTCGTTCACTCCATACTGCATGGGTTGTCCTCTTTCTAAAACTGCAAAAAAACTCTACCTGCGCGAAGTCCGGCAGGCAGAGTCTTTTCATTCAGTCAATATTGCCTATCGTTACTTCCGGTCGCCACTTCCCGCACTTACTTTCGCCGCGTCTTCTGCAGCCTTCGCCGCGGCAGCCTTCTTATTGTCATGCTTCGCCCAGAGAATACCGAGCTTGATGGCAATGAAAGCAAGCAAGCCAATAACGACCATCTCGATTACATACTGTAAGAAACTTCCAAGAAAAGCGACCATATGTCTCCCTCTCCAGTTGCTGTCCATAATCTTAATTGATTATAAAACAATCAAAAATCAATGTAAAGAAGGGCATTCTGTGTTATTATGGCTGACATATTGACTAAGTGACTTCTAAAGGATGCCATATGAACGAATCTAAGACCCCTTCGCAAATGAAAAACGAATCCATAAGCAATGGGAAAGCTTCATATTTCCTGCAAAGACCCCTTGTGGTCTTCTTCGGTGCCATGATTGCCTGCGCCCTCTGGGGCTCTGCCTTCCCCGCTGTTAAAATCGGCATGAAGATGTTCGAGATCGAATCCATAAATACCGGCGATCAGCTCCTCTTCGCCGGTCTTCGCTTTGTCCTGGCCGGCTTCCTGGTCATCGCCATCGGAAGTCTTCTTGAGAAGCAGGTCCTTCTTCCCAAGAAGGGCCAGGGTAAGATCATCCTGGCTCAGTCCTTCTTCCAGACCGTCGGACAGTACTCCTTCTACTACATTGGAATTGCTCACGCTTCCGGTTCTTCCACTGCTGTTGTAAATTCCGCATCCAAGTTCCTGGCCATCCTCTTCGCCGCTTATCTCTTCCGCCTGGAGAAGATGAACCTGCGAAAGATTCTGGGCTGCCTGCTGGGCTTCTCCGGAATTATTATTCAAAACATCACAGGACTCATGGGCGGGGTACATATGACTCTCCTGGGAGAAGGACTGATTCTGCTCTCCGCCACCATCTCTTCCATGGCCTCTTCCACATCCAAGATCTTCACCCGTAAGATCAACCCGGTTACCCTTTCCGGTTATCAGTTCATGGTCGGCGGCGCCCTTCTGTCCGCAATCGGATTCCTGGCGGGTGGTACAATAAAAGCCAAAACGATAACGAACAGCTCACTCATCTTATTCGTATATCTTGCTCTGATTTCTACGATAGCTTATACCATCTGGACGATTCTTTTGAAATACAACGAGGTGTCTCATGTCTCCATCTACGGCTTCATGAATCCCGTCTTCGGTGTGCTCTTCTCAGCCATCTTCCTGAAGGAGTATAAGGATCTGGGCTTTAACTATCTCGTCGCACTGATCATCATCTCTGTAGCCATCATTCTCATTAATAAACCCGAGAAGAACCGGTAGATCCACAGGGCAGTTTCATGCCTTCGATCTCCTTATCTCTCGTCCGGAATATCGAATACGATATTCTCGCGATCCATCTCCACTATCTTGTCCTTCAGATCCGAGATCTCCGGATCCCTTTTCAGTTCCGTGATCAGATCATACTGCTGCCAGAGATGCATGGGGAAGACCAGATCACAGATCTCATGGCGGAGGAAGTACTTGATTCCACTACTTGCCCCGTTTCCCAGTCTGGGATCCAGAGGGATAAAGGCCAGATCGATATGCCTGCCCTTCAGTCTACGCAGTTCTCTCTTATAGTTTCTGCCAGAAATCTCACCGAGGAGTTCCCCTTCATCCCCCCAGTTCCACCAGGAGAGATCCCCCGCATGGAAGATGCGAAGTCCTTCTACTTCCACGACGAAGGCCACGCCCTCCTCATTACTACGTAGCGTCTCTACCTTGAGGTCCTGATACTCATGACTGGTAAGCGGTCCCACTCTTTTAATCCTTGCCTTATCGGCAAATATAAGGCCTGCTTCTCTCTTCAGGGCAGCCGTCAGGCGGATGTCCTTCGAGAGTACGTACGTCACATCCGGAAGGCTACGAAGATACGAGAAGATCTCTGTATGGAAGTGGTCCTTATGGGCATGGCTGGCGAAAAAGAAGACATGTTTCCGGGGATCCAAATCCGGAAGGCAGCCATGGAAACGGATGGAATCCAGAGAATCTCCGGGGAAGTAGTCAAAGACCAGGATATGCTCCTTAAGTTCCACAACAAAACAGGAGTGATGTACGTAAGTTACTTTCATTTCCATATTCCTCAATCGTGCATTCTGCGAATGATCTCATTCGCCTTTGCATAGATCTCTTCGGGCTCAAACCCGATATCAAACTGTCCATTCTGATAGAGAATCTTACCATCGATCATTGTCATCAGCACGTTCTGCTTCGAACCTGCATAGACAATGTTCTTCACGATATTATTCTCCGGCTGCATATTCGGCTGATGCAGATCCAGCATGATGATGTCTGCCTTCTTACCGGGCTCAAGGGAATCACAGTCCATAAGCTGCATTGCTCTTGCGCCTTCTGTTACCGCAGAATAGAGAACCTCATCTGCAGGAACAACTGCTGCATCGCTCTCTCTTACCTTGGCCAGAGCCGTCGTCAGATACATCTCACGGAACATGTCAAGTGCATTGTTCGATGCCGGACCATCCGTACCGATTGCAAGGTGAACACCTTCCTCTAGGAAGCGCTTAATGGGTGCAATTCCAGATGCCAGTTTCAGGTTCGATGCAGGGTTCGTAACAGCATAGACATTCTTCTCCCGCATGATCCTAAAGTCATCTTCTGATAGCCATACTGCATGATAAGAACCACCACCGTACTGATACATGCCCAGGGAGTCCATCACTTCTGTAGGTGTCTTTCCCCAGCGAGATATGCAGTCTTCGACTTCGGTCTTCGTTTCTGAATTATGCAGCCAGGTCGGGCTCTTGTACTTCTCTGCAAGGGCAGCCACTGCTTCCATACGTTCCATGGACGTCGTGTACTCTGCGTGGAAGCCGATCAGGAAGGATACCAGATCAGAATCCATGGCATTTACAGCATTGAAGCTCTCCTCCAACTGTTCCGGTGTCATACTGAAGTTATTGAGGCTGCCGGTCTGGACGGTACGAAAACCAGTGTCCACCGATGCTTTGGCATTGGTCGTCGGATAGAAGTACATATCGAAATTCGCTGTAATACCCGAGGTCAGATACTCCATGATGCCCAGGATATCCAGCCAGTAGATGTCCTCTTCTACAAGCTGTGCCTCATGCGGGAATACCCGGTCATTCAGCCAGCTCTGCAGGGGAAGATCATCTGCGTAAGAACGAAGAAAGGTCATAGCAGTATGCGTGTGCGCATTCTTAAAACCTGGCATCAGAAGGTTCTTCTTACAATCCATCTCCTTGTCCCAGGCGATGATCTTATTACCACTGACAGCCTCTCCGGCATCTCTTCCATCCCCGATGTAAACGATGCGATTGCCTTCTACCCAGACTTCCCCGTCTAAGATCTTGAAGCTGTGTCCCTCCCCAGGGACAAGAATTCTTGCGTTCTTAAACTGAATATTCATATGATCCCCCTATCCATTTATACTTACAGATTCCATTTCCCCCATGCAAAATCCATGTTCTTCTATTTTCTAAGCCTCAATCCGGCGGATGATCTCACTCACCAGAGCGGTGAACTTCTCCTTCACCATCTTCCCTGCTTCGATCACCTCTTCCTCCGTCAGCGGATTCGGTGAGATACCTGCTGCCAGGTTGGAGATACAGGAGATGCCGAGAATCTTCATGCCCATATGGTTGGCCGCAATAGCTTCTACCGCAGTGGACATGCCGACCGCATCAGCTCCCAAGGTACGTAAGAGTCCGATCTCTGCCGGAGACTCATAATTCGGTCCCTGGGTCTCTACATATACCCCCTGCCTCAGGTTGATACCGAGCGAAAGCGCTGCACGCTTTGCAATGGTCTGCAATTCTTCGTCATAAATGTGGGACATGTCCGGGAATCTTCTGCCCAGGCTATCCATATTCTCTCCTCGAAGGGGAGAGGGCACGAAGAAAGAAATCTGATCCGTAATCAGCATGAGGTCACCTGCTTTGATGCCCTGCTGGATACCGCCGGATGCATTGGTAAGAAAGAGGTACTTCGCCCCAAGAAGTCCCATCAGTCTCTCAGGAAGGACAACATCCGAGATGTCATAACCTTCGTAGTAATGCACTCTTCCCTGCATAATGCAGAGATTCAGTTTCTGACCGGGAAGATGTCCGAAGAGGAATCTGCCCTTATGTCCTGGTGCTGTAGAGACAGGAAATCCAGGAATGTCCTTATACAAAACTTCCTTCACGATCTCAATCTCTTCCCCATAATCTCCAAGTCCGGATCCCAGTACCAGGCCGAGTTCCGGGCGAAAACCATCCAGCTGTGCCTCTACATACTCTGCCG
>ONDO01000016.1 GCA_900316625.1 uncultured Lachnospiraceae bacterium | reverse complement strand
GCTTTACTGCTTTAAGGTTGTCTATGAAATAGACGCGTTCTTATGAAAATCTTATAAAGAAATTTCAAGGTTGTTTCACTGTTCAGTTATCAAAGATCTGTTTTGTGCTGTTGGACTGTTCTCCAACGCGCTTGATTATATTAACAAACGGGATATACCATGTCAAGGATAATTTTAATATTATTTTTAAACTTTTTTCGGCTCACTATATCTAGTGAGCCGAATAGGATGCATCTACTACATAAGCGTTCTATGCGAAAATTGTAACGAAGGGATTTATAGAATTTAAGAAAGAAAGAAATACACTTTGTTCTACTCCACTCGCAATAAGAGCACCAAGCGTACTTCCCTGGAGACAGTTTGCCAGGTACATGATCAGCCAAATGAGGAGTGCTCCTTCGATAAAACCTAAGACTCCACCAAAGAATCGACTGATTCCATGGACCACTGGTAATTTTCCAATCAGACGAATGATGTTTTTCAGGATACAGACGATGACAGAAGCCACAATGATCGTTGCAAGGATGGCAAGTCCCTTTACGAGAAAGCCGGAAAAGGTACTTACCAGCGCCTTATGCACACTGTCATAGGCTGTCAATGCACTTTCACCTATTAGATTTGCGCCCTGGTCTATCGTCTCGTCATAGGTATGTTCCATAAACTTCGGAAGAGTCATACCTTTATCCTTTAGTTCTTTGGATTTGGCATCACTTGCACTCGTAATAGATTCCAGCCAGTCATCTATCCCTGTCTTCTCTTCTTGCCGATTCACCTGTCGTTCTGCGGTAAGCTCTATATTCTTCATGAGATTATCATTTCCCGCAATTCCTCCCTGAAGCACAGGGTAGAGCCAGGACGTAAATATGATTAAGAAGATCCAGGAGATCACGCCTAAGAGCATACCAATCAGGCCTCGACTTAAACCTCTAATAACAAGTAAAAGCCAGACAAGCAGAAAAACGACGAGCACTATATTTACGAAGAATCCATTAATGACCATTGAAGACTCCATTATCTCAACTTAATGCGATCGATTGAATCCTGATATACCACCAGATATTCTCTTCCAATATTCTGAGGAAGAATTGCATATACGGTGTTTTCAAAGCTGTATTCAAACCGCTTCACACCATAGGTATTATAGAAAGCAATATCCTTGCCATCCGAAACCATTACTTCATTGTTGTCCATCAGCACGACTTCATTATAGGAAGAATCTATCTTCTTCGAATAACGATGGAATCCACGGGTAGAATAGACTTCGATCGTATCTTGTAATTCCTTACTATCCTCATCCTCTTCCTGGGTCAGATAACCCACGATGCTGTCGTTATGGAAGACACTAATCATGTCCCCCTTAGGCTTTATCCTTGTTGATTCTCTCGGCTTTGCTCCTGCATCGAAGAGCTGAATTCGATCATTTCCAAAGGCAAGCGCTCTTCCATTTTCGAAGAAATCAATCTCCGGCGCCACCATTCCTTCATATGTATATGTAGAAACAATATTATCGATCGCCTTCTGGCCGGCATTTCCAAAATTATAGAAATTGATGATGGTGGATGGCTTGCCTTCCTTTACCGAAAGCAGGGATACCATAAGTTTCTCCGAGTTCGGTGAGATGGCGATGCCCAGCGGATATCCACTGTTCTCAAAGTGCACTTCACCGGAAGCCAGCACATCCCCCTTGGGATTCATAATCTCCAGGTGGCCGGTTCCACCATTTTGCATCAGAATCGCCACATTGCCTTCCGAAGACACATCCGCATTCGTGATCGGAAGCGACGTATTGATCACACCCTTCGCGCCTGTCGTTGACATAATATGAATGGACGATCCCTCTCTGTCATAGATAATGATCATATTTCCGGACTTTTTGGCAATTGGATCTGTCATCTCATAGGTTTCGTTCCATATGGTTCTTCCACTGCCATCCTCATAGATTGCGCCATCGTTATTGTATTTCACGAGGTTTTCCTGCAACATCAGATACTTTGAAGCAGACGCTCTCTTCACTTCTTCCGTATGCTCAACCGTAAACATATCAAAGTGGCGTAACTGCAGAATAAGATAAGCAGCGCCAAAAAGCAGGGCCATGATACTGGTAATCAGAAGCATCTTCTTCCAGGCTGGCCATCTTTTCTCCTCTGCCATCTCCGGCAGAATTCCATCAAAAGGGTCCTCGGATCCATCTCCGTCGTCATCATTGTCATCGTCATCATCATCCACCGATTCGACACGATTCCTGTCAGAATCCCCCTGCATCGGGCCTTTCTTCTCCTCCTCAGCCTCCAGAAGGTCGATTCCGGGAGACAGAATATCATCCCTCTTATCTTCCGGCCTCTTTACAGCACCCTCTCCATCCTGGTCCAGTCTTGTAACCTTCCCATCCTGAGAGATCTGCAGTTTGATTATCTTCTTATCTTCCATTCGATTACCAAAACGCCGGACTTCATGCTGAAGCCCGGCCCATTCTACACAAGATCAATACACAAATACAGCAACGCCATAAGCTGCGAGTGGATATTCGATCGAATACTGTCTGCCATCGCACTCTTGCTTTTTCGGCGTAAAGGTTTTTTTATATTTCTTCTGGCTTCCCAGATATTTCTCGCTCTCGCTGTTTATCACCAGCTTGTGCTTGCGGTTCTCGGCAACGCCCACGCGATATTCCGGATATGCAACCGGCGTAAAGTTCACAACAAAGAGAAGGTTGTTCTTGCCATCCTTCGACTTACGGACAAAGGAGAAGATGCTGCGATAAGAATCGTTGGCATTGATCCACTCGAAACCATTCCAATTAATATCCTGTTCGTACATAGCAGGATACTTGGTGTAAATGTGGAGCATATCCTTAAGGAAGTCCTTCACCGCCTGATGATTGGGATTCTCCAGAAGATACCAGTCGAGTTCTCTCGCTTCGGACCATTCCTGATATTGCGCGAAGTCCTGACCCATGAAGAGCAGCTTCTTACCAGGGTGTCCCATCATGAAAGCATAACCTGCAATCAGGTTCTTGAACTTATCCACGCCTACACCAGGCATCTTATTGATCATGGAACACTTCAGATGAACCACTTCGTCATGAGAGAGTACCAGAATATACTTCTCATACTCATTGTAGGACATTGCGAAGGTCATCTTATTATGGTTGTCCTTGCGGAAATAAGGATCTAACTTCATGTAATCCAGGAAGTCATGCATCCAGCCCATGTTCCACTTGTAAGAGAAATTAAGACCGTCCTCCGTAACATTGCCGGTAACCTTGGGCCAAGCCGTCGATTCCTCCGCAATGGTAACAACACCATGATTTCTGCCCTGGATCAGGGTATTTAAGTGCTTGAAGAATTCAATTGCTTCGAGATTCTCGTTACCGCCATACTGGTTCGGAACCCACTGACCGGCTTTTTTTCCATAATCCAGATAGAGCATGGATGCAACCGCATCCACACGAAGACCATCCACATGATAATTCTCGATCCACATAAGAGCGGAACCGATCAGGAAGTTACGGACTTCATTTCGACTGTAGTCGAAGATCTTGGTACCCCAATCCGGATGCTCCCCCTTTCTGGGATCTGCATATTCGTAGAGAGGCTGACCATCGAAATCTGCCAGTCCATGCGCATCCTTGGGGAAATGGGCAGGTACCCAATCCAGGATGACACCGATATTATGCTTATGCAGATAGTCAATCAGGTATGCAAAATCATCCGGACCTCCATAGCGAGAGGTCGGTGCATAGTATCCGGTTACCTGATAACCCCAGGAGCCGTCAAAAGGATGCTCTGAGATACCCATTAATTCTACATGCGTATAACCCATGTCCTTCACGTATTCCGTAAGGGATTCTGCAAATTCACGATAAGAATAGAATCCATCATCATCCCTGCCCGGATGTCTCTTCCAGGAACCAGGATGAACTTCATAGATTGTCATGGGACGCTCGTAGTAGGGGCGATCCTCCTTGGCACGATTCTTCATCCACTTGTCATCTGTCCAGTGATACTGATCACGAACAGCAAGTCTTGAAGCCGTACCTGGGCGAACTTCAGACATCACTGCAAAAGGATCCGCCTTATATAGCTTCTCTCCAGTCTTCGTATGGATCAGGAATTTATAGAGCTGCCCTTCCTTTGCGTCCGGTACAAACAATTCGTAGATGCCAATGTCTGTCGGCTCGAGGCGCTGCATGACATCTCTCGTTTCATCCCAATTATTCCATTCGCCGATTACATTCACACCGGCAGCATGTGGTGCCCAGACATCAAAGACAAAGCCCTTCTGCCCATTCTCCTCTGCCGGATGTGCACCCAGTTTACGATAGATATCGTAATGTGTGCCCTGTCCAAACAGATACATGTCATATTCCGTGAAATATCTCATAATTCCCCTACCCCCGTTTTACAGAAAATCTTTTTCAACAAGGATTGATTTACCGTCCTCATTTACATGTTTTCTATGGAAAAATCCCTTTCTGGATGATCTCTCGATCGCTTCATCCATAATCTCAGCAACTTCAGTAAGATAGGTCGGGCGATCGAGTCTCTGCATCTTGTTAATGCGGTCATACATTGCAAGTACAGCCATCTCATCGACTTCATATCCATTATCACGTGCATACTTACGACCGAAGTTAACCAGTTCTTCGACGCTGAAGAGTGGAATGACAATCTTCTGGCTGAAACGCTTTGCGAATTCCCCATCCAGTCTCAGAACATGATCAATTCCATCCTTGGTATCTTCGATGAAGACCAGGGTTCCGTCCGTATCATTATTCATCAGGAGATTAAGGGATACGATCGTTTCCTTCTTAATCTCTCCAGCTCGTTCGATTACAAGACAGCCTCCACGGATCTTAGAATAGAGACTCTGAAGGTCCTTGTTATTTAACTTATCACCATCAATACGACCGACATTTCTGCCCGGCTTGCCACAAGTCTGCTGCAGAACTTCAATAATACCCTTTGCAAGCGTTGTCTTACCGCTGCCGTGTCCACCAACAATTGCTACATTGCCGCTCGTAGCAGGCAGACCTTTTTCTAATCTATACTTCGCCTTAGCAATTGCAGCTGTGATATGACTCTCCATACCATCGATCGGCGTGAAATACTCGAAGAGATCACGCTGTTCCTCGGTAAGACGAACGGTAGGAAGCTCATTTCTCGCTTCGTCTACAAGTTCTTCCGCCTGACTTAAGAGACTATCGGACAGCTTGTCCACAACGGGTTCCGCTTCTTTGCTTTCCATCTCCTCTGCTACAGAAAGTTCCGGCTCTTCTTCCGCTACTTCTGCAACTTCTTCATAGGGCACATTCAGCTGCTCCATGGTTTCTTCCGCCGGAAGTACTGCCGTCTGATCGAAGTCTTCCTCAGGAAGGGAATCTTCTTCCGTTTCGAAAGAATCTTCTACAGCTTCCGCTTCTGCCTCTTCCTGCTTGGACGGGAAGAGATCTGGCTCGGTACCATGGATCAGAGCATCTGCAAGAGCTTCAGAATCATCTACCTGCTTCTCTGTCTCTTCTTCCGGCTCTTCTTCCGTCAGAATACGCTCCTGTTCCATCTTTTCTTCGCGCTCTGCTTCTGCAACTTCTGCCTGGGTCGGATTCAGCTGCTTGAGGTCCTCATCATCCTCATCCGGATCGATGTCGGAGAAGTCGATCTTAGGAAGTTCGATCTCATCTTCCATCTCTGCCTGAGGCTTCGGAATCTCTTCCTCTACTTCGTAACCATTCGCGCGGTCTATCTCGCGCTGCAGCATATCGTTCACACTGGCCAGGAGGCGGTTCGCATCTCTGTAAGACTCTCTCCTTTGCTCTTCTGCCGCTGCAGCTGCATCCGCTTCAGGTTCTTCTACAGCCGCTACTGATTCTTCTGCAGCCACTGCAGCTCTCACCCCATCCTCTGCATCCAGAGACTTGGGTGTCCATTCTGCTGCTTTTTCAGCTGAAGAGGGCTTTACACTTACCGGCTCATGATCACGGAGAACTCCTGCCGCACCAACAACCGGTACCTCGAGTCCTACACCGCTGATCTCACCACCCGGACCCACTTTGGGAATGCTGAATTTCTCACTTTCCTTCCTTTCTTCAGAAGGAAGATCTGTAATATCAATTTTCGGAAGTTCTACATCGTCTTCTTCCGCTTCCGCTGCTGTCTTAGGTTCATCTGCCTTGGACAGGTACTCCTGCTTCAGAAGTTCCTGAGGCGCAATACCTGCATCCAGCTGGGGCGCAACATTCTCCAGACGATCCATAATGTGGTTCGCCTCTTCGAGAGCCTTCTTCTTCGCATCTTCGAGCTTCTTTGCATCTGCTTCCTGCAGAGCCGCTTCAGCCGCGCGTTTGGTCTTCTCCCAGTTATCCATGACATCTTTAATTGTCATCTGTCCTTCAATCTGGGGATCGCTTCCCTTTTTCTCCGGCAGATCTAAGGACAACTGTCCATCATATTCCTCATTCAGATGCTGCTGATACATCTCCATGATACCGGGTTCTTCTTCCGGCTTAGCAGCTTCCTCCTCTTTCTCCTGCTTTTCGTCAGGAACAGCGAGGTAAGGGATATCACCGATCAGATCCTTCAGATTCTCCATTGTCTCAGAGACTTCTCCGGTCTCTGTTGCCTGCATGATCTCATCGATATTCTTCTTGATCTCAGCCTGCAGGTTAATGGTATTGAACCTCTCCGGTCTGATTTCCACCTTGGGGATTGTCATATCATGTGCAACAATCTCGCCCGAATTCAGGTTATCTCCGGCATGAACCTCCGTCAGTCCGTCCGAACTTCCAGCAGAATGTCTGTACTGAGATTCCTGATCCTTATTCAGGGGATGGTAGATCATCTTCAGCTCCAGCGCCTTTTCTACATAAGGGCCTTCTCCGAAATATAGAGCAATCTCATCGCAGAGATCGATACACTTATCTACCTGGGAAGTACGATGGTAGAGGCAGGCAAGTTCATATGCCCACTCTTCTAAGAATTCGTTATCTTTTAATTCTTCTAAGATTGCGATCAGAGCAGGGTCATCTGCACCGCGTGCCTGGGCCAGACGATACTTGAGGATATATCTATGATATTCCTTTGGGGCAAGTTCTACAAAGTCTTCATAGTAAGCCTTTGCTTCATCCAGATCGTTCAAACGGATGCAGAGCAGACAGAGCTCATAGAGAATCATTCTTCCAATCGGAGAACGCTCATGCGCCATCTCAAGAATCTCTCGAGCGACGTCTGGCTTTCCAGCCTGCTCATAGAGTCTTGCACCTTCCATCATCAGGTTAATATTACGAACTTTTCGCCAATTAATTCCGTCCAGTTCGTAGAGAGCATCTTCCAGCTCTCCTTTTTTAATCATTCTACGAATTTCGCCCAGGTCTTCCCTGTATTCCTTTCCCAACCCTATCTCCTCTATCACTGCTTTTCTTCGGGTTTCTTGCGTCCGAATCTCTTATGTTCCGCCGGCTTTTCTTCTACGGACCGAGCCTTCATCATCACTATTTTTCCTGTTACCGGATCAACGATATCTAACTTTAGATAAGCACCAGTCTCTGCCGGTAACCCTCGCTTTCGTGCAAGATAACGGAAGATGCGCTGACAGATATAATAGATCAGCGCCATCATCGGTACTGCAAACAGCATACCGATCACTCCAAACATTCCTCCTCCCACAACAATCGCGAAGAGAACCCAGAAAGCGGACAATCCGGTAGAATCGCCCAAAATCTTAGGTCCGATGATATTTCCATCTACCTGCTGCAGAATAATGATATAGAGCAGGAAGATAATACCCTTTGTCGGATTCGTAAAGAATATGATCGTAACGGTCGGAACTGCTCCGATATACGGTCCAAAAATCGGGATTACATTTGTAACACCGACGATAACGGCTACCAATACCGGGTAAGGCATACCCAGGATCAACATTGAGACATAGCAGATAAGACCGATGATTGCAGAATCAATAATCTTACCTACGATAAAGCCATAGAAAACATCACGTGCCTTGCGGGCAACTTCCATAATAATGTTGGCATGCTGCGGTTTGAACACACCATAAACCATCTTCTTGGCCTGACCTTTGAAGATTTCCTTGTCCGTCAGAATATAGATGGCTGCAACCAGACCTACGAAGAAGGCGAAGATCACACGACCTACCAGCATCGCACTCGAGGTAATACCGGAAACCATGGCGCTCTGTTCATCCCACTTCATGTATTTCAGTGCCATATCAACAACATTATCGATGAAGTTCGCTATGTTCTCGTCTTCCTTGGCATACATCAGGGTTTCTTCAAAGCGTTTTCCGGTAATCTGATTTGCCCAGTCCAGAACCCCAGCCAGCTGTTCATTGATATGATTCAGAATATATGTAATGGACGAGACAATCTGTGGTGTAACGATGGAGAAGAAGAGTACCAGTATTCCTACCAGAACGATGACAGCCACCGTCGATGAGATCAGACGGATGATATGTCTTGTCTTACGAATTGTCTCCTCGCTCTTCTTCCTCGGAAGAAACCACTTCAGAAGATACTTCTCGAAGAATTCCATGATGGGATTCATCATAAAAGCGATTGCCAGGCCGAACACAAAGGGTAAGAGGACGCGATTTGCCGCATCAATAGATGCTTTTAGTCCATCAAACCTCTTTACAATAAAGTAAAAACTGATGATCACGATGCCGGCAATGATGGCTGCAAAAGCAGCAGCCATATAATGCCGGAACTCATTTCGATCCGGTTTTTCACCCCATCTTATCATTTCACTTCGGCCAGGCTCTCTGTCCATTGCTTATCTCCTTGCCTTGTAATAATTGATCAGGCATCCATCGAGGATGATCTCTCGTTCATCGTCTGTAAGAGAGTCCATATGTAACTCGAACTTCTCTGCCTTACCGTCTTTGATGACATATGCATCAAAATCAGCTTTCTTCTCTGTCACATCTTCTCTGATACCAGGAATAAAGAGATAATCTCCATTCTTGAAGGGAAGATCACCTGCATCGATCAGGAAGGGAAGCATACCCCAGTTGATCAGGTTGCTTCTGTAACGCTTGGTTGCGTACTCATTTGCGATATTTGCCCATCCACCAAGAACCTTCTGGCAGGAGGCTGCCTGTTCACGAGCAGATCCATCACCGGGTTTTACAGCAAAGATTGTGGATCCTACGCCACAGGTCTTTGTTGCGCCTGCGAAGTTCTTCTCGATGATCTCGTATACTTCCTTGAGTTCCGGAAGGGCTGCGGTCGGCTCTTCATTTGCGAGGATAGCCTTCTCTGCCTTCTGTACTTCCTTGGCACGTCCGACATATTCCGGATCCTTACGGGAGAGAGTGAACTCTGCCAGACCCAGAGGATTGGAGCGGTAAGAGGAAGTCTCACCGGAAGGAATCAGTTCATCTGTTGTCGTTACCGGATCATGAATCTCGGAAACAACCTTGAGGAGCATATTTTCAGGAAGCGCTGCCATGGCAGGCCAGTCCTTGATATTGGGGCCGAACTTGAGCTCGGTCTTGGGATCTGCTTCTCCCTTGCTGTCGAAGACTCTGCGCTCGTAGATTCCCTTGTCGAAGAAGTACTTGGGCTTGGTGTATTCTACGTCCATCTCCGTTGCGGGAGTGAGGTAACCCTTATTGGCTGCGGTTGCAGCAATAGAACGTGCATCCATAAGCGCAACAGAAGCAATCTGGCCATTCTGAATCTTAGAACCTTCACGGTTAGGGAAGTTTCTGGTGGAATGACGGATAGAGAAGCCGTTATTCGAGGGCGTATCTCCTGCTCCGAAGCAAGGTCCGCAGAATGCGGTCTTGAAGATGGCACCGGTCTCCATGATGTCTGCTGCACAGCCGTTTCTAAGGAGCTGCATGTAGACGGGCATGGATGCGGGGTAAACATTCAGTGTGAATTCATCTGCACCAATGGATCTGCCACGAAGGATATCTGCGGCATCGGTGATATTCTCATATCCGCCGCCGGCGCATCCTGCGATGACACCCTGGTCACAGTAGAGTCGACCGTTACGAACCTTATCCTGAAGGCTGTAATCGATCTTGTCGCCGAAGCTTACGCGTGCGCGCTTCTCGACATCATCAAGAACATCGAGGAGGTTCTTATTCACCTCATCAATGGTATATACATTGCTGGGATGGAAAGGCATTGCAATCATGGGGCGAATCTCTGCAAGGTCGACCTCGATCACACCGTCATAGTAAGCTACCTGTCCGGGGTTGAGTTCTGCATAATCCTCTACACGGCCATGAATATCATAGAATTCGCGAACCTTGTCATCTGTGGTCCAGATGGAAGAGAGGCAGGTGGTCTCAGTGGTCATAACATCGACACCGATTCTGAAGTCGACGCTTAAGTTCTTGACACCGGGGCCAACAAACTCCATGACCTTGTTCTTAACATAGCCCTTGTCGAATACTGCTCCGATGATAGCCAGAGCGATATCCTGGGGACCTACTCCCTTGATGGGAGCGTTCTTCAGATAGACAGCAACCACTTCGGGACGCTTGATATCATAGGTTCTTCCGAGGAGCTGCTTTACAAGTTCCGGACCGCCTTCACCCATTGCCATGGTACCGAGCGCACCATAACGGGTGTGGGAATCAGAGCCGAGTATCATCTTGCCACAGGCTGCGAGCATCTCGCGGGCAAACTGATGAATAACCGCCTGATGAGGAGGAACATAGATTCCGCCGTACTTCTTGGCAGCCGACAGGCCAAACATATGGTCATCTTCATTGATGGTTCCGCCGACCGCACACAGGGAATTGTGGCAGTTGGTAAGAACATAAGGAATCGGGAATTTCTCAAGTCCAGAGGCTCTTGCTGTCTGGATAATGCCGACATAAGTGATGTCATGGCTGGTCATCTTATCGAACTTGATCTTCAGATTCTCAGTATCTTTGGAAGTGTTGTGCTTCTGGAGAATTCCATAAGCCATGGTTTCTCTTGCTGCTTCCGCAGGACTAACATCCTTACCAGTCAGCTGTTTTACCCTGGCTTCTGCACCGGGAACTGCTTCTACAAGTTCTGTCCCATCAACGAGGTACGCACCGCTTGCAAATAATTTCATCTCTCTTCTTTTTCCTTTCGTATAATCCTCTTATGGTAATTACTTTTTACCGAATAAGCCACTAAATCCAAAAGGCTTTTTCCCACTGTCTTTTTTATCGTCAGTATCAAAGGCTGCACTGCCGGCCGGGCCTTCACCCTTCTCTGCATTCAGTTCATCCTGAAGGCGATCCAAGTCTGCCATCTCTTCCGGACTAAGATCCGGCATGTCATCTCCGTAATCCACGGAAGCAATCTCTTCTTCCTTACTCTCCACCGGCTTGGCTTCTGCCTCTGCCTGTGCCGCTCTCTGCGCCGGATCATAAGCCGGATTGATATGAATCTCCGGGACGATATCTTTATAAGGGTTGTCCGAATCCTCAGCAGATGCATTTTTACTATCTGCTGCATCCAGGGAGCCGTTCTTCATTTTCGAAGCATTCCTACTCTGGGCTTCCTGTGCTTCCTTCTCCTTCTGCAGGCGAAGGTTCTCATCCTGAATCAGACGGAAGTACTTATCAGAATCGACCATATCCTGAAGACGTGCGCGCAGATCCAACTGGTTGTCATGCACTTCATTCTTCTGGTGCTCGATCTGGGTCTTCATCTGGAGCAGAAGGTGTTCCAGATTCGACACCGTATCATCCATGCTGTCCTGAATATTCTTCAGGGCGCGATCGGTATACATAATGGAGGCCGCATAGATATCATCCGCATCCTTACGAGCATCGAAGACAATATCTTCTGCCTTCTTCTTCATGTCACGCTCCGCGCGATCATGGCTCTGCTGCGTCATCTCATACTCTTCCATCATGTCATAGATGCAGGTATTCAGCTGTTTTAAGAGATCCATCAGTTCGACCTTATCCACGACGACACGGCGGGTGCTGGTCTGGTAAGGTTCTGCCTTCGAAAAGAGGATATGAATTCGACGGAGGACGTCCTCCGTATTCTCACGTGCGCTCATACTATCACCAATCCAAAAAATGATTCTAATACAGCATAATTCTAATTGTTTTACAGAGGAAAGTAAAGAAAGTGAGCCCATCTTTCGGGCCTGATTGGGGCACAAAAAAGGAGCGCATTCTGAACTATCCGAACACCGCTCCGTCAGGCACCCTCACGGCACATGAAAGTTCCTGCTTAGTGCTGCTTCATTCCTGACCTGACACGGTTCGCAGGGATCCATTGCGCGAGACCCAACATCAATGCGATATTCGGACAGCCCAGGATACGCTCCTGTCTGTCGAATACTTACTATATAGGGGCTTTTGCTTTTTGTCAATCGAAAAGCACCGGGATAGGGCGATAGTACTTGCTTCCTCTCCCACAGACTATGCTATGATGGGATGAGATTTCCAGCAATTGTACCAAGCAGAACGCCTCTCGGCTTTCCCGATAGATTGGAGCACTATGGCAGGCATCAAACATGCAAATCACACTTTCGGCCCGGAATATCAGGAAGATAGCCGGATCCTCATCCTCGGCAGTTTTCCCTCCGTCAAGTCCAGAGAAGCCGACTTCTACTATGGCCATCCCCAGAACCGCTTCTGGAAGATCCTCTGGCAAATCTTTGGCTCTCCTTCGGAAATGAAGAAGGGACCGGAAGTGATCACCACAGCTCCAAGTCCAGAGAACATCTCTGAGAAGAAGGCCTTCCTCAAGGCAAACCATATCGCTCTCTGGGATGTCATCGAAGAATGTGAGATCGATGGTTCCTCGGATTCCTCCATTCGAAATGTTATTCCTGTTGATATTCAACGAATCCTTAAAACCTCTACCATTGAGCGAATCTTTGTGAATGGTAAGACTGCTGAGAAATATTATCTCAAATATCTGGAGCCCATCTGCGGAAGAAGTGCTGTCTGTCTCCCCTCCTCCAGCCCCGCCAATGCCGCCTGGAGGTTCGAGGCTTTGGTTGATGAATGGAGAAGACTCTTAACTCCCAGTCTGTCCATGTTCGACCCCAACTCCAAGCTGCAGCCTGCCGGCGGAGCCTTCTATGCAGATAAGGATATCGCGGACGGATATCTCCTTCTACCGGAAGAGTATAAGCTTACATCCATAGAGAACCCTTCCGAAAAAGCGGCCTGCCATGCAGAATCTTCCGATCCCCACTCAGTAAAGCTTCCTCAGATTCGCTTTCACTCTCTGGATCAGATTCCAGGAATCCAGGCCTTCTTTACCACCCGTCTGGGCGGTACTTCCAAGGGTCAGTGCGGTTCCTTGAACTTTGGTTTCTCCCGCCAGGACCAGCAGGAGAACATTATGCACGCCTACACCCTCGCTGCAGAGGACTTATCCACGGACCTGGATCATATCGTTATGACAGATCAGGTACATACTACGGAAATCCGCCAGGCTGATACCGGCATTGCGCTTGGCAAGGAATGCAGACCCAAACTGTCCGGTATCGATGGACTGTGGACAGATAAAAAGGGAATTGCCCTCTCCGCCACCTTCGCAGACTGCGTTCCGGTCTATCTGGCAGACCCCCTTGGCAAGCGTATCTCTCTGGTACACTCCGGTTGGAAGGGAACCGTTGGGAGGATCTCCGGCAAGGCGGTCTCTATCCTTAGAGAACATGGTACGAATCCGAGCGATCTCGTCTGCGTCATCGGCCCCTCGATTCCTGCCAAGGAATATGAGGTCAGTTCCGATGTCATCGAACAGTTCAAGGAAGCCTTCCGTCCTGATGAGTGGGAGGATATCTATATCCAGACAAATAAAAACCACTACCAGCTCGATCTATGGGCAGCCATCTACCACACCCTGATCGATGCAGGTGTGGATGCTAAGAATATCCACTTCTCCGGCATCTCTACCTACGAGAATGCAGACATTCTCTTCTCACATCGCAGATCTCATGGAATCCGTGGGAATGAGAATGCTTTTTTGATGATGGACGAATGCATGTAATGATATAATCTAGCTGACAGCCGTCATTGTCGTCTTACATTGACGGAAGAAGCAGTTACCTACGGAGCGTTTTATGTTTTTCAAGAAGAAATTAGAAGAGATCAAAGCGGATCGCATGGATGAGCACTACATGAAGATTGCAATCAAGGAAGCCCGGAAAGCTGCCAAGAGTCATGAAGTTCCCATCGGATGCGTTATTGTACATAAGGGAAGGATCATCGGTAAGGGCCACAACCACAGAAATGGCGCCCACTCTTCCCTGGCTCATGCAGAGATCATGGCAATCCAGCAGGCCAATAAGAAGCTCAAGGACTGGCGACTCGAAGACTGCACCTTGTATGTCACCTTAGAACCATGCATGATGTGCGCCGGAGCCATCGTCCAGTCCAGAATTCCCAGAGTGGTTCAGGGCTGTATGAATCCCAAGGCTGGCTGTGCCGGTTCCATTATCAATATCCTGCAGATGAAAGAGTTCATGCACCAGTGTGAGGTTACTTCCGGTGTCTGCGAGGAAGAATGCTCTGCAATGCTTACTGAGTTCTTCAAGGAATTACGTGAATCCAAGAAAAAGGATGGAGGAAAATGATGTCAGATCGCATCCTCGAGACTCCTCGTCTCCTACTCAGAACTTCGAACGAAGATATGACTGCTGCTACCCTCGACTTTTACCGCAGAAATGCAGAAGAGTTTGAACACATCGAACCCATTAGTCATCCGGATTTCTACACTGAGGATTTCCACCGAAGACTCCTCCGGACCGAGCGGGAACTCATCCGGAAGAGAAGCATGTTCCGGGTCTGGATCTTTCTCCGTTCCTTTTCCTCCATCCCTATTGGTACCGTCTCCGTTCATAACATAAGATATGGTGACTTCTCCGATGGCGAGATTGGTTACAAGATGGATCCTGCTTTCCGTCGCCAGGGCTTTGCCAGAGAGGCTGTCTCTGAAGTCATGGAACTCATGACGAGTCTCGAATATGGCCTGCATCGCATTGATGCCATGGTTCTACCCAGCAACGAACCTTCCATTCGTCTTCTCGAATCTCTTGGCTTCGTGCGGGAAGGTCTTCTTCGTCATAATGTTCGCATCCATGGTGAATGGAAGAGTCACTATCTCTATTCTTATCTCAATGAGTAGAAACCGATGGTCGCTCCTGTTTTCTGTAATTCAAAAGGGATTAGGCAGTTGCCTAATCCCTTTTCTCTTTCAGTCCATTCTGAATCATCTCAAGTTTCTTTGTTCTTGAAAGCTTCTTGATGGCTGCTTCTCTTTTCATGGCTTCATTCTTGCTGGCGAATACTTCATAATAAACCAGTTCGACCGGTCTTCTTGTCTTGGTATATTTCGCACCCTTTCCAGCATTATGGGTTGCCACTCTGGCTTCAAGATCCGTTGTATATCCCGTATAGAGGCTTCCGTCTGCACACTTCAGGACATAGGTATATGCTTGTTTTTCCATCTTATTTCCAAATATCAGGGCTTCCCATCAGGCTTCTCTCTCGCATTTACCAATGCAGATGTTATTTCTGGACTTCTGCTTGATCTTGTAGAGGTTAGCATCCGCCGTATGAAGGAAGTCCCAAGCCTTCTCATAGCCTGTGGGAACACCCCAGCAGATACCCTGGGAGATCGTTACCACATCCGAGATCTTGGAATACTTATGTTCCAACTTCTGAGCTGCAAGTTTTCTCTTCAGCTCTTTTGCGAATTCAAGAACCTCTTCATCACTGTAATTCTTGTAGACCAGGATGAATTCATCTCCGCCGTATCTTGCACAGAAGATACCATTGTAAGCAGTCATGGACTGAATGCAGTCTGCGACGATCTTAATACAACGGTCACCTGCCTGGTGTCCGTAATTATCATTGAATTCCTTGAAGTAATCGATATCGAGAATCTCGAAGGCAATCGGGATCTTCTGCTTATAAGCCTCTTCAAAGGTCTCTTCCCAATAGGTATTCAAGCGGAATCTGTTATACATACCTGTCAGAGGATCCGTCTCCGACTTCTTATGCAGAAGCTCATTCTCACGTTCCACCTGATGATTGATCATGGTAAGATCCTGCAGATTGGTCCGAAGAGCGATCATATTCGACATCATGAGCTGATTTTCACGACTCAGAGATACAGATACTTCCGCATACTTCAGTGCCGTAGTCTCATACTTACTCTGATTCTCATACTTCTTATCGAAATTCATCTGCAGTTCCAAGAGCCTTCTCTGCAGATTGAGGACGGTCGTCTTCACCGATAACTGGTAGATAATCGCCCAGAGATGGTTATATTCTTCCTTGCGGCCGATATCTGCCAGCATCCCCAGATAATCGAAGAGATCATCGAACATATCCATGATCCAGATGGTATCATCCACCAGGCGGTTGATCTCAGTGATGCAGTGGTCCATCGCCTCGATATCCTGCTTGAATGCATAATATCTTGCCTCAAAACAGTATACGGCCAGTCGATCGCGATCCATAAGTCCAGGGACACAGTCCCTCTCCAGCCGGTTAACAATATCTTTTGCCTTATCCATCTGAAAGGTTGCAAGATAGGCCTTACCCATGTTGACACAGGCAGCTGTCAGATTCTGAACATAGGCCGCATCCTCAGGATGATCGAGAATATACCGATATCCGTAATCAACCTGTTCCAGCGCATTCTCATAATCTTCCACGCTAAGATAGAGCGCACCCATATTCATATGCACAATCCACTCCAGGTCCGGCAGCTGGTAACTATGGGCTATCGAAAGGGATCTTAAGTAGTAATCCATGGCAAAAGGTGCATTGCCACGATTCAATGAGACAATTCCCAGCATATTGTTGGCCATAACGATATAGCCCCACTCGTGAATACGCTCCAAGGGCTTCAGGCAGTCAAGCATCTCGCGATAGAAATTCGGCATATCATTCTGTAGATAATAGGTCTCACCTCTGGTGAAGCAGGCGAAGCCGATCAGGGCATCATCATGTGTCTGATCCCCATATTCTTCGAGCTTATTGCAGAGGGCTATCGTCTTCGATGAGTCAGCGCCTCTCGAGCTTTGAATTTCCATAATCCAGTTTTGAACTTCAGTACGATATAGACTGATATCCATAGAGTCATCCTATCTTAGTCAAACATAGAACGTTTCGTCATCTCCCGGGTAAGACTTGCGAATTCCTCCAACGTAAGCTTCTCACCACGAATTGTTTCTTCCCAACCCATGTCGCATATCACATCGCGAATCTTCTGCTTATCATTTGTCATACCGGGTCCGTTGGACAGACTATTAAGAAGTGTTTTTCTTCTCTGGGCAAATACTGCCTTGATTACGGTAAAGAGGGCCTTCTCATCGACATCGGTAACTGCAGGCTCCTCTCTCATCTTGAGGTGGATTACTGCACTCTCTACTTTGGGAGACGGCATAAAATCATCCGGTGCAGCGATACATACCAGTTCCGGCTCTGTGTAATACTGAATGGCCAGAGACAGGGCACCATAATCCTTGCTTCCGGGACCAGCCTGCATGCGAAGAGCAACTTCCTTCTGTACCATTACAGTGACAGATTCCATAGGAACCTTCTTGGTCAGAAGCTCCATGAGAATCGGGGTCGTAATATAATAAGGGAGATTCGCGGCCACTTTCATGGGCTTTCCGCCATTCTTCTCTTCTGCGATCTGATGCAGATCTACTTTGAGAATATCGGCATGCATAACTTCTACATTACTTCTTCCGAAGAGAGTATCCTCCAGAATTGGAATCAGATTGTCATCCAGTTCCACCGCAAGGACTTTGCCAGCTCTCTCCGACAGCACCTGAGTCAGCGTTCCCATACCAGGACCGATCTCGAGAATAAAGTCATCCTTTGTTACGCCTGCAGCATCTACCATCGACTGCAGAACACCTTCGTTCATAAGGAAGTTCTGACCGTACTTCTTCTGAAAACGGAATCCATGTCGACGAAGAACAGCCTGCATATAGACCGGGTTGGTCAAATGTTCCATTCTTTTGCCTTTCTGAACAAATCAAAAGCATTGTTCCAGGTAATATCTTCTACTTCTTCTCGAGAGATTCCTTTTATCTCAGCGATCTTTTTCACCATCTCTGGGATATATCTGGAATCATTTCGCTTACCACGATACGGTTCCGGTGCCATATAGGGAGAATCCGTCTCTAAAAGGATTCGATCCATGGGAATATGACAAACCGTCTCCTGAAGCTTCCTTCCATTCTTAAATGTTACCACTCCGCCAACACCGATATAATAGCCGAGTTTTACAAATTCTTTTGCCATCTCTGCAGAATAGGAATAACAATGAATCACAGCCCGGATCCCCTTTGTTGCATATTCCTTCATCACTTCCATGGTAATCTCGGCTGCATCTCTTGAATGGATGATCACTGGAAGATCAAGCTCCAGCGCCAGATCCATCTGACGTTTCCACCAGTAGATCTGCTTTTCTCTTATCGCAGGGTCCTTCTCCCAATAATAGTCTGGACCAATCTCTCCGATGGCGACAACCTTAGGGTCCGCTCCATATTTACGAAGCTCTTCTATATCCGCTTCGGTCATCCGGGGAGCGTCATCCGGATGGACGCCTGCTGCAGCGAAGATGAAATCATATTCATGGGCAAGATGAATACTCTCACGAGTGCCCTTCATATTAGCTCCAACATTGATGACGTGGCCGATGCCTGCCTCTTTCATAGAGGAAAGAAGTTCGACACGGTCTGTATCGAACTTCTCATCATCATAGTGGGCGTGTGTTTCAAATATCATGAAGGCCCTCTAACTTAACAAATTTCAGATCCGGAGGGCATAGCCTTCTCGGGGGTCATTAGTGCCAGATTGCCATCCTTATCTTCTGCGCAGAGAAGCATACCTTCGGAGAGAACGCCAGCGAGCTTTGCGGGCTTTAAGTTGCAGACTACCATTACCGTCTTACCGACCATCTCTTCAGGGGAATAGAACTTACGAATGCCAGATACGATCTGCTTTACTTCGTTTCCAATCTGTACCTGAGAGCAGAGCAGCTTCTTGGACTTCTCAACTGCTTCACACTTAATAATCTTACCTACACGGAACTCGAGAGCTCCGAAAGCGTCAATATCAACGGCTTCCTTATGAGTAAGAGGCTCTGCATCAGCAGCTTCTTCTGCTTCAGCTGTCTTTTCTACCTTGGGATGTCTCTTCTCGACTTCCTTCATAACCGCATCGAGATCGAGTCTCTGGAAGAGAATCTGGGGATCTTCGGTTACCTTATTGCCGCTCTTGTAATGGCCAAAGGTATTGAGGTCATCGTATGCCACTTCTTCTGCATTGATCTCTGCGAGGATCTTCTCAGAAGTCTCAGGCATGAACGCCTTGAGGAGTGCAGCGCCGATATTGATACCTTCGGTGAGATTATACATAACCGTCTTCAGGCGGTCTGTCTTCGTCTCATCCTTAGCAAGAACCCAGGGTTCGGTCTCATCGATGTACTTATTGCAACGCTTGAAGAGATTGATGACTTCGGTAAGACCGTCTGCCACATGCAGATCATTCATCTTCTCTTCTACCTTGTCGCGGGTTCCGGTGATGACTGCCTTGAAATCGTCATCTACAGCTTCCGTCACGCCTGTGTCGGTTACAATACCACCGAAATACTTATTGGTCATGGATACGGTTCTCTTAACGAGGTTACCTACCGTATTTGCAAGATCGGAATTGATTCTCTCTACCAGAAGTTCCCAGGAGAGGATACCGTCGTTCTCGTAAGGCATCTCATGCAGAAGGAAGTAACGAACCGCATCTACACCGAACATCTCAACGAGCTCATCTGCATAGATTACGTTACCCTTGGACTTGGACATCTTACCATCTGCCTGGATCAGCCAGGGATGACCGAATACCTTCTTGGGAAGGGGAATATCCAGAGCCATGAGGAAAATAGGCCAGTAGATGGTATGGAAACGGATGATATCCTTACCGATTAGATGGAGATCTGCCGGCCAGTTCTTATTGAAAAGCTCGCTGCTATTGCCATCTGCGTCATAACCGATACCGGTGATGTAGTTGGTCAGTGCATCCAGCCATACATAGGTAACATGCTTGGGATCGAAATCAACCGGAATTCCCCAGGTGAAGCTGGTGCGGGATACACACAGATCCTGAAGACCAGGCTTAAGGAAGTTATTTATCATCTCGTTCTTACGGGATACAGGCTGAATGAATTCGGGATGTTCGTCATAGTACTTCATCAGACGATCCGCATACTTGGACATCTTGAAGAAGTAAGCTTCCTCGGATGCCTTGGTTACAGGGCGTCCACAGTCAGGACACTTGCCATCTACCAGCTGGGATTCTGTCCAGAAGGATTCGCAAGGGGTGCAGTACCATCCCTCATATGCTCCCTTATAGATATCGCCCTGGTCGAAGAGCTTCCTGAAGATCTTCTGAACCTGCTTCTCATGGTCCTCATCGGTCGTACGCATGAACTTGTCATAGGACGTATTCATAAGATCCCAGATTCTGCGGACTTCACCTGCAGTCTGATCTACGAATTCCTTGGGAGAGATGCCAGCTTCTGCAGCCTTATTCTCGATCTTCTGTCCGTGTTCATCGGTACCAGTCATGAAGAATACATCATATCCTTCCTGACGACGATAGCGTGCAATCGCATCTGCGAGTACAACCTCGTAGGTATTTCCGATGTGCGGCTTGCCTGAAGTGTAGGCAATCGCCGTTGTCATGTAGTATTTTCCTCTGTTTGCCATGTTTAAACTCCTGTTTCTTTCGCGCTGATGGTGCGCACTTATTTTGTTGACTATCTCTATGGGAGCTTAGTCTATTTTTTCCCCACAATGAGGGCAGAAGGCTGCGTTCTTAACGATTTCTTTTCCGCAGAAAGGACAGATCTCAACTCCCTTGATGATCTTAATCTGAGCACGAAGTTCATCTACTTCTTCTTTCTTCTCGCGGATTACTTCGAAAACATCGCTTTCGTCCGGAAGCTCTTCTCCAGCTTCATTTGCCTCATATAAAACTTTGCCGAGTTCCTGATACTTCTCATGGATCTCCTGCTCGAGCGCACGGATCTGATAGCTAAGCTTGGTTACATCTGCAATATCTTTCGCTTTCTCGCCCACCATCTTACCGGTGGAAATCAATGTATCACTAAACTGATCGAAGAATTCCATAGAATACCTCCTTCTAATAGGCCTGTACATAGTTTTTCACTTCATTATAGCTTTCAAGACCGCTCATTTCAATCATAAGCCGCACTCTAGAGCACTCCAGAGCACTCGCCATATGACACAGAATAGAAAAGCGGCTCCTCTTGTCAGATTTTGATCTAACAAAAGGAACCGCTCAAAAAAACATATATGCTTCTATTATCGTATGCAGATATATATCAGATAGACTGCATAGCAGATCAGCATGAAGGCACCTTCAAATCTGCCGATTCTCTTCCGGGTCGCACAGAAGATCCAGACAAAGAGGGAAAAAACTGCCAGTACGCAGATATCAACAAAGTTCTGCATATTGAAAGCTATGGGAGTAATAACGGAACCAATACCAAGGATGGTTAGGATGTTGAAGACATTCGATCCAACAACATTACCAACTGCCATATCCAGCTCTTTCTTACGAGCTGCGACGAGAGAGGTTACAAGTTCCGGAAGAGAGGTTCCCATCGCAACGATGGTTAGACCGATCAGTGTCTCCGTTACACCAAGCATTGTTGCAATACTTACTGCTCCATCTACCGTGAAGTCTCCACCGTATTTAACGGCAGCTGCTCCACCCACGACAAAGAGAATACCTTTCCAGAGAGGAATGTCCTCTGTATCCTCGGTTGCTTCGTCGATTTCATCTTCATATTCCATTTCGGCTGCTGATTTTCTTACCTTCTTGGCATCATAGAACATAACACCAAGATATCCGGCGAAGAAGACCAGGAGAACGATACCGTCGATACGGTTGATCGTAAGCCCAAAGGAGCCAAGCACAGCCATAAGGATTGCACAGAATACAGAGAAGGGATAATCCCTCTTAATTACAATGTTGCTTACACCAATCGGTGCAATAACGGCACAGATTCCAAGAACTACCATCAGGTTGAAGATGTTCGAGCCGATGACATTCGAGATGGCCAGGGAATTCTGATTCGCAAGCGCTGCTGTGACACTTACGGACAATTCCGGAAGAGAGGTTCCCATCGCAACGATGGTAAGACCTATGATCAGAGATGGGATATGCAATTTCTTTGCAATCGCAGATGCTCCATCAACAAAGAAATCCGCTCCCTTTACCAGAAGGACGAATCCTACAACAAGGATCAAGATGGATTTTACCAATTCCATAATGAACTTCCTTTCACCTACTACCGAAACGTACGGCATTATTATGTCTCATCCGCTCGTCTCGTTCTTCAGACTATGAACCATTGCTTCGTCGATTCATAAAAAAAGACCTGCGTACATCTGGAAACACTTATCTCCTTGATGTACGCAAGTCTCATTCTTTCAGATTCTGCCAGATTATCCTATATCGATAATCGCGATTGTTGACAGGATCACAGCTTATTTTTACGCTGCGAACTACTCCCTTACGAATAAATTTATTCTACGTTCCTGTTTTCCCTTCGTCAAGACATATTCTTGATTTAAATCATATCTGATGGGAAAGCCCTACATTTCTCCCTGCTTCTTCTCTTCCATCTTCTGGTAGATGAACTTCACGATGATGATACCCAGAAGTCCCTCTGCGATGCCGAGCAGAGTTCCACAGAGTACATCGGTCGGCCAGTGCACGAAGAGATACATACGTGACAGAGCAATCAGTACTGACAGTACAAGGCTTGCAATGCTCCACTTCCTGTAATAAGGGAAGATTGCTACGGAGAAGGCGAAAGCTGCGCTGCTATGTCCACTCGGGAAGGAATAATCCTTAGGGATTGGAACCAGCTGGGCGAAAGTCGATGGATCCACGATCCAGCAGGGTCGGTCTCTCGCCACCAGGGGTTTGATCAGAAGATTGATGATAATTCCTGACAAAACCAGGGCTGCACCTGCCGACCAGCCGGCCTTCTTATCCTTACAGAGAATCACCATGAGAAGTGCCAGAACGATCCATAGGATTCCGGCATTTCCCAGGGAAGATACTGCTACTTCAAACTTGTCCAGAACCGGATTATGGAGTCCCTGGAACCAGTATAAAATCGAAAACTCAACTTCCTGCATATAATTTCCCATCTAAAAACAAATCCCCGACTACCCATAGAGAATAGCCGGGAATCCGAAAATCAGCCTTAGATTACCGTTCTACTCTGCAGAACTTCTTCTTGCCCTTGCGGAGAACGAATTCTGCTTCGAAATCAGCCTTCGTATACTTCTGGAAAGGATCTGTAACAGCCTCGCCGTTAACAGAAACACCACCCTGCTCTACAGCACGCTTACCTTCGGTAAGAGATCCTGCAAAACCAGCCTTCTGAAGAACCTTACGGATATCGATCTCATCCTCGGTAAAATCTTCATCCTCCAGCTTGGTAACAGGCATGTTCTCTGCAGAACCGGAAGTGAATACGGACTTCGCTGCAGTCTTCGCCTTCTCAGCTTCTTCAGAACCATGCACCATGGTGGTAAGCTCTGTAGCAAGGATTTCCTTTGCCTGGTTGAGCTGAGCGCCTTCCCACTTATCCATCTCGTCAACCTGCTCCAGAGGGAGGAAGGTCATCATACGGATGAACTTAAGAACATCAGCATCATCTACATTTCTCCAGTACTGGTAGAAATCGTAAGGGCTGGTCTTATCGGGATCAAGCCATACAGCACCGCCTGCGGTCTTACCCATCTTGGTACCGTCATGCTTAAGAAGAAGGTTAATGGTCATTGCACCGGCATCATTCTTCTGCAGCTTCTTACGGATGAGGTCGGAACCTGCCAGCATATTGGACCACTGGTCGTCTCCACCGAACTCCATGTTACATCCATATCTCTCGTAGAGCTGAAGGAAATCGTAAGCCTGGAGAAGCATGTAGCTCATCTCGAAGAAGGTCAGACCGCCTTCTCTTGCCATACGATTCTCATAAGCACGTGCACGAAGCATGTTTGCAACGTTGAACTGGGAACCGATATCTCTCATGAACTCGAGGAAGTTGAGGTCACGGAGCCAGTCCGCATTGTTAACCATCATAGCCTGACCTGCGCCATCGCCAAAGTCGATGAAGCGGGACATCTGCTTACGGAAGCATTCGCAGTTATGGTCGATGATATCTGTGGTCATCATGGAACGCATATCCGTACGTCCGGAAGGGTCACCGATCATACCGGTTCCACCACCAACCAGAGCGATTGGCTTATTTCCGCCCATCTGCAGTCTCTTCATCAGAAGAAGCGCCATAAAGTGACCAACGTGCAGGGAATCTGCCGTCGGGTCAAAACCGATATAGAAGGTTGCCTTGCCATTGTTGATAAGGTCGGGGATGAGCTTCTCATCCGTAACCTGGGCAACGAGCCCTCTTGCCTGAAGTTCTTCGTAAAGTGTCATGTTTTTCCTCCTGACTTCTACCGATCGAAGTATCCGGAACTTATCTCCATCCGCTGCCACGCAGTCGTTCAGATGAAAAAGCTCCCCGCCCCGATCCTCAACGTGAAGATCAAAGGACGAGGAGCTTAGTATTCTCTCGTGGTACCACCTTTGTTCGCAGGATTACCTGCCTCATTAATCGTTAACGCCGACCTACGCTGCAGCCTACTGGGTAAGCCCTACATTTACGAAGAGGTCTCCCTCGGAAATGAAGAGCAAACGGTTCTGTGCAGAGCTCCGGGAGGTAATTCGTCCATAGCTTCCTTCTGCCTCGCAGCGCCCGGCAGTTCTCTCCAAAGGTTTCGGCTACAGCTTACTGGATTCCCATCAAAGCCTTCGATCACCCGCCATGCCTATCATGCCGGGATGACCCTCAATAAATGCGATTATATCTTCTGAATCCTAAGATGTCAACGAGCACCAGGCGACACGTGCATCACTACATGCTTATCATAGTCTTCCTGCCTGGGCCAGTAGGTGTGGTAGAAACGACCGATGCGCTCCATCGCTTCCTCCGGGCTGTGCTTCTTCCTGCCAATCAGCTCGAAGAATCGGTATTCCACTGTATATACCTGCCCACTGGCGCCGGTGTCTCTGACACCATTCTTGAGATAGAAGCGGATCCGCCGCTCCATGGCCTTCTTCTCCTCGGGATCAGTGCAATAATCAGGATTTTCCACCTCACCGATGACACACTCATACCCCGTGAGATATTTTCGAAGCTCTTCGAGAAATATAGAACCAAGCCCGCTCTCCCGATAGTCCGGAAGCACAGCCAGATAATCGAAGAGTAGCACATCGCCTAGCTTTACAAAAAGGGCATAAGCGAGAAGCTCGCCTCGGATGCCGCTGCCGTCTGTTACGCTTACATCCTCTTCCTGACAGAGAGCATAGCCTTCCATAAAACCGCTCTCGAAGGAGTCCTCGATCATCTTCTGTGGCTTTCTCTCATTATCCGGAAAGTCTATAACCATGTATGGATAGATTCTTGCAATATCATCCGCTTTTAGTTTTCTAATATTCGCTTGCATATTGATAGATTCGTCCCTGTCTGTTATTCGAAACTTATTACTGATCCTGCTCCTTGGTTATTTCGGAGGGATCATTCTCTAATTCCTTGTCTCCTGTCTCTTTCTCCGCTCTGTCTTCCAGTGGCTTTAAGAAGAGATCACGATACATGAAGTCCACAATCGCTGCAATTGGGATGGAGAGAAGGACACCTACAACGCCAAAGATCCTTCCAAGAATAATGATGGAAACCAGAATCAGGACAGAGGAGATTCCAAGGGAATCTCCGAAGAGCTTTGGCTTCAGGATATAGCCATCAACCGTCTGCAGGATCAGGGTAAAGATCAAAAACCAGATTGCATATCCCGGATTCACCAGCACCAGAATAAAGGCACCAACAACGCCTCCGACAATGGGTCCAAAAGTGGGTGCAAGGTTGGTAACACCGACAACTACCGAGATCAGTACTGCATAAGGCAGTCCTGTGATCATCATGAAGATCCAGTTGATGATTCCAACGATCAAGCCATCCACAAGGTCGAAGGCGATGTATCGAACAAGAATATCGTTACAACGTCTTAAAAAATCTCTGAAATGGCGATTCTTCTTCTCAGGAAGCACTGCAGAGAAGAAACGCTTGAATCCGATAATGATCGGCTGCTTTGCCAAGAGAAAATAAATAGCAAGGATAAAGCCCAAAACCCAGATCATGATACTGCTTCCGATATTCATCGACGCATTAAGAAGATCACCCTGGTGACTCTTGATCAGGGTAATCAGGGAATTGATCAGTCCATCCAGAGAGGATGCTGCACCCTGCAGGGCTGGAGGTAACTCGAATGGTAAGCTCATTAAGATAGCTGAGAAATCATCATAGCTATCTGAATACTTTTCAATATTGTTCATAAAGGTGCTTACGCTATCGAACAGCTGGGGAATGAGAGAAAGAAGCAGAATGGTTACTAAGGCAAGCAAGGCCAGGAGGGAAATCAGAACCCCCCATCTACGATTCCATTTCTCGCTCTTTACCTTTTTCAGAATGGTTCTCTGGATGAGTACCGTAAAGGGATCAATAACATAAGCAATGACTGCACCTAGAATAACCGGAGAGACTACAGAGAAGATACTCGTAAAGCCCTTCCATATTCCACCAATATTCATTAATACAACATAGAGTATAACCGCTGAACATGCCGCAATCGTATTCGCTTCCCAACGATCTTCTCTCCAGTTCTTATTCCATTTCATAAGTCGAGCCAACTTTCTTTTATCTGTTTATTCATTTTTGCCATTATAACATGGACCGATGAAGTCGGCACCCTTCTGACATATTCCATCAAAAAAACCCGATTAGCCTCTTAGCTAATCGGGCCGATGATTATCCTACAATACAGTCTGTCTTGAGAATGACCATTATTTTAATGCAAAGCATTACATATTAAGTGCCTGACCTGCAGCTACACAAAATGTTTCTCTGCAAATTCCATATTTTGCACAATCTCCATTGTACCCTGGAATTCATTGTCATCACTATATACTGCCATATATCTGACCAAAACCGGTTTGTCA
Source organism: uncultured Lachnospiraceae bacterium (assembly GCA_900316625.1). GTDB lineage: Bacteria > Bacillota > Clostridia > Lachnospirales > Lachnospiraceae > Lachnocurva. The sequence goes on along the minus strand of ONDO01000016.1, from coordinate 10,504 downwards.
TTTTTATTCATCCATACATCGACAGAATCTCTTCTTCCTGTACGGAAATCATCAATAATTCCGCGAACCATAGGCTCTATCTTGGCTGGATGACAGAAGTAGACCTCACGATCAATCGCCGCATCCGGACGCTTAAAGAGCTTCTTGCCATGCGTCCTATTGAAGTATCGGTTGATGTCATCCTTATCGATAAATGTAATCTCCAAGGGAATGGTATCCAGCATGGCAGAAAGCTGCTTGGCATTCATATGACCGACAGGGAATCGCACTTCGTCTCCTTCGATGGAAGCTTCTGGTCTCTTCAGGTCCCTAGCCTGATCCCAGATCGGAATCTCTTCTGTAAAGCAGGGATCATAGTCCTGCAAATCTCTGGCAATCCCCTTCCATTCCTCTTCCGTAAAATTCTCAGCACAGAGCGGAAACAGTATATTTCTCTCCTTGAAGAGCATCTCTTCTGCTCTCTTTAGGACTGCTTCAATACTATCATACCAGTCTCCTTTTCCTGCAAAGGAAGCCAGAAGACGAATCTCATCTCGGATTTCATCATCCACACCCCACATCACAGCGGAGGGACCAGGTACTCCGTACCGGGATGCCAGCACGGGATAGAGAAGGTCTCCTTTCTTGGCATAATGGACCGAGAGTCTTCGCATGGTCTTCATTTGACGAAGGAGATGCTGGTCCTTCTCCTCTCTTTCCGGACTATCGTCTGCTGTAGCAACCGCTGCCGCCAGGGCTTCTCTACTCTCTTCTATCTGAGCCTCTATGCCAAGATTCTCCTGGGCGAAGACGTAGAGAGGGTGACCAGGAATCTCGATCATCCTCACCATCTTAGACTTGGCCTCGTCCTTCTTAGCCCGGGCTTCCTTACTCTTCTGGTCCAGAAGAGCCTGGGCCTCACTGGCCTTAGTCTCTCCTTGCACCTGCTGATCCTGCGCATTGGCCTTGGCCCTTGCCTCTATTACCGCCTTCTCAGCATTCTCGATCTGTTCCTCACGGGTCGCTCCGTGGAAGAGGGCTGAATGTATATCACAAAGGGACTGCACCTTCGCCAGGGGCACTCCCTCATCGATCATGGCCTGTTCTGCCTTCACGATCTCTAAAGCATCCACATCCTTGAATTCTTTCACGAAATCCTCTCTTACCGACTCCAGGTCCTCTCCCTCGGACAGGCGGGAGATGTAGGACTTGATCAGGCTATGGCGACGAGCCTCAGCTACGGTCAAGCCAGATTCATTCTGATCCTCCTCAAAGACTTTGTCTCCAAGAGCCTTCTTCATCATCTTCTTCCCGAAGGCACTCTTTGGCATGGAACCGGCTAGCTCGAATCCATTCTCTCCCAGCTTTGAAAGCACCATGGGAACATCGATTCCTTTCACGGCGCAGCCTTTGGGAATGGTCATGACGCGCCCCACCGTCTTAAGGACTTTGGGATTCGCCAGATCCTTAAACCCTGTTTCAATCATAATATCTTTCAGTTCAGGATATTCCTGGATTAATTCGTAGACAGTCTTGGATAAGTCTAATTTCCTTGCCATATCTTTCTCCCGATAATTACTATTTTAGGTTCTTTCTTTGTTTTCTTTACAATTGCATATTACAGAGAAAAAGAAAAGCGTTCCGTTGCTATTGCAACAAAACGCTAATAACTATTATGGTATCAACCTATTTTCCCTCAGTTGTCTTTCCTTCCTGTCATACTTAAGAAGGTACGCTATGAACCAGCCCGGAATAATGACGATTCCATAAGAGATTAAACAGACACTGATAGAAATCCCTTCAGCATCTTTCTTCCATCCGGCGTCATAATGGATTCCGGATGAAACTGCAGACCAAAGAGCGGCATATCCTTATGCTCGACCGCCATAACTTCTCCATCCTCTGTCACTGCCGTCACCTTAAGGCAGTCCGGAATTGTCGTAGGATCCGCTGCCAGAGAGTGATATCTTGCAATCAATGCTTTCTTCGGACATTCCCCAAAAATAACTGACGACTGGTCTAATTCCACTTCCGACTGCTTGCCGTGCATGAGTTCTTTCGCATATGTAATCCTTGCACCAAGCGCCTCACAGATTGCCTGATGACCGAGACATACACCTAAGATCGGGATCTTACCACCCAGTTCTCTCACCACATCTTCGATGACACCTGCATCTATAGGCCTTCCAGGACCAGGAGATAGAATAATGTGGTCCGGACCTAATGCTTCAATCTCTGCAACCGTCAGTTCATCATTTCGGATTACCCTGATATCCGGATTAATCTCACCGATCAGCTGGTAGAGATTATAGGAAAAGGAATCATAATTGTCGATTAGTAGAATCATAATTCCACCTCCGCCATCTGCAGAGCATTCACGCTTGCTCTAGCCTTATTCAGGCATTCCTGATATTCCTTCTCCGGCACTGAATCTGCCACAATTCCTGCTCCAGAACGAACAAAAACCTTGCCATTCTTCTTGTAGGCAATCCGGATTGCAATACAAGTATCCATATTACCGGTAAAATCGATATAACCGATTGCACCACCATAGATTCCGCGCTTATTGTTCTCCAGTTCCCCGATCAGCTGACAGGCTCTGATCTTCGGTGCTCCAGAAAGAGTACCTGCCGGAAGCACTGCCTCGATGGCATCCAGGGCATCCTTGTCTTCCCGGATCAGGCCTCTTACCGTGGAACCAATATGCATAACATGCGAATATCTCTCAATGGAATGCAGTTTCTCCACTGCCACACTTCCAAATTTCGAGATCTTACCCAGGTCATTCCTTCCCAGATCCACCAGCATATTATGCTCAGCAAGTTCCTTCTCATCCTGCAGAAGTTCTTCTTCCAGCTCCTTATCTTCCTTCTCCGTCTTACCTCTGGGTCTGGTTCCAGCCAGGGGGAAGGTATGTAGCACTCCATCCTGCAGCTTGGTCAGGGTCTCCGGCGATGCGCCGGCAACTTCCACATCCATGCCCGAGAAGTAGAACATATAGGGAGAGGGATTGATGGTTCGAAGCATACGATAAGTATTCAGTAAGCTTCCTTCGAATGGCGCTTCGAGACGATTCGAGAGCACGATCTGGAAGATATCACCATCCACGATATGTTTCTTCGCCTTCTCTACCATCTGGCAGTATTTTTTCTCATCAAACAGAGGACGAATCTCACCGGTGAGTCTTCCAGCTTCCTCCTCCTTCTTCTCCCCGTTTTTGAGAAGATCTACCATCTCTTCGAGCTCTCGAACTGCCCTCTTATATTCTGTCTCTGCATCCTCCAGATGGATATTGACCATTAGGATAATCTTCTGTGCCAGATGATCGAAGCAGATGACCTTATCAAAGAGCATCAGATCTGCATCCTTGAACTCTTCCGAATCCTCTACATCCATCTTCGTGCCAGGCTCACTGTAATTCAGATAATCGAATGCGAAGTAGCCTACCAGTCCTCCTGTAAAGGAAGGCAGGTAATCCAGCTTGGGGCTTCGGTTCTCGGACAGAATCTGTCTCAGGTATTTCGACGGATCCTTTGTTTCTACTGTAAGACTTCCCGCCTTGAACACGCCATCTCTTACGGTAATCTCCATCTTAGGGTCATAGCCTAAGAAGGTATACCGTCCCCAGGTCTCATCCGCCTTGGCAGACTCTAAGAGATAACAGTGACTTGACACATTCTTCAGAATTCGAATTGCCTCGATCGGTGTGATGAAATCCGACATAATCTCACAACTCACCGGCAATACATCATATTTCCCACAAGCCTTATAATCTAAGACCTGATCCATTATGGGTCTGTATTCTCTCATGGTTCCCCCATTATCTTCCTGCCGTGCAATCGACTGATTTCTTCCTTCGGAAATGCAGGGCAAGCTCTACATTTCTACTACTCTGTCTCCCTGACCGCTGCCGTAAGGCTTCTTACGAACTTCTCTACTTCCGGAACCGCATTCCTGCCATGCTGGGCAATGATCTTCACAATTGCAGATCCCACAATGACGCCATCCGACTGCGTTGCCATCTTCCGCGCCGTCTCCTGGTCGGAGATGCCGAATCCGACCTCACAGGGGATGTCATTCACTTCCTTTACAAGGCTTACCATGTGGGAGATATCCGTCGTAATCTGGCTTCTGGTTCCGGTAACTCCAAGGGAAGATACGCAGTAGACAAAACCTCTGGATACCTTCGCAATCATTCGGATTCTGTCCTCAGAGGTCGGAGCGATGAGCGAGATAAAATCGATACCGTGCTGATCACATACAACCGAGAATTCTTCTCTCTCTTCATAAGGTACGTCGGGAAGAATCAGTCCGTCCATACCGATTTCCTCCATCCTGCTTATGAAGCGTTCTGTTCCATAAGAGAACACGACATTGGCATAAGTCATGAAGACAAGTGGAATCCGCGAGTTCTTTCGAATCTCTGTTACCATATCGAAGACCTTATCTGTCGTAACCCCGGCTGACAGGGCACGAAGATTGGCTTCCATAATAACGGGGCCTTCCGCTGTCGGATCTGAGAATGGAATTCCGAGTTCAATCAGATCCGCTCCAGCTCTTTCCATTGCATATACCAGCTGCTCTGTGGTCTCTAAGTCCGGATCTCCGGATGTGATAAATGGAATAAAGGCTTTCTTCCCGGATAGTGCTTCTCTAATACGATCAGTCATGGAGGTCCTCCCCTCTGTAACGGGCAATCGCTGCGCAGTCCTTGTCTCCACGTCCAGATACGGTCACAATGATGATCTGGTCCTTAGACATCGTCGGTGCAAGTTTCTTCGCGTAAGCAAGTGCGTGAGACGATTCGATTGCCGGAATAATTCCCTCAACTCTGGACAGATATTCAAATGCATCCACTGCCTCATCATCTGTGATTGCTACATATTCAGCTCTGCCCTGGTCGTGTAGCATGGCATGTTCAGGTCCGACACCTGGATAATCGAGTCCTGCAGAGATCGAATATACAGGTGCAATCTGTCCATATTCGTCCTGACAGAAGTAAGACTTCATTCCGTGGAAGATTCCGAGTTTTCCGGTTGCCATCGTTGCTGCTGTTTCAAAGGTATCGATTCCTTTTCCAGCCGCTTCACACCCAATCAAGCGGACTTTTTTATCATTTATAAAGTGATAAAAGGAACCAATGGCATTAGAACCTCCACCGACACAGGCAAGTACTGCATCTGGAAGTCTGCCTTCCTTCTCTAAGATCTGTTCCCTTGCTTCCTCAGAGATGACTGCCTGAAAATCTCTTACCATCGTGGGGAAGGGATGGGGGCCCATAACAGAACCTAAGACATAGTGAGTATCATCAATTCTGCGGGTCCACTCACGCATTGCCTCGGATACTGCATCTTTCAGCGTTGCTGTACCAGTTGTTACAGAATGTACTTTGGCTCCCAGGAGACGCATCTTATAGACATTGAGTGCCTGTCTCTCGATATCGACTGCTCCCATGTAGATCTCACATTCCAGTCCCATCAGGGCTGCAACGGTTGCTGTAGCAACACCATGCTGGCCTGCTCCGGTCTCTGCAATAACTCTGGTCTTTCCCATCTTTTTCGCAAGAAGACACTGCCCGATACAGTTATTGATCTTGTGGGCTCCGGTATGGTTCAGATCTTCTCTCTTGAGATAGATCTTCGCACCGCCGAGATCTTCCGTCATCTTCTTCGCGTAGTAGAGCCTGCTCGGACGGCCTGCATAGTCATTTAAGAGGGCTTTTAGCTCCTCGTTGAATGAAGGATCATCTTTGTAGTGATTGTATGCTTCTTCTAATTCGTTCACAGCGTTCATCAGGGTCTCTGGAATATACTGACCTCCATGACGTCCGAATCTTCCTTTCGATTCACTCATTCTTATACCTCACTCATCGTTCTTTCGACTGCTTATCATTCCTTATATTGACCACTTAAATTCCTACGGGTCATCTCGTATCTATTTGTTCTATTCCATCCGCTATTGAGTTATATGCGTGGTAATTTTAAACAATATACTTAGTTCTTACTGAATTCTTCGGACAATCCGAATTACTTCTTCTATCTTCTTTGCATCTTTCAGTCCATCGCTTTCCACACCTGATGATATATCAAGTCCCAAGGGATGGAGGCTTCTTATCGCCTGCTCTACATTTCCAGAATGGAGCCCTCCTGCCAGGATGTAGTCCATCTTCAGTCCGGATAAGATATCCCAGGAGAAGGTTCTGCCTTGTCCCTTCCCTGCATCGAGAAGGATCTTGTCTGCAGGTGATTCGATTGCCCTCTCGAGATCTGACCTGTCCTGTATCTCGAAGGCTTTCCATACTTCATATCCTCCCGTCTGCAGAGCTTTGATGTAATCACTGTCTTCGCTTCCATGAAGCTGGGCTATGTCGATGATTCCTTCTTCGAGAAGATTCCTTACCTCTTTCAGTGGACGATCAACAAAGACACCGACACTCTTAATTCTCGGATCCAGCTTACTTTTTAATTGCTTTAGGTCTGCTGGACTTATATTCCGGTGGCTTTTGGGGAAGTTGATAATGAAGCCTGCAAAATCTGGCTGGTAGAGATTCACTGCTTCTATGTCTTTTGGCCGGAAGAGTCCACAGATCTTAATCTTTGTCATATCAGACTCCTCAGTTCCTGTAGCTTGGCCTTCTTGTCCTCGGAACGCATAAGGCTCTCGCCGATCAGAACTGCATCCACGCCGCCCTGATAGAGATCTCTTACGTTCTCTGGACTACTGATTCCGGATTCTGCTACGAAGAGAGTTTCCTTGGGCGCCAGGTTCCTTAGACGAAGACTATTATTGATGTCCACAGTGAAGTCTTTTAGATTTCGATTATTCACACCGATGATGCGGGCGCATGCCTCTGTCGCGACCTCCACCTCCCTTTCGTTATGTGCTTCTACCAGTGCGGAGAGTCCCAGAGAATCTGCAATTTCAATATATTCTCGAAGTTCCTCGAGGCTAAGGACTGCACAGATCAGTAGAACGGCGCTGGCTCCTAAGTTCTTGGCCTGATAGATCATATAGGGGTCTACCGTGAAGTCTTTCCGTAAACAGGGAATTTTAACAGCTTCTGCTATTTTCTTCAGATACTCATCGGATCCCAGGAACCATTTGGGTTCCGTCAGAACTGAGATTGCAGCTGCACCTGCCTCCTCATAAGATTTCGCAATCTCAAGGTAGGGAAAAGATTCTGAGATTAATCCTTTGGAAGGGGATGCCTTCTTACACTCCGTGATAAAGGAGATTCCCGGTCGCTTAAGTGCTTCCTCAAAGGGAAAGAGATTCGTTACCTTATCTCCTAAGACCTTGTCTTCTACTTCTGTTTCATGGAGATACTCTGCTTGAGCTCTTACTTCATTGATTGGGATCCGCTTCTTCTCTTCTTCCACTCGGATGGCTGCATATTCTACTAACTGATCTAAGATATTGGCCATATCGATTCCCTCAATTCATTTTTTATTCTTCTGATTAGCGATTTGAAACTTCGATCACCTTTTCGAGCGTCTTCTTTGCCTGCCCATTATCAATGAGTTTTTCAGCTAGCTTGACTCCCTCTGCAATACTTTCTGCCTTGCCTGCTACGAAGAGTCCGGCACCTGCATTCAGAAGAACTGCATTTCTCTTGGTTCCCTGTTCGATCCCAGAGAGGATATTCAGCGTAATTTTGGCATTCTCATCCGGAGTGCCACCCACCAATTCTTCTTTCTTGCCTGCAATCAGACCGAAATCTTCAGGTCTGATGACGCTGGTGCGATAATAGCCATCTCTTAATTCACAGATGGTCGTAGGTCCACATGCCGAGATCTCGTCCAGCTTCTCCTGTCCGTAGACAACCATTGCTCTCTTCACGCCAAGAGAATCCAGTACCTTTACCAGAGGCTCTACAAGATATTCATCATAGACACCAAGAAGGAAGAACTCTGGCTTAGCAGGATTCGTAAGAGGTCCTAGAATATTGAAAACTGTTCGAATGCCCAGTTCCTTGCGGATGGGCCCAACATACTTCATTGCACTGTGATATTTCTGAGCAAAGAGGAAACAGAAACCTGCTTCTTTCAGCATCTCTCTTGCTTTGTCTGGATCCTGCTGGATGTTAACACCCAGCGCTTCCAGACAATCTGCGGTTCCAGACAGTGAGGATGCTGCCCGGTTACCATGTTTTGCTACTTTCACACCCGCTGCCGCAAGAACCATTGCAGATGTAGTGGATATATTGAAGCTATGCGCCCCATCTCCGCCGGTTCCAACAATCTCCATTACTTCCATCCCAGGATGCTCGACAGGTAAAGCAAGGCTTCGCATTGCTTCAGCGCAACCTGAAATCTCATTGATTGTCTCGGCGCGTGTGGACTTAGTGGATAATGCAGCGAGGAATGCTGCGTTCTGTGTGGGACTGGTTTCTCCCTTCATGATCTCTAACATCACGGTATTCGCTTCTTCATAAGTGAGATCTTCTTTACGTACTACTTTTTCAATGGCTTCTTTAATCATGTCTTCCCTCCTGCTTCCTTTGCATACTACGAATATTGACTTTGCATTACTTAAGCCGCATGCTCTTTCCAGCGTCATTTGAAAAATAAAAAACGCCCTCGAAAGCTACTGCTTCCAAGGGCGGATGTTCCGCGGTGCCACCTTGATTCGTGTATAATACACGCACTTTGCGAGATACCATCATATCTCTGACAACTAACGAGTGTCTGTCGTCGTGGAATACTCGGCCTAAGCTTTTCCCCACGCCCTCAGCGGTCCATTTGGCTGCCAGCATCTCTGTCCGAATCTCAGCACGATCGGGCTCTCTGTATTGCGCTTCTACAACTTTGATCTCCGCTTCAACGGTTTGACTTGTTAAATTATTAAAATTATATCATGGCTTTATTCTTTGGTCAATTTGTTTTTTGTTTAATGAAAAAATACTCACCATGTTTTATTTCATGGTGAGCAATCTTAATCATATTATGTTTTCTTCTGGCCTTCGCTTTTAGTCTTCCGTCGGATGATCCTGTAATCCGATGACCATTGCAATCAGTTTGCGGTCGAGTTGCAGGGTGCGATTCCAGGGGTTCAGTACAATTCCCCCTACCCGCTTCTCACTCATAGCTGCGTGGAAGAGCTGGTCCATATCCACGAGGAAGGTAGACTGAAGGGCATCCGATCCCTTACTCTGTTCCTCGAAGGAGGTAAAAGCGACCCACCATTCTTCTCCATCGATTTCGAGCACACGAATAGGGAGCTGTCCCTCTGCGGGTGCTGCAGATTCGACCGAGAGAATCAGTTTTCCGCCTTCTCTCATTCGACGATTAATCGAAAGAATGGCAAAGGAGAGCGTATCCATGGATGGTTCCTGCTGAATCATCAATATTGCTTCTTCAATTTTCTCGTTCCCCTTAAGTTCCTGGTTCATTACATTCCTCTCGCTTTCAATACGTCTCCAAAGGGCTCTCTTGTTGCATAACTTGTGATTACGCCAGCCTACTGTGCTGCAAGGATTGCCTTCCTAATTTTCCGATAGAAAGTTGATTTATATACAATTATATATTTTTAATTACAAGTACTATTACAGAGATAATTAAAAGAAGGATGACGATCTTTTTTACAAGCTTATCATCTAGAATTCTGCTGCTATATATTCCAGAGAACAAACCCACTAACATGAACGGGAAAAGACATGCTGTCATCTTCAGTGATTCTAAGGTAATAATACCAACAAGAGAATAGCTGATGATACGAAAGATATTCTCAACAATGAATACAAGGCTCATATTAGCCTTGAACTCATCTGTCGTATCTGTAACACGACTCACATATGCAGCCAGGAGAATACCGACACCAAATAGACCACACATAAGACCCGCAAGGATTCCTACAATAGCCATAAGATATTTATTATCCTTCATTTTAAAACTGCTGATCTATCGGAGAAGCATCTCTATTCCAACTAAAACAACCATAATACCAAAGAAAATCTTTAATCCCTTAGCATTCACTTCTTTCAGGAGAAGTGCTCCAGGAATACTTCCCATCAGAATAAGAATTACAATCGGAACCCAGACTTTATAATCTAATTTCTTTCGATTCTGCCAGGCCAGGATTATATTGGTTGGAAAGCCAAGGATTAATTCAATCGGGGAGATATTTACGTTATTCACTGCAAATCCAAGAATAGAATCAAAGACCATAGTATTTGCGAATCCACAAAGTCCTTTTAAGAAAAAAGCACTAAGCGTTGCTAAAATCCAGATCCAAAACATTTAAAACCTCCTACAATAAAAAACAGAACCGCGATTGCGATTCTGTTTCGAGAGGCGACAACCAGATTCGAACTGGTGATACAGGTGTTGCAGACCTTTGCCTTACCACTTGGCTATGTCGCCGAACAAATTGGATTATATCTGATATAAAAACATCCGTCAAGACTAGTCTTAACGGATACTTTCTCGTACCTTCAAAACTTCATACAGATGATCCTGATAACAAACGCTTGATCAAGCCTTCGATCGATTAGTAACAGTCAGCTCCACACATTACTGTGCTTCCA
>ONDO01000049.1 GCA_900316625.1 uncultured Lachnospiraceae bacterium | reverse complement strand
CTTGTCGGCAGCCTCGTTGGCCTTGGCCTCGTCACGCATCCGCTGGATTTCATCCTCGGACAGAATCTGCAGCGCCTCATGGAAGAACTTATCATCCAGGGACGTGGGGCAGATGTTAAGCGAATTGTAGACGCCTATACAAAGCGTATCTTAAGTGCTGCTACAGACGACTTTGCGATGACGGATGACTTCCGAAGAGTCTTTGGCGGAGCCAGACTTCCGGAAGGTTTGAAGACGGCTAAGATATCCGACATTGACCTCATCTTCTCCAACCTGATCATTCCGGATGAAGCGGGAGATGACATTGAGAAGATTGTGAAGGCAGACTGGTCTGTAATCGATTATGAGTGGACCTTCGACTTCCCGATTCCGGTTCATTTCATTCTTCACAGATGCTTCTATCTGGCGACACACCAGCTTATGGCATGTCCGGAACTGAACTTTGAAGAACTGATCAAGGGAATCGGCATTAGCCCGGATGAATCGGAGCAGTACCTCCGTATGGAGGAATACTTCCAGAATACCATTCAGGGGAGCCTGGAACCGGAACGTAATATGCTGACGAAGATTGGAAACGGCATCATCCCCTTTGCGGAGATGGACCGCACCTATCGAGAAGAGCATGCAGTGAAGGATAGAATCGAGCATATGGAGCATGAACTGGATGCCCTCCGCCAGGAACTTGCAAGCTTTGGCATGCGTAAAGCTCTGATGAATAAATTTTTCAAGAAATAATATGGATAATACACAGATAGAGACAAAAGAAGAAAACAAGATTTCACAATCCACCAGACGACCAGTATTTGACTATATTCGACTGATCGCATGCTTTGGAATCATAGGATGCCACGTTATCATGGACCGCTATGACCTCGGTGGAGCAACTATGCAAGGGATTGCTCGAATCTGCCTGCCCATTTTTTTCTTGATGAGTGGATCGCTTATTTTAACGAATAAAAGAGAAGAGGCAATCGGGAAGTTTTATTTAAAAAGGGTTGAGAAAATACTGATTCCATTTCTTTTCTATGGCCTTTATTACTCTTGCTGGATCAATAAGGGACACAAGATTTTGGAAATGCCTCATAAAGCGTCACTTGTAGAGGCAATTAGATACTTACCACAGGGATTACTGGATAACCTTAGAGAACCTGTCTATTATCATCTCTGGTTTATGTATGCACTAGTGGGATTCTATCTGTTTGCGCCTTTTCTACGGAAAGGGTTGCAGGCATTAACACAAAAGGATATATGTGTACTTCTTGCCGTGATTTTGTTTATGGCAGCTGCAAATGTATATTTGCCATACTTAGGAATAGGATTCGGCGTTACAAATTATATCTTTACTTGGTTGATGTATCCGATTTTTGGGTACGCCATGCTTCAGATCAAATCGAAAAAGTCTTGGCGGATAGTATTTGGATGCGGCCTAGTCACATTACTTCTGACTATTATTTGGAAGGTGCAGGCGGGAAGTGCAGAAAAAATACCATCAAATTATTATGATTTGTCGCCGCAAATGGTCATTCAGACGTGTGGTATGTTTGCCCTATTTATGCTGATAGAGAAACCCCTAACGAAGTCTAATGTAATCAATAAGATTGTTCGATGGCTGAGCGGATACACCTTCTCAATTTATATGATCCATGGATATATTGTTCTCTACTACTTAGGGGTTCATCCTGGAATCACAGAAAGTTTTGGTGGTGTGGTAAAGTCTATTCTTATGGTTTTTGCATATTCATTGGCATTCTCAGTTATTGTTGACAATATTATCGTTAAGAATCTACAAAGGCTCTTTCACTTCATGTGTGAAGGAATCCATAAGATGATAAACATGAAGAGAGTTCAGGCTATTTCTGAATAATCAGATGGGATAGAGTTTATGAATCAATTTCAACTCTTTTTTGACAGGGGGCAGGGCTTCGGAAGTGAAGCTGCAGGATCCTTCTCATTTGACGAACTGAATAATAGAGAAGTGGATCTTCCGGAAGGCGTGACCAATGTACGTCTGCTGGTAGCGGAGGGGAATTGCATCCTTAACATCTCAGAGGTAAAGGCTTGCTCTAAGACACAGGATGGAGAACCTCTCTGGTATGATCTTGCTTTCCAAACAGATGGTTTTCGTCTGGGCCATAACCTCTTCCTCCTGGAGAAGGATGGTACAGAGATTGTGGGCTCTGATTTTAGATTCCGCACCTCGAAACTCAAACTCAGCATGGAAGAGATTGAGTTATCAGCAGAATCTACAGAGAAGCTGGCCCATTCCACCAAGCGGATGCAGGATGACAACAAGACCCTGGATGCCAAGTGGAAATATCAGATTGAGGTCTATGACGAGAAGGTTCAGGAAGTTGTTGCTCTGGAGAAGGACAAGGTAGAACTGAATCAGACCATTGACCAGCTTCGCGGAGAGAGAGATTTCTGGAAGAATGCCTATGAAACCATGGAGAATTCTTCTTCCTGGAAGATGACAGCACCCATTCGTTCCCTTAACGCTTCCATCAAGGATATGAAGAAGGCCTTCCCGATCAAGGAGGCACAGAAGGCATATCGTGCAAGAATTCATGAAGTGGGTCGGGAACAGGCGAAAAAGGAACTCTTCCTGCAGAACGCACTGGCTTCTGTTCAGTATATGTCCAGTGGGCGAAAGAATCTGGACGATGAGAGACTGGAAGCAGCGGAACTTGCAAAGAGATGCAACCTGAGTTTCACTCTTGGCGCAATCGTTCGAAATCAGAGCCTGGAAGAGATTCGCCACTTTGTAGATCTTGTCATGAATCAGACCTATGAGGATTTCGAACTGATCCTTCTGGATGCGAGTAGTAAGGACCATAAGGCTCAGTCCAAACTGCTTCAGTGGATAGCATCCCTAGATCAGCGAATTAACGTAGTTCCTGTTACGACAGAGTCAAATCCTGCAGAAGTTCTGGTAGAGCATGCCGTTGGTGATTTCTTCGCCTGGATCAACCTGTCTGACGAACTTCATGTGTCCGCTCTCTATGAGATGGCTAAGGCTCTGGAAGGCAAGGATGATGCAGAGTTTGTGTATAGTGACTCGGACTTCTATAGCAATGATATTTCAGATGCTAAGGAGCCCTGGTATAAACCGGATTGGTCTCCGGACTTCCTGAATGGACAGAATTACATTCGAAATCTCTGGATGGCTCGCCTTAGGGACATGCAGTCATTAAATGTATCCGGACTTCTGAAGTCGGAATTCTATGCGGATGGAGAACTGAATCCCTATGATTCCGCCTTCGCAGATGAACTCCAGGCGGATGGTAAGTACGGACTCATCTTAAGAATTCTGGATCAGATCAATGATCAGAGCCAAGTGTCGGAATATGAAGTATCCCGGAAGATCCTCCATGTACCGGAGAAGTTATATTTCGAGAAACATGAGACACTGACCGGTACCGAGACGGAGGTACAGGCACAGACCGCTCTTGGGGCATTGAGAAAGCATCTCGGGAATTCTGTTCAGATTGAGATTATCGATAAAAAGAACTGCCTCTTCCATGTGACGGAGCGGGCGGATGCAGGAAGAGAGATGGGTAAGCCCCTCGTTTCCATTATGATCCCCAACAAGGACCATATCGAGGAGCTGAAGAGAGCCATCGACTCTGTGAAACGACTGACGACATATCCCAATTACGAGATCGTGATCGTGGAGAATAACTCCAGCCAGAAGGAGACCTTCGATTATTATCAGGAACTGGAGCAGGCGGGGATCGCCCGTGTACTGCAGTTTAAGGATCCCTTCAACTACGCTTCCATCAACAATTTCGGTCAGAAGGAACTGAAGGGGGATTACGTACTCCTGCTCAATAATGATGTCGAGATCATTACGCCCAACTGGATCGAAGAGATGATGTTCTATGCTGCGCGAAGGGATGTCGGAGCTGTTGGAGCAAAACTCTATTACATGGATGATACCATCCAGCATGCAGGTGTTATCATTGGACTGGGTGGCGTGGCAGCCCATTCTCACAAGGATTATGCAAGAGATGCGGCAGGATATATGAACCGCCTTAGGGTGGCTCAGAATCTGTCGGCTGTAACGGCAGCGTGTCTCCTTATGAGACGCGAGGTCTATGAAGAGATTGGTGGAATGGATGAAGGCTATCAGGTAGCCTTCAATGATGCAGACTTCTGTGTAAGAATCCGTCATCATGGATATAAGATTGTATTTACGCCCTTTGCGGAACTTCATCACGATGAGTCGAAGAGCCGTAGGCAGAGAGATTCGAGAGTGAAGTGCAGAGATTCAAGAAGGAATGGCCCGGGCTTCTGGCTCATGGAGATCCTTACTACAATCCAAACCTCACCACCGATAAGGAAGATTTCGATATCAAGGAAGAACTGAAAAGGTAAGACTGCTTGAGAAAGCAGAGTTCATAGGAGACTACAATGGAGAAAAAGAGATTAGCGGGCCTGGATGGAATTCGTCTGTGGGCAATTATCTTGATCGTAGCTGAACATACGGGATTTATTACGGAGAACGGAGCGGTTGGTGTAGCACTCTGCTTTGTTCTGAGTGGATTTCTGGCGGTGTATATTGGCGGAGAACATCCGGAAGAGAAGTTCTTCTCTCTCAAGAAGTGGATTCAGTACTACGTACAGAGAGCATTCCGTATCTTACCCATGTACTATTTCTGTATTGCGTTTTACTTCTATTTTTATCCTTCTATCTGTTTTGGAAGCTGGGATTCTGTGCTGAGACACTTTACCTTCCGTGAAGCAGGTATCCATTTCTGGTATCTTCAGCAGGAAGTCTTCATGTATCTCTTTCTGCCTCTTATTATGTTGTTTCTTGGAATTCTGGGACACTTTGTTTTGAAGAAACTTGGCGATAAGAAGGAGTGGGTATATATCGTACTTCTCCTAGGTTTTGCTTATTATTTCAAGCATCATCCCTTCCTTCATCTCTATGGAAATAATTCCATGCAGGAATTCCGCATCTATCTCTTTATGATGGGTATGGCAACAGGCTATTTCTGCAGAATCATGAAGAGAAGAGAATGGAATCTGAGCAAGGGAAAGGCGGTTGTAGGTAATGTGGCAGCTAATCTTGTGATTTTGGCAGTATTTCTTGTGACATTACTCTCATCACCTATGTTCCTTATCAAAATTGGGATTGATATCCGAGGACAGTATTATGGTGTAGGCCATGATATGTATTTTGGAGTTCTCGCAATGGTTTGGATCGTATGTGCAGTGTTCTGCACCGCTGGCCCGATTGTGAAATTCTTTGGAAATCCGGTTTTTGTACATCTGAGTGAGAGAAGCTTTGGAATCTATCTCTTTCATATGTTGCTTAGAATTAACGCAACGGCAGCAGTTCCGGATGGTTATAAGAACTTTATGATTATTATGTTCTTTAGTATCTGTATCGCTGAAGTTCTCTATGTAATCCTTGAGAAGCCAATGGGAGATTTTGGAAAGCACTTAAGTTTCAAGAAACTTGGACAGTACTACAAAGGACTCTTTGTAAGAGAATACAGCAAGCGAGGAGGCTTGTCTGAATGAGTAATATATTAAATCAACCAGTTGAAAAGAATGGTCTTCTCTGGTTAATTGATAATTTCAGATTCTATGAGAAGATTGATGGCTCCAAGAGACAGATTATGATCTCTGGCTGGATTTTCGATAAGGAGAATCCGGCAGAGGATGTAGAAGTGACTGTTTCGGCCGACTCAGCAAAGGTTGAAATCGAACGGATGCCTCGTAAGGATGTCTGCGATATGTATGACATCGCTGCTGAGAATGTTGGATTTCGAATTCTGATCGAAGCGGAGGCTTTCGATTTTAATGCAGGTAATATCCTCGTTACAGCGAAAGAAGAACTTCTCTCCATTGACCAGGAACTTCTGGATGCTCATAAGGTGGATAATGTTCATCATATGATTGACCAGTTTGCGCTGAACGGTAATGTGATCCGTATGGCTGGTTGGGGCTATCTCAGTGATCTCTACGAAGAGTATCGTCCACTTACCGTATGGGCTGAGACGGACTTCCCGGATGGAGTCCTACCTTCCCACGTGGGCGAGGATCAGATCTCTCCGAACGGCAAGTACATGATCGGCAAGGCCCAGTACATGTTGCGCCCGGATATCATCAGTCTCTTTTCAACCCCGGAGGACCAGGGCAGACAGTGGGGATTCTTCCTCCTTCTGGATATGACAGAGTATGCATCCTGCGATATCTGCTTCGGCGAGAAAGGCTGCAATAAGAAGTGGCATATCGATATCGAAGAACTTCGCCGCGAGAAGCGTGAGAAACGTAGAAAGTATCTGTCAAAGTGGGAGATGCTGACCAAGGCTGATCCTATGCAGCGCGCCGACGATAAGTGGTATAAGAAGAACCTCACCAAAGAGGAATATGACGCGATTATCGCAAATCGACTCAAGACTGATGATGTTGACTATGATGTCTGGATGAGAAGACATGTTGTCGTATCTGAGAAGGAACTGGAGAAGCAGCGTAAGGCTACATTCGAACGTACTCCCAGAATCTCTCTGGCAGTACCTGCTTTCCGTACCCCGGAGAAGTTCCTGCGTGAGATGATTGAATCTGTACAGAATCAGACCTATACCAACTGGGAACTTTGCATCGCAGATGGATCTCTGGATGGCAGCCTGACCCCTATTCTGGAAGAATATCATGCTAGGGATTCCCGTATCCGCTTTGTAACACTGGATGCTAACTACGGAATCTCCGGCAATACCAATAAGGCATTGGAACTGGCAGAAGGCGACTTTATCGCCCTTCTGGACCATGATGATATTCTGACTCCGGATGCTCTCTATGAGAATGTTAAGAGAATCAATGAGACAGATGCAGACTGCATCTACTCGGATGAGGATAAGGTGGACTTCGATTTGGAAGACTACTTCGAACCCCACTTTAAGCCGGATTTTAACCTGGATATGTTCCGTTCCTGTAACTACATCTGCCATTTCTTCGTGGTAAGAAAAGATGTTCTTGCAAGAGC
>ONDO01000051.1 GCA_900316625.1 uncultured Lachnospiraceae bacterium | reverse complement strand
GAACTTCGCTCTGTAAGGTCTTATTGCAGGTGGTGCAGGTCTTAATCTGCTCTCCGTCCTTAAAGAAGGAAGGCTCTACCTTGGTCTGCCACTTACTTTCGGTATGTCCGGTTGCGGGGATAACAGTATATCTCTTTCCATTGGAGAGAGCGTTCGTCTCTGTTACCTTTCCGTCTTTTTCGCAAGTCGCATCCTTGGTATTCGTAACTTCCCAAGCCTTATCATATTCTTCCTTGGTTACGATGTTGTCCTTGCCCTCGTAGTAAAGGTAGCCATCAACAGCGGTTCCGTCTTCTGCGGTGTAGTTGATGTGATAAAAACCATTGGAGGACTGACCAAGAACCGATACCTCGGTGTCCTTTACGACAGAGCCAACTTCGTTTCTACCCTTGTTGTAGGTATCGTACAGAGCCTTCTTATGGGTGACCACATACTGATGTGCTCCATCGGAAAAATCAGAGTAAGTCGGACCTGCTGGCTTGGATGCTTTCTTCGGAGCAGAAGATCCGCCGGACGTAGAAGGGGTAGAAGTTCCGGGTTCAGTGAAGTTTGGAGCCCCATACGGACATGGAATATCTGGAAAACTTCTCGCCCACTCATTAGCACCAATCTGTGGACTCCAATAACCCATTTCAACCATCGCATCAATATCTGCGGGCTGCGTAATAAGATCAGCGCGGCAACGTAATACAGGGCTAAATAAAGAACACAGAAGTGCCAAAATAGGAATCGTCAAAGTTGTTATTCTCTTGATAAACGATTTCATAAAATACCTCTCTTAATAAATAAAGAACACAGAAGTGCGAATATAGGAATAACCAAAGATTTTCTCTTGATAAAAGATTTCAAAGGGATGAATAATGCTATGCTGTCGCTTACATTTTTATGTATGTTGTTTGTCATTTTATTTTTTCCGAAGTCGTAAATACACTTTGTGCCATAGAATAAGATAAGGGATAAGAAACCGGATGTAAAGTAGAAATCAGGGAAGACGCGCAATCAATGCCTCGCCTTGACTTCTTAGCCAACGACGTCTGATCTTATAATCAGGAAGTATCTTTCCAACCTCAGCCCAAAAGGCGGGGGAGTGATTCATTTCCTTTAGGTGGGAAAGTTCGTGGACGACAACATAGTCCTGAATCTCTTCAGGGCAGAGCATAAGAAGACAATTGAAGTTGAGATTCTTCTTTGTGCTGCAGGAGCCCCAACGGGATCGCTGTGCTTTGATCGCAATGCGGTTATAACTTACCCCCATAAGGGGCGCGTAATACTCACAGCGGGAGGGCAGTAATTTTATGGCGTCCTTTTTCATCTGTAGCAGTTCTTCCTCGGTGTAGGGCTTGTCAGCACCGATTTCTCTCAGGTGGTCCTGGTAGGCAAGCTCTTGTGCTTTTGCTTTCTTCAGACTGTCCTGTATCCATTCCTTATGTTCCTGGATGAAGGCTCTGATCTCAGAATTTGGAGTGCGTAGAGGAGCTCTTACGATGATTTCCTTTGATTTTGAAATCTCGATCTCCAGGCTTTTTCTACGACTCCGCTTTATATAGATAGTGATGTCTTTTTCCTTGGAATTATCCATATTCCTTACAGTTCGTTATAATCCATATCCATTGCAACATAGACCTTGTAGTCTGGATAGAGGGCACTAGCTTTATCAACAATCTCCTGATAGCTAGCCTTACGGCTGGGAGAGGAGAAGGATACAACGGCATCGAAACGTACGGTCTTCGTTTCTTCCTCGAAATAGAATCCGTGCATAGCAAGCACATGGGGGATTGCGAGAACTACCTTGCGATATGCTTCTTCGAGTTCGTGGGCAAGATCGTCATGTGTATTATGAGCGTAGAGGCCGACACCAGTCAGAATGATATTGTGCTCCTGATATACCTTATAGGTAATGCGGCGAATGAGGCTGTCGATCTCCTTAGCGGTCATGGTATCGCAGATCTCGATGTGAATAGAGCCCTGATAGCGGTCCGGACCATAGTTATGCAGGATGAGGTCATAGGCACCGCTGACTTCCGGGAAGGAGTTGACAGTCTTCTTGATATCTCTAACAAGAGCAGGGTCTGCCTGCTCGCCCAGGAGCTGGGAGATGGTATCTTTCAATATCTCAATTCCTGATTTAATAATTACGAGAGATATGATTGCACCAAGCCAAGCCTCTAAAGAGATGCCGGTGAAAATGAAGATCAGTGCGGCAATCAGGGTGGTGAGTGAGATGACTGAATCGAGACTTGCGTCTGTTCCGGAAGCGATGAGGGAACCGGAATTGACCTTCTCTCCGGTTGCTTTTACGAAGCGGCCTAAGACAAACTTCACAAGAACGGCTACAGCGACAATGATGAGTGCGATGTTCGTGTAGCTCGCAGCTGTGGGGTGGACGATCTTCGTGATGGATTCCTTAAGAGATGTAATGCCTGCGTATAGAACGATAAGAGAGATGACCATTGCAGACATATACTCGATTCGGCCATAGCCGTAGGGATGCTTCTTGTTGGGCTCCTTGCCTGCGAGTTTGGTTCCAATAATAGTAATGATGCTGGATGCGGCATCAGACAGGTTATTCACGGCATCAAGGGTAATGGCAAAGAATGTTTGCGATAATACCGATAATGCTGGTGCGAACGATGATTTGGTCGCGGGATTGATTTTCAACCATAATGTGCCCTTTCTACTGTTTTTTTAACATCAATATATTAGCGAAAAAGGGGATTTCGCACAATCCAAATCATGCACAATCCTTTCTGAATTCATGGGGAGATGTTGGGAAATATCTCTGATTACTGTGGAACCTTGTCTGTGAAGTAGGTTGGGGACTTTCGATTACTGTGGAGCCTTGCCTGTGAAGATGGTTGGGGTGTTGCGATTACTGTGGCGTATTGTCTGTGAAGCCGATGAGTATGTCGGAGACTGAGGCGCGATAGGAATTCGTTGGTACAAA